>JACKPT010000001.1 GCA_024233345.1 Verrucomicrobiota bacterium
AGCACCGACTGTCAGACCTGTCCACAGTGCTATGAAGAAATTCACCTACATCAGTCTTTTTACCGGCGCGGGAGGGCTTGACATTGGCCTTGAGCGGGCCGGGTTCAGGGCGATAGCCCTAAATGAAATTGAACCTGTCTTCTGCGATACGCTCAGGCAAAACCAATCTGTCACACATGGCGATGGCATCCGCTATTTTGAGAGTGCCAGAATCATCAATGCCGATGTCAGGGACCTGTCAGGCTCGGACCTTGCAGGCGTTTCCAGTCCTGACCTTGTCGTTGGCGGTCCTCCATGCCAAGCATTCTCAAGCTCTGGCAAACAACTCAGCGTTCTAGACGCGAGAGGACAGTTGGTAAACGAATTCGTGCGTGTCGTTGATGAGCTCAAACCCCGAATGCTACTCTTCGAGAATGTAAGAGGCATAGTCACTGCACGTGATGCGAGTGGTGAGCCAGGAGGAGTTATCAGGCAGTTGCTCGATCGATTTCAAGATCTCGGCTACAGTTGTCGAGCTACACTGCTGAACTCCGCCGACTATGGAGCCTACCAGAGACGGGTTCGTTGCTTTATCGTGGGTACAGCGAACGGAACGGCACCGGCTTTCCCAGAGCCCACACACCAGAAGAACGGTGACATGTTGCATAAGCAATGGAATTCGCTCCGCATGTTCTTGGAGAAGCATGCAGATCGAGATCGAAAGAACTACGCTTACCCAACGAACTCTCTAGGTCAGCAACTTGAGTCCCTTCCCAACGGAAGCGGCCTCAAGAGCCAAGGGCGAGCAGAGAAGACAAGGCCTGGTGGGCATTGGGGTTACCGGCAAGGCACATTCATTGCAGATCTTGATCTTCCCGCAAGAACAGTCACGGGTTCTTCCAGTCAGGACTGGATCCGTTGGGGCGGAGACCTAAGAAGGCTGACCCTGCAAGAGGTCAAGCTGCTACAGGGCTTTCCCATCGATTGGGCGATCGCAGGTAATAGGGTACAAAAATTTAAACAGATCGGCAATGCCGTGCCCACAATCTTTGGTGAGCTTATCGGCGCAATGATCAATAAGTTCCTGCATAGTTTTCCGGCCACTCCTCCGATACGCATAGAGATGCCGAACCGTTTCAATGGCTACATAGACTACACGAAGAGGGACCATGCGAGGAACGGGGAGACCCGAGTCGTCCACAAACACTTTCAAAGTGGCTAACAATTGGCGCTGCCCCCTTCACTGTAGTACATCGAGTGTTAGTCCAACCAGCGTTTCTTTGTGCTTGACCTGGCATGGCGCACGACTGATGGGGTGAGCATTTCCTGAACCGCTTCTCAGGAGAAGGGGTGTCGCGGAAGGGCGTGGCGGCGGTGTCTGAGTCCAGGTGCAGCCGAAACAGACTTTCCACCGGGAGCGTCAACGAAGTGCTGTGGCCTCGATTCGGTCCTGCTTGGGCGCAGCGCCCGTGGTAGATGCGGGCATCGGGGAAACCCTGATCTTGCGCAATCCCGTACTTTTCGGTTCCGTCCATCACGGCAGATCAGTACCTTGGAGTCGGTTGCAAGAACAAGGAAGGTCGCTTGAGTTTGGATTCGATGAGGATAACGCCACTGTCGGTTTCTTTGGCGAGTGAGGTTGCTGCTGGTACCAAGGCGCGCGTTGCCTGCGTTCATTGCGGACTGGACTGTCCTCCCAATCCTCCTCGTGATCATGATCACGCATTTTGCTGCCAGGGTTGCCTGATGGCCTATCGCATTCTTTCCGATCATGGTCTGGATCGATTCTATACGATTGAGTCGGCGCCCGGGGTTCGGCCCCAGGAAGTGGATCCAGCTTTTTATGCCGCACTGGATCAACCGGAGGTTCGCCGCCGGGTGGTTGATTTCAGCAACGGGACCGTGTCGCGCGTCACCTTTCGGATTCCCGCGATTCATTGTGCCGCCTGTGTGTGGCTGTTGGAAAACCTGTACCGCCTGGTGCCGGGGGTAGGGCGGTCGGAGGTTCATTTTCCCCGTAAGGAAGTGACCCTCTTTGTGGAGGACGCCCAGGTGCCGCTGTCTGCCCTCGCTGCCCGCCTCGCATCCCTCGGTTATGCCCCGGAGCTGAAGCTGGACCGGCTCACTTCGGTGACCCAGGCCAGCGGAAAGCACCGTTTACTCATCCAGATTGGCATTGCCGGCTTTGCCTTTGGCAATGTGATGCTGATGAGTATTCCCTCCTACCTGGGTCTCGACCCCCACGCCGAGGCCTCCCTGCAACGGTTCTTTGGTTTTGCAAGCCTGCTGCTTTCCATCCCGGTCCTCTTGTTCAGTGCCCAGGACTACTTCCGGGGCGCCTGGACCGGATTGCGCCAGCGGCTGTTGACGATCGATTTTCCCATTGCCCTGGGTATCACCGCGCTGTTTCTTCAGAGCACGGCTGACATTTTACGACACACCGGGGAGGGCTATCTGGATTCCTTTACCGGATTGGTCTTTCTGCTGCTGTGTGGAAAATGGCTGCAACGAAATACCTACGACGCCATCGCGTTTGACCGGGACTACACGTCGTACTTTCCCCTCGCGGTGACCCGTCGCAAGGGGGGGCAGGACGAATCCGTGCCCTTGAACAATCTGGTTCCGGGTGACCGGGTGGTCATTCGCCATGGGGAATTGATTCCTGCGGATGCGGTGATTGTATCAGGCACTGCCCGCCTCGATTACAGTTTTGTTACCGGGGAGGCGGAACCGGTAACCGCAGTTTCCGGAGACTATGTCTATGCCGGGGCGCGCCAGATGGGGGATGTGCTGGAGGCGGACCTGGTCAAGGATGTGTCCCAAAGCTATCTGACCTCGCTCTGGAACAATGACGCCTTCCGCAAGCCCCGGGAATATGAACTACAAAACATGACCAATCTTGCCGGGCGATGGTTTACCGTGGCGGTGGTGATTCTAGCTGCCTGCACCGCATTGTACTGGTGGGTGGTGGATCCGACCCAGGTGGCGAGAACCTTTGCCGCCGTGCTGATTGTTGCCTGTCCCTGCGCCCTGGCCCTCGCCGCCCCGTTCACCTTCGGAACAGCCCAGCGCCTGCTGGGGCGGGCGGGTTTGTTTCTCCGCAGTCCTTCTGTGGTCGAGGCTTTTGCCCGGGCGAAGGTCGTGGTGTTCGATAAAACCGGGACCCTGACCACCGGGCAGACCGGCGAGGCCCGCCACGAGGGAGGGGAATTGACCCGGGAGGAGATGGCGTGGGTCACGGCACTGGCCCGCTGCTCCACCCATCCCCTGAGCCGGGCCATTGCCGCCGGAGGGGCGGGTGGGAATCTGCCTCCGGTCGAGGCTCTGGAGCTGATCGAAGGTGAGGGACTTTCCGGCACCGTGGCCGGGCACCGGATCCACATCGGCAAGGCCGGGTATGTCGGCGCCGAGGCGGGTGGCGATGCCGGCGGGGCCTGGGTCAGCATCGATGGCACGGTCCGGGGCCGGTTTCTGACCGACCAGACCGAGCGCTCCGGGTTGATTGATGTGGTCCGGGATCTTTCCGCTCAAGGGCTGGAGCTGACCCTGCTTTCTGGAGACCGGGATACTGCCCGGGCCCGGTTCGAGGCCCTGCTGGGGGCGCAGGCTGATCTCCGGTTTGGCCAGTCACCCCATGACAAGCTGGATTACATTCGGAAAAGACAGGACAAGGGCCAACGGGTGATGATGATCGGCGATGGTCTCAATGATGCCGGTGCGCTGCGGCAGAGCGATGTCGGCATCGCGGTTTCCGAGGATGTCACCCTGTTTTCGCCAGCCTGCGATGCGGTGCTCTCGGCCCCGGAGTTTTCCCGCTTGCCCGCATTTCATCGTTACAGCCGGAGCGCGCTGGGGATTCTCCGGGCCGCGTTTGCGCTCTCCCTGCTGTACAATGTGATCGGCCTTTCCTTTGCCGCCACCGGGATGCTGTCCCCGCTGGTGTCGGCGGTGCTCATGCCGGTCAGTTCCCTTTCCGTCGTCCTGTTCACGACTGCCGCAACCACCTGGGCGGCGCGGCGAGCTGGAGTGACGGGATGAGCGTGGTTTTCCTGCTACTCGGCGCCAGCCTGGTGGTGGCCCTGATTTTTTTAGGGCTGTTTATCAAGTCGGTGAAGCAGGGACAATATGATGATACCTGGTCGCCCTCGCGGCGGATGCTGATCGATGACGACCCGGTGGTGAAAACGAAAACGAAGAAGGAAGGAAAGTGAACCCATGACAGACGTGGAACAGTTCAGCTACGACAACCGGATCGTGCGCGATTTTGCCTTCGCGACGACCCTGTGGGGGCTGGTGGGAATGCTGGTCGGACTGCTTGCCGCAGTCCAATTATACTGGCCTGCCGCCAACCTTGATATTGCCCAACTCACCTTTGGCCGCATCCGGCCGCTGCATACCAACGCGGTCATTTTCGCGTTTGTCGGCAACGGGATGTTCATGGGGATCTACTACTCGGTGCAGCGCCTGTGCAAAGCCCGGATGTTCAGTGATCTGCTGAGCCGGATTCATTTCTGGGGCTGGCAGTTGATCATTGTGTCGGCAGCCCTGACCCTGGTTTCCGGGATCACCACCAGCAAGGAATACGCGGAACTGGAATGGCCGATTGATATCGCGATTGCCCTGGTCTGGGTGGCCTTTACCATCAATTTGATCGGCACCATACTGAAGCGCCGCGAGCGCCACATGTATGTCGCCCTCTGGTTCTATATCGCCACCGCAGTAACGGTGGCCATGCTGCATATTGTCAACTCGCTGGAGTTTCCGGTTTCCTTCCTCAAGAGCTATTCCATTTATGCCGGGGTACAGGATGCCCTCGTGCAATGGTGGTATGGGCATAACGCGGTGGCCTTCTTCCTGACCACCCCCTACCTCGGGCTCATGTATTACTTCCTGCCCAAAGCCGCCAACCGCCCGGTGTTTTCCTATCGTCTGTCGATCATCCACTTCTGGGCACTGATCTTTCTCTACATCTGGGCCGGCCCGCATCATCTTCTCTACAGCTCGCTCCCGGATTGGGCGCAATCGCTGGGCACGGTGTTTTCCATCATGCTGATTGCCCCCTCCTGGGGAGGTATGATCAACGGTCTGCTCACCCTGCGCGGGGCGTGGGACAAGGTCCGGCAGGATCCCGTGTTGAAGTTCATGGTGGTCGCGGTGACCGCGTATGGAATGTCCACCCTGGAGGGGCCGCTGCTCTCGATCAAGAGTGTGAACGCCCTGTCGCACTTCACGGACTGGACCATTGCCCATGTCCATACCGGTGCCCTGGGCTGGAACGGCTTCCTGACCTTTGGGGTGCTGTACTGGCTGATTCCCCGGCTCTACAATACCGAACTGTGGTCGCGTAAACTCGCCACCTACCACTTCTGGATTGGCCTTATGGGCATGCTGTTCTATGTGATTCCCGTCTATTGGGCCGGCGTCACCCAGGGCCTGATGTGGAAGCAATTCACCGCCGAGGGCTATCTCCAGTATCCGAACTTCCTCGAAACCGTGACCCAGATCCTGCCCATGTGGCGGTTGCGTTCGATCGGGGGCGCCCTCTATCTGACCGGAGCGATCCTGATGACCTACAACCTGATCAAGACGGTGAAGCAGGGAACCTTCGAGCCGGAGACCGCGGTGCAGGCCCCGCCGCTTAAGGCGACCCCGATCGGGGATGAGTCCCATTCCTATCGTCATCGTTGGCTGGAGCGCAAACCCGTCCTCTTCACCGTCCTCGCCCTGGTCGCAGTGGCCATCGGCGGTCTGGTGGAAATGGTCCCGATGTGGCTGATCCGGAGTAATGTCCCGACCATCTCCAGCGTGAAACCCTATACCCCGCTGGAACTGGCCGGGCGAGACCTCTACATTCGCGAGGGCTGTGTGGGGTGCCACTCCCAGATGATCCGGCCCTTCCGGTCCGAAACCGAGCGCTATGGCGCCTACTCGAAGTCCGGAGAATATGTGTATGACCACCCATTCCTGTGGGGGTCGAAACGCACTGGGCCGGACCTGTTCCGGGTGGGCAAAAAATATCCGGATGCCTGGCATTACAAGCACATGCAGGATCCGCGCTCAACCTCGCCGGGTTCGATCATGCCCCGGTACCCCTGGCTGCTGGTCAATCAGCTCGATACCTCGACCCTCCAGAAAAAGATCACCGTGCTTCGCAAGCTCGGGGTCCCCTATCCGGATGGGTTTGAGGATGAAGTCATGGCCAATATGAAGGCGCAGGCCGAAGGGATCGCGACCAGTCTCGCCAGTGCCACAATCACCGTCGAACCGGATCGGGAAATTGTTGCACTGATCGCTTACCTCCAGCGGTTGGGTACCGATATCCGGACCGATCTGAATGCGGGAGGTCAGCCATGATCCGGAATGTATTGGAAAGTATTGGCGGGATCACCATCTACCCGGTCATCGGGCTGATCCTGTTTGTCGGGGTGTTCGCGGGGATGACGCTGTGGGCGCTCCGGCTTCGCCGTCCGTATATCGATCATATGGGCCACCTCCCCCTGGAGGAGGATCGAAATGACTTGCCGAAGGAGAATCACCGATGAAAGACCCCAAAGAACCGCTGTTGATGGATCACGATGCCGACGGCATTACCGAACTCGATAACAACCTGCCCAGTTGGTGGGCGTGGTTGTTCGTCCTCTGTGTGGTCTGGGCGATCGGGTACATGATTTACTTTCATGTCATGGATGGGCCGGGACAGCTCGACCTGTACGAGGCGGAAGTCGCGGCGGCGGAGGCCCGGAAACCGGCGGCTCCCGAGCCCACGGCAGAGGAGGCCACGGCTGCAGCCGCGATGTCGGAACCCTCGACGGATGAGACCATCATTGCCCAGGGACAGGACTTGTTCACCAAGAACTGCATGGTCTGTCACGGCCCAGATGGCGGGGGACTGATCGGACCGAATATGTGTGACGATTACTGGATTCACGGCCCGACGTTTGCCGATAATGTCCGGATCATCAATGAAGGGGTTCTGGCCAAGGGGATGATCGCCTGGAAAGGGGTGCTCAAGCCGGAGGAGATCTATGCGGTGGCCAGCTACCTCTACACCTTGCGCGGCACCACGCCGGCCAATCCCAAGGCCCCGGAAGGTGAGCAGGCGTCACTGTGAGTGTGGAGCCGGAGCGGCTGGAGCCGGAAGGCGTACTGCATAAACCCGATTGGGAGAACTTCCGGGACCATATTCCCACCGCCGACCAGCAGGGCCGGCGATTGTGGGTGTATCCCCGGAAGCCCTCGGGCGCCTTTTACACTGCCCGCACCTGGGTAAGCTGGTTCCTGTTGCTTCTGTTCTTTGCCGGACCGTTTATCCGGTTGAATGGCAACCCGCTCCTGATGATCAATATTCCCGCGCGGAAGTTTGTCATCTTCGGCCAACTGTTCTGGCCCCAGGATCTGTTCATCCTCGCCATCGGGATGGTCACGCTGTTTGTGATGATTGTCCTGTTCACCGCAGTGTATGGACGGATCTGGTGCGGTTGGTTGTGCCCCCAGACCATCTTCATGGAAATGGTGTTCCGAAAAATCGAGTACCTGATCGAAGGGGATGCCCCCAAACAGAAGGCCCTCAACAAGGCGCCATGGACCGGGAGTAAGATTGCAAAAAAGTTGACCAAGCACGCGGTGTTTCTTGCCCTGTCGTTCGTGGTCGGCAATTGGTTGCTGATGTATATCATCGGCAGCGATGCCTGGATCAAACTGGTGACCGATCCCCCGACCCAGCATCTCCAGGGTCTTGCTGCGATGATCCTGTTCGCGTTGCTCTTTTACGGGATCTTTGCCCGGTTTCGCGAGCAGGCTTGCACCTTTATCTGCCCCTATGGGCGGTTCCAGTCGGTGTTGCTCGACGAAAACTCCATTGTGGTTTCCTACGATCACAAGCGGGGTGAGGAGCGGATGAAGCTGCGAAAATCCCAGTCGCCGGAAGCGCGCCGGGAGGCTGGCGGTGGGGATTGTGTGGATTGCAAGTTGTGTGTCCAGGTCTGTCCCACCGGAATCGACATTCGCAATGGCACCCAGTTGGAATGTGTGAATTGCACCGCATGTATCGATGCCTGTAATACCGTCATGGACAAGGTCGGGTTCCCGCGCGGCCTGATCCGGTATGCCTCCGAGAACAACATACTGCGCGGCGAGAAGCCCCGGTTTACGCCGCGGTTGATCGGATACACGGTGATCCTTACCCTGCTGACCAGCCTGCTGGTGTTCCTCCTCGCCAGCCGTGACAACATCGAGGCCAACCTGCTGCGTGCCCCCGGCGCCTTGTTTCAAGTCATGCCGAATGGGGAGGTCAGCAACCTCTACCTGATGAAGGTCATGAACAAGACCAACCGCGATGTGCCGATGGCGCTGCGGCTCGAATCGCCCGAGGGCTCCCTGACGGTTCCCGGGGACCAGCTCGTGGTCCCGGCCGAGCGCATCAAGGAATCGCCGGTCATTGTCCAGTTGTCTCCGGACCGGATGACCGGGGCCTCGACGAAGGTGGTCATCGGTGTCTATGAGGGTGACCAGCGAATCGACACCATCAAAACCAGCTTTGTCGGCCCCGGCGAGGAGTCCCGATGAAGTTCAATCCCTGGCCGGTCGCGATCACCGTGTTGTGCGTGGCGGCGTTTGCTGCCGCCGCTACCGTGGTGGTGGTGATGGTTCGTCAGCGGGTCGAGCTGGTGACGCCAGACTATTACGCCCAGGACCTTCGCCATCAGGAACGGATGGAGCAGGAGCAGCGGGCACGAGAAAATCCCGCCCTGATCGATCTGGATGCCAAGGCCGGCCAGGTGGTGATTACCTTCCCCGAGGCCGGGGCCGGGCTCACGGGAACCGTCACCCTGTATCGACCGTCGGATCTTACCCTCGATCGCACCTGGGAACTCAAGCTCGATGCGGCCCGCCGGCATATCCTTCCCGTCGGGGAACTTGCCTCCGGTTTGTGGCGGGTTCGGGTGCAGTGGAGTGATGGTGCGGGCGAGTTCTACCAGGAAGCCGTGGTGACGCTTCCATGAGCCTGGTGGTTCTCGGGGCGGCATTTTCCCTCGGCCTGGTTACCGGTCTGCATTGTGTGGGGATGTGCGGCCCGTTGGCCCTGGCCCTGCCGGTGGTGGGGAAGACCAGACCGGGGTATGTGGCGGGGCGGCTGCTCTATAATCTCGGGCGGGCGGTGACCTATGCGATGATGGGGCTGTGTGCCGGCTTCATTGGGCAGTCCTTGTCGATCGGCGGTTTCCAGCGCACGGTTTCCGTCGCGGCGGGAACCTTCATTTTGCTGGGCCTGTTGCTGGCATATCTGGGGGTCCTGCCCTGGCTGATGGAGCAATTGGGCATCTGGTCCCTGTTCGGAAAGCTTCAGCAACTGTGGCGCAAGGGATTTGCCAACCGCGGTTATACCGGCCTGTTCGTCTTGGGGTTGATCAATGGACTTCTGCCCTGTGGTCCGGTCTATGTCGCCCTCGCGGGAGCAGTGGCCACCGCCTCAATACCGGAGGCCGGGGTGTTCATGCTGGTGTTCGGACTGGGAACCCTGCCGATGATGCTGGCAGTTTCCCTCGCCGGGAAATTGATCCAGATGCCGCTGCGAAGACGGCTCCAGAAACTACTTCCCGTCAGCGCCGCAGTGGTCGCACTCCTGCTGATTCTCCGCGGTATGGCCTTGGGGATTCCTTATATCAGTCCGCCAGAGCAAGCAACCAGACTGGGCGGCGATCCGGCCTCCTGCTGTCACGGAAACGATTCGACCGAACCCGTTCGGTAACCCCGTCCTTTCCCGCCCCGGTGGTCGGGCCACCGGTACTGGCTGATCGCAGGGCATAAAAAAAGCGCGGTCGTTACCCCGCGCCTTCAATCGGAATGATTCCCGGTTTGGTTTATTCGCCGGCCAGTGACCGGACATAGGCCGCGACATCATGGACCGCTTCATCGGTTTTAAGGATCGCACCCCAAGGGGCCATCATCGCGGATAATCCAACCGAGGCGCCACCTTCCTTGATGACCTTGAAAATGTGTTCATCGGTCAAGGTGTCCATGTAGGCTTTGTCGGTCAGGTTGCGGGGTTTGGGGTTCAAGGCTGCCGCCGCCAACCCGTCGCCGTGTCCGGTTTCGCCATGACAGGCCGCACAATAGAGCTTGAAGGTCGCCGCTCCCTTTTCTGCATCGCCGTTGATCTTAAACGCATCTTGAGCCTGAACGGCAATCGCCGCCATCGCCAACAACCCGATCGTCATACTCAATGTCTTCATCTCGCTGAACTCCTGTGAATGTTTATCGTGGTATTCTGCCAAATCGGCCGAAGGCAAACAAGCGTGTTGATGGTGTATTGCGAGGAAAATTTGGTTGATCCGGGATTAAGCCGGCTGTTGGCTTTGTGGGCCGGGTTGACATAGCATGACCGGATCTCGAAGTATGGGCATCAAGGGCAGCAGGGCCAACAGCGATCCTGCGGCAATGACTACGTAGTTTACCCCAAGGTGATCGGCTAGGGGCCCCGCGAGAGCAAAGGCAATCAACAAGCCGCTTTGCGATACCAAACCGACAAGAGCCCACAGTCGTCCCTGCTGAGCAGAAGGCATTGCATGACGGATGATGACATCAAGAGATGTGTTCAAAAAGGGAAGGCTCATGAACAATCCCACCGTGGCGATACCGAGCAGGATAACCCCGCCTTGCGACCCCATCGCCATGCAGCACAGACCAGCAGCCAGCAGGCCTGCACGAAGGCGTCGCCGGGCATTTCCATGGGCCCTGCTACCGAGCCATATGCTGGTTGCCAGCATCCCGACGGCACCCGCGGTCTGCAGACCCGCGAGGGTTCCGGTGGTCGAAGTGGCCAGAACCAGAGGGGTCAAGAGTGCCTGAAGGGTGCCAATCCCAAGGGTGATCAGGGCGGATAAACCCAGCATCGCCCAGACCAGCGAGTGGCGCCTGATCAACCGGAAAACGTCCCCTTGATTTTGCTGGGCCATCTTGGGAGCTTGTCCCGCAGCGATTGACAACGCCGCCGCAAAAGCAATCCCATAGGTCAATGCATCGACCCACAGTACTGCATGCATACCCGATACATGCAGTAACAGGGCCCCTCCTGCCGGGCCGACCAGAAGTCTGGCTGCTTCGGCAATCTGAAGTCGGCCTGCGACAAGGTGGTAGTGGATGGGTTCGACCAAATCGCTCATCAGGGCCTTGCGGGCCGGTGTCTGGAACGCGTCAGCGATGGAGATCAGGATCATACCAGTAAAGATGGGCCACGCGGATTCCGGTTGAATTGAAAGCAACGCCGCCACGGAAATAATCACCAACCCACAGAATGCATCGCCCGCAGCAACCAGATTTCGTCGCACATAGCGGTCTGCCATGGAGCCACCCAGAGGGGCGAGGGCCAACCCGGGGAGATAGGCACACAGCAGCAACAGTGAACAGGCAGTCGCCCCGCCGCCCTCGTTGTGCAGGTGTACTCCGAGCGCGAATAGAGATATCCCGCTTCCCAATCTGGAGATGGTTTGTCCGAACCAGATGCGTTGAAATGAACGGGGGAGCATACTCTTCACGGTCATTCCCTCCCGGATTTGTACCAGAGCCCGAAGGCTGCGAGGGTGAGTACACCCGTCTGCAGGCATTTCGTTGTCTGGCTGATGTTGAGAGCCTCTTGGGAAAGGTTGATCACAAAGTGGAACAGAATGGCAGCGGGTATACTTTTTTGATTCGCTACACAGACCCGACTAATGATGATTCCCAGAGGAATGATGCTCACGAAAAAGTTGATCGCGAACCATGGATTATCCTGAAAAATAACATACTGATAGGAGTCCTTCACCAGAATCAATGGTAGATGCCAGAGTGACCACAACAGGCCAAAAAGTAGATCGGCGCTCCGCTGGGGAAGAACGGCCTGAAGACTATCGTAGGCGTAACCCCGCCAACCCAATTCCTCGAAGGTAGCGGCCATCAGCAGCAGCAAAAATACCGGGACGAAACCTGTGCGGAATGAAAATTCATCCGCGAGCTGCAGTTGATCCGGTGAGCCTCCAAGCAGGAGTGAAAGCCCCACCGAGACCAAAACCGAGAGTGGCATGAGCAGGCACGCCGTCAGAAGCAGGCCGGGGCGTATTCGCTTCAGTTTCAGGAGTCGATCCCGGAATTGTTTCCGAGCTTCGGGATCCTTGTGAATCATCCAGTATGATACAAGGAAGGGAGTCAGCAGGCCCGGCAACATCCACATCATGTGTGAACCGTCGTTTCCCGGCTGGTGACTGACTCGGGCGCCTATACCCCAGAAGATACAGGTCACGGCGAAGGTTATCAGAAAATATAGGCGTGGCTTCATGGTGTATCCGCTCCGGGGGTAAGGAAGGAAAATGAACCCTTGGGTGCGCCGAGCTGGGATTCAACCAGAACCGGTATCGCGGCCTGCCGGCGGGCAATATCCTTTTCATTCCAGGGGAAAAAGCCCACGTCGGTAAGAAACTGGATGCCGCCCAGAAGGAGTTCTGCGGCCTCCAGCGGACAGGGGCAGGTGAAGTCGCCGTCAGCCACGCCTTTCTGGATGACTTGGGCAAACAGAGGGCAAAGGCGATTCAGGTACTGACCTAGCTGTTGGGCGTGGAGCACGGTGTTGCCAGGGCGATGAAGTGCATCGAGTACACCATCGTTGTCCTGAGCCAGGGTATTCGCAGCGAGAAGGGTACGAAACTGATCGATGGCATTCATCACTTTGAATTCGCGTTTTTCCATGAGTGCTTGCTTGTGTGCAAGATCGTGTTCGATCATGTCTGCAACCACGGCTTCAAGCAGATCTTCCTTGGAACGGAAGTAGTGGTAGATGGTGCCTTTGGCTACGCCCAGTTTGTCCATCAGATGATTCATGGTCGAGTGATCGTAGTCGAGGGTTCGAAACATTTCCCTGGCTGCATTGAGAATTTCTCGGCGGCGTTCTTCGGGTTTTTTGACGATGCGGGACATAAGGTTATCCTTGGAAAAGGTTAAAATTTATGGAATGCGTAAAGCATGACTTCGACCTGAAGTTCCTGCAAGGTGGAAGGGGCATCTGCGGCTTCTCCCAGCCAACGCGTCAGACAGACTTCACCGCTGAGGCCAGAGTTCTCCCAGCATGTCCAGGTACATCGCAGGTCTGCCACTGCCGCCCGCAATCCATGGTTTGAGCCGTAGAACCAGGCCGAGGCGTATTCCTCGTCCATCGCGTCCAGACCCAGCAATCCTTCGGCCTCCAGACTGGGTGAAAGAATCAGTCGTCGAGCGCAGAAGGCCATTGCGGTCAGGCCGGTAACGTCTTCATTGTCTTCGATCTCGATGGGATGCAGCCCCAGGGAAATTCCGAAGAGGGCGAACCCCATGTCCCGGGCGAGTGTTCCCCGCAGAATCATGTCCGAGGTGGTGTCCGGTAGGTCGGCAAGGATTTCTTTTGCCTGTCTGGAATGTTCATGGGTTTCACCCCAAGCTTCAAATCCATCCCTCTCCCTCGATTCACCCGGGCACAGGCCCAGGGCTACCAGCCAGGGACCACCCTGCACATAATGTGCTAGCTCCAGGCCATCGGCAAATGAAGCGCGCAACACCGTAGTTTCGTGGCGCAGGTTCACTTCCAATAGGGGCAGGGGCACCCAGACGGTCTCGTCCGACCCCGGATAGGACGCAGTCGATCCAATGCCTATGCCAAGGCGGGCTTCGTAGTCATTTCCCGCCCATGACGAGGGGGATGCCTGCATCAATATAGGCAGGATCAAACCGATCCATTTTGCACATTGAAATCTCGATTCAGTCTTCATGGTGAACTCCTTTTCTTTCTTTGGTTTGCGGTGTATTTCCGAAAATTGTTTGTTCAGTTCCTTTCATAGAGGTGGTTATATATATATTGACCGACCGTCGGTCAATTAAAAAAGAAGAAAAAAGTTGGGCATGGATCACCAAGAGCTTTTTGCCTGCATCAGGCAGGGGGGGTGGCAGAATTTACCGACTCATCGTCGAGGAGCGTAGGCGCGTTTGGCGTGCAGGCCCAGTCTGCGAAGGCGATTGAGTTCCGTTCGGCTCTGAACTTCGATCAGTCTGTTTCTTTCACCAGTCGGTGCTTGACGCGGTTTATGATGTGATCGAACAGGGTATACATGACCGGGACCAGTACGAGGGTGAGGACGGTGGAGACGGAGAGGCCGAAAATGACCGCGACCGCCATCGGGGCCCACCAGGCGCTGGTTTCCGCCCCCGCAATGAAGCGGGGCGGCCACTCGTGGATTTCCAGACTGTAGCCAATGGCCATGGGGATGAGGCCCAGTACGGTCGTCACCGCCGTGAGCAGGACCGGGCGAAGCCTCATCTTGCCCGCCGTGGCCACTGCATCGGCGGCCGGCATGCCCTCTTCCCGGCGTTGCCGGATACAGTCGATCAGCACGATGGCGTTGTTGACCACAATGCCGGCAAGGCTGACGACTCCGACCCCGGTCATGATCACCCCGAACTTCATCCCGGTGATGAGCAGGCCCCAGGTGACCCCGATCAGGGAAAGCAACACCGACATGCCGATGATCCCGGGAAGAATCACCGAGTTGAACTGAATGACCAGCACCACGAGGATCAGCCCGAGGGCAATAAAGAATGCCTTGGCCAGAAATGCGCCCGCCTCCTCCATCTCCTGGGTGTCGCCGGCGTAGGTGATGGAATAGCCGCGGGGCAGCGGGATGGTATCGACGATCGGCACGATCTCGCGAATGATTTCATCAACGCCCCGGCCCTGGTTGTTGCCGCTGATCGTGATCACCCGTTTCTGATTCTTCCGGGTGATGGCCCCACGCCCGTTTTCATAATGCACGGAACCGAGTGAGGATAAGGGGACTCGGGCACCGGATGGGGTGGGAATGTAGATCTTCGCGAGCAGGTCCACGGTTTCGCGTTGGGCAATCGGAAGGCGGATGGTGATGTCATACTCATCCTCGTCGGGGCGGAACTTGCTGGTTTCCATCCCGTAAATTGCGGTGCGGAGGAACGTGCCGATAGTCCGGGTATCGAGCCCAAACATCGCGGCCCGGTCGCGGTCGACGATGAATTGCAATTCCGGAAGGGCCTCCTCGAAATCATCCTGGAGATCGACCAGACCGGGTATCCCCTTGATCGCCCGGATCAGATCGCCGGAGATTCGGGACAGGGTGTCAAAATCGTCTCCCGCCAATTCGATGCTGACCGGAGCCCCGATCGGCGGGCCCTCCTCCTGCTTCTCGATGGTGACTTCCGCCCCCGGTATGGTGGGAAGGCGGCTGCGGATCTCGTCGATCAACTCCGTGGACGAACGGTTGCGCTCCTCGAAGGGGACAAATTCGACAATGACCTGTCCGGCGTGGGTTGCTTTTCCTCCCGCCGACATGCCATTGCCGGCGGCGACCCCGACCGTTGCGAGGCTGAATTTGATTTCCGCATACTCCGGCAGGAGGGATTCGATTTCCCGGATTACCTCGTCGGTGCGCTCAATGGCGGTGCCCTGGGGCAACTGAACCTTGATGGTTGCGTTGCGCGGATCCACTTCGGGAAACAGCTCCACCCCCTTGCCGAAATGGGCATAGAACTCAAAGCTCGCAAACAGAAAAAGAAAGCCCATCAGCAGCACCTTGCCCCGGTGCTGAATCGCGACCCGGAGCAGCCGCTCATAGCCCCGCACGATCCGGGTATCACGAATGCCGAGGTCATTGAGCTTCTCATCGGACTTGGCTCCGGTGATGAAGGCTGAGCAGACCGCGGGATTGATGACCAGGGCGACGAACAGTGAGGCCACCAGGGTGACAATCAGGGTCCGGGGAAGGAAGGACATGAATTGGCCCATGATATCAGGCCAGAAGAGCAGGGGGGCAAAGGCAAGGCAGGTGGTAATGGTGGAAGTGATTACCGGCCATGCCACCTCACCGGCTCCGCGCCGGGCTGATTCCTTGCGGGACAGGCCGGTGGTCCGGAACCGGTAGATGTTTTCCACGATCACGATGGCATTGTCGACCAACATGCCAAGGGCGAGGATCAGGCTGAACAGAACCATCATGTTCAGGGTTTCTCCCCGGTAGGTCAGGATGGTAAAGGCGATCAGCATGGAGAGGGGAATGGCGATCGCCACGAACAGGCTGTTGCGCAGCCCCATGACAATGAACAAGACGATGACCACCAACATGAACCCGGAGGTGATATTATTCTCCAGCTCCTTGATCATCATGTCGACATATTCGGACTCATCGGTGATATAGGTCACCTTGATCCCCGGGGGGAGTCCGAAGGTCTCGATGGCCTTCTTGACCTGACCGATCAAACGCACGGAGTTTTCCTTGTTGCGCTTGAGAATCTCGATGGAGATGGCGGGCTCGCCATTGAGGCGGGAAATGGAGTCGAGGTCTTTATAGGTATCACGCACTTCGGCGATGTCTCGCAGAAACACCGGTTGCCCACCCTGGTCGGTGATCAGGATGTCCCGCAGGTTGGTGGCCAGCTTGTATTCTCCGGGAACCCGGACCTGGAATTTGCTGCCCCGGATCTCCAGGTTTCCGGCGGAGACGGTGGCATTCTCCTGGGAGATTCTCTGCATGACGAGGTCGATGGGGATGCCATAACTGATCAACCGGGGCAGGTCGATTTCTACCCGGATTTCCCGCTCCCTCACCCCGGAAAGGTTGGCCTGGCGTACCCCGGAGATCAGTTCGATTTCCTCCTGCAGGTCTTCGGCCAGCACCCGGAGGCGGTCTGTCCGGTCCCCGGACAGGGCGATGATGAAAATGGGGAAGTCGGTACTGAAATTGAAGGCCTGGACGATGGGTTCGTCCAGATCATTGGGGAGATCGGGGCGGGCAAGATCCAGCTTGTCCTTGACCTTCTGGAGCGCGGTGTCGATTTCCTGACCGGCCAGGAATTCGATCGAGATGGAGGTCACCCCCTCCGAGGTGGTGGAGGTGATTTCCTTGATGTTCTCCACGTCATTGAATTGCCGCTCGAGGGGGATGGTGACGAGTTTCTCCATGTCCTCGGGGGCGGTCCCCTCATAGATCGCGGTGACAAACACGTAGGGAATGGTGATGTCAGGGGTGCCTTCCCGGGGGAGGTGCTGGTAGCACATGACCCCGGCGATGACCAGAACCACCACCAGTACGAACACTGCGGTTCTGAATTTAATGGCGTAGTTGGAGATGAGCATGGATCAGTTTTCCGCGTTGATCCGCTCGATCGGCTCGCCGTCGATCAGGGTTCGGTGACCGTCCACGATCAGTTCATCCCCGGCGGCCAGTCCCTCCGCGAGTACGGCACGCTCGCCAAGAATCCGGTCGATTTTAACCAGACGCCGCACCGCCCGGTCCTCGTGGACGATGTAGACAAAGTGCTCGCCGTTTTTCGGGATCACCGCAGAAAGGGGGATCGCGATGACATTGCTGGGTTGTCCTCCGGTCAGGGTCGCGGTGGCAATCATGCCCGGCTTGTACCGGCGGTCGGGGTTGGCTGCCCGGGCTTCAACCGTGAAGCTGTGGCTGGCTCCGGAGGCGGCCTGAGCGATAAACGACACCGTGCCGGTGCCAATGCCGAGGCCGAGGGTTTCGAGTGAAAAGTGGAGGGGATCACCGACCGCCAGGCTGCCGATTTCCCGTTCCGGGACATCAACAAGGATCTTTACCGGGTCGACCCGGACCACTTCGAGGACGGCCGCGCCTTCGGGGGCGAATTCTCCGACCTCGACAAAGCGGTCGTTGATGAATCCATCCACCGGGCTGATGACTTCACACTGGGACACATAGGCCCGTGCCTCCGCTGCCTGGACCCGGGCCTGGTCGAGCCTGGTTTTGACCTCATCATAGGTACTGGTGGAGACCGCGCCGCTGTTGACCAGCTCCTCGAACCTGCGTAGATCTTTCTCTGCTTCCCGGATTTCGATCTCCGCTCGTTCAAGCAGGGCGTCCCATACCCTGGCATCGATGGTGAGTAGACGTTGTCCGGCCTTCACTTCGTCACCCCGGTCCACGAGAATCTGGGTGATGCGCCCGCCCTTATCGACCGGCAGCATGGCTCGATAATCCGCCCCAATCCGGGCCGGGAGGTCGATCTGAGGGGTCAGGGCCATGGGTTCAACCCGTTCGGTTTGAACCGGACTTTTCCTTTCTTCGACCGAGGTCATCGGGGTTTCATGCCGTCGCAGCACCAGCGAGAGCACGAGAAAGATCAGGAGGAGGGCGATAATGGTCCACAGCACCAGGCCGGACCGGTTGAATTCAGGGCGCTTCATGCTCAATCTCCTTGGCGGCGCGTAGGGTGTCGATGCCGGTGGCAAAGCGGAGTTCGGCGAGGGACTGATGCCACGCCTGTTGGGAAAAGCTCCGTTGCAGCCGGGCGCGATTCAGGGATAGGTTGCTGTCGTTGAGTTCGAGGAAGGTGGCGAGGCCCTGGTCGAATCGGACCCGGGCAATCTCGAGCGCCCGCTCGGCCAGCCGGACGGTGTCTTCGGCGCCACGGTAACTCTCGGCAGCGTCATTCAAAGACCGCCAGGCGGTCTCGACCTCGAGCTCAATGGTGCGGCGCAGATCCCGCATCTGGTCCTCGGCCTGGGCCAGTTCCAGTGCCTTGATCTTGACGTCCGCGTTTCTGGCCCCGCCGTCCAGCAGGCTCCAACTTGCCCGCACCCCGGCAAACCATCCCCATTCCCATCCGGATGCGTAGGCATTCTCCGGGTCGGGGTCATTGCCGGTATAATTGGCAAAGGCATTGATTTCCGGGAGGTAGTCGCTGCGTCCGATGTCGATGTTGTCGCGGGCGATCTGCACCTGTGATTCGGCCTGTTTCCACTCCGCCCGGTGCTCCAGCCCGAGCCGGATCAGGGTTTCCAGATCCAGGGCCAGAGGCGTGAAGTCCAGGCTGCCATCGAGGCGGAACCGATCATCCTCAAGATAAATCAGGTTCTGAAAAGCCCGTCGGGCAATGGCGAGGTTGTTGCTGGCGACAATCAGTTGGGGCCGCTCGTTGGCCAGGGAGACCTGCGCGCTCAACCAGTCAAACTCGGAAAGGGTGCCGACCTGATACCGTTGCTTCGACTGCTGCTCGATATCCGCCAGTTGCGCCACCGAAGCCTGCGCGACCTCGACCGCTTTCTGGAGATAGAGAATCTCGTAAAAAGACCGGGTGATTCTGCGCCGGAGATCGGAGGTGACGGTCGACAGCTCCATGGTGGCGGCATGGCGATAATTGGTGGCAATGCGAAGTGCGGCCCGAACCCCGCCCCCGGAATAAAGCAATTGTTCCGCACCCACCCCGGCACTGTAGGTGTCCACCTTGCCCTGGGGAAGGTCCAGGCCCGGGATGGAAATTGAGGACGCTTCATCCAGCCGGGTATAGGAGGCGTTGGCCTCCAGGGATGGATAAACCTGGGCCCGCACCGATCGGACATTTTGCTCGGCGATGGAGAGATCCCGCTGTGCATTCAGAAAGCTCACCGATTCGGTGAGGCCGAGCTCGATGCAGGCCTCCAGCGTCAGGATACGGGGTGGTGGTTCCTCGCCCCGGGCAAAAAAGACAGGACACGCGAGCAGCAACAGCGACAGCACTAGGTGCTGAACCCGGGGGCATGGGCGTATGCTTGACATTGGAGGCGAGCCTACCTAGAATCTTTACGGTGTCAAGATGAAAGCGCCTGTCCACAAGCCTTCGCCCAAGCCCTATCACCATGGCAACCTGCGCGAGGCGGTGATCGAAACTGCGGCCAGAATGGCCGATGCCGAGGGCATCCAGGCCCTGAGTCTCCGGCAGGTGGCCCAAAAGCTTCAGGTCTCGCATACCGCACCCTACCACCACTTCAAAAACAAGGCCGAGCTGATTGCGGCGATTGCCGATGCCGGTCTATCCCGGCTGGAAGCGGAATTGAAGGCGGCCTGCGAACGGTCTGCAGAAGCTCCCCCGCGCGAACAGTTGCGGGCGTTGGGCATGGCCTACATTCGATTTGCCCAGGCCCATCCCCATTACTTTCGCGTCATGTTCCGGCCCGAACTGTTCAAGGAGATTCCGGTGTCGGAAACCGAACCCCCCGACCGCAGTTTTCTGGTGCTCATTGATGTACTCCAGCGGCATGTGGGTGAAACCGGCGCGCCTTCGAGTCACGTGCTGAATCTTGCCCTGTTTGCCTGGAGCACGGTGCACGGCCTGGCTTCCTTGTGGATCGATGGCTCCCTGGCCGACACCCCGCCTTACGTGACCCAGACCCTGGATGACCTTGCCAACCGGGTCATGGACCAGTTCGAGCAGTGTCTGTAAATCGCGGCCTCGACACCTCACGCTTGACGAATCTCTTTCTGCACGTTCAGATACGTGACCTTCAAGGACGCACACGGAGCACCATGGCGAAACAACAAAACGGACATACCTACGACGAGAGCAAGATCAAGACCCTGTCTTCCCTCGAACACATCCGGTTGCGGACCGGCATGTATATCGGGCGAATCGGCGATGGCTCCCATTATGATGATGGTATTTACATCCTGATCAAGGAGGTGATCGATAATGCCATCGATGAATTCATCATGGGCTACGGCAAAAAGATCGAGCTGACCATCGAGGACGGGGTGGTTTCGATCCGCGACTACGGCCGCGGCATCCCTCACGGGAAAATTGTCGACTGTGTATCCACCATCAATACCGGGGCCAAGTACAACGATGAAGTGTTCCAGTTCAGTGTGGGACTCAACGGGGTGGGGACCAAGGCGGTCAACGCCCTTTCCTCTTCGTTTACCGTGCGCAGCTACCGGGAGGGCCGGTATGCCGAGGCGGTGTTCGAGCGGGGGGCGCTGATCGACGAAAGCCAGGGCAAGGCGGCCGGCGAAAAAGACGGGACGTTTGTCAATTTTGTTCCCGATGAAGAGGTGTTTGGCGATTACAAGGTGCGGGAGGACCATCTGATCCGGCGGATCAAGATGTATACCTACCTGAATGCCGGGGCGATGATTGTGTATAACGGGCAGAAATTCCTGTCCGATGGCGGTTTGCTGGACCTGATTGCCGATGAAACCGAGGAGGAGGCCCTGTATGAGCCTTTGCATCATCGGACCAAGATGCTGGAAATCGCCCTGACCCACTGCAATCGCTTCAATGAGACCCATTACTCTTTTGTCAACGGTCAGTACACCAGCGATGGCGGAACCCACCTGAGTGCATTCCGGGAAGGGGTCCTCAAGGCGGTCAACGATTTCTCCAAGAAGAAATACGAGGGTGACGATGTCCGGGAAGGGCTGGTGGGGGCGGTGGCCATCCGGCTGCAGGAGCCGATGTTTGAGTCCCAGACCAAAAACAAGCTCGGGAATACGGAAATCCGCAGCGATCTCGTCAAACAGGTCCAGGAAGCGGTGATGAGCCTGCTCCACCGGAACACCACCGCAGCCGAGATTCTGCTCGCCAAGGTCGCGGATACCCAGAAGCTCCGCAAGGAGTTGCAGAGCGTCAAAAAAATGGCGCGGGAGCGGGCGAAGTCGGTGTCGATCCGGATTCCCCAGTTGAAGGACTGCAAGATTCACCGGGGTTCCCGCAAAGGGAAAGGCGAGGATACCATGGTGTTCATCACCGAGGGTCAGTCGGCGGCGGGGTCGATTGTCAGTTGCCGTGACCCGAATCACCAGGCGATCTTCACCCTCAAGGGCAAGCCGCTGAATGTATGCGATGCCAAGCGGGAGGCCATTTACAAGAATGACGAGCTGTACAACCTGATGCGCAGCCTGAACATCGAGGACAGTGTCGACACCTTGCGGTATGAAAAAGTGATCCTCGCCACCGACGCGGATGTCGATGGGCTGCACATTCGAAATCTGATGATCACATTTTTCCTGCGGTTTTTCGAGCCGATGGTGCTGGAGGGGCATGTGTATATTCTGGAAACCCCGCTCTTCCGGGTGCGGACCAAGAAGGAAACCATCTACTGCTACTCCGAGAAGGAACGGGATCAGGCGATGACCAAGCTG
Organism: Verrucomicrobiota bacterium; assembly: GCA_024233345.1. Taxonomy (GTDB): domain Bacteria; phylum Verrucomicrobiota; class Kiritimatiellia; order CAIVKH01; family CAIVKH01; genus JACKPT01. The sequence continues at coordinate 21,921 of JACKPT010000001.1, forward strand.
GGCAAACAATGTGAAGTGACCCGGTTCAAGGGGCTGGGGGAAATCTCCCCGTCGGAATTCAAACGGTTCATTCTGCCCGACAGCATGCGGTTGTCGCGGGTGGAAATCCAGAATACCCATGCCATCAATGATCTCCTGAATTTCTATATGGGGAAAAACACCCCGGAACGGCGGCAATATATTATGGACCACTTGACCGTGAGTGTGGAAGCGTGAGGGGGGGAGCGGTGTGTCGAGGTCCCGGATGCCTGCCGGGGGGTGTCGCGCAAAGGAGCCAGGTGTCATGAGCCACGATCCCGAACAACCAGATCTGTTTGCGGAGAAGCCCAGGACCCCGAAGAAGCGGAGCAAGAAGGCCGCCGCCAGGCCGGCTTCCCCCGAGCCGGCACTCGAGGCGCCAACGGTCGAAGATACGGATGGGGTGGAGTCCGGTTTGCCCGCGCATCAGATTCGCGGTCCCTTTCGCGATCTGGTCGATACTAATTTCCTCGACTATGCGGCCTATGTCATCAAGGACCGGGCCATTCCCGACATTGACGACGGGCTCAAACCGGTGCAGCGCCGGATCCTGCATTCCCTGCACGAAAAGGATGACGGAAAATTCATCAAGGTGGCGAACATTGTCGGGTACACCATGCAGTATCATCCCCATGGTGATGCGTCGATTGCCGATGCGCTGATTGCCCTGGTGAACAAGCGGTACCTGATTGAAGGGCAGGGGAATTTCGGGAATATTTTTACCGGCGATGCGGCGGCCGCCCCCCGGTACATCGAGTGCCGGTTGACCGAGCTTGCCCGCAAGGAGATGTTCAACGATGCCCTGACCGAATGCATCCCCAGCTATGACGGTCGCAACAAGGAACCGGTCACCTTGCCCTGCAAGTTGCCCTTGCTGCTGATGCTGGGCGCGGAGGGGATTGCCGTGGGGTTGTCCACCCGCATTCTCCCCCATAATTTCATCGAGCTGCTGGAGGCGCAGATCGCGGTGCTCCGCAAAAAGCCGTTCACCCTCTACCCGGATTTTCAGCAGGGTGGGATGATGGATGTGTCGGAGTATGATCGCGGCAACGGGCGGGTCAAGGTCCGCGCGGTGATCGAGGTCAAGGACAAGGACACCCTGGTCATCAAGGAGATTCCGTTCGGCACCACCACGGACTCCCTGATCTCCAGTATCGAGGACGCGGCCCGGAAAAAGAAAATCAAGATTCGGTCCATCAGTGATTTTACCGCGGAATCCATCGAGATCGAAGTCAACCTGATGCAGGGGCAGTCGGCGGAGAAAACCATCCAATCGCTGTATGCCTTCACCGCCTGCGAGATTCCCCTCTCCAGTAACTTGATCGTGATCCAGGACCGGCGCCCGGTTGCCATGACGGTGGATGAGGTGGTCCGGTATTCGACCAAGCGGCTGGTGATTCTGCTGGAGCAGGAGCTGGCGTACGAAAAACAGAAACTGTTGGACGAATTGCACCGGAAGACCCTGGTGCAGATCTTCATCGAAAACCGGATCTACAAGGACATCGAACAGTGCAAAACTTATGAGGCGGTGACCCAGGCGGTGCTCGACGGGGTGAACAAGTTCCGCAAGAAGCTCCGCCGCGATGTGACCATGGAGGATGTGGAGATGTTGCTCGGGGTCCGGATCAAGCGGATCTCGCTGTTCGATATCAATAAGAATCGCCAGGAACTCGACGACATTGTCAAAGCCCTCGATGAGGTGAATAAAAACCTCGGCCGCCTCACCCAGTATGCCATTGCCTACCTCAAGGGGCTGATCAAGACCTACAAGGATGCCTATCCCCGCCGGACCCAGATCGAGCAGTTTGAGGCGGTGGAATTGCGGGCGTTGACCGCCAACGAATTAAGCATGCGGTGGGACCGGGAGAATGGGTATTTTGGCAGCCAGGTCGATGGCGAGGTTGTGTTCAAGTGTTCCTCGCTGGATAAGCTGATCTTTGTCTGGGATGACGGCCGCTATAAGTTGACCACCCCCCAGGACAAGGTGTTTGTGGACCACAATCTTCTCTATGCGGCAATTTTTGACCGCGACCGGGTGATGACTGCGGTGTATGTCCACCAGGGGGTCACGTACTTCAAGAAGTTCGCGTTTGGGGGAACGATCATGAACCGGGATTATTCCTGCACGCAGGATGACTCAAAGATCATTCTGTTTTCGGATGCGCCGGTTGAGCAGGTCTATGTCAAGTATGCCCCGGTCAAGAACCTGCGCATCAAACAGCAGGTCTTCGATGTGAAGGAGCACCTGGTCAAGGGGGCCAAAGCCCGGGGCAACCAGATGACAGTCAAGAAGATCCGGGCCATCGCGACCGAACAGCCCCGGGGGTGGGATACCTCCGATGGTTCGCCCAAAGGAGCCATGCTCAGGGACTGACGTCCGCGGTGGCTTGAACAGAAACCATTAAAAAGTATAGAAAACGAAGCGAAGAACTCGCACTGGCTTTGGTTCAGTCAGTGGGGGAAGATCACCGGTCCTTGGCGAACCTGAAAAGGAAACTGCGATTATGACACCTGTGGGTGAGGTGGTAGTGTTTTCCTGCTACAAAATATCGTTCCGCTTTTGGCATTCGGAATGTCATATCGCAAATGTCCAATCGCTTAAAGTTAGAAAACGGCCCCAAAACACAGCCGCTAAGCGCGAATATGACCATGATCATTTTCATATCTTACTATGGATAAGGCGCTTCGTGAGGGCAGCCCCCTATACCCAGCCAGACATTGGAAAGCCTCACCGCTCCTCAACAAAGCTTCGTTTTCCAAGCCCCCACTTTCTCCGGGCTTGGAAAGCGAAGCGTCACAACCGCCGCCACGTCTTCGGGGCGGCGACCGCTATTCGGGGGAAGGGGTGAATGGCCGCAACTTGAAGCCGAATACTTGGAGGCTTGAAGTTGCGGACAGAGGGGAACCGGGCTTCGGGGGGTTCCCCTGCTAAGGCCGACCAACGGGAGGCCGCTCTTGCGTGCCGCGTAGCGTTTTGCGGCGGCGCCTGCACCACCCACCACGTCCGGATTCACCGAGAGCAGCGCCAAGGGAACAGAACGCTTTCTGTTCCAGCCCGAAGGGTTGCCGGAAGGCCGAAAAGTGTGGCGACAGCCGGAGCCGGACTTTTCGGCCTGGAGGCAACGCGGGGGTGCGCCGGAAAGGGCAACGTGTGAGGGAGTCTTCGACCGAACGAACGCATAACGCGCGCCGTTATGCGACGTTGCCCGGTGGCGGGTCGGACGTAGTTCGATCCGACATTCCGACGCGCCGTGCCTCGGCGTAGACCAACGGGCGAAGACGGGGCCCCGCGCGGCTTGGCGCTGCGTCGTCGGCACGATAAATGACGCCGGATTCACGGACAAGCCGCACAACGCGTAGCGGCACGCCTGTCGAGCGGAAGCAGTGAGCGGCCACGTCCTCGGGGGCGCTCTCTGCTGGAGCGAGTCCGACCGGGGAGTCTGGCGCGAAAAATGCCACCGCATTTTTCGTGTACAGGCTCGGGGTTGGAAGCGGAGCGGTTGGCGTCCCGCGTGCGCAAGCAGACGGGATGACATACCGCGTAGCGCACGAGCGCCCGGCAGGGCGCGAGTAGTCCCGAGGCCCGGCCCACGCATTCACACAAATTCACTTGAGCTGAAGCGAAGCCCGTCGCAACTCGCCGAGTTGCTCGTCTGAATATCTGGTGCCATATTGAACATCGAAAGAAAGTTTCATCTGACCCACATCTGTAATCGCGTTCGCAGCAAGATCGCAAACGCGGATAAAGTAGCTCGCACCCGACGGCGCAACATTCACCGCATCCCTCTTGTCATCCAAGAGCGGCACCAGCTTAGGAATGAGTTTCTTATCATCGGCATAAGATATACACTCGATTCCCTTAACGCGACTTTCCACCTCGTTTGAACCAAGAAGGGACAAGACTTCCTTTTCGGCTTCATCATCCTTCAAACGGAGCAACGCCTTAAGGCAAGCCAGTTGCATTTGGGGCGCAAGGACATATCGGTCATCCATTGGACCAACAATGCCCCGACTTTCCTCCAGAATAGACTTGAGCATCGTCTTTGATTGCGCTGCCCCCATTCGGCCAAGCAACAAAACCGCCTTGTAACTGTTCTCGTCCCATTTTTGAGCATAATCGGTCAGGTCTCCTGCGACCGAAGAATCGGCGGACATCAAGGAAACTTTTGACGACATGGAAAACATCTCGTCTATCGCCTTCCGTCGCGTATTCATGTCCTGTGATTTCAGGAGTGTGGCATTCCGACCAATCTGCTCTGTCACGGTTGATTTCTCCTCGGCTTTGGCAAACAACCCGGAACAGCAAAACAGACATATAACTACAAAGTGACTGTGTTTCATATGCATAATCTCCGTTCAACTCATGGATTCGCCTGATCAACCTGTGCATGCGTGATTTTCTGGCCGCGTACGTCGGTGTACGCGTGCATCAGTTGATCCTGTCGATCCGTGTAATCCGCCGGGCTCACAGACAGAAAATGGCCCATCTCGTGCGCCATTGTTTCGCCAACTTGTGAACCCGCGTTGTCCTCAAACAGGATGTCACCGCCGAGTTGCGCCGCGTCGGCGTTGTCGGTTGCCGGTGTTCCATCTTGTTCGTACTCCCAAACAAAGAATACGTCAGGAGCCGATCCGTTACGAAACGCCGCAATGTCATCCCATTCATTGGCGGGATTGGTCGGATACCACTCAACAACACTTCCAAGGTTCGTCGGGACGGTGGGGCTGTCGACGCTTCCTTTTTGGAAGACCACATTGGCCTGTGGCATCCAAATTGAATTCAGAGTGGAAACAAAGCCATCGGCTTCCGATGTTGATCGCGACGTCTGATTGCTGGCGTTGTCCTGCATGAAATGGAAATCGACATCAACAACCTTCTTGTCCCGTACGCAGACATTAAGCGTCTTGCAAATCGGCCCAGATGAAGATCCAACTCTAGCCCGCAGGGCGGTATGGCCTTTCGCCACTCCAGTCAGAGTAAGCGTCTGTGGGGATGATGATGCTTGGGCCGGGGATACCGTTGCTTTCGCCGGATCGTCGATCGTGAAGTACACCTGCGCGGCTACTGCGCTCGGCTCAATGTTGACCTTGACCGTGTTCTGATTCGGCGGATTGTTGACGGGCACAACAAGCCAAGGCGGATCAACCGTATCGTCGAAACCGTTATTCGGGGCGGTTTCTTCGAAGTCTACAGAGAGGATGCCGAACGCCACCGAATCCGAACATACTGCTGTTCCGTTGGTGTCGAGGTACTGGAGTGTGACCGACGCGGTGCCAGGATTCAGGCCAACGGCGTAGTAGATACGGTCGGCGAGGGTGAGCATTCGCAGAGGGTTGGCGCCGGAGCCGGTATCCAGGTCGTATTCAGTGGGGTAAATGCGATCGTTGCTTTGATCGAACAAAGCGATCACGTTGGTGTCACTGATGGATAGCTTCAGGACGCCTTCATCCAGCGCGGTAGGCAGAAATCGTTCGAAGGTCAGTTTGGAAGTGGTGGCGTAGGTCGGGAGAGTGGCTCCAACGGTACCGGTTGGTATGGGTAGAACCACGGCGAGGGGTAGGTTCTCATGAAAAGTCGTCACTTCCGTTCCGGTGGAGGGATAGGCGGCTGCGGTATGGGCGCGGATGTTCACTCGGGGAATGTAGACGGTGAAGGGTTTGGAACCGCTGTTAAAGCCGGAATCATTGACATAACCGAATACGTTGGTGTCCTGCTCGCCGCTGTGCGGGAAACCTGCTTGGACGACAACGCCGGGCTCAGCCTGACCTGAATAGGTCAGATTGGTATCGGGGCCGTGGAGCGCTCCGCCGACCAGGAAAGTGTAGTCCCCATCATCGTCATCATCCGGCAGGTTGCGGAGGGTTCCGCTGTACGTCTGGCCGCGCTCCAAAGGAACCTGATGCGTGAACAGGAATTCGGTCTGATTGACATACGGCATATCGAAACTGAAGTCGTCGAGATCGAATCCGTAGAGCTCCGTGTGGGAACCGCTGGCATCCCCGATGGTAACATCCAGCAAAAGAAGCGGGCTGTCGTCGATTCGGGCAAACTCATTCGAGGAAGACATCGGGATATCGATAAATCCGTCCCCATTCTGATCGTAGGAACTGATGGGCGGCCCCCCTTGGGTCGCGGGATTGGGGATGAAGTTGTTGCCCGCCAAGTACCCTGAACCGAGGGTTATGTAGGAATTGAATCCGAAGCTCAACGTGCTGCTGGAATAACCGGAGACCCCGAGCGCATCGTCATAGACGCCATAGTAGTATGTGCGCGACACGGAGGTGTTGGGGATGTAGCCCGCAGGACTTGCCCATCCGGTACCAAGCTGACCCTTTTTGTAACCGGAGGTTTCGCTCGCGGGAAGGATGTGCCGATAAGCAAGATTTGTGGAATAGCCATGGGCATTGGCCAACCCCTGGTAGATCTGTGAAGCCACCTGGGTAAGATCCGGCGTGAACGAGCCGGGCGTCGTCCAACCATGACCAACACTGTCTTTTCCCGGATTGCTGGATACGTACTGGGAAAACGTGAACAGATCCGGGAAGTCATCGTCATTCGGTTGAAGGTAATAGATGTATTCCGATGGCTCGCGGTAGTCGGTCAGGTAGCCTTCTCCCCAAAGCCATCCCTTGCTCATGCTAACATCATGGTCCAGGGTGGTGTCGGTTGCATAAATCCATCCGCCGGATAAGTGGCTTCCGATACCCAGGGCCTCGCCATACTTGATCGCCGCACTGCTTTGAGAAAGGTCCGGAAGAAAGACGTTGCTGACAACCCATCCGAAACCGAGAGAATATCTCTTGGTCAACCCGAGCAGTCCTTCCTGATAATGCCAATTGGTGTTCCCCGAGCCATAGCCATAGTAGCACGAGACAGAGGTGCGTGTGAGTTGTTGCGGGATGTCCGCCGCATTCTCGGGACTGGTCCGAAAGATTGTTGTTTCCGTATAATCCGACACGCCGTCTCCATCCGTGTCGGGCTCTTCAAGCGTCATGTTAACGCCAAGCACCATGCCGGTCGCCTCGATCGGATTATTGAGATACCAGCCGATGGCTTCCTCCGCGTCGCGCAGACCATTACCGTTCAAATCCCGGTAGGCCTTCACATAGAGACTGGTCGCGGGAACATTGGCGATCTGATAACTCCCAACACCACCCATGGTTGTTGAATACGCGGAATACCATGAATTGGAGTCGAGGGCCGCAATCACAATGATCGCGTTCGTTTGTAAACCGGCATAAGAGATCGCCCCATTGATATTAGGCGGGGCATTGGGATTGTTCGGATCGGTTCCGGTAGCCCATTCGATGCCGTCATTGACACCATCACCATCGCTATCCCACAAGCTCATGTCGGTCCCCGTCACGTAAAATTCAACCGCGTCTTTCAATCCATCCATGTCGGTATCAACAGAACCATCCCCAGCGGCAAAAACAAGATTGGAGATCGACAGGCCGGACCAGGACCAAATGACGCTGTTGGACACCACCGGAACATTGGTGGCCGTCAGTTCCCAGGGATGCCCCGACAGGGGCGGTTCGGAGGCCACGAAGATGTCGATATTGGTAATGCCGTCCGGGATGCAAAACCCGAGATCCACCGTATCATTGGTCACGGGGTTCTCCATGCCCGTAAACACGATCTGTGTGCAAGATCCGCCTCCCATTAAAAGGAGCATTTCCGAGCCGCCAAAGGTTTCCGGAAGCAACAGGTTTGCCGAGGCGACCTGCGCCTCTCTCTCCGCCTCTGCGGTCGCCTTGTCTTTCAGGGTCACATACCAGACCACGCGGCGCTTCGACAGTTCACGGAACAGGTAGTCCGAAAGCGCCTCTTCCGTCTTCACCCCAGGCCAGAGCGGCGCGGTGTATACGATTTCTTCCTCCAGGCTGCTCCTGTCCTCGCGTAGGACCGACAACTCCCCCTTGACTATGTCTTCGTAGATAACCAGCCGGGCTCCGTGGTCGATCTGCCGGGACAAAGCGCTATGGGGCTTGATATACAATTCGCCCATATCGAACCGCATATACCAGTCCGGTTGATCCTGGAAACCGGCAAGACCGTACTGGCTCTCGATCACTTCGATCTGATCGCCGAACATGTACCAGGACGGCACACACAACTTGTAGCTGTGGTCGCGATACTCGAGGTAACGACTCACGAGGTCTTCATACGATTCCACCGTGTTGCCGTCATCCGTGATCCGGGATACCGCCCATCCGACAGTGATGGAAAAGAGAAGTGCTGAAAGAAGGATCAGCGGCTGGATGCGTACACTGCCGAAAGCTGCCTTGAATCTTTGTGTCATCTCGCAGTGTCCTCTTCGCAGTTTCGTAATGAATTGGATATGGCCCACTATCCACCCGACGTCCCCGCGGCTCGCGTCTGCCGTTATCGTACCCGGAAGCGCTCAAGAATACTAGGTCGGGGATTCCCTGATTTTACTGAGCACTTGCTTTTCGTGGTCCGTAAACCCTCCGCCAGAACTTGCGGACCATTTACGGACCATTTTATCGCCTCGTGCATGCCGCCGCTCGGGGGATCGACAAATAGAGAGGGCGTTTGTTAAGCGGCAAATGCTGGGTTTCTCGATGCGGTCCAAGGGTGAGCGCTTACTTGGCGCTCAAGCGCATGCACAGCCCCCCGAGCCCGATCAGGGCGAGATTTTCCACCACCTTGGGCCACCCGATGGTCGCAGCATTTTCCTCTACCGAAAAACAGCCGCAGGAGATGTCCAGCCCCCGGGCCAGATTGAAAATGATGGCGGTGGTGAACACGATCAGCATGAGGGTGATGAGGGCGGCGGCTCCCGGTCGCAAGCGGGGAATCGCAATCAGGGAAATGCCACAAACCAGTTCGGTCCACGGAAGAAGCAGGGCCACCGGGTTGATGAGGGCGTCGGGCAGGATCTTGTAGTAGTAGATCATCTGGGCAAACGCGGCCGGGTCATGAATTTTGGGCCAGGCGGCGAGGATAAACAGGCCGCCAAGCCCGAGCCGTAGGATGTGGCTCGTCCAGGACCGCCAGTGGGCAAGCAGGGAGGGAGGTTGGTTCATCGCTCGACCTCTTGTCCGCTTTCTTCCCATTCGGTAAACCCGCCGGGATACATGTAGATGTTGGTGTAACCCTGTTGGATCAGCAAGGTTCCCAACTGGATCGAATCATCACAGTCCACACCGGAGCAGTAGACCACCACTGGTTGGTCGGGCAGGAGGATGGGCAGGATTTGCGGGGCGACCTCATCAAATGCGTGGGTGGGCAGATTCATCGCGCCGGGAATACGCCCTGCCAGGTACTCCTCCTCGGGGCGCGCATCCAGAAAGACATGGGTGAACGTCGAGACCATCGACTGAATTTCTGAGAGGGGAAGCAGCTTCAAACCTGCCGCCAGCGCTTCGCGCTCGACCCGGGTGCTCCAGGATTCATACCAGGCCAGGGGATTTGGCCGCAATACCTGGCTGGCCAGGGCGCCGCAAAAAGACAGGGCCAACAGACAGGCAATCTGTCGGGATGGCTTCATCGCTAGAATCCGGTCCGCTTCCGGTTACTCCAGAATGCGGAAGGGCACCTTGAGTTCGGGCGAAGAGGGCACCGATGTGCGGAGCAGAATCTCTTTCCCATCGAGTTCTCTGCTGGCCACGATGTTTTCGAGTTGAATGCGGTATCCCTTATCCCCAAACGGGAAAATGTTGACCTTGATGGCCGGGTCGGGAGGGATCACCTCGGTCAATTCAAACGTGGTGGCGGCACCGGGACGCACCACGATGTAGCGGGTGACTGCGGATTCATGCTGAAGGGAAAGGGTAATGTCCTGCGGGGCGACCAGGATATCCCCCACGACATTGCCGGAAATCGGGATGTCAACCACTCCGCGAGCGGGATGGTCGGTCAGGATCTTCAGGTTGGCCTGGTAGACCCCGGGGTTGTCCGATGCTTTGAGGTGGGCCTTGATCTTGTATTTCCGGCCCTGCTCCAGCACCTCGACATCGGCGGTGATATCCGGCACGGAGCCTTCAATACCGGTGATGGAAAAATTCTGATCGGAGGTGGCCTCCAGGGTTACGTCGAGGGAAATCTTCTGTCCGGGCTGTACCTGCCCGAAAAAGTGCCGGGTGGGCTCCACCTTGATTGCCGTTGTCATCTCTCCGGTCAGGGTCAACCGATACTCCGGATTTTGCGGGTCATTGGAATAGACAATCAGGGTTTTGTTCTGTTTTCCGGTTCGGCCGGGAAGGTTCAAGCGGGTGCTGATCTCCGAGGTGTCGCCGGGCTTCAATTCCTTGTTGGAGATGTTGGCAACGGTGCAGCCGCAGGTGGGGCGAACCCGTTCGATCACCAGGGTGGTGTCCCCATCGTTGCGAACGACAAACGTGTGTTCCACCGGCTGGGCATTGTCGGCCATGCCAAAGTCAAATACCGGTTCATCGGATGCAATGCGCGGTCCCTGAACCTGCCCGGATGCGGCATCCGGATTTTCCGTTGCCGCCGGCTCCTGAGCCCGGGCTTCACTTTGGATCCACAGCAAGCTGGCAAACAGAATAACGATCGCTTTCTTCATCAGTTCTCCTTCATTGACCCGTAAAGGGTACAGCATATAGACAACCGCTCAAGCAGAATGCTCAAACGATTCGGTGGGAGGGCGCTGGGAGGTTCAGGTCGCCATGGCGCTGGGGGCATTCCGCGCCTGCTCCATCGCTACAGTCTGGGCGGTGGGATGCAAGGCCCAGAAGGCATCGAAAGCGGCCTCATGGCTGTACCGCCGGGAGTGGGTGCGGGCAGCCGCTCCCATTCGATCCAGGGTCTCCGGGTGCCGGGTCAGCTCGAGGATATTCTCGGCGAGGCTCGAGGCGTTCAGATCGGGAATCACCAGCCCGGTGACCCCGTCCTGCATGCAGTCCTTCGGGCCGCCATGGCTGGAAACGACGACCGGCAGGCCGGAGGCCTGGGCCTCCAGGACCACATTGCCCAGGGTATCGGTTTGGCTGGGAAAGACAAACAGGTCCCCCGAGGCATAGTGGCGGGCAAGGTCCTCCCCTTTGCGGGTTCCGGCAAACACCGCGTTGGTTCCCTCCAGCCTTGCTTCCAATTCCGGGCGGTAGGGACCGTCGCCAACGAGGATCAATTGAAGTTCCGGCCGGGTGGTCAGGCAGTGCAGAAAGGCATCGACCAGGCAATCGAGGTTCTTCTCCTTGGACAACCGGCCAACATAGACCAGGCGCGTGAGGTGGTGCGGGCCCCAGCTCAGCCGGAGCCCCTCATCGCGGAACCGGGGGGAGAAGCGTTGACGATCCACGCCCCGGCCGACGATGTGAATGCGCGCCGGATCAACCCCCTGGGTGATCAATTCGTCGCGCACGGATGGGGTCGGCGCGGCCACGGCATGCATCTGGTTGTAAAACCAGCGCATGAAACTCCAGGTGGCCTGGGTCAGTTCATCGTCGCCGGTCAGTCGCTGCACATAGGAGGGGAAGTGGGTGTGAAAGGTGCTGACCACCGGAAGCTGCAGGGTCTTGGCCGCGAGCAGGGCGATCATGCCCATGGGGCCGGGTGTGGAAATGTGCAAGACATCGAAGCGGCTCGCGGCAATGTAGTCCAGCACCTCGTCGACCCTAGGCATGTGGAGGGTCAGGCCATCATAGGCATGCAAACGGAAACTTCCCATGCGGGGAAAGCAAACCCCGTCTGGGATGACCGGTTGATCGCCGGCACTGTGAAGTTTGAACGACTGGTTGCGGGACTTGGCCATGCGGTTCCAGTGGCCCAGCGTGGTGGCGACGCCGCTGAGGTGTTCCGGCGCATCCGCGAACAGGCCGACCTGTAGCTGGTCCAGGTCGGTCCGGTGCGGGGGGCGGGGGGGGGAGAGGTCGGGCCGGGCGGCGGCGGGACTGTAATCGAAGGGGAGCCGGGTAAACAGATGGAAGGCGAGCGCGTACAGATCAAAGCTGGCTCCCTCCCGGGTGGAGGATTGGCGCAGCGGTTTGACCAACTTGGCCCAGTTGATGAACTCGATCGGTCGAAAGCGGGCGGCCGCCTTCAGGTTGTTCACGGTTGTGGGAATGACGTGGGTGTAGTCTGCCATCGGTAGGTCTCGGTTAGAAGCCAGCGCCAAGGGGGATGAGAAATCCGAGGCCCAGTCCCAGAAGAGCCCCGGCCATGACATCGGTGGGATAATGAACCCCGAGATAGACCCGGGACATGCCGACCAGGCCTGCCCAGGCGTAGAGTGGAAGGGCAAGCGCGGGCACGAACAGCGCCAGCAATTGCGCAAACAGGAAGGCGGATGCGGTATGTCCGGATGGGAAGCTCCAGGCATCCGGAGGGCGAATCCGGTGGGTGATATCCCGGTGCTGTTCAAATGGACGAGGGCGGCGGCAACCGGTTTTAATCAGCTTGTAGAGGGGGATCTGGATCGCGAAGGCCACAGCACCGATCCGTAGGAAGGAGGGGGCCCAGGAGATACCCGCAAACAGAAGCAGACCGGCGATGGCGATATATAGCGGCCCGTCTCCACTGCGGGAGAGGAGTCGAAAAATCGTCCGGGTCGGGCGCTTGACTTCCCGAAGGTACATGCCGCGAAACAGGGCTAAATCCCAAGCCACCCAGGTGTTGACCATCCGTGCAATCATCGGTTCTCCCTGCAGCCAGTTGTGGGGCTGCTGGAGAACAGTAAAAGGAGCGGGGGTCAGCCGATGGTGAGCCGTCGGTTAGAAATCGATGATTCAGGCTTTGCGGGAAATCTGAACCCGCTGGTTCTGCTCAAAGAAACAGACTTCGGAACAGTTCGGACAATTCTCAACCGAATGGGAGCAGGAGTTGGTTTGCTTTTGGAGCTGCTTCATAAAGTCCCGGGCCACTTTTCGGTTGGAGCGGATAAATTCCAGAAAGCTGCAGAGCTTGATACTGGTCTCGATACTGAGCAGGTGTTCGATTTTACAGGCATCAATTTCCGCCTGTTCCGGCTCAATATGCAGGACCTCCCGGAAAAAGGTTTCCAGCAGCTCGTCGTTCTTTTCCACGATCAGCGCGAGCCGCTTGCCCTCTTCGGACAGCGACATGAATTTATTTTCGTCCTCGACAACCAGTCCCTTCTTTTTCAGGGACTTGAGGCTGATCGAGCAACTTCCGCGGGTGATGTTCAGCCGTTTGGCGATGTCGGTCACCCGCGCATATCCATGTTCCTCCAGCAGTTCGCGGATGGTCATCAGGTAATGGGCCGCGCTGTGGGTGAGCTGATTTTCGTCGTATTCTTTCCAGACTTCGGTGGACATGGTTGTTTTCCTCTGACGCAAAGACTATAGTCCGCGAACCACAGGGAGGCAAGTCAGGGGGTGCCCGATCTTGTTTCTGAAAGCATGGCCTCAGGAGAAGGACCCGACGGGTATGAACAGGATAGAGCGGAATAGGGAATTGGGAGAGCAGCCGATCCACCGGTTGTTGACTGAGCATGGGCTCAAGGCGCATGACCTGGTCGCTGCATCCACTGAGCACCTGACCCACAAAATGGTTGGGCGGGCCTGTCGCGGCCGCTGGCTGACCCCCAATGTGCAGCACAAGGTCCTGAACGCACTGAACCAGTGCACCGGAAAAGCTTATGGGATGAGGGATTTGTTTACCTATCCGCCGGATTCGTCCACCTCGCCTGTATGTCCCCCCACGATGGAGGCTGATCTTTGATGAAAGCGCATGTACCTGATTGGGCAAAGGATGTTGTCTGGTACCAGATATTTCCGGAGCGATTTCGCAATGGGTGCCCGGCCAGCGATCCGCGCGTGGAGGATGTGACCGACCATCCCATCGAGGGGTGGACGACCTCCCGCTGGGGGCAGGATTGGTATGCAGTCGAGGGCTGGGAAGCGAGCCGCAAGGGCTTCTGGGATTCGGTCTATCTGCGCCGGTTCGGTGGAGACCTGGTGGGCATTCGCGACCGGTTGGACTATCTGCAGACGCTGGGGATTACCGCGTTGTATTTGAACCCGGTCTTCTGGGCCCAGTCGCTTCACAAATATGACGGCACCTGCTTCCACCATATTGATCCGACCTTCGGTCCGGATCGGGAGGGCGACCTCAATCGGTTGGCGGAGGCGGAGGAGACGGAAGATCCCTCGACCTGGATCTGGACCGCGGCGGATCGGTATTTTGTCGATCTGGTTGCCGAGATCCACCGTCGGGGCATGCGGATCATTATTGACGGAGTGTTCAATCATGCCGGACGGCATTTCTTTGCCTTCCAGGATCTTCTGCGAAACGGCAAGGCCTCACGGTATGCAGACTGGTTTCTGATCAAGCAGTGGAATTCCGACACCTCGTTTGACTACGATGGATGGTTTGGGCACAAGGCCCTGCCGGAGTTCAACCGCACCCCGGAGAATCTGATCGCGCCGGTGAAGCAGTACATCTTTGATTGCACCCGGCGGTGGATGGATCCCGATGGCGATGGCGATCCCGCGGATGGCGTTGATGGCTGGCGCCTGGATGTCGCATTTTGTGTTCCACACGGGTTTTGGCGTGCGTGGCGAAGCCATGTGAAACGTATCAATCCCGAGGCCTATCTGACTGCGGAGATCGTCGATCTGGCCAAGGCCTACCTGCAGGGGGACGAGTTCGATGCGGTGATGAATTATATGTGGCTCTATCCCACGGTCAGTTTCTTTTCCGATGCCCAGCCCCCGATGACTGCGGCGGCATTCCGGACCGCCCTCGATGACCTGCGTCATGCCTATCCGGAAGAAGTGTCTTTCGTGGTGCAGAATCTACTCGATTCGCATGATGTGGGGCGGGTGGCTTCAGTGCTCAACAACCCCTCGATGCTGCCGGTCGTCAACTTTGATCATTACTTCAACGCATCCAGGGTCAAGCATGGGGGAGACTTTGTTACCGCCCGGCCTGGACCGCGGGTTTACCGTCACCTTCAACAGGCGGTGTTGTTCCAGATGACCTATGTTGGGGCTCCGATGATCTATTATGGCACCGAGGTTGGCATGTGGGGGGCGAATGATCCCGATGATCGGCAGCCGATGCTATGGGATGATCTGGACTTCGATGATGAAACCCTGGGTCCGTGGGGGGCGGTGGAGCGTTCACCCCGGAAACCGGATGCGGAGCTGTTTGCTTTTTATCGCAAGGCGATCGCGTTGCGGGCCGGACATCCGAGCCTGCGTCGAGGCTCCCTGCGGTGGTTGCCCACCGAGGGCGAGCGGGTGCTGGCCTTTGAGCGACGCCTGGACGGGGAAACGATCCGGGTCTACCTCAATAGCAGCGATCAACGGGAAACGGTGGCCCTGCCGGAGGGTGGTCAGGATTTGTGGCATGACCGGCCGGTAAAGGAAACGGAGCTCCTCGAGCCGAGGGGCTGGTTGATCGTGGCCAGCCCGGCCGTCTGAGCCCGGCGATATCCAGCTACCGTGGCGTCCGGTTTTCTTTCGGGGTGGAGTGGGCGTGGCGGCCCGGCCAAATTGGCCGGAAGGACTCAGGGAGAAATGGCGGAGAGGGCAGGAGCGGAATCGATCAGCGAATTTTCCACCAATTGAATTCCATAGCCATTCGACAGGGCCCTCCCCAGCCATGCGTTTCGGTCCCGGCCCTGATTCATTTGTGCGAAAGTGAATAGCGTTCGTAATTCCAGCAACCCGATTTGATTGAGTTTCTGAGTGTCCAGAATCAAGGTCTGGTGGACCCGCTCTCCGGGTTTTAATTGTCGGGAGGAGAGCAATTCGACCTCGCCATGGTTTTCCGGCAATCCAAAGAAGCGGGTACCGTCCGGATAGATGCATGTGATGAGCACCCGGGGTGAGGAGGGGAGCTTTATCGCGGACGGACCCACATTGATGATCAGGCAATCGATAGCAAGCGGTTGCCCTTGAATAAGTTCTGTAGATTCAGGCTCGACCTGTATCAGGAGCCCATGATCGGTTTCGGCATCGGAAAGGTTGCCGTTTGCGGCGGGAAGACGGAGGGTTGCCCCGGTCATTTCCGGGGCCGGACTCTGGCAGCCGGTCAGGACCAGCAGGAGCCCGAGGGCCGCCGCCATCACCTGCATCAAGTTGATTATAGAGTTTCTCATGTCCGGCTTTCCATCTCTCTGAGAGATAGAAGAGCAGGAATCATGCCGGGCGGTCGGCTCCGGTGGAAATCAGTTCACGGTGGTGGCTGAAGATTTTCCGGAAGCCAGGTGATGATCTCAAGCCGCCCGTCCTGATGCTCGACCAGGGCGGTGCAGCTTTCGACCCAATCCCCGTCGTTGCAGTACAGGATGTCTTCAAACGCGAGCATCTCCGCCCGGTGAATGTGTCCGCAGATGACCCCCTGCACATTTCGCTTGCGGGCTTCAGCGACCACCGCCTGTTGGAAATTCGCCATGAACTGGACGGCATTCTTGACCTTGGACTTGAGGTAAGCGCTGAGGGACCAATAGGGTTTTCCAAACAGCTTGCGCATCCGGTTGAACCAGTGATTCAGCCGAATGGAAAAGTCATAGGCACTGGAGCCGAGATTGGCCAGCCACTTGTTGTACCGCACGATGCCATCGAATTCATCACCGTGCAGGACCAGATACCGTTTGCCGTCCGCCGCGACATGAATGGTATCCCGCACCACATGAATGCCCCCGAAATGCAGGTTGATGTAGTCCCGGGCGAACTCGTCATGATTGCCCGGAATGTAGGTGACCCGGGCTCCCTTCCGAACTTTGCGGAGAATCTTTTGCACGACATCGTTGTGCAACTGGTTCCAATGCCAGGCTTTTTTCAATTGCCATCCATCAAAGATGTCGCCGACCAGATAAAGGTAGGTGGCTTCATGGACACGTAGAAAGTCGAGCAGTCGTTCGGCCTGGCAACCGCGGGTGCCCAGGTGGACATCCGAGATAAAGATTGCACGATATCGATTGGTAGTTGTCGTCTGGTCCATACTTGATGTTCACTCGGTTTGAACGGGCCAATGATCCCGGAGCCCCGGCTCCGGTCACTGGGTGTTTCTTGTATCGAAAGGAGAATCCATGGACAACCATGAAGCGGTGGTCTGGGTCTATATGACCGCAGGAACCATAGAAGAGGCGCGGGACATCGGTCGGGCGCTGGTCGAGGAGCGTCTGGCGGCTTGCATCAATATTTTCGGGCCGATTGCGTCCATCTACCGTTGGAAGGGCGCGGTACAAGAAGACACCGAGGTCGCTTTTGTGGCCAAGACCGCTCATCAAAATCTAACCGCGCTCACCGAGCGGGTGAAGGCATTGCACAGCTATGACACGCCCTGCGTGGTCGCCCTCCCGGTGATTGGAGGGAGCCCGGAGTATCTCCGGTGGGTGTGTCGTGGAGCTGGTCCGGACTAATCTCTCGCCCGAAGCATCAGGTACATCAGGGTAAGAATGGCCTGCACGGCGGCGGCTACATAGGTGAGAAAGGCTGCGTTGAGCACCCGCCCGGCATGGACCTGTTCGGCATCGGTGACAATGCCTGCCCGAACCATGTACTGCTTGGCCCGCGCGGAAGCATCCCACTCGACCGGCAGGGTGACGATGGAAAAAGCCACCACAGCGACAAACATCCAGATTCCAATCTGCACCAGAAAGGGAACCTGAACCAGCATGCCGATAAAAAAGACCGGCATGGCAAGGGAGCTGCCGAAGCTGGTCACCGGAACCAGCATGGAGCGCAGGGCGAGGGGGCCATATTGATGGGCTTTCTGAAGCGCGTGTCCGGCTTCATGGCAGGCCACTCCGATGGCGGACAGGGAGCTGGACTGGTACACCTCCGGGGAGAGCCGGAGCACATTGGCCCGGGGGTCATAGTGATCGGACAAAAACCCCTGGACCGGCTCAATCCGGACATCGTTTACCCCGGCATAGCGCAGCATCTGTTGAGCCGCCTCCGCCCCGGTCAGCCCGGAGCGGGCCGCCACCTTCGCATATTTTCGGAAGGTGCTCTTGGTTTTCATGCTCGCCCAGAAGGCCAGCAGCAATCCGGGCGCGGCAAATAAAAAGTAGATAGGATCAAGAAACATGGTTGCTCTCCTTTGCGGTCAATGTATCCGCTTCCCATAGACAGTCAAGGGGACCGAATGTTCAGGGGGAACCGGGGGCGGAAGGCCCGGCGCCCCGGCCCCGGTAGGGTGCGCTGCAAACCACCACGGTTTTCTCCGGCAACACCAGCTCTTGTCCGGTCTTTTTCCAGGCTGGGGTGGGATCGGTGCTGGCGAGGACGATCGTCCAGTCCCCGCCGGGGGAGGTGGGGAGGGTGAACGTGGCCGGGTGATCGGCCGCATTGAATAGCAGCGCGAGGTGATCGCAGGGTTCGGAGGCGCCGGTGCAAAAACAATGGCCGGGCAGGACGCACCCGATGGCCTGATCCTCGTCCCAGCGGATTTCACCGCCATGGATGCCGAACCAGGAAATATCGGGGGGGATGTTCCCATGGCCTTTACCGGTAAAAAAGGCCGTGCGGCGAAGCGAGGGATAGGTCCGGCGCAGGGCGATCAGGGATTGGGTGAAGGCATGGAGCTCCCGGTTTTTTTCCAGCAGGCTCCAGTCGATCCAGTTCAGATCGTTATCCTGACAGTAGGCATTGTTGTTGCCCTGTTGGGTGCGGGAAAACTCGTCGCCCCCCAGCAGCATGGGAATGCCCTGGGACAGCATCAGGGTGGCGAGGAAGTTCTTCTGTTGCCGCCGCCGGATGCGGTTGATCCGGTCGTCGTTGGTGGGACCTTCGTGGCCATGGTTGTGGCTGTAGTTGTGATTGTCGCCGTCCCGGTTGTGTTCCTGGTTGGCCTCATTGTGTTTCTCGTTGTAGGAGACGAGGTCGTTGAGGGTGAATCCGTCATGGGAGGTGATGAAGTTGATGCTCTTGGTGGGGGACTGTTCGTTCTTCTGATACAGGTCCGCGCTGCCGGTCAACCGGGTGGCGAACGCCCCCAGCTTGCCGTGGTTGCCATGCCAGAACTGCCGCACATCATCCCGGAAACGTCCGTTCCACTCCGACCAGCGGTCGCTGGGGAAGTCCCCGACCTGGTAGGTGCCGGCCGCGTCCCAGGCTTCCGCGATGATCTTGGTCTGGCGCAAGACCGGGTCCTCGGCAATGATCTCGACGATGGGAGGGTTCGGCAGGATCTCTCCATCCTTGCCGCGGGTCAGGATGGAAGCGAGGTCAAACCGGAACCCGTCGACGTGCATGTGCAGCACCCAGTAGCGGAGGCAGTCGATGATAAAGTTGCGGACCACCGGGTGGTTGCTGTTCACGGTGTTGCCGCAACCGGAATAGTTCATGTAGTGCAATCCGGTTTTATCCATCATGTAGTAGATTGCGTTGTCGATGCCCCGGAAGGAATAGGTGGGGCCGCCATCCCCCATCTCCGCCGTATGATTGAACACCACGTCAAGAATCACCTCGATGCCTTCGCGGTGCAGGGCCATCACCAGTTCCTTGAATTCGGCCACTTGCTGGCCATAGACCCCCCGGTTCGCGTATTGGGCATTGGGAGCGAAGAATGCAACCGTGCTGTAGCCCCAGGTATTCCGGAGGTGGCGGCGGTTGCCGTTCTCCATGAAAAATTCCATCTCATTGAATTCCTGCACCGGCAAAAATTCCACTGCATTCACGCCGAGGTCGCGCAGGTAGGGGATTTTTTCCCGGAAGCCGTCATAGGTGCCGGGGGCGCCAACGCCGGAGCTTCCGCCGGCGGTATACCCCCGGAGGTTGCACTCGTAGATCACCATGTCTTCGAGGGGAATGTAGAACCGGCGATCTCCCGACCAGTCAAACTCGTCCTGTAAAATGATTGCTTTGGGAAAACCCGCGCCCTGGATGGGTTGTTGTCCCGGTTGCAGTCCGAAGGGATCGCCCCACCGGGGTGCACCGGCGATGGCGAGCGCGTAGGGGTCGAGCAACCACTGATTGGGATTGAAGTAGTCATTGTGTCCCGGGGGGGCCTGGCCTTCCATCCGGTAGACATAACCCTGTCCGGGCCGGGCGTTCTCGACATGAATATGCCAGACATCGCCAATTCGGTTGCCTTCCGGGGTCAGTTCATACTCCGCGCTGGGGTGGTGGTCCTCCGGATGATCAAACAGCAGCAGCCACACCCGGGTGGCATGGCGGCTGAACAAGGTGAATTGGACGCCATTGAGCGCGACGTGGGCTCCGTAAGGAACGGGCATCGGAACGCTCGGCAGCAGTTTGCCTTCCGGCAGCGGGGAGGGAGGAGAGGAAAGATTGTCCATGATTGATCCTAGGCGTCCGGCCCGTTCCGGTATTTGAATCGCTGACTGAAGAGGCCAAGCAGTCTCCACGGGCTGTAGCGGCGCCGGTGTTTCCGGCGTCGACGGATTTTCCTCGCGCTCGGGGGTGGAATTGTTTCGGCCGCCTTCGGATAAGCGGTGGAGGCTTTGGCCAGGGGCCGGGATGGTTGGGCGGCGGCCATCGGGCGGCTGCTGAGTCCTTGCACGACGTGGTCAATCGATTTGGTAATGCCACGGACCACCGATTCGCTAAAGCCAGCGGTATCCTCGGTGCCCGGTGGTGCGCTGTGTCGGATGCGAATCTTCAGCAGGGGCATGACACTGCGCATCCACTCCTCACGAATTTCATTGAGGGTGGGAACGGTTTGTCCCTCCATGTCGGCAATCCCCTGCTTGAGGGTCCACGAGTGAATGGTGCGGCAGCGCAGGGCTGCAGCATTGGAGATCGAGTGCGTCATCCAGATAGTGGAAATGGCCTGCCCGAGATCGTTGCTGGCCATCCCCATGGGCGGGCTGTTGATATAGACCCCTTCGAACAACCGCTGCCCGAGCCGAATGAAGTCCCCCTTGGTCATGACCTGCCAGACATCCCTGATCACCAACAGGTATTCCCCCAGGGACGCCCGGGTGACAAAACAATCGACCACCAGGGAAATCAGGGTGATCTGATGGTAGAGGATGACCAGGGGCACAATGACCGGAAAGGGCGGCTGGTTGGCATCTTCAATCACCGCCCGCACCTTGACCATGGTGAGGCGCTTGCGTTCCCGGTCCAATTCGTCAAACGCGTTGGGCAGCAGGATTTCCTCGACCTGTTGAATGGTTCGGTACAGGTCGTCATTCAGAGGGTGGGATGCGAGGACTTCATCGATGTCGGCGGCCTGCTGGCGAAGGATGCGGCTGGTTTCCTCCTGAAGATAAGGGTGATTGGAGAGGCGGGTGATGTATTGGATCAGATACCGGCAATAGGCTCGGAGGTCGCGATGGGTGGCCCGGGCTCCGGTGCGAAATCCCCCGGCCCGAAGGGTCTGGTGATCGGCCCTCCGGTTCAGGTGGCGAATCAGCATCCACAACAGAACCAGCGCGGTGAGTATCATGCCGCCCAGGCCGACCAGCGGGTGTACCCGCCGGAGCAACAGGAGTAGGCGAAACCATTCAAAGGCAAAAAAGAATACGATCAAGACAACCGATAGAACCAGCAGCCGCCGTATAAAGGAGACGGCCCGGTTGAGCATGGGGTATTGGTACATGGGGGGAGCCTAATGAGCGGATGCCAGCGCGCTCAAGCCTTTTTCCTGTAGAGCAGGGCCCGCATGGCAATGCGGCGGGAGACCAGCGGTGAGTCGAGGTGCATGCGCAAAAAGATTCCGAGCGCTTTTGCCGCGGTTTGTTGCCGGGTTTCCTCCATGCGGATTTTACTGACCGGCGGGGGCAGTGTCGCCCGTTGCCAGTGGGACAAGGCGGCCACCACATCCGGGGGCAGGGGAATGCCATGTTCCTGCGAGCGTTGGTGACAACTGCGGCAAACCATTCCCCCCCGCGCGCCGACCCAGTGGGCGCCGGGTTGGTTGATCATCGAGGTTCCACATTCGATACACGCCGTGAACTGCGGGGTGAGTCCGAGCTTTTGCAGCAGGGCCAGTTCAAACCACAGCAGGTGGATCAGGTCCGCCCCCCGCGTGTTGAGGTCCTCCAGCGCACGGTGCAGCAGTTGAAACAGCTCGGGGGCGGGGGTGCGGTGGGGAACACAGGTGCGCACCAGATCGCATAGGTAGGAGGCGGCGAGGCAGGCGCGCCAGTCTGTCCGAAATCGGTCGCGGGCCGACAGGGTATTGCACTCCCGCGCGATCAGCCACCCATCGCGGTCGCGGTTATAGAAGAGCAGTTCACAGGTGTAAAAGAGATCGTACTGGCCGAGGAACAGGCTCTTGGGGCGCTGAGAACCCTTGATCAGGGTCACCAACCTCCCATGATCTTCTGTCATCCAGGTCACCGCCCGCGACGATTCGGTCACCGGGGTGAAGGTCAGGGGGATGGCGTGGGTGCGGACAATCATGACCTGGGCATCGTCGGAGGGGGAGGGGGCGCAACCCAGGCCAGATCCGGTTCCCGGCCCGCCGCCTGAATCCAGCGTCGCTCCGCCCGCCGCATCTTTTGTTTGGCCTTCGGGTCAAGGTCGTCCTCTCCGGCAAGGTGAAGCACCCCGTGAATACAGTAGAGGGCCAATTCCGAGGCGGCCGTCCGGCCGCGCGATCGTGCCTCCCGGATCGCGACCGGGGCATTGACCACCACCTCTCCGCTCCAGCGGGTGGAGCCATCCGGCTGGGGGACCGGGTAGGAAAAAGACAGGACATCGGTTGGGCCGGGGTGATGCAGGTGGGCCTGGTTCAGGGCGGCGGAGAGCCGGTCGCCAACCACCGCGATCGACAGCTCCTCCCAGGTCAATCCGGTTCCTGCCTGCGCCAGCCGATCACCGAGCCAGGTTGCAAAGACAAGCCAGGCCGGTCGATCCAGAGGCATGGCCCGCTGGCGGTTGGTCAGCCGGATGTTCATTCAGGGGTTGGCCCCGGCTTGACGGTGTCGGCGATAGGCCTGGATGATGCGTTGGACCAGCGGATGCCGGACCACATCCGTCTCGTTCAATTCCATGGTCGCCACCCCCTTGACCCCTTTGAGATTGTTCCGGGCTTCGATCAGGCCGGAGGTTTTGTGGGCGGGAAGATCGATCTGGGTCAGGTCGCCGGTGACCACGCACCGGGAATCCACCCCGAGCCGGGTCAGGAACATGAACATTTGCTCCGGGGTGGTGTTCTGGCCCTCGTCGAGAATCACAAAAGCCCGGCTCAGGGTCCGACCCCGCATATAGGCGAGGGGGGCGATCTCGATCATGCTCTTGGCGAGGTACTCCTCAATCAACTCGTTGTTCATCATTGCGTACAGCGCGTCGTAGAGCGGACGGAGATAGGGGAAAACCTTCTGCTGGGCGTCGCCGGGCAGGAACCCGAGGCTTTCGCCCGCTTCGACCGCAGGCCGGGTCAGGATGATCCGGGACACATCGCCCCGGACCAGGCTCGATACTGCCATCGCCATCGCCTGGTAGGTTTTACCGGTCCCGGCCGGCCCGACCGCGAGCACGCAATCGTGCGTGCGCATCGCTTCGAAGTACTGCATCTGTCCAAATGTACGGGGAAAGATCGGCGGCTTGCCCGGGCCCACTTCGATCCGGGTACGGAACATCTTGCGCAGATCGTCCTCCTTGCCGTCCACGAAGGCATCCAGCAGAAAGCCCACGCTCTGCTCCCGCAGGGAAATCCCCCGGTTGCGGGCCTCCCGCAGGAGTTCGAGGAACGCGGTCGTACGCTCCACCGTCGGCTCCTCGCCAGTGATCGTCACCCAGGTGTCGCGGGAGACCAGCGTGCCCCCCAGTTTGGTCTCGATGACCGGTACGGCCTCCTGGCGGGCTCCCAGCAGCTCCTGGGCCTCCCGGGGATTGTCAAATCGAAAAGTCGCTTCCATGCCCCTAGCAAAGCGAAACCACGTCTGGGAGTAAAGCCCACAGAAGGGCCGGGGTGGACGATAGGCGATGGGCAATGGACGAGATGCCCGCACCCAGGTCGTGCGTAGCGCCCATCTCCGAATGGGCGTTGGCTGTTTCGGTGAGCGGGGTGAGTCGCCGCTATGGAAATCGGAGGTACACGCAGGGGTCTTTTTCCTTCTGCCTCCCCGGGGCAGCTCTCGCCACTGGCTCCTGGTTTGCCAGCAAGCCCCGTTTACTTGGTCAATCCCATCAACCCTTGCCGGAACTGGGTATAGGGGTTGGATGCATCGGTCCAGATCCGGAAGTAGGCGAGGGCAAAGTCCGCGCCTGGAATCAGAACCAATTCCTTGCCGTTGAGGTCGAGGCGGGTGCCGACGCCAGGCAGGTAGGTAAGGGAGTACCTATCGCCCTCGGAAACATCCTGATAGGCGGCGTTGATCTGCTTGATCCGGTCGGTGAGCGCCTCCAGTTCTGCCGGGGTCAACATGCGGGCGAGGGCTTTGTCGGCATACGCTACAAATTGATCTTTGGGTATGGATCTCAGATAACGAATATCCAACCGCCGGGCGACATCCCGGGTCAGGGAGTCGATCGCGGTTGAGCCTTCCGCCACATAGTACGCGGCATCGTAGACCGAGAAAATCCAACCCACCTTGAGGTGGGTGGCCCCGGCTCGAATCAGGGTGGTCCCTTGCTCTTCGAGGGCGGTCGGGAAATCCGTGGACAGGGCGGCCCGGGCCGGCTGGCCGACGATTCCGATCAGTCCGAGGGCCAAAAATCCGCCCATCAGGGTGGCGCGTACGCTTGGGGGAGGGGTTCTTTTCATGCCCCACGATAACCCAACTGCGGGGGATTTCATCTCCCGGCCGAAAAATTGTCCGTGGCGGCCCCGCGAGGGTCGACTGAATTCCATTTCATTTTCCCCCGCTGTTCGCTATAGGTGGTGGCCTTTTGGAAGGATAGTATGAGCGAGCCAGTAAACAACGAGCCTGCCGGGAAAGCATCCCACTTCATTCGCGATGTGGTGATGGCGGATGTTGCCGCCGGGAAACAGAATGGACAAGTGGTCACCCGGTTCCCGCCGGAACCGAATGGGTATCTCCATATCGGCCATGCCAAGGCGGTTTGTCTGGATTTTGGCATTGCCCTTGAGTTTGGCGGCCGCTGCCACCTGCGCATGGACGACACCAATCCCGCCAAGGAATCGATGGAATATGTCGAAGCGATCCAGGCGGATATCCGGTGGCTGGGGTTTGATTGGGGCGAGCACTTTTTTTATGCCGCCGACTACTTCGAGCGGATGTATGAGTTTGCCGAGGCCCTGATCCTGAAGGGCTGTGCCTATGTCTGCGACCTGAGTTCGGAAGCGTTCAAGGAATACCGTGGCGTACCCACCCGGCCCGGCAAGGAAAGCCCCTTCCGCAATCGTGATCCTCAGGAGAGCCTCGATCTGTTCCGCCGGATGCGGGCGGGAGAGTTTCCTGATGGCAGCCGCTGCCTCCGGGCAAAAATCGACATGGCCTCGCCCAACCTTCACCTGCGCGATCCCGTGCTGTACCGGATTCTTCGCGAACCCCACTACCGCACCGGTTCGGACTGGTGTCTGTACCCGATGTATGACTTCGCCCATCCCCTCGAAGATGCGTTCGAGGGCGTTACTCACTCCCTGTGCACCCTGGAGTTTGAAGTTCATCGTCCCCTCTATGACTGGGTGGTGAGCCAACTGGCGCCGCCGATCGTGCCCCGGCAGTTCGAGTTCGCCCGGCTCAATCTGGCCTACACCGTGATGAGCAAGCGCAAGCTGCTCCAGCTCGTGCAGGAAAAACAGGTGAGCGGTTGGGATGATCCTCGCATGCCCACCCTGTGCGGGATGCGCCGCCGCGGTTATCCCCCCGAGGCGATCCGGGAGTTCTGCGACCGCATTGGCATCACCAAGTACGAAAGCCTGACCGACCTTGCCCTGCTCGAACACTGCGTACGCGACGCTCTGAACCGCACCGCGCTTCGCCGGATGGCGGTGCTGCGTCCGGTCAAGGTGATTATCGACAACCTCGAACAGGATCTCGACGTGCAGGCGGTCAACAATCCCGAGGATGAAACTGCGGGAAGCCGTACCCTGACCCTGACCCGTGAACTGTGGATCGAACAGGATGACTTCATGCTCGAACCGCCCCCCAAATATTTCCGACTCACCCCCGGCAAGAGTGTCCGCATCCGCTACGCCGGCTTTTTGACCTGCGAACGGGTGGTGCAGGACGACGCCACCGGCGCGGTAAAGGAAATCCACTGCACCTGGAATCCTCCCGAGGACAAGCTCAAGGTCAAGGGCACCATCCACTGGGTCTCGGCGACCCGGGGCGTGCCCGCCACGGTCCGGCTGTATGATCGCCTGTTTACCGTCCCCGAACCGGATGGTGACAAGGAGGTGGATTTCAAATCCCACCTGAACCCCGAATCGGCGATCGAAGTGCAGGCCATGGTCGAGCCTTCGCTGGCCGAGGCCCAGCCCGAGCAGGCGTTCCAGTTCGAACGGGTGGGCTATTTCTGCGCCGACCGTTATGATCACACCGCAGGCGCCCCGGTCTTTAACCGCACCGCGACCCTGAAGGATCTGTGGGCAAGTTGACCTGACGGTTGGTGCATCATGAGACTTGACCCGGCGCGGTCGCATCACCGAGACTTGTTCCCATGAACTGGCTCCCGATGACCTTTACCTTGTGTGCTGTGCTCGGTGGCACCATCTTCGCCATCCTCTTTATCATGCAGTTTTTTATCGGGGGAGGGGATCTCGATACCGATGTCGGCGGACACCATGCCGACCTCACCGGTGCCGATGTCAGTTTCAAGTTCCTCTCCATGCAGGGCATCACCGCTTTTCTGATGATGTTCGGCCTGGCCGGCCGCGCCTTTCTGGAAGGTGAAACCCTGCCTGCCCTGTCTTTTGCCGGGGCGGTGGCGATCGGCCTCGGTGCGGTATGGGTCATTGGGCGTATCTTCCACTTCATGAAGAAACTGCAATCCAGCGGGACTGTGGATATGGGCAAGGCGGTGGGGCAGCGGGGTTCGGTATATCTGACCATCCCCGCCGATGGCATCGGCAAAGTCCAGGTCGCGGTCAATAACCGATTGGGCGTCTTTAACGCGGTCACCGAGCCCGGGCGAGCCCTCGCCACCGGCACCTCGATCAAGGTGACCCGGGTGATGGAAGATCATACGTTTGTGGTGGAAGAAGAAGCCTTGCAAGGAGTCGGACGATGATGACTGGATGGATTGTGTTAACCATAGCCTTCGCCATACTGGTCACCTCGACCATTCTATTTCTGGCCTCCAGGTATAAACGATGCCCTTCCGATCAGATCCTGGTGGTCTATGGCCGGGTCGGCGGTCAGTCCGCCCGTTGTATCCATGGCGGGGGCGCCCTTGTCTGGCCGCTCATCCAGGACAGCGAATACCTCAGCCTTACCCCGATCACCATCAGCATACCCCTGAAGAATGCCCTCTCCCTTCAGAATATCCGGATTCATGTCCCCAGCACCTTCACCGTCGGTGTCAGCACCGACCCGGTGATCATGACCAACGCCGCCGAACGGTTGCTCGGCCTCAATCAACCCGCGATCGAGGAAATGGCCCGCGAAATTATCTTCGGTCAATTGCGTCTTACCGTGGCCTCCCTGACCATCGAGCAGATCAACCAGGACCGGGAAAGCTTTCTCGCTTCGGTCCGGCGCAATGTGGAGCCGGAACTCAACAAGATCGGGCTCTACCTGATCAACGTCAATATCACCGACATTCAGGATGAATCCGACTACATCATGGCCCTCGGCAAGAAGGCCGCCGCCGAAGCGGTGAATCAGGCCATGGTCGATGTCGCTCAGCAGGAAAAGCTGGGTTCGATCGGGCAGGCCGATGCCTACCGCGAACGGGATGTCCGGGTCGCCGAAGCCACCGCAGAGGCGATCAAGGGTAAAAAGCGTGCCGAGGCTGATCAGCGGGTCTATGTCCAGGGTCAGGAAAAAGAAGCGGTGGGAGGCGAAAACCAATCCAAGGCGGAAATTGCCGCCTTCAACGCCACCCTGGCGGTCAAAGAGGCGGAAGCCTTCCAGCAGGGGGAAGTCGCCAAGCGGGTGGCCGAAGCGGAAATTCAAAAGTCCCAATACAAGGCAGAACTCGAGCGGTTGAATGCGGCCGAAGTGGTCCAGAAGGAAATTGACCGCCGCAAAATTGAAATTGCCGCCGCGGCCGAAGCCGAACGTATCCGGCTTGTCGCCAAGGGCGAGGCGGATGCGGTGTTGATGAAATTCCAGGCCGAAGCGGAAGGGTTGCAGAAGCTGCTGGAAAGCAAAGCCACCGGGTATGAACGCCTTGTCACCAGTTGCAATGGCGATGCCAAGTCTGCGGCCACCCTGTTGATGATCGAGAAACTTGAAAACATCGTGGCCAGCCAGGTCGAAGCGATCAAGAACCTCAAGATCGACAAGATCACCGTGTGGGACTCCGGGGCCTCCGATGGCTCTTCCTCCACCGCCAATTTCGCTTCCAACCTGATCAAGAGCCTCCCCCCGATCCATGATGTCGCCCGCATGGCCGGCATTGACCTGCCGGAGTATCTCGGCCAGGTCCGGACCGACAAGGCTTCCCCCGGAGGCTCCGGAATACCTTCCATGGATGCGTCCCCACGCACCCCCGGATGAGGGTTCCAATGATTGGAACTTTTTGAGGCGCATTTTCCAACCGTTGGAAAATGCCAGGTCGGCATCCGCCTCATCGTCATCGTAGCCGTTGCGTGTCCTGTCTTTTTAGCGCCGGTAAGCTGAAGGGGTCTTTGCGGGTTGGGCAGGCGTTTGGGCGATCACACCAGCCACGCCAGCAGGGCGAGGAGAAGAAGCGCGGCGACGGCCGGCCACAGCCATTTGCGGGTTGGTCCGGGCTGGGGGAAGTCATACCCGCAGACCGGGCAGCGGTTGTGGTTTGCTTCCACTTCCACCGCGCATGACGGGCACTCCCGGGTGCCAAACTTCTTGTCGGGGTTGATCCGCATGGACCATTCCTATCGGAACAAGGGTAAAAAGTCACGGCTCACCCTGTGCCGGCTTGCCGGGGCTATTCTGAGCACTAAATAAGAGGCGATTACGATTACGATTAGGATTACGATTCGGAATGGGAATGAGGGCCCTGAAGGCACGACAGTCGCAACCCTGCCTCAACGAGGCCTCATGAATACGCACTGCCCCGGCCGGCGATGGACCAACCGGGTGATTGCACTTCATCCGGCAGTGGAGTACCATTTCCCGCCATGAAAATTCTTGTCACCGGCGGAGCCGGCTATATTGGAAGTGTGACCACCGAGCAGTTGCTCGATGCCGGTCACGAGGTGGTGGTGTTCGATTCTCTGGAGCGCGGGCATCGGGCGGCGATCGACGACCGGGCCACCTTTCTCCAGGGGGATTTGCGGGACCGGGACAGCATTGGGGAGGCGATGAAGGTTTCCCGCCCGGACGCGGTCATGCATTTTGCCGCGTTTGCCCTGGTTGGGGAGTCCATGGACGATCCCATGATGTATTTCCGGAACAATGTTGAGGGGGGAATCCACCTGGTCGAGGCCATGCAGTCGGTGGGTGTACCCCGGATTGTTTTTTCCTCCACCTGCGCCACATATGGCCAACCGGATGAAGTACCGATTCATGAAAAGCTTCCCCAGCGGCCCCAGAATCCCTACGGGCAGTCGAAGTTGCAGTTCGAGGAAATCCTGAACTGGTGCCGTGAACGTACCGGACTGGAGTCGGTCTTCCTGCGGTATTTCAATGCGGCGGGGGCGACGGAAAAATTTGGCGAAGACCACGAACCGGAGACCCATTTGATTCCGCTGGTCCTGCAGGTCGCCCTGGGCAAGCGCCGCGCGATCCAAATTTTCGGGGAGGACTATGAGACGGAGGATGGCACCTGCATTCGCGACTATATCCATATTGTCGACCTTGCCCAGGCGCACCGGCTCGCCCTCGAAGGCAAGCAGCAGGGGCCGTTTAATCTTGGGAATGGCAGCGGATATTCGGTGCGGCAGGTGATCGAGATGGCGCGTGAAGTGACCGGCCATGAGATCCCTGCCCAGGTGGCCCCCCGCCGTCCCGGGGATCCTGCACGACTGATTGCGGCTGCGACCAAGGCCCATGACGAGCTGGGATGGAGGCCCGCCTATGCTGACTTGAGGACAATCATCGAGCATGCGTGGGCGTGGCACCAGCGTCATCCCGACGGTTATCCGAAGTGAACGGCCCCCGCATCGAGCTGATCTCCTCCGGTTCCGAGCTGCTCAATGGCGGGACGATCAACCGCCATGCCCAAGCCCTCGGCGCCGCACTGGATGCCGAGGGATATACCTTGTCCCGGGATACCACCATCGGTGATCAGGCAGAGGAAATTCGCGACGCCCTGTCGGAGGCTCTGGACCGCGCTGAGGTGGTGGTGTTTTCGGGTGGGCTCGGGCCGACCGGCGACGACCTGACCCGGGGCGTGGTGGCGGAGATGCTGGGATGCGGGGTGGTGATGCATGAGCCTTCCCGGTTGCGGATTGTCGAGCGCTATCGGTTTCGCAGGAAGCCGCTCAATAACCTGGTCGAACAGCATGCCCTGGTGGTCGAACAGGCCGAGGTTCTCGACAATGCGGCCGGCCTGGCCCCCGGAGAATTGCTCCGGATTGGCGGTGCGGTGCTGTTTTTACTGCCTGGTCCCCCCAGTGAATTTCAGGCCATTCTGACCGATCACGTCATGCCGTTTTTGCGCAAACGCTGGCCGAGCTCGCCGGTGCGAACGATCAAGTTTCATGTTGCCGGCCTGGGTGAATCGGATTTGCTTGCCCGGATGCACGAGGCGAAGTTTCCCTTTGAGGAAATCAATCCCTCCTTTCGGGCCTCCCCCGGCCAGGTATTGCTGACCTTGACGCATCCCGACGAGGCCCGGTTGACGCATGCAGGTGAGCTGGTGCAGTCCCTGCTGACCGTGCACGAGCTGGTGGCGCTGAGCCATGACTCGGTGGCCTCGGTGGTGGCGGATCTGTTGACCGGGTCGGGACAAACCCTCGCGGTTGCCGAGTCCTGTACCGGGGGAGGGCTGGGTGAGCAACTCACGGCACTGCCCGGTAGTTCGCGGTTTTTTGTCGGCGGGGTGATTGCCTACGCGAATGCGGTGAAGGAATCCCTGCTCGATGTTCCGGCGGAACTGCTTGCCGACCAGGGCGCGGTGAGCGGCCCGGTTGCGGCGGCGATGGCGGTCGGAGTGCGAACCCGCCTGGGTGCGGACTGGGGTGTGAGTATCACCGGGGTGGCCGGCCCCGGGGGGGGGACGGACGATAAGCCGGTCGGGTTGGTCTATATCGGCGTCGCCGGCCCCGAGGGATCGGCCGTCCGTGAAATCCGGTTTGGCGGTTCCCGGTCTTCGGTCCGGAACTTTGCCATGCGCGCGGCGTTGAATTTACTGCGCGAACATCTGGTCGGTTGACGTGTTTCCATGCGGGGGAGGGTTGAATGAAAACGATGACGCTCGGGATGAGTGAGACGGTTACCTCGGTCCTCGGACTGGGATGTATGCGGATGGGCGGGAAACCGGAGGCCGAGGCCGCGCGGGTGATCGAGACCGCCCTCGACTGTGGTATCCGGCTGTTTGATCACGCGGATATCTATGATGATGGCCGCTCTGAAAGGGTGTTTGCCCGGGCATTGCAGCAGACCGGTACCCCCCGTGCCGAGATTCAGATCCAATCCAAGTGCGGGATCTGTCCCGGGTATTTCGATTTTTCCCGCGACCACATTCTGGGGGCGGTGGAGGGCAGTCTTCGGCGCCTGGAAACGGAGTACCTGGATATCCTGTTGCTCCATCGTCCCGATGCCCTCGTGGAACCGGAGGAGGTGGCCGCCGCGTTCGACAACCTGTTTCAGTCCGGCAAGGTGCGGCACTTCGGGGTGAGCAATCAGCATCCGAGGCAGATCGATCTGTTGCGCCGCTATGTCCGCCAACCCCTGATCATCCATCAACTTCAGTTCAGTCTCGGACATACCCTGATGATCGACCAGGGATTGAATGTGAACATGGGAGTTGACGGTGCGGTCGATCGCGATGGTGGTATCCTGGAGTATTGCCGGCTTCACGACATGACAATCCAGCCCTGGTCTCCGCTCCAATTTGGATTCTTTGAGGGGGTCTTTCTGGATCACCCCAAATTCCCGGACCTGAACCGGGTGCTCCACCAGATTGCGGGCGAGCAGGGGGTGCCTGCCCCGGCGGTCGCCATCGCCTGGTTGCTGCGGCATCCGGCGGGGATGCAACCCATCCTCGGCACCATGAACCCCGAGCGGCTTCGCGACCTGTGCCGGGCCGACACCGTCCGACTGTCCCGACCCCAGTGGTATGAGCTGTATCGCGCCGCCGGGCACTCCCTGCCCTGACCGACCGGCCAGGAAATCCGCCTGCGGTGATAAAAAAATAAAAAAGTTTGTCAAAAATCCCCCTCTCGTTTCCTTGTGTAGGTATGATCAGGAACCGAATCGCGCGAAACCGGAGTCACCGGGGGTACATGGCTTCGTTGACATCCCCCCGGCCCTCCAGTAGAACTAACCCTTTCCGGGTCATCCGGAATCCCCTTTGAAAGGAATCAATCATGGCAAAAGCATCCAAAACGCCCGCAGCAACCGACAGTGCCGACAGCAAAATTCCCGCCGCCCTCAGTGCGGTTCTCGCCCAGATCCAGAAGGAATTCGGCGAAGGCTCGATCATGCGCCTGGGAGCGGAAGATCAGAAGGTCAAGGTGCCCGCGATTTCCACCGGCTGTATGACCCTGGATATCGCCCTCGGGGTGGGCGGGGTGCCCCGCGGCCGGGTCATCGAAATTTTCGGCCCGGAATCCTCCGGCAAGACCACCCTGGTGTCCCACATCATTGCCAATGCCCAGAAAAAGGGGGGGCTGGCCGCGTTTATCGATGCCGAGCATGCCCTCGATCCCGGCTATGCCAAGAAAATCGGGGTCAACCTCGATGAGCTACTGGTCTCCCAACCCGACTCCGGGGAGGAGGCCCTGAACATTGCCGAAACCCTGGTCCGCAGTAATTCGCTGGATGTGGTGGTCGTCGATTCGGTGGCCGCCCTTGCCCCCCGGGCTGAGTTGGAAGGCCAGATGGGGGATTCGCATGTCGGGCTTCAGGCCCGGCTGATGTCCCAGGCATTGCGCAAGCTCACCGGAGCCATCAACCGCTCCAAGACCACCTGCATTTTCACCAACCAGATCCGGGAGAAGATCGGGGTCATGTTCGGCAACCCGGAAACCACACCCGGCGGGCGTGCCCTCCGTTTTTATGCCTCGGTGCGGATGGATATTCGCCGGATTGGCCAGATCAAGGATTCTGCCGGCAAGGTGTATGGCAACCGGACCAAGGTCAAGGTGGTCAAGAACAAGGTCGCCCCCCCGTTCACCGAAGCGGAGTTCGATATTCTTTACAATGAAGGCATCTCCTGGACCGGGTCGATTCTGGATGCTGCCCTCGATCACGGTCTGCTGGAGCGCCGCGGATCCTGGCTGTCCTTCGACGGCGAGCAACTCGGACAGGGCCGCGATGCCGCCCGCGAACTGCTCAAGTCCGATCCCGACATGCAGAAGAAAATTACCGATGCCATCTACAAGAAGATCGAGGAGCATGCTTCCGGCGCTAACAAAAGTTGATCCCACCCCATGACTACCCCCAGAACTGCGGCGGAAATCCGCCAATCCTTTCTCGACTACTTCCGCTCCAAACAGCACATCATTGTGCCCAGTTCCCCGGTGGTGATCCCCACCGATCCCACCCTGTTGTTTGCCAACGCGGGGATGAATCAGTTCAAGGAAATCTTTCTCGGGGCCAAGGTCAGCGAGGACAAACGGGTTGCCGATACCCAGAAGTGCATTCGGGTCAGCGGCAAACACAATGACCTGGAGGAGGTGGGCATTGACACCTACCACCACACATTTTTCGAGATGCTCGGCAACTGGTCGTTTGGGGACTACTACAAGCGGGAAGCGATCGCCTGGGCGTGGGAGCTGTTAACCGGGGTCTGGCACCTCCCCAAGGACCGTCTGTGGGCAACCATCTACCAGGATGATGACGAGGCGGAAGCGCTGTGGAAGGATGTGACGGATATCGATCCCGCCCGGATTCTCCGGTTCGGGGAGAAGGATAACTTCTGGGAAATGGGGGAGACCGGTCCCTGCGGGCCCTGTTCGGAAATCCACATCGATCTCACCGAAAACGGTTGTACGCCCGACCAGGTGAATGCGGGTATCGCCGAGGTCATGGAAATCTGGAATCTCGTGTTTATCCAGTACAACCGAAAAAGTGATGGCTCGCTGGAGGAACTGCCCTCCAAGCATGTGGATACCGGGATGGGGCTGGAGCGGGTGGTCAGTGTCATGCAGGGCAAGAAGTCCAACTATGATACCGACCTCTTTCAGCCCCTGATTCAGAAGCTGGTCGCGATGAGCGGCAAGCCCTACGAAGGGGAGGCGGCGATTGCCATGCGGGTCATCGCCGACCATATCCGCACCCTCGCGGTCGCGATTGCCGACGGGGTTTTGCCCTCCAACGAAGGACGGGGTTACGTCTTGCGGCGGCTCTTGCGCCGGGCGGTGCGGTATAGCCGCAAGCTGGATGTGCCCTCGCCCTTTCTCGGGGCTTTGTTGCCTGAAGTGGAGTCCATTCTGGGCGCGACGTTTCCCGAGTTGGTCGAGCGGCGCGATGCCATCCACCGCGCTCTGAAATCGGAAGAGGAAAGTTTTGCCGCGACCCTCGATCACGGGATTACCCTGTTTGAGGAGGTCGCGTCCGAAGTGATCGGGAATCGCGGGTCCATCTTCCCCGGCGATGCCGCCTTCAAACTGTATGACACCTTCGGGTTCCCGCTCGACTTGACCACCCTCATGGCTCAGGAAAAAAATCTGTCGGTGGATCAGGCTGGCTTCGACCAATTGATGTCCAGGCAAAAGAGCCGGTCCCGGGCGGCCGGCAAGGATGGTTCCCGTGCTGCCCAGGCGGATCTGGTTGCCGCCCTGGTAAACAAAGGCGTGAAGTCGGTGTTTACCGGCTATGACCGGACCTCCCAGACCTCCACCATGCTCCAGGCCATCGGCGATGATGGTTTGACGGATCGGTTATCCGCCGGCCAGGAGGGCCGGATTCTCCTGGCCGAAACCCCTTTCTATGCCGAGTCCGGTGGCCAGGTGGGGGATTGTGGTTTCCTGCGCGGCGGACAGGGCGTGTTTGAGGTCATGGATACGCAAAAGCCTGCGGACGGATTGATCCTCCACATCGGCCGGATGATGGAAGGCACCCTGTCGGTGGGAGATGAGATCACCGCGGAGGTGGATGCATCGCGCCGAAGCAATCTGATGCGCCACCATACCAGCACCCACTTGCTGCAGGCGGCGCTCAAGCAATTTGTCAATGCGAGCATCAAGCAGGCAGGATCCATGGTCGCTCCAGACCGGCTGCGATTCGACTTCAGCCACTACGAAGCAATTTCCCATGAGCAGTTGCACCAGGTCGAGCAGCAGGTCAATGCATGGGTGATTCAAAATACCCCGCTGAAAACCTACTCGATGGCGTTTAAGGATGTTGCGGGCTCAGGGATCACCGCAGTGTTCGATGAGAAATATGGCGATGTGGTCCGGGTGGTGGATATCGGCGGGTTCAGCCGGGAGTTGTGCGGAGGCACCCATGTCGCCGCCACCGGAGATATCGGCTTGTTCCGGATCGTCGGAGAAAGCTCCGTGGCCGCCGGAGTCCGCCGGGTCGAGGCGGTCTGTGGCGCCAGCGCCTATGATCTGGTCAGCCGCGAGCACGATACCCTGCGCCGGTTGTCGCAGACCCTCAACATTCCTGTCGATGCGGTGGCGGACCGGGTGGATCAATTGCTGGAGCAGATCCGGACGATGGAAAAAGAAAAACGACTGCAGGCGAAGGCGGCCGCCCAGGGGAAGACCGGGGACCTGGTCCACCAGGCGGAAACCATCGGCGGGGTTCCGGTGGTGGTCGGCGACCTTGGCGATCTCGATGTGGACGGGATCCGTTCGGTGTATGACGGCCTGCGATCCCAGAACCCGGAAGCCGTGGTCCTGCTTGCCGCCCGCAATGGCGACAAGGTCAGTTTTTTGTGTGCCGCTCCTGATGCGGTTGTGGCGAAGGGTTTTCATGCCGGCAAACTGATCGGCCCCATCGCCAAGGCGGCCGGGGGCGGCGGGGGCGGTCGCCCCAACAAGGCCGAAGCCGGGGGGCGGGACCCCGCCAAAATCACCGAGGCCCTTGCCTTGGGCAAGGATCTGATCCGGCAGGCCCTCGAAGGGTGATCCCCGCCACGGTTCCAACGATTGGAAAAACCGCGCCAAAAAGTTCCAAGCCTTGGAAGATTTTTCGGCACCGTTTCCAATCGTTGGAAGATGCATCCCTCCGATCCCCGGCGGGAGAAATTCTTTCATTGTGTAAACCGGAAGGGGATCAGTAGTATCGGGGGGATATTGCACAGGAAGGTTTGGGTATGAAAAAGTGGTTGATCACAATGTTGGTGGCGGGGTGCGCCTTGCCGGTTCTGGCGGAAAAGGAATCCGTCATTACCTACGAAGATCATTGGAACATGTATTCCAAGTTTGACCTTCAATTGGCCGATATCGGGGGAGACCTCGCCCCGATCGGCGGCATCTATGCCGGAGGTTTGCTCAATGACCGGTTTATTCTCGGGGTCGGTTTCAACAGTCTGCTTGGCAAGGTCAATACCGACTCCGCCTTCCTCAAGGATCTTGAATTCATGGATTTGTGGTACGCCGGCCTGCATACCGGTTATATCTTCCAGCCCGATGCACTGATTCACTATTCCGTGGAATGCCTGATCGGTGGCGGCCAGTTGGAGACGGAATCGGTCAGCGGGTTGAACAGCTCCGAGACCCTGTTCATGGTTCAGCCCACCCTTGGCGCCCGAATCAATATCACGGAAACTTTTTCGATCGGTCTGAATGCCGGTTATCTGTATGTGGACGCAAGCGATACCGAAGCGTTGAAATCATCCGACCTTTCGGGGGCCACCGTTGGCATCTTCCTGCACTTCACCGAATTCTAAAGCGCCCGGGTTGACGCTGATCAGCCGTCGTGTGGTCACCCCGGGAGGGATTCGGCCAGCTGCGGTACACGTCCAAGCGGGGCGGATCCGTTCGATCACGCCGCCGGAAGAAGCGCCCTCCACCGCAGTGGATTGGGGCGATGCGGTACTCCTGCCCGGCCTGATCGATGCCCATACCCATATCAATGAACCGGGAAGGGCGAACTGGGAGGGCTTTGAAACCGCAACCCTCGCCGCCGCGGCCGGTGGATTTACAACCCTCGTGGATATGCCGCTCAATTCTTCCCCGGTCACCGTTACGGCTGCGGCCCTCGAAGCCAAACGGGACGCGGCCGAAGGCAAGTTGGCGGTTGATGTCGGCCTGTATGGCGGGCTGATCCCCGGCTCGGAAGATCACCTCGGCGAACTGATTCATGCCGGGGTGTTCGGGATCAAGGCCTTTCTCGTTGATTCCGGTCTGAGCGAATTTCCCCCCTCGGGTCTGCGCGAGCTCCGCCGGGCCATGGCGGTGCTGGGGGATGCCGGCCTGCCGCTGCTGGCCCATGCCGAATGGCCCCGACACCGGGCCATGCCGGCGGGATTCAACAACCGGGCTTATGAAAATTACCTGAACTCCCGGCCCCCTGAATGGGAGCTCGATGCCATCCTGCTGTTGATTGACCTCTGCCGGGAATTTGCCTGTCCCCTGCATATTGTCCACCTGGCCAACGCCGAAGCGCTTGCGGTGATTCAGGCCGCCCAGTTGGAGGGGCTGCCGGTTACCGTGGAAACCTGCCCCCACTATCTCTACTTCAGTGCGGAGACGATTCCGGATGGCGATCCCCGGTACAAATGCGCGCCGCCCATTCGAAAGTTGCGCCACCGCCAAGGGCTCTGGAACGGACTCCGGTCCGGTCTGATTCAGTGGGTCGCCACCGATCATTCGCCCTGTCCGCCGGAAATGAAACAGCTTCAATCCGGTAATTTGATGACGGCATGGGGAGGAATTCCCGGGCTCCAAACTGCGCTGCCCGCGGTGTGGACCCGTTGGAAAGAGCAGGGGGGGAGCGTTTCTGATCTTGCCCGATGGTTCTCCGAAGCCCCCGCCGCATTCCTCGGGCTCTCGGGCCGGAAAGGGCGGATCGCCGAAGGCCTGGATGCCGACCTCGTGGTGTTCAACCCGGAAGCCTGCCACAAATGGACGGACGACGATCTTCTGTATCGTCACCGGCTGTCCCCGTTCACCGGGGAATCCCTTTACGGACAAGTTCAAGCCACCTATCATCGCGGTTCGTTGGTCTGGCAAGCGGGAGACCGGGAGCCACGTCAACGCATGGGGCAAATTATCACCCGCCCGAAGGGCAAGTCACAGGAGGGATCATGAGTGGTCAAACACAAGAGGCGGCCGCCTTCACCGGGCTGATCGATCTTGCCGCAGAAATGCTGGGCGGCCAGGCGCTGGACGCCAGCGATGAGTTTTTTGCCCCCAAGGAAAATCTGCTTAAACCGGGCCGGGGCCGGTTTGAGCCGGATGTGTACACCGACCGGGGCAAGTGGATGGATGGTTGGGAAACCCGCCGCCGCCGGAGTCCCGGACTGGATTGGTGTGTGATCCGCCTCGGTTTGCCCGGGGTCATTCGCGGGGTGGATATCGATACCAATCACTTTCTCGGCAACAATCCCTCCTATGCCTCGATCGATGCCAAAAATGGCGAATCGGGGGATTGGGTGGAAATTCTCCCCCGGGTTCCCTTGCGCCCCGGCGCGCAAAATCTATTCGGGGTCATGAATCAGACCGCCTGGACCCACATCCGGCTGAATATTTATCCCGATGGCGGGGTGGCACGGCTCCGGGTGTATGGGGATGTCGCGGTGGACTGGCGGGTTCTTCCCGATGAGGATATCGATCTCGCCTGCCTCCGCTATGGCGGGAAAGCGGTGGCCTGCAGCGACCGGTTTTTTTCCCCGGTGGAAAACCTGATTCTGCCTGGCGAGGCCCATCATATGGGGGAGGGGTGGGAGACCCGCCGCCGTCGCGGACCGGGGTATGACTGGGCGATTATCCAACTTGGCCGGGCGGGCCAACTGCATCGCATTGAAATCAATACCCGCCACTTCAAGGGGAATTATCCGGACCTCTGTTCGCTGGACGGGTGCGTGGCGCCGGATGAGCCGGTGGATTCCCTGACCTGGCCGGAGTTTGAATGGGTCAACATTATTCCCAAGACCAGCATGAAGCCGGACCACCTGCATGTGTTTGAGGGCGAGTCCATATCCAATGCCGGCCCTTTTACCCACGTAAAGTTGAATGTGTTTCCGGATGGCGGGGTCAGCCGCCTTCGGGTCTACGGGCAGATTGCCCAGGGACGGTAACCCGGTGACCCTGGATATCCTGAATACCCTGGGCCATGAGGAGGCGGTGGCGGCGCTGCTTCGCTGCTGTGGTTCCATCACCTGGGCCAAGCGAATGGCTGGTTCCCGGCCCTTCTCGGGATTCGGAGCACTGCTCGCCCGGGCCGATGAATTGTGGGGGGAACTTTCCCGTCCGGATTGCCTCGAGGCTTTTGCCGCCCACCCGAAAATTGGGGATGTCCATCAATTGAAGGAAAAGTTTGCCAGCACGGCGGACTGGTCTTCGGGGGAACAGAGCGGGGTCAACCACGCCGATGAACAGGTCCTGGAGAGGCTCGCGCTTGGTAATCAACGTTATGAGCAGACCTTTGGCTATCGCTTCATCGTCTGCGCGACCGGAAAGAGTGCCGCAGAGATGGTGGCCCTGCTCGAGGCCAGGCTCGGGCATGCACCCGGGGACGAGTGGGCGGTGGCCTGTGATGAACAGGCCAAAATCATGAAACTTCGATTGGAAAAATTAGTGTCACCACCCTCATCATCGGACACGAAGTAGCGGACCG
The DNA here is from genome assembly GCA_024233345.1 of Verrucomicrobiota bacterium. Taxonomy (GTDB): domain Bacteria; phylum Verrucomicrobiota; class Kiritimatiellia; order CAIVKH01; family CAIVKH01; genus JACKPT01. The sequence goes on from JACKPT010000001.1 coordinate 61,715, forward strand.
TAGGAAGGACCTGAACGATATGCGAACCACAACCTTTTCAGCCGCGGATCTGAAATCCGCCTCCCAGCGGCTCGACAAAGCCAATGCCGCCTTTGTCCGCCTGTACCCGGGAGATTCGCCGGACCGGCAGCCGATCCAGACCGTGTACGGCGGTGCCCATCTCTTCAAGGCCGAGGGGGCCACCCGGCTCGGAGCGATCGCCCTCCAATCCCTCGATGAATATGCACCTGACTTCATTACCTTTGCTCAGGCGTTGCAATTGCCCGGTTCCGAATCGCTGCCCTCCCGGCCGGATGCCCGGCGCAAGCTGATCGCGGCCGTGGCGCGAAAAAACGGACGTCATCACAAGACCCATCCCTTGGCCCCCCTCTACGCCACCGTCTATGACCGGGTGCGGGACAAACTGGCCCGTGAGCCGGTGGAAGACTTTCGCATCGATTTTGAAGATGGGTTCGGCAACCGCTCCGAAAAGGAAGAGGATGAACAGGCGGTCCGGGCGGCCCTGGAAGTGGCCAAGGGGATGCGGCAGAAAAGTCTCCCCCCCTTTATCGGGTTTCGTATCAAACCGCTGTCCCAGGAATTAAAGTCCCGGGCGATGCGCACCATGGATCTCTTCCTGACCGCTCTGCTCTCCCAGACCGGCGGGGAGTTGCCGGAAAATTTTGTGGTGACCCTGCCCAAGGTGACAATTCCCGAGCAGGTCGAGGCGGTGGTGGGGCTGCTCGGAAAAATCGAAAAACGTTTCCGGATGCCGGATGGCTCGATCAAAATCGAGCTGATGGTGGAAACTCCGCAGTCCATCCTGAACGCGAAGGGCGAGTGCACACTTCCCGGCCTGGTCGCGGTGGCGGATGGCCGGTGTAAAGCGGCTCATTTCGGGGTATATGATTATACCGCCTCGAACAGTATCACCGCCGATCACCAGCACATGGACCATCCGTCCTGTGATTTTGCCCGGCACATGATGAAAACCTCCCTCGCGGGTACCGGGGTGTGGATATCGGATGGGGCCACCAATATTCTTCCCGTCGGGCCGCACCGCGCCCCCAAGGGAAAGACCTTGACCGCTCGCCAGAAAAAGGAAAATGCCGAGGTGGTCCATCGCGCGTGGCGCGTCATGTTCGGTCATGTCAACCATTCCCTGAAACACGCCTATTACCAGGGGTGGGACCTGCATCCGGCCCAATTTCCCATCCGCTACGCGGCAGTCTACCTGTTCTTTCTCACCGGCCTCGAAGCCTCCTCCATCCGCCTCAAAACCTTTATCGAAAAAGCCGCTCAGGCCACGTTGATCGGGGATGTCTTTGACGATGCCGCGACCGGGCAGGGGTTGTTAAATTATTTTCTGCGCGGCATCAATTGCGGTGCACTGACCGAGCAGGAAGCGACCGCGACCGGTCTCACCATCGCCGAGCTGCATGAACGCTCGTTCGTCAAAATTCTTGATGCCCGAAAGATGAGGTAAGCTGCCATGCGTCGATCTCCGATTACCACCCATGTCCTGGATACCGCCCGGGGAAAGCCTGCCCCCGGGGTTCCGGTGCGGCTGGAATATAAAGGTATGGAAGGCAAATGGCTGCTGGTCGGGCAGGCCCGGACCGATGACGATGGCCGACTGATGGCATGGCTGCCCGAGGCGTTTGAGCTTCGCGGCGGCTACTATCGAATGCTGTTCGATCTCGCCACTTATGCCACCGACTCCGGCCAGGAGGCTTTCTATCCCTATGCCCATATTGCCTTCGAGGTAAAGGACACCAAAGCCCACTACCATATCCCCCTGCTCTGGAGCCCCTTCGGCTATTCCACCTATCGCGGCTCGTAAGCCACCGCCGTCCATCGCTGAACCCGGCCCGGGGGATTGACAAAGCCCCGGTCCCCATTTCACAGTGCACAGGTCAACCAACACCAAGGAGGCGGGTATGAAGAAATATGCAGTCGAATTCATTGGAACCTTTTTTCTCGTTTTTACTGTCGGCATGTGTGTGCTCGATCCGGGCGCAGGGAATCTCGCCCCCCTGGCCATTGGTTCGGTGCTGGCGATCATGATTTTCTCGGGAGGCCATGTCTCGGGGGCTCATTATAATCCGGCCGTGACCACCGCGGTGACGGTTCGCGGTCGCGCGGCGATTTCGGACCTGGCCGGTTACTGGGGTGCACAGGTGATTGCCGGAGCCATTGCAGCCTTTCTGGTGCTCTGGTTCAAGGGGAGTCCCGCCGGCGAGTTGCTGGTCCTGGAGATGCCCAAGGCGCTCGCCGCAGAGTTTCTGTTTACCTTTGCCCTGGCCAATACAGTGATCAATGTCGCCACCGCGAAAGGAACCTCCGGCAACTCGTTCTATGGGCTCGCCATCGGGTTCACGGTGCTTGCCGGCGCCTATGCCGTGGGGGGGGTCTCCGGAGGAGCCTTCAATCCTGCCGTTACGGTTGGCCTGGTCATCATGGGCAAACTCACGGCTGCCCAGATGGGAGCCTACATCGCGGTCCAGCTGCTCGCGGGCGCCGCTGCGGGAACCTTGTACAAGGTCATCAACCCAGACGACCGCTGATCAACCCGGAAGAACGAGCACCTCAAGCACTGCAGCCTGCCAGGACCACGCTACTACGGATTCAATGTTTGCGCGACTTCTGTGGGTTCGGATCTCGAGTGGAGCCGCTCGTTAGGACTTTTTTGGTCTTCCTCGTCCTATACTCGCCCTTCGGCTCATGAACCGCTGGATACTTGTCCATCCATGACAAGTTTTTACCAATTACGAGTTCTTCCATGGTCGCATGATGAGTGTTGTTCATCGGAATCAGACGCATGTGAAAGCCATGCCTGCGGGCCATGGCTTTTACTTCATTTGCATTGTCATAGGTCATCAGAAAATCACCCTTTATTGACTCGCACAGCGAAAAAAGGTGATCGTGATCTAGGCTGCAGTGTTTATAAAGCCTGTTCCCGGCCTTCTTCCCGCCAGCCGTGTATGGTGGATCAATAAAGAATATCGCGTTTTTCCGCTTAGCGTATTCCTCTAGTACGGACAACCCATCCTCTTGTCGAAAGATGATGCGATTCGCAATCGTCTTCATGTTGGCGAATCGGCGAGCAAGAGTGCCAGGGTACCAGCGCGAGCGAATCCCCTTGCCGTTCTCACCGTATTTCAATAGACCGGACCCTTCGGCCAATATTCCGCCGTGAAAGGTCCGATTCTTCAGAATGGTATGAAAAGCCTTTTCTTTGGTATCGACGTCTGTTTTTGAAATCTCACGAATGACTGACTCTCTCGTCAGGTCAAACTCAAGGATGCGCTTTGCTAGCCAATCTGTGTGTCCATCAACAACCGTTTTCCAAACCGCCGCAATGTCATCATCGAGTTCAACCATGACCGCGCTGCTGACCAGATTCTCGAAGAGGGCGGTCAGGCTTATGATACCACCGCCTGCAAATGGCTCCACGAGAACCTCGGGCTGGGGAACAATGGTTTCCAACCAATGTCGAAATGTTGGCACAAACCACGTCTTTCCACCCGGATATCGAAACGGGCTCCTTTGAGGGATAGAGGACACGTTGACTGGTTTGGGGGGCATTGCATCCTCGACAAAGCCAGGGAAGAGAGGTTGTTGCTTGGAGATCATTTCAAAAAGGCTTTTCGATTGTCTTGTTCGTCGGGGGTGTTTCAAGTTGCTCGTCCAGTCTATCCTGAAGCAACTTCATAAAATCATCAATTTTCCCAGGCACGGGTGTGGTAATTGAAAGGAGCGCGGGTTCAAATTCCGTGAATACCTCATCAATCTTTGTTAGTCTGTATCTCTCCTGCCCATCCACCTTCGTCAAGGTGAGGTCGTAAATGAGCCAAGCCATGTCCGCTCTCCGCTTGCTTACTTGCTTCAAACGAGGAAGTGTGTCGAAGAAACTCTTGTCCAGGGCAACGGCAGATTTCTTTCGCCATGAATGCAAGATGCCGCCCTTAAAAAGAAGTTGTGGGGCAAGTCGCTTACGTGAGGATGAAAGATAATCAGGGCGCGGGTAGTTTGGCTGATCCGACCAATTCATTGTTGCCCGTGCTTTTGGGTCCTTCATGTAGTACTCAAATGGATCGCGTACATTTCCTGAAATATAGACGGCTTGGATTTCGAGTGCTCCGAAATCCAGAACCTTGCCAGCATCGTCGTATGCAACAAGAACGACGTCGATATTTCCGGCAGATTTCCCATTTGCGTCGTTTAAGCGAACTTCAGTGAGCGAACTCCATGCCGTACCTTCATCGAAAAAGAAAGATGCTGCATCATCCGTAATGAGCCAATCCTCTCTAAACCGTATGGGGCATGTTATTGCCGGGGTACCATCGTGAAGGATACTACAGACGCCGAGAGGATTTTTGGCTTTATCTTTCGTGCAATTGGGCACTTTGTTGTTGAATGGACATAGGCGCCGACTGCGGTATCGATTTGCGCTTGCAGACCGGTTGGTGAGAATCTGCCCGAAAACCTCTGCAAGTGGTTGTGTTGGCTCTTTCATCGTATCCCTATAGTTATCGTTTTACACATGCGGAATCCTACTGCTTTCGTGACTCCTGCTCAATCACCATTCGTCCGGTCTGGAGTTGATATGTCGTGTAAAGCTCTGGTGGTGTAAGCGTATCGGTGCATTGTCGCTACCCGCAGACCTTGTGATCTTGCTTGGCAATCTGTTTCTGTGATGTTCTCTGCCCTCCGCTTGCAGGTCGAGTAAAGCGTCTGGAGTTGGACCCTTCACCTTTCCCGCCATGCAGTGCATCTCCGCAGGAGTCAGGCCGCTCGGATGTACACCGGAGCCCGGCCGACTTCCGATTGATTCGTAGCACCGATTTCCGAATCGGCGTGTGACCGCAGCCGTGCTGCCACCGGAATCATTCTCGGTGTCATGGGCTACCAGACAGAGGCATGTCCCCACCGGTCCTCCGGTAACCAGGTGGTTCGACTGTCGGATTGGGTATTGACCTCGCCGTCGGAAACCTGTGCGTAAACGGTGGGCTCAATCTCGGCGAATGAACCGGCCTGCGACCCGATGGTCGCTCCGATCCTGTTGTTATGCCGGCCCATTGCGTTGGAGTCTCTACCTCCCCGTTCGGTGAGACTGGTGATCACCTCTACGACGGTATCGTCCAGGGTGTAGGCCACAACCGCGCTGGCCAATGTGTGCCGATATGCATCGAGTGGTCCGCCCCGTCCTCCTGGCAGGTCCGAGGAGAAAACATGCCACCATGTGTACGATAGGACGAAAAGGGGGTACGCGCAGATGAGGGCGGAAACCGCAACCGCACGAATCTGGATCTTCCTTCTCGTCTTCATGCCGAGCTGACTCCCGAAGCGAGTGCCGCAAAGACCGACAGGGTTGGGGGTGGGACTCCGGTTGCCTCCGCATGATGGCGAAAGCGGTGAGGTGGTTCGTTCCCTTCCCTGGCCTCAGGCGGCAGTCTCCTCGTCACTTCCCGGGCTGGAGCCCACTTTGGGCGGGGCTTCCGGGAATTTTCCCCGGAGGGCGTCGGCGAGGATATCACGGGTGTCCTGGGGGAAATTGTTGTCGATGACCCAGCGAAGGAATCCGGGTTCCATGGCGGCGAGGTCGCGGAGTTTTCGGCCCTGGTTGCGGCCGAAATTGATGATGATTTCCCCGTCCTTCCATTTCAGTTTTCCGGTCCGGTCGACAAAACTGGGGTCGCGGGGACTGCAGAACTGGTCGAGTTCCTGAATATCCACCGGCAGGGTTTCGTATTTATCGAATTGCCCTTCGAGCACATCGATGGTGGCGATGACATCAGCGAGGGCACCGTGGGCGTCGACATGATCGCTGCCGCAATAGAACATCAGGGCGGCGGTGAGGGTACGGGGTTCCATTTTATGGAAAATCTTCTGGGCATCGATGACCCGTCGGCCTTCCAGGGAGAAGGGTTGTCCGGCGCGGTTGAATTCCTCGACCAGGAGGGGAATATCATAGTGGATCAAGTTGTAGCCGCAGAGATCGCAATTCTCCAGTACGCCCGCGATTTCCTCCGCCCGATCCCGGAAGGGCGGACAATCCTTCACATCGTCATCCCAGATGCCATGCACTTGCGACGCTTCCTTGGGGATGGGGCGCTCGGGGTGAACGCGAAAGGTAAAGGTTTCGCGGGTACCATCGGTTTGAATACGGACGATGGCGAGGTCGATGATCCGGTCCATACGGGGGTTGATCCCGGTGGATTCGATATCAAAGACGGCAAGGGGACGATCAGTTTTCAGTTTCCATGTCATGGCGAAAGGATAGCCGGGTTCCAAGGGGGAAGGCAAGGCTGCGTCCGGGGGACGGATTGACTGGGGGTGGCGGGTCCGGGATGTAAAATCGCGCTTTGTGTGAGGGGAGCTCCTGCGGTAAACTGGGCCGCAAGTAATCAATTGTTCCGTCGGAAAGGATCCCATGAACTCAGCGGACTGCTCAATTTTATTGGATGACAATATCGCTTGCCTCGCCCAGGGGAAAGCCCTTCTGGAGGGGTTGACGGATGAACTGTTTACCCGGCCCGGGCCGACCGAACCGGTGGCCTGGGTGGGCAGTCATCTCCGACATTGCTTGGACCACTACGACAGTTTTTTTCGGGGGGTTCCGGAGGGGCGTATGGATTATGACAAGCGAGTGCGCGATCCCTCGCTGGAGACGGAGCGGGTGACGGCCATCGCCAAGATCAGCGGGTTGCTTACCGCGCTGGAGGACCTCAAGCAGTCACCCGCGGACAAGGCGGTCCTGGTGAAAATGGACTGTGGGGATAACGCCGATGAGTCGACCTGGTGGTCGGATTCCTCGCTGCGCCGGGAGCTGCAGTTTCTGATCAGCCACACCGTTCACCACTATGCGCTGATGGTACTCCTGCTCAAAGGCATGGGGGTGGATGTGGACCCGTCCTTTGGGGTAGCGCCCTCGACCTTGCGGCATCTTCGGTCTCATGCTGCATGTGCACGGTAACCTGGCTTTGGGAATCGGAACGGTTCACCCTGTTGTTCAACCGGGATGAACAGCGAGCCCGTCTCCCGGCGGAGCCTCCCAGGATATGGGATGTGGACGGGCATACGATTCTCGCTCCGCGGGATGGCCAGGCGGGAGGGACCTGGCTCGCGGCGAACCGGCAGGGTTTGGTGGTTTGCCTGCTGAATTATTACGAACGGGAGCCCGGGAGCGCTTCCCGACAGGGGGAGGCTCCGGAAAGCCGGGGGCTCCTGGTGCTGGAGGCGGCAACCGGTTCGAATCTCGCGGCCCTGACCGAGTCCTTGGCCGAGCGCTCGCTGTCGAGGATGCGCCCATTTCATTTGCTTGCCTTTGATACCCGGGCCTCCCGGGGCCGGTACTGGCTATGGGATGGTGATGAGGTGCAGGTGGCGGAGATCGATGATGCCCTTTGCCCGGTCACCACATCTTCCTATGCTTCCCAGGCAGTGGTCGCGTATCGCCGGGCCTTGTTTCATGCATGGAGGGATCGCGCGGGGGGGGCACTCTCCGTCGATGCGCTGGAGCGATATCACCACAGCCGACATCAGGAGGCGGACGCCTATTCGGTGTTCATGTCCCGGACCGATGCTCAGACGGTCAGTGTGACCCGGGTTGAGGTCGTTCGGGATGAAGTACGGATGGTGTATCAGCCGCGCCCCCCTGAAGCGCAGGATGCCCTGTCTTTTTCCGCCGTGCTGGCCCTCACCCCGTCTGAAGCTCAGGGATGAAAAAGCGCTGGATACTTGCCTATGTGATTCTGCTCGCCGCATCGACCGTGGTACGGTGGCAGGCCGGGAACGATGCACGACCGCTCGCGGGGCAGCAGGTCATCCGGCTGCCGGTGTTTGATCAAGGCAGGGAGACCGGGGCGGTGGTCGACATGGTGTATGTGGATCTGGTGCATCCGGGTAAACCGGACGCCCCGGGGGTTCTACTGCTGCATGGGGTCCCGATGATGTCCTATGACCTTCGCGGGCTGGCGGAAATTTTGCACCGCGCTGGCTATCGGGTTCTGGTTCCGGATCTGCCGGGCTTCGGTCGGTCGGCGAGGGTGATCCCTGATTATTCGTTTGATGCCCAGGCCCGCTACCTGAATGAGTTCCTGGACCGGAAGCGGCTGACCCCGGTGCAGGTGGTCGCCTATAGCCAGAGCGGGGGCACCGCGATGGCGCTTTGGGAGCTGGCCCCGGATCAAATGGCCTCCCTGACCCTGGTGTCTGCGGTCGGGGTGCAGGAATATGAACTGCTTGGCAACTATGCGCTCAACCATTCCCTGCACCGGCTGCAGGAAATGCTCATCGCCGCCGCCATCCATGGCGTGCCGCACTTTGGCTGGTTGGACCGGTTCCCGCTCAATGGTTCATACGCCCGGAATTTTTCGCAATCGGATCTGCGGGGCATGCGGTCCGCCCTGTTGAGCCTGACCATACCGACCTTGATTGTGCATGGGCAGAACGATGTCCTGGTGCATCCGGGAAGTGCGCATGAAACGGCGCGCCTGGTGCCACAAAGTGCGTTGGTGATGACCGATGGTGGGCATGGCCAGGTCTTGCGAAATCCGGAGCAACTGGCAGCGCCGATCACCAACTTTCTCTTTACGGTTGTGCGGGGTACTGCGCCCGCGCGGAGCGAGGCGAGCCTGGAGCGAGTGGAGGCTTCGCAAAATCCATTCGATCCGGACCAGGCGGAGAAAATCGTCGGGTTCGCCCTCGTGGTGATGATTCTGATGATCGCCATGAGCACCTTGATCAGTGAGGACCTGGCCTGCATCGGGGCGGGGTTGATGGTAGCGAAGGGCATCCTGGGGTACGCCCCGGCTGCGTTTGCGGCATTCTTGGGGATTTTTCTCGGGGACCTTCTGCTTTTCTATTGCGGCCGCTGGCTGGGCCGTTCCGCGCTGCAACGAAAACCCCTGTGCTGGCTGATCCGGGAGGAGGCCATACAGGAGAGCACCGCATGGTTTACCCGCCGGGGGCCCATGGTCATTCTGTTGAGCCGATTTCTTCCCGGCAGTCGCCTGCCGACGTTTTTTGCCGCCGGCATGTTGCATACCCGGGTTTGGTCCTTTGCCCTGTACTTTCTGGTTGCGGGGGTGATTTGGGCGCCATTCCTGGTGTGGTTGTCGAGCGAGCTGGGGGATTCACTGTTAACCCTGTTTGCCGAGTACAAGCTGGTCACCATGGGCGCGGTGCTGGCCGCGGCGGCGGTGATCTGGCTGGTGATTCAACTATTGATTCCTTCTTTCACCTTCAAGGGCCGTCGGCGGCTGGTATCCAAATGGCGGCGGCTCACCCGGTGGGAATTCTGGCCCTTGTGGGCTTTTTATCCTCCGGTCCTCCTGTGGATTGGCTGGCTGGCGATTCGATACCGGGGGTTGCATGTGATGCTGTCAGTGAATCCTGCGATGCCGTTGGGCGGGTTGATCGGGGAATCCAAAAAAGCGATACTCGACCAGATCGCCCTGGGGGACCGGTGGGTTGCCGCTTATCAGCAGATCCCCGGCACGCTTACCGCCGAGGAAAAGGAGGCCGCGGTGATGGCTTTTCTGGATGGGCACGGAATCAGTTTCCCGGTCGTCCTCAAGCCGGACCAGGGCCAGCGCGGCCAGGGGGTGGCGGTGGTCCGATCGCAAAGCCAGGTCAGCGCTTACTTTGCCAAACCCCGGGGGGATACATTGGTTCAAAGGTATGTTCCAGGATATGAGGTGGGAGTCTTTTATTACCGGATGCCCGGCATGGCCCGGGGCCGGATTTTTTCCATCACCGAGAAGCGGTTCCCGGTGGTGATCGGCGATGGCCGGCATGATCTCGAGTATCTGATCCTGAAGGATGAGCGGGCGGTATGTATGGCCGGCTATCTGTTGTCGGCCCACCGGGATTCCCTCAAGCGGATCCTTGACGAGGGGGAACCCTACACCCTGGTCGAGCTGGGTACCCATTGCCGTGGCGCTGTTTTTCAGGATGGTATCTGGCTCAAGACCCCGGCCCTGGAGCGGGCCATGGATGAAATTGCCCAATCCTGCAAGGGATTTTACTTTGGCCGGTTTGATCTTCGTTGTCCGAACCTTGAGGACTTGAAGGCCGGCTTGAACTTCAAGGTGATCGAGCTGAATGGTCTGACCTCGGAGGCCACCCATATCTACAATCCCGGCAATACGCTCTGGTATGCCTACGGTGTGCTGTTCAAGCAGTGGGCCATTGCGTTCCGGATTGGTCAGCGAAATCTGCGGGATGGTGTCCGGAGGGAGCGGGTTCGGGATGCGATCAAGCAGTGGTTGGCGTTTCAGCGCGCGCCGGAAGTGCGGTAGGGGCGGAAGTCGACATCGTGCCGGTTTCTGCGTGAAAGGGCTCGTGCTCCCGGCAATGGCCAGGCCTCACCCGCTCCCGCCCGGAGATCTGTTCACTCGTCCAGCAGGGTGACTTTGGCGATGTAGGGCAGTTCGCGATAACGGCTGTCATAATCGAGGCCATACCCGACCACAAAATGATCCGGGATGGTGAACCCGACAAAATCCGCTTCGATGGGGATCACCCTGCGCTCCGGCTTGTCGAGTAATGCGCAGGTCAAGATCCGCTTGGCACCCTTTTGGCGCAACAAATCGACGGCAAAAGTAAGGGTGCGCCCGGTGTCGAGAATGTCGTCGACCAGCAACACCTCCGCCCCATTCACATCGACGGAAATATCCTTGGTCACCTTGACGGTTCCGGAGGATTCGGTGCCCGCGCCGTAGCTTTCGAGGGTGAGAAAATCGATTTTGGGATGCACATCGTGCCGATAGAGATCGCGGACCAGATCGGCAAGAAACATAAAGCTGCCGCGGAGAATTCCGATCATGACAATGCCCTCAACCCGGCACTCCTTGGCCATGTCGAGTACGAGTTCATCCACCCGTTGGTCGATGGCCTCGGGGGTGATCAGAATGTCGTGGATATGATGTGGTTTCATGGGTCTCCCTTCCCGGTCAACCTAGCCCGAATCGTGCCGGAACGAAAGCGGTTTCTGTCCTGGTGTTCCTTTGGGAAAGTTTCTTGCGTCATGGAAAAGCCCACCCTAGAGTACAACGCTTTACGGGACAAGTTGCCCGATCTGTTTTTTTGACCAATCAGGAGCTGACGTGATGGAAACTCTTTTAATGAGCGACAAGATCCAGGTGGAGCGAAAGCAATTCTATTTTGATTTGAAGGAAAATCCCCGGGGCCGTTTTCTGCGGATTACCGAGGATGTGGCGGGCCGGCGGGATACGATTATCATTCCCTCGACCGGGCTGGAACAGTTTCTGGAGGCGATCCAGAAAGCCATCGAAGTGAATCACAATCCCCAACTGGAGCCGGAAGAGGTGGGTGCGGCCACCTGAGGTGGGCGCGGATTTCCGGTCATGATTGATCCACATCCACCCGATGCTGCGGGCCAGGCCGAGGAGGTTACCGATCAGGAATTGGTCGCCCGGGCGCAGGGGGGGGATCTCGAAGCGTATAACGAGCTGATCCGGAGGCACCACCGCAAGATTTATGCGATGGTGTACAATATGACCTCCAACAAGGAGGACGCCGAGGACCTTACCCAGGATATTTTCTACAAGGCCTATTCCGTGCTCAACAAGTTCAAGGGGGATGCCTCGTTCTACACTTGGATCTACCGGATCGCGGTAAACCGGACCATCAACTACGTCAAACGCCGCAATAAGCGGGCGGGGTTGAGCCTGGACGATGTGGACCTGGGGATCGAGCGGGATCCCGCATTTCTTGAGCTGTCGGCCCGGGAGTCCCCGTTTCGCGAGTGCACCCTGACCGAGCTGCAGGAAAAATTGAACAAAGCGCTGATGACACTGTCTGAAAAACACAGGACAGTGGTGGTACTGCACGACATTCAAGGCATACCGCATGACGAAATAGCCAAACTATTGAACGTTTCCTCCGGGACGGTGCGATCGAGACTGTTCTACGCCCGGAAGGCGCTTCAAGTGGAGTTATCGGAATACGCGCCATGAAAAACGCAGAACGCAAGCGGTGGTGTTTGGAACATGCGGGAGAACCCCTGACCCCGGAGGATGAAGCCTATCTTAAGGAACATCCGGAGGTCCGCCTGGAGGTGGAGCGGCTGGCCTTGATGGCCAAGCTGATGTCCCTGAAGAACCATGAAGAGCCCGCGCCCCATCTGGAGACCCGTTGCATCGCCCGGGTGCAGGAGCGGATCCAGTCCCGGCGTGAGCGCGGTTGGCTGTACCGGCTGGAAGATGCCTTGACCCTCAATTCGGCACCAGTCTGGGCCGCAGCGGCGGCTTTGGCGGTATTGGGCGCCGGACTTTGGGTCACGCTTCATACCCCCCCTGATGCCGGGGTGGCGGCGGTTCAGGAAGCCGATCCCGGAATGCCCCCGGTCAGTCTGGCGGCGGTCGGGGATGTGCAACCTTCGGTGGTGCAAACAAGTCCGGCGGTGGATGTCGCCTCCGCAGACCGGGAAATCCCGCTCAATGAAAAGCCCATCCTTTTCCTGCGGATGGAATCCAATCAACTGCCCCACAATTCCGACCAGTTGATCTATGGCAACGGCGGTACCATGCCGGTCCGTTTTGACTACTAAGCCGGAGGCGTTTCCGGCTTGGGTTTTCGCTTGGGCGGTTCGTAGGGAACATCCAGGCGGTCGGTGATTTTCTCCGAGGCGGGCGAGGTGTACTGGGGATCATTGCTCAGGCATTTGCGGGGACAGGAATCCACGCAGAACCCGCACTGGATACATTTCATCCGTTCGATCGACCAGGCCTTGCCTTCGCGATCCACTTGAATCGCGCCGGTAGGGCACCGGATTTCACAGATTTTGCACAAGGTGCAGGTAGAAACTTCCAGTACGATATGTCCACGGGTGCCGGGATAATAGGTTTTGGGCTCGGCAGGATAGTTGGCCGTGGCGGGGCTGCTGAACAAACTTTTGAGGGCGACATAGGTCATCTTCATGGGGCAATCCTCAACGTTCCGCGCAACTGATACAGGGATCGATGGTCAGGACGATGACCGGTACATCCGGAAGATCGCAGCCCTGCAGCATTTTCAACAGCGGAGGAATATTGGCAAACGTTGGGGTGCGGACCCGGAACCGGTCGAGGTGCTTGGTCCCGTTGCCCTTCACGTAGTACAGAACTTCGCCGCGGGGTTGTTCCAGCCGGGCAAAATGTTCACCGTTGGGATAGCCCTTGACCTTGATTTCCGTCTCGCCATCCGGCATCCGGCAGAGCACCTGCCGGATAATATCAAAGGATTGATAGATTTCGCGAATGCGAACCATGCACCGGGCATAGCTGTCACAGTCCGACTCGACAATCGGTTCGACCTCAATGTCGCGATAGGCGGCGTACCCCTCACAACGCGCATCCATCGGTTCGCCGCTTCCCCGCAGGGTGGGTCCGACCGCGCCCAGATCAAACGCGTCTTCACGGCTGAGGATGCCGATGCCGCGCAGGCGCTGCTGAACACTGTAATCCTGCTCGAACACATCGGTGATTGCGTGCAGTTCGGCCTCGATGGTCTTGAGGGTGCGGCCAATTTCCTTGAGCTTGTCATTGGTAACATCGCGGCGGGTGCCGCCGATTTTTGCCGCCCCGAAGATGACCCGGCCGCCGGTGGTTTCCTCGACAATATCCAGAATGTTTTCGCGGATGCGCCAACTGTTCATGAACAGATTTTCAAACCCGAATGCGTCGGCGACCAGGCCCATCCACAGCAAATGGCTGTGAATGCGCGACAGCTCGGCCCAGAAGGTTCGCAGATAGTCGGCCCGGGGCGGCAAGGTAATGCCCATGACCCTCTCCACCGCCTGGCAGTAACCCATGCCATGGATGAAGCTGCAAATGCCACAGACCCGTTCGGCCACAAAGGTGAATTCCTGAAAATCCTTCTTTTCGACCAGCCGCTCGAGGCCGCGGTGGATGAATCCAAACGAGGGGATGGCTTCGATCACCCGCTCGTCCTCGACCACGAGGTCGAGGTGAATCGGTTCCGGCAGAACCGGGTGTTGGGGGCCGAAGGGAATAATGGTGCGATTGCTCATGACGGTTGTTTCCGGGTCGGGATCAGGCAGCCGGCATTGAACGGGGCGGGCTCGGAGATCTTGTAGAACTTTCCTTTGTAGTCGACCCGGATATCCCGGATGTCGATGCCGAACAAGTCGTGCATTTCATTCTCGTAGGCGAACGCGCCAAAGTAGATGTCGGTGATGCTGGGCAGCGATGGTTGATCCCGGGGCAGCAGCAGCCGGAGGTGGGTGATGCCTTCCTTGCCCATGAAGCTGTAGCTGAGTTCCAGTTGCTCCAGCGTCGTGGCGCAAATCTGCACGAGGCGATGGCCGGCGTCCTTCTGCTCCTGTACTTTGGCGAGCAGGTCGGACGATGCAATGGTGACGATTTCCTGGGGTGTTTCCATTAGGGGGGCGATGCCTTGGGTTTAAAGAAGGGAAGGCGGAACACGCGGTTGCGCTTTTTGCGCTCGATCCGCCATGCCGCGCGTTTGGTTTCGAGGACGGCGAGTCCTTTGACCACGCCGTCGATAATCGATTCCGGCCGGGCTGCGCATCCGGGGACATAGACATCCACCGGGATGGTGGAGTCGACCCCGCCCTTGGTGTTGTAGCACTCGGAAAAAATCCCCCCGCTGGTCGCACAGATACCGATCGCAATCACGACCTTGGGGTCGGGCATCTGCTGATAGATTTGCCGCACCACCGGCTGGCTCTGTTCGTTGATATAGCCGGTGATCAACAACACATCCGCATGCTTGGGGTTGCCGGTATTGATCACCCCGAACCGCTCCACGTCATACCGGGGAGTCAGGCAGGCGAGCACTTCGATGTCACAGCCATTACAGCTCGCGCCATCATAGTGAACCATCCAGGGGGATCGTTTGAACATCGACATGACTAGAATCCTGCCTTTAAGAAATAGAAAAGCACAATCAGATTTCCGGCGCCGGCGACGGCGGCAATCAGCCATGAGGAGGTGACGGTCCAGCGCCATGTGAGGCGGGCGTTGGTGTTGTCGACGAGGATCTCCGCCAGGTAGAGCCCGATGGTGGCGGGCACGGCAACCCAGGGGTTCCAGGCAAAGAACAGGTAGATCATGCCGAGGATGAGAATCGTTTCGTACCAGTGGGCCAGTTCGACGACCGCGAGGGCGGGACCGGAGAATTCGGTGGTGATGCCCTTGACGATTTCCTGGTGGGCGTGGTGGGAGGTGGACAGGTCGAACGGTGACTTCCGCAGCTTGATGGTGAGGATGTACAGCAAGCCGAACAGGATGCCGGGCAGATACAGGAACAGGGGCTTGTCGACCGCGAGGATGTCCCGGACCTGGAAGCTGTGGGGGAGGAGGTAGAGCCCCATTGCGGCAATCAGCAGCATGGGTTCACAGGCCATCATCTGGATCAGTTCCCGTTCCGCACCGATGTGGCTGTAAGGGGAGGTCGCGGAAGCGGCGCCGAGGACCAGGAAAATACCGGACAGGGCGAGCGCAAAGATCACCAGCAACAGATCCCCGCCGGCAAAAAACAGGGTGCCGGCCACGATGTTGAAGACCAGAAAGCCGGTGAGGTACAGATTCTGGTAGAGGTTGACGATGACATTCTCTTTGTCGATCAACTTGAACAGGTCGTAAAACGGCTGGAAAATGGGGGGGCCGATCCGCCGTTGCATCCGGGCGGTCAGTTTACGGTCGATTCCCGCAATCAATCCCCCGGCAACCGGGGCGAGCAGGATATAGAGAATTGCGGAAAGCCAGCCACTCATCGGTTCACCATCCCACCGCAGCAAACATGACCAGCATCAGGGTCCCGCTGGCAATGAGACCCAGGCGGAACAGGGTGGCCTCATCGAGCAGGGAGTGCAGGTAGTAGTTTTTCAGATAGACCGGTTGCACGCTGTCGGCCGAGCCGGTGAAATGTCCGGTGTCGCCAAGATTTGCTCCGCAGAGGTACGGGGTGACCATCCGTTCGGCGCGGCTTCGGTAGACCAGGCTGAAGGGGAGCAGGCCAATCAGGGCGAGCATGATAAACATGGTGATCAGATTGCCCCGGCTGATCAGAATTTCGCCGGAAAAATGCAGGGCAAGGTAGGGCTCGATCAGGTGGGAGGAAACCATGGGAAAGATCGCGCAGATGCCGATGGTCAGGGCGGCGAGCAGCCCCAGTGCGGCTTGCTCGGAGAGGCTGCAGACCCGGATCGCCGGGCAGGCTTGGGGGCGGCAGGCGAGCAGTTTGCCCATCCATTTGGTCCAGAAGAACAGGGTGGGGGCACTGCCGAAGGCGATAATGATGGGAAGAATCGGATTGGCCTGGATGAGGGCTTCGATGGCCGCCCATTTGCTGATCAGCATGCCGAAGGGGGCGAGGAACATGCCGGCGGCCCCGATCAACATGGCGAGGGCGAGGCGCGGATTGCAGACGATCAACCCGTTCATGTCCTCGATGTCGCGACTGCCGAGTTTGTGTTCGACGGTTCCCACGGACAGGAAGAGCAGGGCCTTGGCCACGGCGTGAAAGATGATCAACAGCATGGCCGCCCAAACCGCTTGGTGGGAGCCGATCCCCGCGCAGGTGACAATCAGTCCCAGATTGGCGATGGTGGAATAGGCGAGAACCCGTTTGGCATTGCTCTGGGTGGCCGCGATGGTGGAGGTGAGTAAAAACGTAATTGCGCCGATCAGGGAGAGAATGAAGCCGGCCGGCGTGAGGTGAAAGACGGGGGCGCAGCGAATGATGACATAGACCCCGGCCTTGACCATGGTTGACGAGTGGAGCAGGGCGGACACCGGGGTGGGGGCGACCATGGCTCCGAGCAGCCAACTGGAAAAGGGAAACTGGGCAGACTTGGCGAGACCGGCGATGGCAATCAGCGCGGCGGCCAGCAGGGCGGCCGGCGCGGCGCCTGAGGCGATCGAGGAGAGGGTGGGGGTGCCGTGGTTGATGCTCTGATGCAGAATCGCCAACCCGATGCCAAACCCGCCGATCAGGTTCAGGTTCAGGGCCTTGAAGGCATTCTTCATGGCTTCGGGGGTCCGTTCAAAGCCGATCAGCAGGAAGGAGCAAAGGGTGGTGATTTCCCAGAACAGAAGCAGCAGGGGTAGGGAATCCGCCAGCACCAGACCGAACATGGCGGACAGGAAAAGGAATACGACAAAAAAGAAGCTGGCCCGGCGGTCCGGTCCTTCCGGGTGGTGTTCCCGGTGTTCCTGCATATAGCCGATGGCGTGAATACCGATGCCGCCGCCGACCACGCCGATGATCATGACCATCATGACCGCGAGCCCGTCCAGCAGCAGTGGTTGTTCGAGGGGTTCCGGGTGTCCCGCCTGCTGCTGACCGATCAGGAGAAGTGCCTGGAGCCCGGCCAGTACCACCGCGAGGGGGTTGCGATAGCGGATGCCATAAAAGCCGATCAGGGCGATGAGGGCAATTTCCGCAGGAAGCAGACCCTGGCGCTCAAAGAGGGCCAGGCCTGCGTTCAAGCGAATCGGGGCCTCGCCCAGCGTCATCACCAGCACGGCATGGGCAAGCAGGATCGTGAGCCCGCAGGTGAACCAGATCACCCCATGGCGGGCCCGCGCCCCCGGCATTACCGCCTGAAGGATCCCCCCCAGCAGGGGGACGGCGATGAGCAAAAAAACGAGACGTTCCATGAAGGAGGAAAATTAGTCCTTCACTTCAATGCAACTGACCGGGCATTGATCCGCGGCTTCGCGCACCTGGTCCTCTTCGCCTTCGGGAACCGTGTCCACTTTGACCACGGAAATCATATCGTCATTCAATTCGAAGACGTCGGGGGCGAGGTCGGCACACAATTGACATCCGGTGCAGGTGGATTCATCAACAGTAACTTTCATGCTTCAGTACTCCTTGGGTTGGGTTGTTTACCACGGCATCATGGCTGCATGGTGCCGCTTGAAATGTTCCAGGGTCTTGATGTATTGGGCTCGCTCAAATGCTTCCGGTTCCTTGACCGATTTCTGGCTGAGCGCCCCCTTCATCTGTTCCACGGATTCATACTCCTGCCGTTCCATCCACATCTTGAGGTCTCGGAGCATGGTGTCAATCACAGGAATTCCCTGGCGGAGGATGGCGGCGGTACTCATCACCACATCCGCGCCGGCAAGGATGTACTTGATCACCTCATTGGCGGAGTGTACCCCGCGGGTGGCGGCGAGCGAGCAGGACAATTTCCCGTGCAGAATGGCAATCCACCGCAGGGGCAACCGGATTTCCGTCGGGTTGCTGAGGGTGAGGTTGGGCACCACTTCCAATTCTTCCAGGTCGATGTCCGGCTGAATGAACCGATTGAAGAGTACGAGGGCGTCGATGCCGACCTGGTCCAGTTGGTGGGCCATGTTGGCGATGGAGCTGAAGAAGGGATTCATTTTGACCGCGACCGGGATGGAGATACTTGATTTCACCGCCCGGGCGATGTCGATATACTCCTGTTCCACTTCCGCCCCGGTTCTGCGCAGGTCCGTCGGGACAAAGTACATGTTGAGCTCGAGTCCCTTGGCGCCGGCCTGTTCGATCTGCTTGGCATACTCGATCCAGCCTTCGTTGGTGAAGCCGTTGAGGCTCCCGATGACCGGGATTTCCACCGCATTGGAGGCATTCTGGATCAAGTCCAGGTAGCGGTTGGGGGAAATCGCATAATCGTCGATTTCCGGGAAGTAGGACAGGGATTCGGCAAAGCTGTTGGTCCCCAGGGTGGTGTAGTGATCCATGGCGGCGGCTTCCATGCGGAGCTGTTCCTCAAAGATCGAGAACATCACCACGGCGGAGGCGCCGGCATCTTCCAGTCGTTGAATACTGTCCACCTGATCCGATATGGGAGATGCGGATGGAACGATCGGGTTCTTCAGTTTCATTCCCATGTAGGTTGTCGAGAGGTCCATGGTAATCTCCTTTTTCAGGCCGGGTTGGTGTTCGCGGCGGGTTCAAAGTTTTTGACCAGTTGTTCGTAGTGTGCCCAGCGTGTGTGTACATCCTTCTGGGCGAGGGTGGCCAGTTGTTTGGCAATGTCCGGGTGGGTGTGACTCAGCATCCGGTACCGGACTTCATTATAGGTGTAGTCCTTGAGGGGTTTGGCCGGGGGCTTGGAATCCAGGCTGAACGGGTTGGTCTCGGTCCCACGCAGATCCGGGTTGTACCGGAATAGCGGCCAGTAGCCGGTTTGCACCGCGAGTTTCTGCTGTTCCAGCCCGTTGGCCATGTCAATACCGTGAGCGATACAATGGCTGTAGGCGATGACCAGCGACGGCCCGTTGTAGGCATCCGCTTCCTGGAGAGCCCGTAGGGTCTGACGGGGGTTGGCGCCGAGAGCTATCCGGGCAACATAGACATGGCCATAGGACAAGGCAAGCAAGCCGAGGTCCTTTTTGCCCGAGGTTTTTCCGGCGGCCGCGAATTTGGCCACAGCGCCCCGGGGGGTCGCCTTGGACATCTGGCCGCCAGTGTTGGAGTACACCTCGGTGTCCAGCACCAGCACGTTGATGTTGCGATTGCTGGCCAGCACATGGTCCAGCCCGCCGTATCCGATGTCATAGGCCCATCCATCTCCGCCCATGATCCAGACGCTTCGCTTCACGAGCAGGTCGGCGAGGGAGTGCAGTTGTTTCGCCTCCCCGCCCTCGATGGATTCCAGCTTGGTCCGCAGGGCCTGAACCCGCTTGCGCTGGGCCTCGATACCCGCGGCGGTGGATTGATCGGCCTCAAGCAGGGCTTGTGCGGTATCCGCGCCGATGGCATCGGCCATCCACCCGACCAGTTCCCGGGCATACTCGGTGTGCTTGTCGAGGGTGAGGCGATATCCGAACCCAAATTCCGCATTGTCTTCAAACAGGGAGTTGGACCAGGCGGGTCCGCGACCGGCCGCATCGCTCCTCCACGGAGTGGTCGGCAGGTTGCCCCCGTAAATGGAGGAACACCCGGTTGCGTTGGCCACCATCATGCGATCGCCAAACATCTGGCTGACCGCCTTGACATAGGGTGTTTCACCACACCCGGCACAGGCCCCGGAAAACTCGAAGTAGGGCGGCAGGTATTGGAGATCACGCGGCAGGGTCGGATCGAGGGAATCCGCGGAAACCGTGGGCAGGCTCTCGAAGAAGGGCACTGCGGTCTTGCAGGCCTCCATGTGCGGATCCTTGTTTTCCATGTTGATGGCGCGAAGGCCGAGTTCCTGTTTGTTCCGGGCGGGACAGACGCCAATGCAGAGTCCGCATCCGGTGCAGTCTTCCATGAAGATCTGAAGGGTATAGGCCATCCCCTCGGTATTCTTGCCGCGGAGAGGGGCGGACTGAAATCCTTGCGGAGCCGCAGCGAGAACCGACTCCGGGTACGCGGCAGCCCGAATGACACTGTGGGGGCAGACCAGGATACAGGATCCGCACTGGGTACAGAGTTCCGGATCCCAGACCGGCACATTCTGGGAGATATTCCGTTTTTCCCACTGGGTGGTGCCGACCGGGAAGGTGCCGTCGATCGGCATCTGGCTCACTTTGAGTTCGTCCCCCTTGCCGGCCATCATCAGGGCCGTGACATTCTGAACAAAGTCGGGGGCCTGGTTGGAAACCACCGGGGGGCGCTCGCGGGTGCCGTCGGCGGCAGAGGGCAGGGTCACCTGATGGAGATTTTCAATGGTCGTGTCGACCGCCTTGAAGTTTTTCTGAACGATGTCCGCACCTTTGCGGCTGTAGGTTTTCTCGATCGCCTTTTTGATTTTGGCAATCGCATCCTCGCGGGGCAGCACCCCGGAGATGGCAAAGAAGCAGGTTTGCATGATGGTGTTGATGCGGGCGCCCATGCCGGTTTGCGCGGCCACCGCGTAGGCGTCAATCACATAAAAGCTGAGCTTCTTGCTGATCAGTTGCTGCTGCATTTCCCGGGGAAGGTGTGCCCAGACCTCGTCCTTGCTGTAAGGACTGTTGAGCAGAAAAACACCGCCTTCCTGGATGTGGGCGAGGACATCGGTCTGGTTGATGAACTGGAACTGATGGCAACCGACAAAGTTGGCCGATTGGATCAGGTAGGTGGACCGGATCGGGTCAGGGCCGAACCGAAGATGGGAAACGGTCTGGGAACCGGACTTCTTGGAGTCGTAGACAAAATAGCCCTGGGCATTGTACTCGGTTTCCTCGCCGATAATCTTGATCGAATTCTTGTTCGCGCCGACCGTACCGTCGGCGCCAAGGCCGTAGAACATGGCCCGGGTGGCGGCGGGGGATTCGGTGATGAAAGCGGGATCATAGTCCAGGCTGAGATGGGTCACGTCATCCTGAATACCCACGGTGAACCGGGGCTTGGGCTTGTCCTTGCCCAGCTCGTCAAACACCGCCTTGACCATGGCCGGCGTAAATTCCTTGGAGGAGAGGCCATACCGTCCACCGATGACCCGGGGCATATCGGCTGCGGCCATGGCGCCGACCATGACCGCGTCGCTGATCGCGGTTACCACATCCTGGAAGAGTGGTTCACCCGCGCAGCCGGGCTCCTTGGTGCGGTCGAGAACGGCAATCGACGTGGCCGATTTCGGGATCGCCTTGAGCAGGTGTTCCGAGGAAAATGGTCTGAACAGGCGCACTTTGATCATCCCGACCTTTTCGCCCTTGGCCCGGAGGGCGTCGATCGCTTCGCTGGCGGTTTCTGCTCCCGAACCCATGATCACGATGACCCGCTCGGCATCCGGATCTCCGACATAGTCGAAAAGTTGGTACGACCGTCCGGTCAGGTTCCCCAATTGCGCCATGATCTCGGCAACGATACCCGGGGTCTTGTCATAAAAGGTGTTCACGGTCTCGCGGCCCTGGAAGTAGACGTCCGGATTCTGGGCGGTCCCGCGAATGACCGGGTGTTCCGAGTCGAGCGCCCGGTTCCGGTGGGCAAAGATATCGTCATCATCGACCATGGAACGGATGATCTCGTCGCTGATGGTTTTGATTTTGCTGACCTCGTGCGAGGTGCGGAATCCATCGAAAAAGTGGAGGAACGGGATCCGGCTTTTCAGGGTGGCGGCGTGGGCGACCAGGGCCATGTCGAGTGCCTCTTGCACTGAATTCGAACTCAGCAGGGCGAAACCGGTCTGGCGCACTGCCATGACATCCGAGTGGTCGCCAAAAATGGACAGGCCCTGGCAGGCGAGGGAGCGGGCGGATACATGGAATACGGTCGAGGTCAGCTCACCCGCAATTTTGTACATATTGGGGATCATCAACAGGAGGCCCTGCGACGCGGTGAAAGTGCAGGCGAGGGCGCCGGTCTGGAGGGCGCCATGCACGGCGCCGGCCGCGCCGCCTTCGCTTTGCATTTCCACCACCGAGGGAATGGTGTTCCACAGGTTGCGGCGGCCTTCGCTCATCCACTGGTCCGCCAGTTCCCCCATGGTCGAGGAGGGGGTGATCGGGTAGATCGCGCAGACTTCGCTCAGTTTATAGGCAATCGAGGCCGCAGCTTCGTTGCCGTCAAGAATGGTATAGGTAGATTTCATGTCACGTCCCTTGAGGTTTCAGGTTCAGCCATGGGATTTTTCCGGATGGTTTCCAGCCAGCGGGTTCCCGCCAGGGCGAGGTTCTTGTTGGAGTTCAGATGCAATTTCTTGCGAATATTTTTACAATGGGTGGCCACCGTCTTGACGTTGACATCCAGTTCATCGGCAATTTCACGGATGGTGTGGCCCTGGCCGAGAAAACGAAAGACCACCACTTCGCGGTCGCTCAACAGGTCGATCGACAGGGAGCTCGCTTCCTGGGGGGATTCCACCATGCCCCGGAGGATTTCCTGCATCACTTCTTCACTGGCATAGCTCTGCCCGTTCAGCAGGTATTCGGTGGCGGCGAGAAGGTCCGTTTCGATGGCGTCCCGGACGACAAATCCGTTGGCGCCGGCCCGGAGGGCACGCTCGGCAAGGATCGCGTCGGCGTCCACCGAGAGCAATAGCAGGGGAAGTTCCGGCAGCTCGGCCCGGAAGAATTTGACCACATTCAGCGGATCACTGTTTTCAAAGTGCACATCGAGGATGACGAGGTCCGGCTTGATCTGCCGGGCCCGTTCCACCCCCTGCCGATGCGGGGAGACCGCCATCGAGAAGCGGTGTTTATCGGCAAGATCGAACAGCTCACGGGTTTTGCGGATCAGCACCGGGTCTTCACAGACCAGGAGCACGTCCGTCGAGGTGATTTGCTCGCCTGAAGAATGATTCAAGTCAACCATGACCCGGACATCATGTCCGAATCGAATCGTCTAGGCTATCGGGCAAAGGCCTGTTTGTCCCATCGGGGATTCCATGACTTTCGGGTCGGGGCGGTCCAGTGGAATCCGGAGCCACCGGGTTCAATCCGACGCGTTGGCGATCCTGAGGGTCAGCCGTACCGTTTCAGGGCGATGTTGACGATACGCTGAATAAGCTCGGTATGCCCGATGCCGATGCGTTCGGCGGCTTCGGCGATATCCTCTCCAGCGCAAATGTTTGGGTTGGGGTTGGCCTCCAGAAAGACGATCTGTCCCTGGGGGGTGACCCGGAGGTCGATCCGGCCGTAATCCCGGATCTGGAGGATACGCATGATCCGTTTGCTGAGGTGGGCAACTTTTCGCTCTTCGTCGGCGGGGAGGTCGGCATGGTCATAGGTGATGTGCCATTTATCCCGGTAGGCCTCGTCCCACTTGACCCGGGAGGTGGCGATCGAGGGCCCCCCCTCACCGGTTCGTCCGAACCTGATCTCCCGCGCGGGCAACGCGGTCAACCGCTCATTGCCGAGCAACCCGACATATAATTCCCGGCCCTCGATATATTCCTCGCAGATCGCCGGTTGCTTCATCCGGTCGTGAATCATCCCGATGCGGTGATAGAGGTCGGACTCCTGATCGACAATGGAGGAGATGCTGATGCCGTCGGAGCCGTCCTCCCAGGCGGGCTTGACGATCATCGGAAACGGGAGCTTGCCCCGGAGTTTCTTTTTGCCCACGGGAACCGAATAGAAGCGAGGGACATGAATCCGGTGGTGTCCGAGCAACCGTTTGCACAGGATTTTGTCGCGGCAAAGCATCAGGGCATCCGGCCCGGACCCGGTATAGCGAAGGCCCAGCAGTTCCAGCATCCCGGCAATGTGGGCATCCTGCCGCCGGTCTCCGTGGAAGTGTTCGGTCAGGTTGAACACGAGGTCAGGTTTCAGCCCCTGGATTTCATAGAGCGTTTTCAGGGGGTCCGGGCCGAATGGAACCACCGGGCAGTCATGCCCGAGCTCCTGCAGGGAGGCGATGACATGGAACTCCATGGACTCCCGGACCGCATCGGATTTTCCCTCGAACCCGGGGTCATCCGCGGGGATTGTTTCCAAGTCAATTAAGGCAGGTATCAGCATGGTGGTGATCAGGGGTTGGTTTGATTGGTATAGCTGGCCTGTTCGCTGAGCAGCAGCGAATTCAGGCAGATGCCCACCCGGAACAACAAGTCGCGATCATGATCCGGAGGCAGGGTTAATTGCATGGACCGGGCGCGCTCGGTGAGCCGCGACACCAGTTCGTGGACGGAATACTTGGGCAGTCCGGCCCAGGTGGAAATGGTATCGACGAGTATTTTCCGGTTCTGGACCAGATAGCGATACGCCGGTTCCGGTGGGCTGCCGGTGTCCGTCTTCGGGAACAGCCGCAGCAGGACCGGGTCGTAGAATCCCTTGTAGCCCTTGCCAAATTCCCGGCGCTTCATGATGAAGTAATTTTCCAGGGTACTGCGGGCTTTGGCGGCGGACCAGTATCGCTTGGCGCTGGTGAATACCGGGGGCTGGTTGGCAATGGCGGTCATCAGGTGGTCGACATACTCCAGCTTTTTCAGGGCGGGCCAGCCCCGGTAGCGGGATCGCCAGTCCAGACCCGGGGTCAACCAGGTCGCGAAGGTTTCCGCAAAATCCTCATCCGGGTGCACTTGGGCGTAGTTGTCCTTGAGATGAATGACAAACTGCTTGCTGTAGGGCTTCATGCTGTATTCGTGCGGATTGTACTCCAGGCTCATCGGGCCGAAGAGTTCCCGCCAGCGGGACCGGGTGTAGAGCCGATAGGCGTAGTTGATGCAATGTCCGGTTTCGTGGCGGAGGAGTTTCATGCACTCCTTTTCCGGGGCACCCTCCGCTTCCAGCATCATGGTCTTTTCAAGCTGCGTGAGCCGGGGGTGGGCGAGATAGAAGGGGATGCCCACGGCGGGGATGCGGTCGGGGGTGAGCCATTCGGTGGTCAGGTAGCAAGGTGGGCGGTAGCTCAGGCCCTTGTCCTGAAATTCCTGATACAACCGCTGGATGCGGTGTTCGAGCGGGGACCCCTCGATTCGGACCTTGAGGTCGGAGATGCGCCACCGCAGCAACTCCCGGTCATTCAGCGAGGCCCACGGAAATTGCGGCACGGCGGTTTCCAAGTCCGGTTCCGCTGGCCTGTTCATAGGAACAACCTAAGGGAAAAGTGCACTGGGGGCAAGTCGTGCGTCGCTTGCGAATCGTGGACGTCCCTCCATGCTTTCCGGATGCGAGTGATCGATCAAGCCGCCAGTCGGCGGTGCGGGCCAGCGTCCGCGACGACGCGATGCCCCCTGTTCATTCATCGAAAATCGAGGTAGACTTCGTCCATGAGACGCGATGCAAAACCCGCCTTTGCCCTTGCGGTGTTGTTCCTGTTCATGGGAGCCTCTCCGGTCATGGCGATTGAGGAAGCATCCTATACGGTGGAACGCAAGCAGGGGCGTTTCGAGCTTCGGGACTACGCACCGCAGACCGTCGCGGAAACGGTTGTGGATGGCTGTCTGGAGGATGCCGGGAATCGGGCCTTCAACCGACTGTTCCGCTACATCGCCGGTGACAACCAATCCCGCGCCCAAATTGCCATGACCGCGCCGGTGGGGCAGGAGAGATCCGGAGAAAAAATCGCCATGACCGCTCCGGTTCTTCAGGAGGGCTTGGACAGCCGATGGACGGTCAGTTTCATGATGCCGACTTCCTATTCCCTGGAAACCCTTCCGGAACCCGATGATGCATCGGTCGCGCTGAGGGCCATCCCCGCCCGCCGCATGGCGGCGATCCGCTACCGCGGGTTTTGGAGTGAGAAGAATTACCGCCGGAACCTTGTTGCGCTTGAGACCTGGATCAAGGAACAGGGGGTTGAACCGGTGGGTACCCCGGTATGGGCCCGCTACAACCCCCCATTCACGCCGTGGTTTTTGCGGCGGAATGAGATTTTGATCCCGGTGGAATAGTCCCGGCCGGTTCAACCGCCTGGGCTCGATCCCCAACCGGTCATCCCTTGTTCAGGGCATAGTCCAGATGCGGAACAAACAGATCCGGTTCCAGTAAAAAGGAATCGTGTCCCTTTTCGGAATGGACGGTAATGTGGTGGAAGGTGACCCCGGCCTTGCGCAGGGCATGGCATTGCTCGTCCTGCAGCTCGGGATGAAAACACACATCGCTATCGATACTGAAAATCAGGTAACGTTGATCGCGGCACGCATCAAACACCTCGGCCAGGGTCGCCTTTCCGGTCTCCTTCAACAAGTCAAACCGCTGCCAGGCATCCATGATCCGCAGGTAGGTGTTGGCATCAAATCGCTTCACAAATTTCAGCCCCTGGTTGCGGAGATAAGACTCCACCGGATGGCTGAGCCAGTACCATTTGTCCTTGTCTTCCTCGGGTCGGATCACTTCCTGCCGAGCCCGGAGTTCCAGCATCTCCAGGGAAACAAATGTCTTGTGGCTGATCATCCGGGCGAGGGCGAGCCCCCGGTCGGGGCGGGGGCCTTCATAATAATGACCGCCATTGAAATGCTTGTCTTCCTCGATCGCACAGATTTGCTCGTAGTTGGTGATGCGCTGCAGAATCGACACCGCCGCCCCGGAGGCAATGGGGATCACGGTCTGGACCCGATCCGGATATTGAACCGCGAGGTTCACCGCACAAAGCCCCCCCAGCGAACCGCCGACTACCGCGTGCAGGGTCTGAATACCCAGATGATCCAACAACCGCATCTGCGAGTCCACGATGTCGCCAATCATCACGGTGGGAAACTCCCGCCCGAAGGGTTTGCCGGTGTCCGGATGGATGGACACCGGACCCGAAGAGCCATAGCAGCCCCCAATGTAATTGACGCAGAGAATGCAATAACGGTTGGTGTCAAGGGCCCGCCCCGGACCGATAAACGCATCCCACCACCCGGTATGCATCTCCTCGGTCCACAAGTTGCCCACCCCCTCGATGGCCGGATTGTACCCGGCGGCATGCTGACTTCCGCTGAGGGCGTGGAACAGCAGGATCGCATTGTCCCGCTTCTCGTTCAGTTCACCATACTGCTCATAAGCCAGCGTCACTGAAGACAGGGTCTCCCCGGTGCGAAACACAAACGGATCCGCCTGGTCACCGAAGGTGAACCACCGGGTCCGGGTCTCGCCTACTCCCTCAGGGTGTTGGCCCTGAGGGAGCGCGCTGGATGAGGAGGTTGCTGTCATGGGATGATGGATCAGGCGGTGGCAATCTTGAGAGCCTGTTCAAGATCGGCCACGATGTCTTCATGATGTTCAATACCTACCGCAAGGCGGACGAGCTCCGGGGAAATTCCCCCGTCGGCCTGTTGCTCTGTGGTCATCTGGGAGTGGGTGGTGGTGGCCGGGTGAATGGCCAGGCTCTTGGCATCCCCGACATTGGCCAGATGGGAAAATAACTGCAGTGCTTCGATAAACTTGCTGCCCGCTTCCGCACCGCCCTTGATGCCAAACACCACCATGGCTCCACCCTTGCCGCCGAGATAGCGATCGGCCAGCGCCTTGTTCGCGTCGCCTTCCAGGCCGGGATACTTGACCCATTCCACTGCGGAATGCCCCTTCAGGTACTTTGCGACCGTCAGGGCATTCTCACAGTGCCGCTCCATGCGGAGGGGCAGGGTCTCAATGCCTTGCAAAAACTGCCAGGCATTATCGGGGGCAATGCAGGCGCCCAGATTGCGAAGTGGAATCACCCGCATCCGAATCGCAAACGCCACCGGGGCAAGGAAGTCGGGCAGGTCATACGCCCAGCGCACACCGTGATAGCTGGACTCCGGTTCGGTCATCAGAGGAAACTTGTCCGACTTCCAGTCGAACTTGCCGGAATCAACCACAATCCCGCCGATCCCGGTGCCATGTCCGCCCATCCATTTGGTGAGCGAATGAATGACAATGTCCGCCCCGTGCTCGATGGGCTTTTCCAGGTAGGGTGTGGTGAAGGTGCTATCGACCGCAAGGGGCAGGCCGTGGGCATGTGCGACATCCGCGATGGCCTTGATGTCCGAAACGTCCAGCCCGGGATTGCTCACGGTTTCGCAGAACAGGAGCTTGGTCTTGTCGGTAATCGCCCGGGCAAAGTTCTGGGGATCCTTGGGGTCCACAAACCGGACTTTGATTCCCAGTGCCGGCAGAATGTCGTTAAACTGAGTGTAGGTGCCACCATACAGGTTGTTGGCGGAGACGACCTCATCACCGGCCTGGCAGAGATTGATCACGGTGTAAAAAATGGCGCTGGTGCCGGAGGCCAGGGCAAGGGCGGCAGCCCCGCCATCCATGGCCGCGACCCGCTGTTCGAGCACATCCGTGGTGGGGTTCATCAGCCGGGTGTAGATGTTACCCAGCTCCTTGAGAGCAAACAGGTTGGCGGCGTGTTCGGTATTCTTGAAAACATACGAGCTGGTACGGTAGATGGGAACCGCACGGGCGAGGGTGACTGGGTCGACTTGCTGACCGGCATGCAGGCATTGGGTTTCGAGGTTCATGGTTGTTCTCCTTTGTTTCTCCTTTTACTCCAACAAAAAACCCTCGCCATACGGCGAGGGTGAAACTCTGGTTCCCGCACTGCGGACTCATCGTTTCCCCGCGCCCGGCGGGGCTGGCATTGGCACCTTCATCCCTTTTCACAGGATCAGGTTGCTGGGCGGTCGTCGGGCCAGTTCCCTCGCGCCTCTCTCGATGTCTAACCGGATCAGGATATCTCCCCGATCCGTATCAGATCGAACCCCCAATAGACGGGGTTTCGGACCAAAAGTCAATCGCGAACCGCACCCTTCATCGACCCATTGCCCCGGAGGCCAGCCCACAAACCAGAGGGACAAAGCGTCAGATCCCGGCGTATAGCGCCGATTTCCATATCGGCGACTTGCCCCGCTGGCCGAAACAGCCAACGCCCATTCGTAGATGGGCGCTACGCGACATGGGTGAGGGTCTTGGGCTTTTAGATGTGACCTTGTCAGGGCCGTTGTTGCTGGCTGGGGCAAGTGCAGTGCAGTCCCAGGGAGGCAAAACGAAAAAGATTTCTGGAGCACACAAGGTGCGAAAGCCGGGCCATTGGGCATTGACTTCGCTCCATTGCCACTCCGGTTTGAATCATTGTCCATCCGCCTTCGCAAAGCCGTAGGCGGACCTGTCGCCAGTTGCCCATCGTCTTCCACCTCGTATCCTGTCTTATAGGACATTGACACTACTCCTAGGCTCGAGCATCCCCACAATCCATTCATTGCGAGTTATCGCTGGCTCTTCACTCCGATTTCCGCCATCCTGTCTCCATGAATACGTGCGTGGGCATGACCAGGGAAACCAAACCATCCGGAGATCGCCGCAGGACACGACATAAAGACCGTGTTTTACCCGCCCACCGCTATAAGCGGCGCCTTGTCCGGGAATAAACCTGTTCGGTGAAGCAATGAAAGTAGACCCAGCAGCACCAGTGTTTGTCGCGTATTTCATCGTTTGGGCTGTTCTTGCTATTGTCTCATCGCTGCATATTCGCTCCCGTCAGACTCCACAAGAAAAGAAGAAATGGTTCGATCGCTGGTGCCTCGTTAGCGCCGCTTTTGCCACCGGTTCCGTATGCCTTATTCTGGTCCTATGGAAACAGTATTTTGGGATTCCCCTATTTCTTGCTGCAGGGATCGGTATCACCATCCTAAACCTCCGGAACACATTCTATTGCACCTCCTGCGGGAAGCGTTCTCGTCCACAGAATTGGTTTGCCAATACATTCTATTGTCCTCATTGCGGAGCCCAACTCAAATGAACACACCGAACAAGGCGATCCACCGGATTCCTCACCCGCGACGGGCTCAGAACCCGGTAATCGATGACGTTCGCTAAGTAAGATGAACAAGATACTGATCATCACACTGGTCGTTGCCGCCACACTATCCGTCGGTGGCGTGGTATGGTTCGCTCTGTTTTACGAGAGCGGCCCTACGATTCTTGCAGTTCCAGATGTGACATCCCAGTGGCAGCACAAGCACGTTGATTCCGAGACCAAGGTGTTCTTTTTCAAAGGCGAGCGTCTGACGGCTCTCGCCCGCGGACAAATTGACGGCACCGCCACACTAACCATCGGTGGACATTCGGAAATCATTGGTCCAGGCGAGGTCTCCTTCAAGACCATGTCTCCCGAGTGGTGGTGCGAGTGGTGCGACATCTCATACGAACCGATTGACGTGAAAAGCGGAACTCTTGAAATTGAAGTGAACATAGACTGACAGCGAACAACGGCCTCAACCGTACCTTTGACCGCGCGGCGCGGCCAACGTCCGGTTAGGCCGGGCGTTGGATGGAAAAAATATGACAACGCGTAGATTGATTACCCTATCAGTAGCGGTTCTTCTAGTCGCGATTGCCGCGAATGCGCTTTTAGTCGAGCAAACCACTCGGAACCAAATAGAACAAATCGAGATAGGAATGACCACAAATGAAGTTCTACAGGCCATTGGATCACCAACTTACAAGGGCCGAACATCCGATCATCGTCGCCCAGACAACCCCACGATACACTATCAGTACAATCACCCTTATGTCTGGGACTACATCACCAAGGCAATCGCTCTCGACAAGTTTCGCTCGCAGTTTCACAGAGGACTTCAAATAGAGTTCGACGAATTGGGCCAGGTTGTCGCGGTGTACTCGGTATCCCCATATTCAGGCACACAACAGCCGGCTAAATGGTAGAGTAGACATGCCCTTTCCAAGGGATATTATGGCGATAGCAGTACTGGTCACCTTGCCTATTTTCGTTGCCATTGGACCAGGCATGGCTCTCCCGCTGGCGCATCGCTCTGCGGCAATGGCGCGGACCCCGATAGCTGTAGTGCTTGAGATGTTAGTCCTTCCGGGCAAAGAACAACCCAGGAGAGCGCGAGGGGTCAGGCAATTATTAATCTCCCCTTCTTCTCTGCGCTCTCTGTGTCCTCTGTGGTGAACCCAACGCCGCTTCAACCACAGAGTTCACAGAGAAACACAGAGGAGGGGAGGACTCGCCCGATCCTGATCCAGATATTAATCGTAATCGGCTCCTGGTCAATCGATTGCGATTACGATTGGGATTACGAATGGATTGGGATTCCTGTTGGGGGGATTGCTTGTCTTCATTCTCCTGTTCTTCCTCAACGAGCTAGAGGGAGAAAGAGTCGGTCCCCGGAGTGTAGCGCCGATTTCCATATCGGCAACTTATCCCGTGTGCTGAAGCGGCCAGTGCCCATACAGAGATAGGCGTTATGTGTGTTGTGGTTGAGTGGGTAACGATGGACCTGTCGCGTCCGGTTGGGAGCGATTTTCTGGGTTGGCGGCTGATGTGGAACCGATTATCGTGCGGCTCATCATCGGATGTCGGATCTATTCGTGAGGAATATCTACCATGAGAAAATGGCTGTGCGGCGTGATGTGTCTGGTTCTAAAGGGGGGCGGGGTGTCGGCGCAGGTGGTCACGTCGATTTGGATTGGAGGCTCCGCGGGTTGGAACATGGCCGGGAATTGGGATCCGAGCGGGGTACCTGCGGCGGCCAACGAAACCCGGGTGGAATTCAACGAGGGTGCGGGCGGGACGGTTGATCAGGACACCGGCGTCAGTGTGACGCTGAACCAGATGGTGTTCGGGGCGGATGCCGGAACGTTTTTGATTGGGGGTGACCCATTGGTTTGGCAATCCGGTCCATCGCCGGATTTTCTGGATCCCCTCATCCAGGTGTCCTCGCTGAATCCGCAGATAGTCTCCAACGATCTGGAGCTGTTGAATGAAGTGACGGTTTCCGGGGGTGAGCAGGCTGATTTGACCCTGGCCGGTGTTCTTGAGGGTCCGGGCTCGATCCTGGTCAACCTGCCAACCGGGGGGCGGGTTCGTTATGGGGAAGGGGTGAAGCGGTACGAGGGTTCGACCCGGGTGGTCAATGGCCAGGTGGAGTTGGAAACCGAGCACCGGGTCATAGGCAATCTGTTTCTCGAGGCGAGCAATTCGGTTTACACCATAGCCCCGGGCGGTTCGCTCACCCTGCGCTCCAAAGTGCTGGGTGCGGGTGGGCTGTTGCAGCTCATGGGAGGGATGGTGCTGGTGCAGGCGGGCGGGGGGATCGGGGAGGCGAATACTGATGCGCCGCAGTTCGCCTGGGATTCCGGCACCTACCGATCCACCAATAGTCACGAGCACCATGCCGAGACGGTTTGGCGGGGCGGGACCTGGACCGGTTCGGTTGGTACACTGGTCCAGCTTTACCGGCCCTGGGTGCTGGAAGGCCCGGGCAATAAGCAGTTGCAGCGATGGGTCCGTACGGCCTCGAACACAGCGGGGATCACCTGGGCAGAGGGCACCATTTTGGCCAACAGCAATGGCATCCTTTCACTGGATGAGGCGGCCGCATTGACCATCACCGGAAACGACGTTTGGGAGGGGGGGGCAATTCTGATCGGTACGTCGTCGGCTCTGGTTAAGGATGGCGGGTTTGGCGAGACGATGGTGGACGGATTTCTGGAAAACGATGGGCGGGTGGAGGCACATACTGGAACCCTGCGCCTGGGTGGCGGGGGCAGCGGTTCGCATGCCGGGGTGTTCGCGGCTGAGGGGGGCGGGGTCCTGCTCCTGTTTGACGGCGGTGTGCATGATCTGTCTGATGGCGGTACGCTGGTCGCGGATAACGGAGCGGCCATTCGGGTGGAGGCGGGGGCAGCCCTGACCTTTGCCGCCGGGCCGCGGCTCGCGGCCACTGATGCCGAGATCGCGGTGCGGGGCGCGACGGTGGACAGCATGGGCCACGTCGTGGCGACCTTGACCAACGGGGTGTTGCGGTTCGCAGGCAGTGCGCTGGGCGGCACGGCGGCCGACCATCTGGAGGTGGTTGGTCCGACCGGAACGGTGATTTGGTTGAATGACGGCTTTGCCGGCAACACGCTGGCCTGCGGGTTGGGCACCGCGAATGGCATCAGCCTGCGGTTCGCCACCACCGAGGTGGCCGTGGCCTCGGGTGTCGGCATTCTGGCCGCCGGACCGTTATGGTTGGAGTCGGCGGTGTTATCGGTGACGAATGGAGCCGCGGCACTGATGGCGAGCGGCACATTGCCGATCCAGGTCCGAAGTGGTTTCAACCGATTGGATCCGGCTTTGCATTTGACCAACCGTCCCCTTGATGTGGCTGGCGCCTCGCTGGAACTGGGGGGTGGGGGAACGCTCACCGCGCCGATCTCGGTGACCAACGGCGCCCTGACCCTGGCCCGCGGGGTTTTTATTTCCGACCTCAACCAGCCGTTACCGCCCCTGCATCTGGATAACGGTATGGTCTCAATCGAGTCAAATGCCACATGGCAGTTGGTCCGGACATTCGGGAACCAAGTGTACGGGATCAGTGAGCAGCCGGGGAGTGTCAACGGGTTCCGCCTGGCCAACGGGATCTTGGACCACGGTTCCGTATCCTTCACCCTGGAGCCTCCATTTACCTGGTCGGGTGGGGTCTTGTCCGGTGAGGCCCTGTTCATCGCCAAGTCCAATCTATTCCTCACCGGTCCGGACCAGTGCACGATCAGCAACAGCGCAGTCTTCTTCGAGGCACAATCGGTGATCGATGGCGGCACGCTGGTGATGGATGGATCGGCCGCTCTGGCCGCCGGCAACGGGTTCTCTCCGCTGGTGGTCAGCAACGGGGCGGTCATCGTCGGCACCACCACGAACGGGTTGTTGCTCTTGTACACCAATATTTTTGACGGAACGGCGGGCGCGCTGACCTTCGCGGTTCCGATGGCGCTTTCCGGTTCGGTGCAGGTCGAGGGCGAGACGGTGTTGGCCGCCGATTCGACCTACTGGCGGGCGGGGTTGGATGCCCATGCGGGTTTGTTTGAACTGGCGGACGGAGCGACGCTGCGGCTCGCGGGTGGTGAGCAGCGGTTTGTCGATGGTGGCGGCTGGAGTCGGGTCCCATCGTTTGCCGGGGCCACTGGCACCCCGCGGGTGGTGATCGACGGGGCCGACGTGCGGGGCGAGACGACCATCGGCGATTTCGCGGTGGATCTGGAACTGACGGCAGGAAGTTTCGGCGGATTCTTCACCAATGCCACGGACTTCAACAACCTCAACACCCTCGCATTCACCTGGTCTGGTGGCGACTTCGTGGGGGGAACCCTGTCCAACATTGCCCATACCCAAGTAAGTACCGACCAGAATACCAATCTTATCCGGGTGGTTGGCGCGGGAACCAAGGGCATCGCCGGGCGCACGGTCGGGTTTCTCAGCCTCACCGAGTGGGAGGGAACCGGGACGGTGGCGATGACATCGGTGAGCAACCGCACGGCAACATGGAATTTTCAAAACGGCCTGACCGTGAAGGGAGCAGCCACCGTGGCCGGCACACCGAGCCAGTTGGTGCGCCTGTTCAACAACGGGACCTTGACTCTGGAGACGGCAGCCACGTTGCGGGTGGAGACCGGGTTTTCGGCGACCGAGCGGGACATCTGGTTGGACGAGCGCTCTGCGCTGGTGTTGCAGGGAGGCGGGATGTTGTTGAACAACCACCTATACTCGCCCTCCAACGGGGTGATCTCCTTCGAGGGCGGTCAGTACGAGGTTGGGAACCTACAGGTAGTGGCGGGCAACGTCACCGACGACACATTCCGGGTTCAGGCGTTGCTGGCATATCCGGATGGATTGGCGATGGCGGATGCCAACAGCGGGGATTTCAACCTGCGGTTCATCTCCGGCGCGATGAGCGCCTCGAACCTGGTCCGTTTCGCCACCGGGCGCTTTGCCTGGCAGGGTGGGATCTTTCGACCGGTCGCACCCCTTGACGCCACTCAGTACCCGGTCTTCGTGTGGGGGGACGGCAAGGGGCCGGCCGCCTCGGCGGTGTTGTCGGGGGGCGACAAGCAGGTGTTGTTCGCCCGGGTGGTGCTTCCGAAGGCGGAATGGACCGCCGGAAACCTTGTGTTGGAGGGCGAGGTGGCGCGCACTGCGGAGGTGTTTTTCGCCGGCGGCCTGGTGAGCGAGGGCACGCAAGTCGTGCAGTCGGTGTCTTCCAATCATGCGAGCGTTCTGTTCATCGCCAATGATTGGTTGCATCGAGGCGGGGATATGGATGTGCAGGCGGAACTTTCCATGTTCAGCGAAAGTGGTTTGCTGGTGGATACCGGGGCGGTGATGCGCCTGGCCGGCGGGGGGCGATTGCTGGGGATGAGCGAGGCGGTCATCGACGGTTCCCTGGTGGTGGATTCACCGGTCACCTACACGCACATGAACGGAGATCCGTTGTTGATCACGACCAATGGGCGGTTGTCCGGGACCGGATGGTTCGACGGCACGGTGGCGGTGGACGGCACGCTCGCCCCCGGAGATTCGACCGGAATCCTGACTGTCAGCAATATCAGCCTCGGCGCCGACAGCGTGTATGACTGGGAATTGTACAACTGGGCCAAGGGTCCAGGGGAGGGCTTCGATCAATTGGCGGTAAGCGGGTGGGCCGCGATCAGTAACGGCATGACCATCCGGATCAGTGTGCCGACCTACATCGAGGATTTCACCGGCGAGGACCGCACCTTCGAGATCCTCACCAGCACCAACGCCATTTTCCTGTCGTCGGTTACCAACGTTATCATTGATCAAAGCGGCGCCCGATCGGCCTCGGGCGGTCGGTGGGAACTGGTGCATACCAACAACAGTTTGTTTCTCAACTACAGCCTCGATCCGTACCGATTGTGGACGGAGAGCAATGGGCTGACCGGGGCGGAAGCCCTGTTCACCGCCGATCCGGACGGTGATTTCTGGAACAATGGGATCGAGTTCGTGTTCGGTACGAGTCCGACCAATGCCGCGTCGGGGGGGGGCGGTTTGACGATCCGTCTGCACCAGACGGGGCTTGGCGACTACGCGCTGTTCACGTACCCGACCAGCAAGCAGAGCGTTTATCTCAACCCGCGGCTGCTGCTGCGGACCGAAGTTGACGGCACCGATCAGACCATCTTGTCCGGGGTGAATGGGGTCAGTGTGGTGCTCCGGCCCGATGTGCCCACGCCGGCCTTCCTCCAGGTCGAGGTCTATGTACCGGCCACCGCACCAGTGCGGTTCGGGCATGTATGGGTGGTGCGGTAACATACCGGAGCGCTCATCCGCACCAGCCGGTGCGGGTTGTCCTTCTCCCACGAACAGCGGGAAGCGTCGGTCCCCAAAGGGTAGCGCCGATTTCCATATCGGCGACTTACCCCGCCCACCGGAACAGCCAGCGCCCATTCGGAGATGGGCGCTACGCGCGAGGGCGCGAGGGGTCGGACAATGATTGATTTCCCTTGTCGCCACATTCCTTCTTCTCTGCGCTCTCTGTGTCCTCTGTGGTGAATCCAACGCCGCTTCAACCACAGA
The DNA here is from genome assembly GCA_024233345.1 of Verrucomicrobiota bacterium. Classification (GTDB taxonomy): domain Bacteria; phylum Verrucomicrobiota; class Kiritimatiellia; order CAIVKH01; family CAIVKH01; genus JACKPT01. Next base: position 98,330 of record JACKPT010000001.1, read on the forward strand.
GGTCACAGAGAAACACAGAGGCGGGGAGGACTCGCCCGATCCTAATCGTAATCGTCTCCTGGTCAGAGGATTACGATTATGATTACGAGTAGAAGTACGATTACGAAGGTGTGTCGAATGATGCCGTCAGACTCTGTTTCCCTTGAGTTGATCCATTGCCATTCTCCCTACATTCTCCCTCCGAGTGTAGCGCCGATTTCCATATCGGCGACTTACCCCGCCCGCCGAAACAGCCAGCGCCCATTCGGAGATGGGCGCTATGCACGAGGGAGCACGGGGCGCGCGGCTGGGCGCGAGGGGGCTGAGGCGCGAGGGGTAGGCGCGAGGGGTCGGACAATGATTAATTCGCCCTTGTCGCCACATTCCTTCTTCTCTGCGCTCTCTGTGTCCTCTGTGGTGAACCCAACGCCGCTTCAACCACAGAGGTCACAGAGAAACACAGAGGAGGGGAGGACTCGCCCGATCCTAATCGTAATCCTAATCGTAATCGTCTCCTGGTCAGAGGATTACGATTATGATTACGAGTAGGAGTACGATTACGAAGCGGGGCGCGAGGGGTCGGACAATGATTGATTTATGCATAATTACATTTCGGTCAACCGATTACGATTAGGATTACGATTACGATCAGGCGCTGTAGTGGTGTGAATTGGGGTCAGGCCATGTGGGGCCTTTCCCGTGGGCTTCTCTCTGTCGGTTGAACAGACGATGAGGGAGGTGGGGATTTTCCTTGCCACAGCGCCAGAGATTGCGTACTTGCGAATATATGCAAGTAGTGGGCGGTGCGGGTATCGCCCGGATCATCCATGGAAAGGAAAGAGAAACATGAGCAAGGTGCGTGGTGTGGTATTGGGGGGACTGGCGGGAGTGGCATTGGCGGCGGCGGCGGGCATTCATTTCATGCCGGGCCTGATATTGACGGAGCAACCGAGCCCGTTCGGGGTCGAGGAGACTGTGGCGAAACTTCAGCAAAAGGCGGTGGACATGGGATGGGTGGTTTCCGGGGTGATTCCGTTGAATGACTCAGTGAAAAAGCACGGCGGGGGCGATCTGCCGCCGGTACGGTTGATCAATTTGTGTCAGGCGAATCACGCCTTTAGCATCCTGCAGGAAGACGCAAACAAAGTTCTTTCCGTCATGATGCCCTGCACCATCAGCGTGTATGAAAAGACGGATGGGAAAACCTATGTAGGAACGATGAATGCCGGATTGTTGGGGAAGATGTTCGGGGGGACGGTAGCCCGGGTCATGGGGGGCGAGGTGGCGGCCCAGCAAAAGGAATTTCTGTCCGCCCTTCAGGAATAGGGGTTTAGGCCCGGGGCCGGTGTGGCGATCCGAAGGGGTGGATAAAAAATCGTCCTCCCGGGAAAAAAGCACTTGTCGCATTCTCCGTAGTTTCGTATTTACGTACTTGTGCAAGTAAACAACCAGCGTTTATACGAGCTGCATGCCGAATTGTGCAGCACCATGGCCAACCCGAAGCGGTTGGCGATCCTGGAGTCCCTCCATGCCGGCGAGAAGAGTGTCACGGATATTGCCGAGGGAACCGGCACGCCGATCACCACGGTCAGTCAGCACCTGCGACTGTTGCGTGACAAGCATGTGGTGGTGACCCGCAAGGAAGGGCAGACGGTGTTTTACCGGTTGCGGGATCCGCGCATGGTCGATGCCTGCCACCTGATCCGTTCGGTACTCGTCGACGGGATGCGGGCTCACGGGGAGATGCTCGGGGATCTCGCTCCATCGAAACGCAAGCGCAAAACCTGATTTGAACCACAGCAACCAATACACCCCAAAGGAGATCATCATGGACGCAGCAGAATTAGCCGGAGTAACCGCAGACAAAGTTGTCGACGCCCGGGGCACCGCCTGTCCGGGACCTTTGCTCGAGGCCAAGAAGGCCATGGGCTCAGTGCCGGTCGGCAAAGTGGTCGAAGTGCGCTCGAATGACGCCGGGTCCCGCAAAGACCTCGTGGTCTGGTCGGGCAAAGTCGGTCATGAATACCTCGGTATGCTCGAAGCCGACGGGTATGACCGCCACATGATCCTGCGCAAGAAATAAGTTTCGTCACGAGGATTATCCGATGGCTGATGCTGTCTATCAACCCCGGTTGCTGATGCTTGCCACCCTGTCCTGCGCCTATCCCGGTGCGGACGCGGTGGGCAAGGCGAGGCTGGAATACTATCCGAATGTCCACATCCTGGGGGTTCCCGCTCCGGTGATGTTTCCCAAAGAATTCTATCTCCGGACCTATGCCAAGGGGTTTGACGGCATCATCATCGCCGCCTGTGGATCGGATTGTCCCTACAAAAATGCCTACGACCAGCTCGCGGCTCGGATCGACGATCTGGTTCAGGATATGAAACAGGGGGGTCTGGAAATTGCCCGTATCCGCACTACCGCCATCTGTACCGTCTGCATCAAACCCTTCCTGAAGGAAGTGGAAGAGATGAAGGAAAAACTGGCCCCGCTGGGGCCGGTCAATCGGGAGATTGCCGCCACGTTGTGGCGGGCGGAGCGAGAAGCCATGAAAACCCGGGCCGCTCAGGTCGCGTAAACAAGGAGTCAGAACGCATGATTGCCCCCTCCCAACAAAAGGTTGATGCCCTCGTGGTCGGCGGCGGAATTGCCGGCCTGCAGACTGCGCTCGATCTTGCCGACCAGGATTACAAGGTCCTGGTGGTGGAAAAAGAGGCCAGTATCGGTGGTCGGATGATCGCCCTGTCCAAGGTCTTCCCGACCCTCGATTGCGCGAGCTGTATTACCACCCCCAAGATGTCCTCGGCCTCGCGCCACCCCAACATCACCATCATGACCGACACCGAAGTGCTGAAGGTCACGCAGGGGACGGAGGGAAAGCCATCACGGGTCAAGGTCCGGAAGAATCCCCGCTTTGTGGATCTCGACCTGTGCATCGGGTGCAGTCTGTGCGAGTATGCCTGTCCGGTGGAGCGTCCCGATCCGTTTGAGTGGGGACTGGGCGCGACCAAGGCGATCTCGGTACCGTTCACCAATGCGATTCCCCCCAAGGCCATCCTCGATCCCGAATGGTGCACTGCCTGTGGGGCCTGCGCCATGGTATGTCCGACCGATGCCATCGACTATGGCGAGCGGGCGCAGGAATTGGACATCGAGGCGGGCACCGTGGTCATGGCCACCGGGTTCGACCTGAATCCGGTTACGGTCAAAAAGGAATACCGGGCGAGTGAATCGGCGAACATTCTCAATCCTCTGGAACTCGAACGTCTGCTCGCGCCTCACGGTCCCTATGGCCGGGTGCTGCGGCCTTCCGACGGAAAAATTCCCGACAACATCGCGTTTGTCCTTTGTGCCGGTTCGCGGGATAAAAGCATCGGGGTTCCGTACTGCTCGCGGGTGTGCTGCATGTACTCGATCAAGCAGGCGATGCTGTTGTCGGGCGCGGTCCCGATGGCGGAAATCACCCTCTACTACATGGATATCCGGGCCTTCGGGAAAGGGTACGAGCAATTTTACCAGAACGCCAAAGCGATGGGGATCACCTTTACCAAGGGCAAGGTGGCCCGGATCGACCCGGTGGATAACGACAACTTGAAGCTTCGGGTCGAGTCGCTCGAAGATGGCCGGTTGCTGGAGAATGAACACGATCTGGTGATCCTTGCCCAGGGGATTGTCCCCCGTGCGGATGCCGATGGGCTGGGCGTGGTTCTCGACCATGACGGATTTGTGAAGTGCGCGGATCCGGTCGCCCCCACCAAGACCGAAGGCGAGGGCATTTTCACTGCAGGGTGTGCCGCAGGACCTAAGGATATTGTCGATTCGATCGTGGAGGCGAGTGCCGCCGCCTCGGAAGCGGCCCAGCATTTGATCCGAACCGGAGTGGTGCCGGTTCAAGCCACGGAGGCATGAGTCACTATGGAGCCTACACCCAATCCCCTGGAATCTCCCGACCAACCCAAAATCGGGGTTTATATCTGTCGATGCGGCGGCAATATCAGCGACTATCTCGATACCGAAAAACTTGCCGACACCGTGCGCGGGATCCCCGGGGTCACCCTGTCCAAGGTCGATACCTTCATGTGCTCGGATCCCGGTCAGGACCGGATTGTCCAGGATGTGCAAGCCGGCCTGGTCAACCGTGTGGTGGTGGCATCCTGTTCACCGTTTCTGCACGAAGTGACCTTCAAGGCGGCGGTACGGCGGGGCGGTCTCAATCCCTATCTGTATACCCATGTGAACATTCGCGAGCAGGGGAGCTGGGCCCATGGCCACCAAGGCGATGCCGCGACCCAGCACGCCCTGCACATGATCGCGGGCGGGGTGGGAAAGGTTCGCCACCTTCAACCCCTCGACAAGATCCGTCTGCCCAGCCATCGCCGGGTGCTGGTCATCGGCGGCGGGGTCGCGGGGATGAAGGCCGCGCTGGACACCGCCCGCCGGGGGCTTCCGGTCCTGCTGGTGGAAAAGGCTCCCCAGCTCGGTGGGCGATCACTGGACCTGGGGCGGGTTTATCCCTCCGAACAGGAGGCGCGCGAGCTGGTCAAGCGGCTGGAGAAGGATGTCCGGGCGGAGGAAAAAATCACCGTTCTGACCGGGAGTGAGGTCACGGCGATCGGGGGATTTATCGGGAACTTTGAGGCGACGATTTCCACCGGCTCCGAGCAACGGACCGATGCCATCGGCGCGGTGATCATGGCCACGGGATTCACCCCGTACCAACCGCCGGAAGGGGAGTACGCCTTCGGGCATTCGCAGGTGGTCACCCTGCCGGAGTTTGTCAAGGCCCTCCGGGATATGCCCTCGGGCAAAACCCTGACCTGGAATGGCAAGCCGGTTCGCAGCGTGGGGTTGATGCACTGCGTGGGAAGCCGCCAGTGCGAAGGATGTTTTCAGCCCCAGCCCGATGGCCAGCTCAATGACTACTGTTCGCGGGTCTGTTGTACCTCCCTGTTGCGGAACGCGGTGGAGCTGCGGAGCCGGTTTCCCGAGACGCAGATTTACGATTTTCACCAGGATATTCGAACCTATGGCCGGGGGCAGGAGGACTACTACACCTGCGCCAGCGATCAGGGGGTCACGTTCTTCCGCTGGAAAGGCGAGGAGCCACCGGTGGTGACCGCACGGGACAAGGGCGGGTTGGCAATTACCGTGAAGGATCAATTGACCTTTGGCGAGGAGATCGAGGTCCCGGTCGATCTGCTGGTTCTGGGCGTGGGGATGATGCCGGGGCCGATTGCCGATCTGGTCGATCAGTTGAAACTACCGGTGGGGGCGGATCGCTTTCTGCAGGAAGTTCACCCGAAGTTGCGGCCGGTGGAAGTCGCGGTGGCGGGTGTGCTGTTGGCGGGGACCGCCCAGGGGCCGATGAGTATTGAGGAATCGCTGGAAGGTGCGTCCGCTGCGGCCGCCAAGGCCTCCATCCTGCTCGCCCATGACTACACCGATCTCGAGCCGTTTGTCGCCCTGGTCACCCCGGATCTGTGCGTTGGTTGCAATGCCTGCGTGGAGGAATGTCAGTATGCCGGGGCGGTGACCATGGAGGCTGGCCCCGAAGGCAAGTCGGTGGCAACGGTGAATCCCGGCCTATGCAAGGGCTGCGGCGCCTGTGTCGCGGTGTGTCCGACCCGGGCGATCGATGTGCAGGGATGGACCCTCGACCAGTTTGACGCGATGATTGACGGCATGACCGATGAGGCACTCCGGGTGCCCGCTACCCAAGGATGACTCCGATGACGGCAGAACCCCAGACCACGGAACCCAAAAAGACCGCCCGAAAAAAACTGACCGACGAGCAGAAGGCCGCGCTCAAAGAGCTGAAGGCCTGGCGCGGGGATGCGCAAGCTACCCGCCTCAAGGAGGTGCAGGTTGAAGGTCGCAAGATCAAAAAGGCGGTCCGCGAAGCGATGACTCAGGGCCCCGCCACCATACCTGAATTGGCCTCGGCCACCGGCTTGCCCTCCCGGTCGGTGCTCTGGCATGTCACCGCCATGAAAAAGTATGGCGAAGTGCGGGAGAGCGAAGTGGATGGTGATTACCCGCGTTACGAATGGATACCGAAAGCCTGAAGGGATTGACGAGATGGCCACTGCACTTCAACCGGAACTGAAACAGGACCTCGTACGCTACGGCGCGAGGGGTGTGGATTTATGCTTCAACTGCGGGAACTGCACTGCGGTTTGCCCCCTGTCGCTGGACGGTACCAGCTTCCCCCGCAAACTGGTCCGGTATGCCCAACTTGGGCTGGGCGAAAAACTGGCCACCGCCCCCGAACCCTGGCTCTGCTACTATTGTGGTGAATGTTCGGCCACCTGTCCGCGCGAAGCGACTCCCGGGGAAACCATGGCGGCTTTGCGACGGTATGCCATCGCCCAGTATGATCCCAGCGGCATCGCAAGCCTCCTGTACCGGTTCCCCTGGTTTCTGGTTGCCTTCACCCTGCTGCTGGGGGTGGTGCTCGGCTTCTTCCACCTGTCGATCCAGGTCGCCAAGCATACCGTGGATGGCGTGACCTTCCCCGCCCACTGGGCGGCGTTCAACTGGATTCCCTACGAAACCATTCACATGCTCGGGGTGTTTGTCGGAGCCTTGATGGGCATTCTGGTGCTCTCCGGATTTGCCAATGCCGCCCGCTTGATGCTGAAGCCCCACGGGGGCATCCGGTCTCTCGGCAAACACAAAGCCGGCGACTTTGGTCAGGCCTTCCGACGGCTGGGGCGCGAATTGGTCACCATGAGGCGTCAGGCCGAATGCTCGGATGAAGGGGAGGGGGCCGAACCCTGGTATCTGCGGGCCCGGTTTGCCCATGGCACCATCATGGGCGGGTTTATGCTCCTGCTGGCCGCAACCTCGCTGGACTTCTTTTTTGTGTTCCTGCTGAAAATGGAATTCTACGGCATTGCCCGGCCCCTGGGAATCATCGGGGGGATCATCATGCTCTATGGCCTGCTGGTCTACACCTGGAAACGGATGCGCAAGGCCACCCCGAATACCACCGTGACCACCCCCGCCGATGTGTGGATCCTGTTTTTTCTGATCGTTCTGGATATCACCGGGTTTGCCCTGTTGCTGATTACCATGAACCAGTGGCAGGGCGTGGCCAGCGATGTCATTCTGCTTGTCCATTCGGTGATGGCGATGGAGCTGGTGCTGCTGTTCAGTATGACCAAAATTGCCCATGCCCTGTACCGTCCCATGGCCCTGTATTTTCACTTCCTCAAGAATCCTGAGACGACGGCTTAACGGAGTGCCCACATGACCGATTCTTCCCCTTCAACGCCTTCCGAGCATCTGGTGTATGTCGTGAACAAGGCCGGCGAAAATCCGGAGTTGGCCCTGCTTCCGTTCATGCATGCGGTGGGGGCCCTTGCCATGGATATCCAATCTACCGTGGTCCTGATGGCCAACGGGGTCTGGTTGGCCAAGAAGGACTACGGCCGCCATATCCAATTCCCCGACAAGCCGCCCCTCGACGAATTGATCACCCATTTTCTGGAGTTGGGGGGCCGGCTTCTGGTCTGCACCCCCTGTGCGAAGGCCCGCAAACTGGAGCAGGAGGATCTGTTCGACGGTGTGGAATTTCTCGCCGCCGCCCGGTTCGCCGAGGTCGCCTTGTCCGCCAACCAAGTCATCAGTTATTAGAAGCATTCAGCCGGGAACCATTCCCAGAGGAGACTACCATGAGCGAAGAAACCACCACCCCTGAACCGGAAAACCTGACCATCCTGATGCTGTCCGGCGATCTCGACAAGGCGCTGGGCGCCTTCATTATCGCCAATGGCGCGGCCGCGATGGATACCAAGGTCACCATGTTCTTTACCTTCTGGGGGATGAATGTCATCCGCAAGGAAAACCCGCCCAAGGTGAAAAAGGACTTCATGTCCAAAATGTTCGGTTGGATGATGCCGTGCGGCCCCGGCAAACTCGGTCTGTCCAAGATGAATATGGGCGGTATGGGCACCAGTATGATGAAGGGCGTGATGAAAAAGAAGAATGTCATGAACCTTCCCCAGTTGATCGCGCTCGCCCAGGCGGAGCCCAACATCGAAATGATTGCCTGTGAAATGTCCATGGATGTGATGGGGATCAAGAAGGAAGAGCTCATCGACGGCATCGAGCTTGCCGGGGTGGGGTCCTTTGTCGGTTCAGTGACCGCGCCCAATTCCAAGGGCACCATTTCGTTTACATGATGCAGTCCAGCCATGCGGAGACACCGGAGCCTTCCCGCCGGTTGAGGCGTTGGTTACTGGCCTTCTCGTTGGTGGCGTTTGCCCTTTCCGTGTTTCTGCTGTGGAAGGAAACCCTGGGCGGATCGTTGCCGGGGTGTGATGGGGTGGTCTCGTGCAATGTGGTGCTGGCCAGCCGGTGGAGCCGCTGGGCCGGTTTGCCGATCGCATCGTTGGGCACGGGCTGCTACTGTGTGTTGAGTCTGCTGTTGGTGGGCTGGGAGCGGTCTCGCTCTTTGATCACCCGGCATCACCTGTGGAGATTGATGATCATGCAAAGTATTACCGGAATCGGATTTGTAAGCTGGCTGACCTTTTTGCAGGCGTTTGTGGTTCGCCATTTCTGTCTGTATTGCATGACCGCGCATTTCGCCGGGCTGATCGCCTTTGTGCTGGTGTTTGCCGGAGCCCGGCGGGCGGCCGGTTGTCATCCCTTTGCCTGGCGGCAGACCCTTCCCGCGCTTCTGGTGTTGGGATTGTTGGTTGGGGTGCATGTTTCGGCAGCGGTGGAGCCGGCCCATGTCGAGGCGGATTCGGTTGATTCCCTCACCCTGGCCAAGGGCGCGGTTTCCAGCAGCCCGGGCATCCGGATTGGCAAGCCGGTAACGAGCCGGACCGTGACGCTGCTGGATGGCAATCTAACGTTTGATCTCTCCAAGGTTCCGGTGGTGGGCGATCCCACTGCGGATCTGGTTGCCCTGGACCTGTTCGATTATCAGTGCCCGTCCTGCCGCACCCTTCACAAGCGAATGCATGAGTATGCAGCGGAGCGGAGTCTGAATCTTGCCCTGATCGTGCTCCCGGTTCCCATGGAGGCGGCATGTAATCCCAACCTGAAGCATACCTTGCCGATGTTTGAGGAGTCCTGCGACTACGCCCGCTATGCGATGGCGGTCCGTGTGGCCGATGCCCGTCAATTTCCGGGCTACCACGCCTGGCTCCTCGAGGGTTCGAAGCCGCCCGCGCTCGAAGAGGCCCGCACCCGGGCGGAGCAACTGGTGGGGGCCGAGGCGTTTGCCGCCGCCCTTGAGGATCAGCAGGTGGAACAATGGATTCAGGACGGGCTGGCGATCCATCAATTTGTCGGCGGAAAAACCATTCCCAAGCTGATTACCCGGTCGGTCGTGGTTCGTTACAGCGGGGGCTCCAGTGCCAAGTTGTTCCGGACCCTCGATGAGGCGTTTGAATAGCCGCCGCCGCAACCCACCCTCAGTCATCCATACGGATTTCCCCGATATCTGAATCAGGGATGATCTCCCGGGTTTACGCTTGTTGGTCGGATTAGAAAAAGATTAGCTCCTTATTCATGACGATCCAAGGTTCAAGACCCGGCAGGGCAACCGCCCGATCGAAAACTCAACGCTCCGGAATACTCCGGTTAACAAAGGAGACAACCATGCAAAAACGGAAACTGGCAGCGATCGCATTCGCAGGCCTTCTCGCCTCTCAATCCTGGGCGACGAATGGTGATAATCTGATTGGTATTGGTCCGGTGGACCGTGCGCTCGGCGGAACCGGAATCGCGGCTCCCCAGGACAGCCTGACGGCAATCTTCGGCAATCCCGCCGGCATGAGTTTCTGCCCCTGCGGCGAGGGATCGGAAGCTATCTTTGCCGGTTCGATCTTTGCCCCCACCGTCAATGCCCGCATCGGCACGCCGATGGGTACCTACAGCGGGGAAAGCCAGCACGACCCCTTCCTGATTCCTGCCATGGGTGTCACCATGCCGGTGAATGAATCCATGCGTTTCGGCGTTGGTGCCTACGGGATCTCCGGTCTCGGCGTCGACTACCGCAATATGGGCTGGGACCTCGATGGTAATCCTGCCAATGGGTTTGAAGGCGACCTCTATTCACGCCTCGAAGTCATGAAGTTTGCCCCCATGCTTGCCTATAAAGTCAATGACACCCTCTCCGTGGGCGGTTCACTTCAGGCCAGCTACAACAACCTCGACCTCGGTTCGGGCGGAAGTCATACCTATGCCTACGGTGTCCAGCTCGGTATCCTGTATGTCGCCGGGTCCTTCCATTTCGGTGCCAGCTATACCTCGCCGGAAAAGGCGGACTTTGAGAATGTCTTCAATTTCGACTCCTTCACCGGAGATACCCAATTGGATGATCTCACCCTGGAAGCGCCCGCGACCTATGCCGCCGGGGTGGCTTACACGATTAATGAAGCCCTGATGGTCGAAGTCGATGCCAAGTTCCTGAACTGGGCGGATGCCGAGGGCTACAAGGATTTTGATTGGGATGACCAGTGGGTGATCGGCCTCGGTATCCAGTACAAGGCCTCCGAGAAATGGGTGCTGCGCGCCGGTTACAACTACGCGGAAAACCCGGTCAAGGAGCATGACGGCTTCGATCCCATGGGCGTCTCGAGCATTCAGGGAACCGCGGTGCCGACCCTTGGCTATGAGCTGTTCCGGGTGGTGGGTTTCCCGGCCGTGGTCGAATCCCATCTGACCCTCGGCGCAGGCTACCAGGTCACCGAGGATTTCTCCATCAGCCTCGCCTATGTTCACGCCTTTGAGAACACCATCAGCCAGAGCTCGGCTGGTGATATCTTCAAACTCGAGTCCGACCTGTCCGAGGATATTTATACCCTGGGGATGGCCTGGGCTTTCTGATCGAACACGAACGAGTGTTCTCTTCGATGAGGGCATGTCCGCGCGTTGGCGCAGGCATGCCCTTTTCGTTATCAGGGAAAGTCGTAGGATAAAATCCACCGCTCCGATGGCAGTATGGTCGTGCCATACCCCCGTTTCCGCTCTATACTACAGATAGAGAGACAACTCAGCGCGGAGGTGTATCATGACTGTTCATACCGCAGAAGATATCCTGGCCGAGGCCCGGTATTTCCACCATCACCTGAAGGTGTTCTATCAGGCCCTCGAACACAAAGTGGAGCGGCCCAAGGTCCGGTTGATTCTGGAGTACCTCTGCCGCCATGAGGAACGAATGGAGAATATGCTTGCCGAATATCGTGACGATATCACCGCCAAGATTTCCCACACCTGGTTCAAGCATATGCCCGGCGATTCCATCGATGCGGTGATCGCCAGCGTGGATGCCCGCCCGGACATGACGCTGGACGAGTTGCTGATCATGGCAATGAAATTTGAGGATTGCTTCATCAACCTGTACCGGCATGTTGCCGACCAGGCGGTTTCAGTCGAGGTCAAGGAGGTCTTCGAGACCCTCGAAAAAGAAAGCATCAAGGACCGTACCAACCTCGCCCGCAACCTCGTGAACATGCAGGATCTGTAAGCTAGGAATCCCTCGCTGGATCTTCACGGCCGGGCCGTTGCAGGTTCCGTTTGCGCTCGCCTCCATTCACCGGCAGGGATCGCGCGTCAATCGAATGACCTCTCTGCTCAGTCCCGGAAATTAGAGCACGTTGGCCGATGAAGTGCTTCGGAAAGAGGGCGACCGCCATCGACCTCACCAGAACCGGTCCCGGGCATGAATTTCCTGTCCCTGCCAGAGCAGGGTTCCTTTCTTTTTCAATCGGCCGAGCAGTCGCGAAAGGGTTTCCGGGGTCACCCCGATGGCCGCCGCGACGTCCTTTCGCTTGAGGGTGCAGGCGGTTTTGTCGAATCGGCCGAAATGCTCCCGCAGAAATTCACGCAGTCGTTGTTCGACATCGGTGGTGGACAGGGTGGCGATGCGATTCGCCAGGTACCGCTGCCGCTGCATCAGGCCGGCGATAAAGTCATTGCGGAACGCGGCATCTTCCAACAGGGCCAGCAAGCTGCGCCGGGGGATGCCGAGTACCTCGGACCGCTCGAGTGCGGAGGCGGTCACCGGATAATCCGGGCGCTCGAACAGGATGACTTGAGCGAACATCTCTCCGGGCTTGAAGATCCGGATGACCCGTTCGCTGCCATCCTCGTCGGTCTTGTGAATTTGTATCGCCCCCTTGAGCAGTACATAAACGGTTGTTCCCTCGGTGCCCTCATGGAACAGGATCGCTTTCTTTTTCAGGTGTCGTAGCGCGACAGATTGCGCAATGCGTTCAATGTTGGGGCTCTGGAGACCTGAGAAGAGAGGGGAATCGGCAAGGATGGCATGGATGTGAAGCATGGCATCAGCATGGGAAATTCTTGATCCGGATCAAGGCATTGTTTTCCACCGGGTCCTATGCTGCTGACTGAACCCCAGACAAGGAGATGGATGATGACCATGTTTTGCTATCAGTGTGAACAGACCGCGCGAGGTACCGGCTGCACGTCATTTGGCGTGTGTGGGAAGGACCCGGAAACCGCCTTGTTGCAGGATTTGCTGGTCGAAGTGGCCAAGGGAGCCAGCCAGTATGCCCATCGCGCCCGGGCCCTGGGTGTCGTAGACGAGCAAACCGACCGCGCGGTGGTGGAGGCTCTTTTCACCACCGTAACCAACGTGAACTTTGATGCCGAGAAGCTCGCCGCGAGGATTACCCGTATGGCGGCGACCCGCGACCGTATCCGCTCCTTGTACGAAGATGCCTGCGCAGTGGCAGGACAAGTCCCTGATCAGCCAGAGGGACCGGCCCGACTGATTCCGGGACAAACCCTGCAAGAAATGGTGCGGCAGGGTGGCAATGTTGGGATTGCCCTCAGGCTGGATGCCCGGGGCGAGGATGTCGTGGGGCTTCAGGAACTATTGCTCTATGGGGTCAAGGGATCGGCTGCCTATGCCGACCACGCGCTTATTCTCGGTCAGGCCGATCAGGACATCTTCGGATATTTTCATGAGGCCCTCGACTTTCTCACCCGGCCGGATACGACGGTGGATGAACTGCTTGCGATGTGTCTGACGTGTGGGGAGGTGAACCTGAAGGTCATGGAACTACTTGACCGGGCCAATACCGGCGCATACGGAACCCCGGTGCCGACCCCGGTTCGTATCACCCCGGTGAAGGGCAAGGCGATTCTCGTCTCCGGCCACGACCTGAAAGATCTAGAGCTTCTGTTGAAGCAGACCGAGGGCACCGGGATCAACATCTACACCCACGGAGAAATGCTTCCGGCCCATGGATACCCCGAGCTGAAGAGGTATCCGCACCTGGCGGGAAACTACGGGGGCGCCTGGCAGGACCAGCAGGAAGAATTCGATGCATTTCCCGGCGCGGTCCTGATGACCACCAATTGCATTCAGAAGCCCCGTATCGGTTATACCGACCGGATCTTCACCTCCGGTCTGGTGGCCTGGCCTGGGGTCAACCATATTCCCGATGGGAATTTCGAGCCGGTGATTCAAGCCGCGCTGGCTGCACCCGGTTTCGCTGAGAATGGAGTTGAAAGCACGATCCTGACCGGCTTTGGCCATGGCGCGGTTCTGGGAGTTGCTGACAAGATCATCGAGGCGGTCAAGGCCGGGGAGATCCGGCATTTCTTTCTCATCGGCGGCTGTGACGGGGCCCGGCCAGGCCGCAATTACTATACGGAATTTGCCGAACAAGTGCCGGATGACTGTGTTGTCCTGACCCTCGCCTGCGGCAAATTCCGGTTCAATAAACATGATTTCGGAACCGTCGCGGGATTGCCCCGACTGCTCGACATCGGACAATGCAACGATGCGTATTCTGCGATTCGTATCGCTTCCGCGCTTGCCGAGGCATTCGCTTGCGGCATCAATGAATTACCATTGTCGATGATCCTCTCCTGGTACGAGCAGAAGGCGGTGTGCATTCTGCTGACCTTGTTGCATCTTGGGGTAAAGAACATCCGGCTCGGTCCCACCCTGCCGGCATTCCTCTCTCCAGCCGTGGTCGATGTCCTCGTACAGAACTTCAATCTCGCCCCCATCGGAGAGGTGCAGGCGGATATGGAGGCTTGCTTTGCCCGGTAAGCATCCTCCGGCCCGGCCCCCCAGGGCGGTATCGAACTCCTTTCGATATCGATACCCTGGGTCTGGTTGCGGTTGACCCTTGAATCAATGCCCTCATTGGCTCAGCATCACGGCATGACCTGCGCGGAATATACGTCGCTGGGGCGAGGGCGTCTGGTGGTTCTCGCTGTCTTGGTCGGAGGGTTTGTCGGGCTGGGGGCATTTACCTTTCGCTATGCCGAGGGGTTGTCGTACTTCAGCACCGATCCCGCCGCCTGTGCAAACTGCCACATCATGCAATCCCAGTATGATGCTTGGCAAAAATCCAGTCATCATACCGTGGCAACTTGCGTGGACTGCCATCTGCCTCATGATTTTTTCGGGAAATACCTGGCCAAGGCCGAAAACGGATATCACCACTCGAAGGGATTCACCTTCCAGGATTTCCACGAGCCGATCATGATCAAGGAAAAGAACGCCCGCATTCTGCAGGAGAACTGCCTTTCCTGTCATGGGGAGCTGGTGCATGAACTGGTCGCCGGCGCGACCGACTCTCCGGATTCGATCACCTGTGTCCACTGCCATGCAAGCGTCGGGCATGGTCCCCGTGCCGGGCTGGGCGGACCGCTAACGTTGAATGAAATAGGAGGGAAGCCATGAATACAGACCAATCCAACCGCAAGGGAATGCCCCGTCTCATTTTTGGAATCTCCGTGCTGGTCTTCGCCGTCGCATCCGCGCTTGTCGCCGCCCTGCTCACGAATATCCATGCCCGTAAAATGGAGGCGGCCAAGCCCTATGTGCGCATTCAGGAGGTCACGGAAGATACCACCGATCCGGCGGTTTGGGGTATCAACTGGCCCCGGCAATATGACCTGTACCGGAAGACCGCACTGACGACCCGCACCCGCTTTGGCGGTCATGGCGGTAGCGAGGCGTTGCCCGAAGAGAAGATTGAACGGGATCCCTGGCTGAAAAAAATGTTTCTTGGTTATGCCTTCTCGATTGATTACCGGGACCGGCGGGGACATGCCTACATGCTGGCGGATCAGGAGGCCACCGATCGTTTGACCAAGCCTCAGTCCGGATCCTGCATGCATTGCCATGCCTCGATCATGCCGGTATACCGTGCCCTCGGTGACGGTGACGCCATTGCCGGATTCAAAAAGACCCATGCCATGGCTTACCAGGAGCTGAATAAGCTGGTGCATGACATGGGGCACGCCCATCCGGTGTCTTGTGTGGACTGCCATGATCCTGACACCATGCACTTGCGGGTGACCCGGCCCGGTTTCATCCTCGGCATCCAGGCCCTCGCTCAATCCGGCGAGCCGACTCCGCACCTTCCCTCGGTCGAGTTGTGGCGGCAAAGTTCGCGCGAAGTGCCGTATGATCCCAACGCCGACTCCTCCCGTGGTGAGATGCGATCCTTTGTCTGCGGCCAGTGCCATGTGGAATACTATTGTTCGGATAAAATTCCATTGGAGTTTCCGTGGAGCAAGGGGTTGAAGGTCGAGCAGGTGGAGCAGCATTGGGACGAAACGGTATTTCCGGATGGCAAGCGTTTCTACGATTACGTCCACAAGGAGTCGGGGGCAGAAATTCTCAAGGCCCAGCACCCGGAGTTTGAGCTGTGGAGTCAGGGTATTCACGCCCGCAGTGGGGTTTCCTGTGCGGACTGCCATATGCCGTATATGCGAGATGGCGCGACCAAGATCTCCGACCACTGGGTCCGCAGCCCCCTCCTGAATGTGAACCGGGCCTGCCAGACCTGTCATCATGTGCCCGAGCAGGAACTCCTGTCGCGGGTCGATGCCATTCAGCAACGGAACTTTGATTTGCTGCAACGTTCCGGAACCGCGATCACCGAACTGATCGATGCCATTGCCAAGGCGATGGACGAGGGCGCCTCGGATCAGCAGCTTCGAGCGGCCCGGGAGCTGCAGCGCAAGGCACAGTGGCGGATCGACTTTATCGCCGCCGAGAACTCCATGGGCTTTCATGCCCCTCAGGAAGCCGCGCGTGTGCTGGGCGAAGCGCTGGATTATTCCCGGCAGGGCCAGATCGAGGCCATCACCTGGCGGGAGCCAGTCAAGGCAGCGATTCCCTGATCACCCGCCGCTTGGGCCGCGGATCATTTGCCAAATGTCTCTGTCCCGTGTAGGTTGAACCGGTACACTGATGAAGGTCAGACAGGAGGCGGTATGATGCGGAAAGTGGGATGGATGGTAATGGTTCTGGGGGGGCTGTGGATGCCGTCAACCCATGCCGATTGGGGCGTCTGGGATGCCGGGGTGTTTGTGGATCTCAACAGCGCCGGTCTCACGTACATCAATGCGTTTGATTTTGATGGAGCGTACCTGGGGGATTTTGTTACCGCCGAGGGCGAGACCCTGGTTTTGCATGGCGGGGAGATCAAGACCTACAAGAACAGCGGGAGCGATGTGACGGGGGGATCTTTCTGGTACCGGGTCTATCAGCAGGGCACCACTCCGGGCGGGTTCAATCAGATCGGATTAAACTTTCAGGCCGATCTTACCACTCCGGGCGATCAGCTCTGGTGGAGTATTACCAACAACATCAATGTGTTGGCTGGTTTGACCCAGCCTGGGACCTACGAGATCGAGGTGTGGACCGAGGCCTATGGCACCAACCCCATTGATACCAAGTATTTCAGCAACAACGGGGCCAATTTCAAGGCCACCTTCACGTATAATATCCCGGTTTTGACCGTCAACGGACTGAACGCGAATTATACCACGACCAAGTTTTTTGTGAATGAGCTGGAGGGCGATAGCTTCCCGGTCACTGCGGTGTTTCGTCCCAACGCGAGTGGCCCGCTGACCGATGTGGAATTATTTCACAATGTGAATCGGCGGGACCTCGCAACCCAACATTGGACCAATGGATCCGAAGTGGTGGAGGAGGGGATCTATCCCCGGCCCGGAAATTCCATCACCAAGGGAATGACCAACACCTATTTTATTGCCCAACCGATGACCACAAACATTCCCGGGGTGGAATACAGTTTGACCCTTCCCGCCAACAAGACCGGGGCCTATCGCCTGACCGCACGATACCGCGTGCAGGGGAATACCAACTGGTTCTGGTATACGGACATCGGGCAGGGGCGGCGCGATCATGCAGTGGTGGTATCGCCTCAGGCTTCCCGCGATATTGTGATGTATGAGATTAACACCCTGAACATCAAGGCCACCGGTACGCTGGAGTCCCAGCGGAGCACCTTTGTGGATCTGTGGGATGGCCCGGGCTCTGACCCCAACAAACCGGGATGGAATCTGGGTTATGCCAGGGCGCTGGGGATCAACTGGCTCTGGTTTCAACCCATTCATCCCTACGGGGTGGATGGCCGTCACTTGAGCGCGGCCGACATCGATGCGCGTGCAGGTGTCACAACCCCTGGCGATGGTGCCGACACCTGGCTCTGGAACGGCGGGGCACCCTACTATGATGAAAATTACCCGTACGCCCTCGGCAGTCCTTACGCGGTGAAGAATTTCTGGGAAATCGAGCCCCGCATGAGCAAGGCCAATACCCGGGAAGGCGGTATGCAGGAGTTTACCAACTTCGTCGATGCTGCGGATGGCGAGGGGGTCTCGATCATGCTGGATGCCGCGTTTAACCATACCGCGTGGGATGTTGAGCTGGGAGCGCTTGGCGTGGAGTACTGGAGCACCAATGCCACTTCCGCCACGGAGATCCGCGATGTCGAGGCTCGGTTCTTTTCCAAGCTGGACGCCTATGACCAGCGCGCGACCGGCTCCGGCGACATCGCCCCCGCCCCGGACCGATACGACTTTGGCAAATGGCTGGATGTAAAAGATGTGCACTTCGGGCGGTACGCCGCACTGGTTCCCAATGGCGGTGATTCGGGGCGGTACAACAATGAAGAGGACTGGTTCGACTATTCCCAGTTCGATGAAATCACCCGCAATGTCTGGGCCTATTTTGGAGCCTATGTCCCATACTGGCTGGAAAAGACAGGACACCCGGCGGGAACCCCTCCCGAGGATCATGCGCGGGGGATCGACGGGTTGCGGTGTGACTTCGGCCAGGGGCTCCCCCCCCAGGCCTGGGAGTACATCATCAATCGCGCCCGCTCCATCAAATGGAGCTTTGTGTTCATGGCCGAGACGCTGGATGGCGGGGCGCCGCCCTACCGATCCAACCGGCATTTTGATATTCTCAACGAGAATATCATCTTCGCCCTGAAGGGGGCCGGGAATACCACCGCCTATCGCAGCATTCTGGAAGAACGCCGCAGTTCGTTTGGCCAGGGCCTGGTTCTGCTCAACACCGTGTCACATGACGAGGCAAACTATGTCGATCCGTGGGAGGCGGTGATCCGGTATGGGGTGGTCAGTTCCGTGGATGGAAGTCCGATGTTGTTTGCGGGTCAGGAACTTGGTCTGTCCGAAAAGTACGGCTATGACCTGATGGAGATCAATTTTGGCAAGCACATTCCCCACTTCAAGACCTTCAACTCGATGATGCCCCTGTGGCTGGATGGCGATTTTGGGAATGACCAGTTGTTTCCGGTCTATTCCGGCATCAACCGGGCCCGGAACCAGAGTCCGGCCTTGCGCAGCTCCAACCGGTATTTTCTCAATCCCATCGACCTTGGAGGCGCCTACGAGGCCATTTTCTCAGTGGCAAAATATGAGCATCCCAATGGATCCCCGGCCACCAGCGATGTGGTCTTCGCCTTCATGAACCTCGACCGCAACAATACCCAGGGCACGAACTTCAATGTGAACATTGATGCGAATGGAACCAATCTGTTCGGGATCAAGCCGGGGCGCACGTATAATGTGCGGAATCTGGCCGCCTACACCGGAATCGACCCGAACCGCGACCAGTACTGGTTGTGGGGCAATGGGTTTTCCGGCAGCCAGATCCTGTCCAGCGGGATCGGGGTCGGGCTCAATCCGGTGCCGGTGACCACCGGAGGGTGGACCAATGCCCCGTTTGAGGCCCAGTATCTCAAGCTCTATGATGTGACCGCACCCTCGGCCCCTGGATCCGCCCCGGTGGCTCTGAATCTGGTCGGCAACTATGTGGTATCGAATGCGGTGACCTTTGCCTGGGCACCGGTTACCGACGTGGAGGGGCTGATTCCCGGCTATTGGGTGACCATCGACATCAATGGCAGCCTGTCCACCCAGTATGTCACCACCGCCTCGATTGAGGTTCCGGCTGCGGATGGTGCCCTGGTCACGGTGCAGGTCCGGGCGGCGAACCCCAACCAGACCTCACAAGTCAGCAGCCTGGGACCGGTCAGCAGCATCGTCCGGCTGTTGCATCCCGGGGAGGACTTTGATGCCGACGGAATACCTTCGGCCGATGAGTTGGTGGCGGGTACCGATGCCACGGACTCCAACTCGGTGTTTGTGGTTGTGAACCAGCAGGGCATGACCTCCGAATTGCCCCGGGTGATCGATGTCACCACCGCACCGGGACGGCACTATTCGATTCAATTCACCGACAGCCTGGAACCGCCGGCGATCTGGTACCCGTTTGGCAATACCAATCTCGGTTTTGGAAGCTGGTATGAAACCAACCTCCTTCCCGCGACCTACTCATTCATCGATGATGGTACCACCAACACCACCTACGCCCCTCCAGCGGAGGGCCGCCGCTTTTACCGGGTTTGGGTGCAGGAGCCCTGAGCGGGCTGGATGCCGGTAACTGGTGCTTGACCCCGGAGCGGTTCCTCTCCAAAGTTTTCGGAGGGGAGAATGAAACGATGAGTAGTGAGCAAGGGAAAGGGCCGAGTCCTGAGGTCATGGAGGCCATGTGTGATCTGGCCGGGCATTTATCGCATGATTTGAACAACTTCATGACGCCGATTCTGGCTTGCGGTCAGATGCTTAAGGACGGCCTGGAGGCCGACCATCCCCTCTATTTTTGCGGCGAGCAGATTGTTCAGGCGGGCGAGGAATGCTTTGAGCTATCGAAAAAGCTTCAGGCCATGGGCTCCCGCCGCCTTGGCACCGAGTTGCTGGATTTCAATGCCCTGGTGAACATTGCGCTTCAGACGGTGGCCCAGGGAGCTGATTTCAAGCCGGTGGTGCGCACGCAATTGCATCCCGAACCGGTGGTGGTGGCCGGTGACCGTACGCAGTTTCAGGCGATGGTAGACGAGTTCCTGCGCAACGCCAGCTTTGCCATGAAGGATGGCGGGGAAATTCTGATCGCCACCTCCGTCGAGGGGGATCGCGCCCTTCTCCGGGTGAAGGACCAGGGGGTCGGGATGACCGAAGAGGTGCAGGCACAAATGTACAAGCCTTACTTCACCACCCATCGGGGCAGCCATTGCCGGGGTGTCGGCTTGACCATGATCTACGGCCTGGTGAAGCGCTATCAGGGTGAAATCACCTGCAAGAGCCGACCCGGGGAGGGCGCGGAGTTCGCGGTGAGCCTTCCCCGTGCCTCCACCTGATCCGCGCGATGGGTGCGGTCGCGCTCCCCGGCGCGGCGGCCTGGTCGATCCGGGAGCTTTCGTTGACACCCCCTCCCGGTGCGTTTATCGTTGATTGAACAAAAGACAGGACCGGGCGGACTAAACAGCATGATTGCAATCACATCACGAATCGGGGGGCTTCTGGAGGCGACCCAGCTTTTCACGGCCGAGCAGGTCGAGGACCTGCTGGTTAAGCAACAGGAGAGCGGCAAGGCGATCGTGGAGCTGGTGGTTGAGGATGGGCTGGCCCGGGATGATGTGTTTCTCAAGGCGCTCGCGGAAGCGATGAACCTGCCATTTCTCCGGCTGAACGGGCTGCCGATCGAAAAGAACGCCCTCGAAATGATGCCGACCAAGGCGGTGTTTCAGCACCAGGTGATCCCGGTGGCAATCGAGGACAAGGTCCTGCGGGTCGCCACCCATGACCCGTTCAATCCCGGGTTGCTCGACTCCCTGCGCCTGGCTTCCGGGATGAGGATCAAGCTCGCCCTCAGCCCCATGAATGACATCGCGAAGGCCTCCAAGGACTACTTCGGCGTGGGGGCCGACACCTTTGACCTGATGATGCAGGACAGCCGCATCGAGGTCACCGCGGAAGACGATATCACCAAGCAGGATCTCAGCGAGCTGGATCAGGAAGCCTCGGTGGTGAAATTTGTGAACCAGGTCATCTGGGAAGCCCACAAGGATCGGGCCACTGATATTCACCTCGAACCCCAGGAGATGGATCTGCGCATCCGCTACCGGGTGGATGGCGTCCTGCATGCGATTCCGGTGCCCCCCCAGCTCAAGCGGTTCCAGTCCGCGATTATCTCCCGGATCAAGGTGATGGCGAATATGGATATTGCGGAGAAGCGCCTGCCTCAGGACGGGCGCATCAGCCTGCGGGTCCAGGGCGAGGAAATTGATGTCCGTGTCTCCACCATGCCTACGGTGTATGGCGAGAGTGTCAGTTTGCGGCTCCTGATGCGGAGCAGCGGGATGATTGGTCTCGACAAGCTCGGGATGAACGACGACGACAAGAAACACCTGCTCAAATTAATCACCAAACCCCACGGGATTCTGCTCGTCACCGGTCCGACCGGGTCCGGTAAATCGACCTCGCTGTATGCCTGGCTGCACACCATCAATTCCACCGACCTGCGCATCCTGACCATTGAAGACCCGATCGAATATGAAATGGCCGGGGTCAACCAGATCCAGGTGCGGGCGGAAATCGGGATGACCTTCGCGATGGGCTTGCGGCACATCCTGCGTCAGGACCCGGATGTCATCATGATCGGGGAAATTCGTGACAAGGAGACCGCGGAAATTGCCATCCGCGCCGCCCTCACCGGTCACCTGGTATTCAGCACGCTCCATACCAATGATGCCGCCGGGGCGGTGACCCGTCTGGTGGACATGGGAATCGAGCCCTTTCTGGTGGCTTCATCGGTGGAAGGGCTGGTTGCCCAGCGACTGGTGCGGCGGTTGTGCAACAGTTGCAAGAAACCGCGGACAATGGATGAGGCGTTTCTGCGCATGGTCGGCTTCCCCACCGAACGGTTGGGGGAGGGCACGGTCTACGAGCCGGTGGGATGCGAGGACTGCCGGGGCACCGGATTCCGGGGCCGGACCGGCGTGTATGAGCTGATCGTGATCACCGACAAAATCCGCGCCATGATTACGGCGCGGGAATCATCCACCGCGATTCGGGCGGAGGCGACCCGGATGGGGCTGAAAACGTTGCGGGATGATGGCTGGCGCAAGGTGCTCGAGGGCATCACCACGATCGAAGAAGTGCTCCGGGTTTCCGAGGATGACGAAGCCCTCGCGGAGGGATGAGTCAACCACCTAGCTGCGTATGTCGACATTCACGTACATCGCCAGATCCGGTCGCGGGGAAAAAGTTCAGGGCACCATCGATGCTCCAGACCGACGGATGGCGCTCCTGCAATTGGAGCGGAAAGGGCTGGTTCCGGTAGCGGTCAAGGAGGGGGCGGGCGCTCCGGTCAAGGGCAAGGCGAAGCCCAAACCCAAGGAAAACCCCAAGGCACCCTCCCGGCGGGCGGGCGCTAAATCCGCTCCCGGCCCCAAGCAGATCGAGTTCAAACGGAAGAAGCGTATGTCACTGGGGGAAGTCCTGACCTTCAGTCGCGAATTGCACGACCTGCTGGAGTCGGGCATGACATTGGGCACGGCGCTGAACTCGCTGAGCCGACGCAAGACCGGCACCGCGCAGGATGAGATCGTCATCGATCTGCGCGACCAGATCATCAAGGGGGAAAGTCTGTCCAGTTCGCTGGCCGCCCATCCCGACTCCTTCGGGAATCTATATGTCAGCATGATCAAGGCGGGGGAGGCGAGCGGCGAGGTTCCCGAGGCACTGGAACGGCTGAGCAAGCACTATGAACGGGTCAAGGAAGCGCGGGAAAAGGTGATTGGCGCGTTGACTTATCCGGTGATTGTCATCGGGGTGGGGGTGTTGACCATCATCTTCACCATGACCTTTGTCATCCCCAAGTTTTCCCAGGTATTCGCGGAGTTGGGGGCAACATTGCCCCTGCCCACCCGGATTCTGATCGCATCGAGTTCCTTTTTGATCACCTATGGCTGGCTGATGCTGATTGGCCTTGTGGTGCTGGTGATCCTGTTCCGGCGATATATCAAAACCGAGCGAGGGCAATTATGGTGGCACCGCAAAATGCTGCATTTTCCGGTGGTGCATAAAATCATCACCGCCAATGCCTTTGCCCAGTTCGCCCGAACCCTGAGCGCGTTGCTGAACAATGGGGTGCCGGTGCTGCAGGCGCTGGCCATTGTTGAGAACACCATGGGCAACAAGGTGATTGCCAATGAGATCAAGGAAGCCCGCGAGCGGGTGACCGATGGGTCGTCGATCTCCGGGCCGCTGGCGGCGGGGAAGGTGTTTCCTCCGTTGTTGACCGACATGCTGGCGGTGGGGGAGGAGTCCGGGGATATGGCCGGGTCGCTGGTCCACATTGCCCGTCGCTATGATGACGAGCTGGATCGCAGTGTGAAGGTGCTGACCACGGTGCTGGAGCCCATCATGATTTTGTTTATCGCGGTTGGCGTGGGCTATGTCGCGATCAGTATGTTGATGGCGGTGTTCGCCCTGACCAGCGGATTGAATGTATAGGACGGCTGGGCGTCGTGACCCCGGCGGAAATCAAGCGAACCAAGAACGAGAGCGCGGGTTTGAC
This sequence comes from Verrucomicrobiota bacterium, assembly GCA_024233345.1. Classification (GTDB taxonomy): domain Bacteria; phylum Verrucomicrobiota; class Kiritimatiellia; order CAIVKH01; family CAIVKH01; genus JACKPT01. The sequence continues at coordinate 122,026 of JACKPT010000001.1, forward strand.
CGCACAGCAGGAGCAAGACGATGACAGAAGAACAACGCAATGAACAGCGCCGGACCCGCAGTGCCGGTTTTACCCTGATTGAAATTCTGCTGGTGGTGGTGATCATCGGCATGCTCGCGACCATCGCGGCAATCAATGTACCCAAATTTCTCGGCCAGGGCCGGGAGGGTAAGGCGAAGGCGGATGTGTCCAACATCAGCACCGCCATTCACGCCTATAATATGGTGGAGGGGAAATATCCAGGCAGCCTCAGCGACCTGATGGCCGGGGACGATCCCTACATGGAGTCGATTCCCAAGGATCCGTGGGGCAAGGAGTATGTCTACCGCCGCCCCAGCAGCCGCAAGGGCCTTCGGTTTGAAGTGTTCTCCTACGGGGAAGACGGCAGCGAAAGCGGAGATGATATCGGCAATTGGGCTGCGGAAAACTGAGGGCCTGACCGATTTGGCCTGTCCGGCGCATGAAGGGGCAAGTCACCTTGGATCCAATGACCCAGATGAAGACCCACTTCATGCCGCCATCTCCCACCAGGGGATTCACCCTGATTGAAATCCTGGTGGTGATTGTCATCGCCGCGATCACTGCGGCGATTGCCATTCCCGGATTTGTCCGCATCACCAGCGGGGCGGAATTGCGGACTGCGACCCGCACCCTGGTCATGGCCCACAAATATGCCCGCAGCACATCGGTCTTGCGGCAGGTGCCGATGGCACTGTTGATCGACCGGGTGGGCGGGGAAATTGAAGTGGTGCAACTCAAGGACCGCAACAGTCTCCGGGCGGGCGGGGACTTTCTCGACACCCGGACGGTTCGGGCGGCGGCCGATCTGGTGGATGGTGGCGAAGGCGAGGCGGCAGCGGCTCCGGAAATCACCAGTGAGCTGGTGCGGCGATTGGGCAAGTCGGTGAAGATTACCGAAGTGGAGGTCGGCGGGGACACCGATCAAAGTTTGGAAGGCTATTCGTGGATCACCTACTACCCCAATGGCATGTCGGATGGATTTACCGCCGTCCTTTCCGATGCCAAGGACCGTTCGGTGACGATTGAGACTGAGGGCATTTCCGGGTCGGTGGATGTGGAGTATAGCAGGGGATGGTAACGCGCAAACAACGAGGGCAAGCGTCCCGAGCCGGCCTGACTCTGGTGGAGGTGATCCTGGCCCTGGTCATCCTCGGCACCGCCCTCACCGCGTTGATCGCCGCCGCATCGCGCGCGCTGTCCGTGGTCAGGCAGGCGAAGAACCTCGATACCTCCCGCGAGTTGTTTGGGGTGTTGGAGGTGATGGAGCCGATCCAACCCCCATTCATTGAGGACATCGAGGAGGCTGCGGGCAGCGGGAGCTTTGAGCGGCCATACGAAAACTATCGATGGGAGCGCACGGTGGAGGTGGTGGGTGACGAAGAGGACGGTCTGTGGCTGCTGACCATGACGATTTCGTGGAAAGAAAATGAACGGCAACGCTCCGAGTCGGTTCAAACGTACGTGTACTGGCCGGAAGATACAAAAGGGGGGTCGTTTGAGCGCGCGCCTTAGACCCTCAGCCCACGGTCCTTGGTCCGGCAAGGGCGGACCGACTACAAACGTGTGGTCGGGTGCGTTGAGCGTTCGTAGTAGCGTCGCCGCCCCGCAACTGCGGGGCAAGGCGCGTGCGGCCTTCACCCTGCTGGAAATGCTCATTGCGGTGGTTCTGCTCGCCACCGCGTTCACCATCATCTGGAGCACCTTTTCCACTGCGATCAGCGGCTGGCACAAGGGACAGAAATTCATGGAGCAGTTTCATCATGGTGACTTTGTGATGGAGCAGCTTGTCTCCTCGCTGCGGTCGGCGGCTTTTTTTGACAACAAACCGGACAAGTTTGGCTTCTGGCTGGAAACCAGCGATGGGGAATATCCACACGACCAGATCAGTTGGGTGAAATCCGGATCGGCGTTCATGCCCCCGAACCATCCCCTGAACCGGGGGCTTCACCGGGTGGTGGTGGGGATTGAGGACAATGACAAGGGCGACCCCTCTTTCAGTGTGCGGGCGTTTCCGCACCTGTTGAAGGAAGTGGAAATCGATGACTATGATCCATGGCACATTTCCGACCGGGTTCAGGGTTTGCGCTGTCGGGTCTACAACTATGAGGATGAGGATTGGGATGATGAATGGGAGGACACCAACAGCGTGCCCCGGTTGCTGGAGGTCACGCTGTATCTTGAACCGGTGGAGCGGGGAGAGCCCGCGGTCGAGGTGACCCGGTTGGTGGAAATTCCCATCGCCCCCGACAGCACCAACCGGGTGGTGTCGAGCGGGAGTGACTCGGATCCGCCGCCTGCCGCCGCCGGTGAGGGTGGTGTCGACCGCACCAATACCGGGAGCCCGTCCGGAAACCAGGGCGGAACCATTCAACTGGGCGGGGACGAAGGATGAAAAGTTCCAAAGATTGGAAAATTACCCGTAAAAAGTTCCAATCCTTGGAACTTTTTTTCGCCGCCGTTCCAGACGTTGGACGTTGTTTGGACGGTCGCGGTTCAACGGGTCGGGTGGGGGAACCGCCCGCGTCCGGCCGGTCCGGGGCAGCATTGATCGTGGCGCTGTGGGTGGTCCTGGTGTTGAGTCTGCTGATTGGATCGATGGCGTTCGATATGCAGGTCGAAGCGAATGTAACCGGTTACCAACGCAAGCGCATGCAGGCCCACTATCTTGCCCAGGCCGGCCTGGAATGGGCGCAGGTGGTCCTGAACCGTAAGGTTACCGAGTCGGCGGAGGGCGAACTGGTCATCGAGGAGGGGCAGGACGAGCAGATGATCATCGCATCGATCAACCTGTCCCGGGGCGTCGGGGTCCGCGGCATCACCAAGACTCTGTCCCAGGGCTCCTTTTCGGTGGATATCATCCCTGAAGAGGGCCGCCGCAATGTCAACAGCCTCACCGATGAGGATTGGGAGGAGATTCTCGACCAGGCGGGGGTGCCGGATGATGAGTGGCCGGAATTGATCGATTGTTTCGGCGACTGGATTGACGAAGGCGACGAACACCGCCTCAATGGCGCGGAGTCCGATGATGCCTACTACGAGGAGCTGGACTACGAGGTGAAGAACGCCCCGGTCGACACAATCGATGAACTGCTGTTGATCAAGGGATTCAACGAGGCGATCGTGTTTGGGGGTCCCGACCCCGAGGATCCGGACCTGGTGTACCGTGGAATCGCCTCGTGGTTGACTCCATGGGGGGACGGCAAGGTCAATGTCAATACCGCGAGCCGGGAGGTTCTGATGACGATTCCCGGGATCGAAGACTGGGTGATTGACGACATTCTTGAATACCGCTCCGGAGAAGATGGCGAGATGGGAACCCGTGATGATGGCTTTGACAGCGTGGATGATCTGATCAGTAAAACCGGGTTTGATCCCGAATTGCGGGATAAAATTTCGGTGGTCGACAAGAAGTATCTCCGGGTGATCTCGATTGGTGAGGTCGGGGAGGTCAAGAATGGCATCTGGGCGGTGTATGAAGCGGGAGACCAGGGGGTAAGGCCGGTCTATTGGCGCGAAGAGGCGATGCCGTGATGCCTGAAAAAGAGTTTTGCCAGTTGGCACGGGCATCTTCATAGTGAATTCACTTTATGGCTGATCACGATATAACCGCATTGGTGCTGCGCGAGACCCGCGCGGAATGGACCCGTCTGGAGGAGCGCAAGGGGCGCTTTGAAAAGACCGGGCAGCAATCCGTGGATCTGGCTCTTCCTGAGGGGACCGAAGACTGGTCGGAGCCGGAAGCACTCGCGGTTCTGAAGCCTGCCCTCACGATCTCCCCCCAGGATCGGTTATGCATCTCGGTATCGACCGATCAGGTGTTGTTGCGGGTGGTGGACTTTCCCACTGTGGATCCCGAGGAGTTGCAGGGAATGGCGGAGCTGCAGGTGGACAAGGTGGCCCCATTTCCCACCGACCAGATGTACATGTCGATCGAGGTCCTATCCCAAACCGAGGAGGCAACCCGGCTGGTGATTGCCGCCGTTCCCCACAGTCGGGCCGACCGGTTGGGCGCCCGGTTGCAGGGGGTGGGCTTGCATCCGGTGCATGTGGATGTGGATGTGATGGGGTGGTGGCGGCTGATCAAGGACGGCCACTTCCTGCGGGAAACCGGGGTCGAGATGCTGTTGATTGCGGATGGGCCCAGCATGGAGTTTGTCTATCTGCAGGAGGGTATCCCCCTGATGTTTCGGGCCCTCGACTCCGACCTCGACCCCGGCCAGGCCGGGGATGCGGACGAGTTGGTGGAGGAATTGGATTTTACCCTGACCACCCTTGAGGGCCAATGGGGTCGGCTGGCGTCGGGTCCGATCCAGATCTGGCACCGGGGGGAGTTCCCGCAACCTCTCCAGGACGCGCTCGAAGCCAAGTCCTTTACGGTTGAGCGGCACCGGCTCGATGAGCTTCCGCCATTGAGCGAAGGCATCGGCCGCCGGGCCGGCGGCGGAGAAACCACGCTCAATCTCGCTCCCGATGCCTGGCGGCTCCAACGCCAGGCCAAGGCCCTGCAAAAAATCGGGATCAAGGTCGCGGCGGTCATTCTGTCGGTGTGGGCGGTGGCGATGGCGATGCTTCTGCTTGTCGCGGGCAACCAGCGCAGTGCCCTCGCGAAGACTCAGGATAACTTTGACCGCCTCCGGGAAGAGGTGGAGACGGTCCGGGCCCTCGAAGGCCAGGTGATGGCCCTTCAGGCCTATGGAAATCGCCAGGACTCCGCGCTTGAGTGTCTTCGTGAAGTGAGTGAGCTGTTGCCTCCCGGTGTCGACCTGACCTCGTTTTCGTACCGGAAGCTGGGTGAGTTGAGTCTGCGGGGGGAGGCGCAAAACAGCGATCCTATTTACACCTTTTTCGAGCGGATGGAGCAATCGGAACTGTTTGTAGAGGTGCGGCCGGAAGGGGTAACTTCGCAGATCCGGAATAACCAGCCCCGCTCCCTGTTCAGGATTACCGGGGTTCTGCCCGGAGGCAACAAGGACGAGGAGGGCGGGTCATGATTTATACCCGCCGCGACCTGAATATGGTCATCGCCATCCTGCTGGTGCTGGTGGGCGGCTTGAGTTATTTGATTGTCACTCCCCAGCTCGAAAGCTGGCGGGAGGCCAACCGGATCCAGGAACGGCTCGACCGGGAACAGGACACCGCCCGCAGGTTATTGGATCGCCGTCCCGAGTGGGAAGAGGCTCTGGCCGGGTTGCGGGGGCAGTTGCCCTCGTTTGGGATTGACCAGGCGGTGACCGCGGAGCTGTTGAAACAGATCAAGCGGCTGGCCGACGAAAACCAACTGGTGCTGGCGCGAATTGAACCCGGCGAAGAGGATGTGGTCGGAGATTTGCATGAAGTACAGATCAATTGCGCATGGGAAGGGGAATTGGAGCCGTTGGTTCGTTTCCTCTATGCGGTACAGCTTCAGGGGGCGACCTTGGACATCCGGCAACTGACCATCAGTCCCGGCCGCGAGGGCATGCAGTTGAAGGGGAATTTTAAAGTGTATTATGCTTTCACCCGGCAGGCCGCGGTGGAAGAACCGGGGGAGGCCCCATGACCCGGAGAGCGAGAAGAGGAGAACCTTGATCATGATGCGGTCCATTCAACGATATGAACACACCCGGAAATCCCTCTCCGCCGTGACAGCGGTGGTGTTTTTCTGGGCCAGCACGGTCTCGGTCATTGCCCAGCCGCCGGGACTGCCCACCCCATCCGCCCCCGGGGTGCCCCGGACCGCCACCCCCGCCGGAGGCGATGCTTCTTCGCGGCTGATCCTGCTGAACTTCCGCGACTCCCCCCTCGATCAAGTCCTGGATTTTGTTGCCGAACTCCGGGGCAAAACCATGATCAAGGCGCCCGGCATCAATGCTACCATCACCATCAAGAGCCAGACCCGGCTCACCGAGGAGGAGGCGCTGGTCGCCCTCGAATCGGTCCTCGCGATGAACAACATCACCCTGGTGCCGCTCGGGGATAAATTTTTGAAAGTGGTCCAGACTGCCCAGGCGCGCCAGACCGGTATGCCCATCCAGCTTGGGCTCACCGACCCGCCCTTTGTCGAAACCGATGCGCTGATCTCCCAGATTATCACGCTCCAACATATCGAAATTGCCGAAGCCCAGGGGGTGATTCAGGGGCTGGTCAATGCCTACGGGAAAATTCAGCCACTGGAACGGGCCAACAGCATGCTCATCACCGATACCGAGGTGAATCTGGAGCGGATCAAGGAAATTCTCGCGTTTATCGACCAGCCGATCGAAACCAAGATCGAAACCCGGATCTATGAAATCCGCCATGCCAAGGCAGGGGAAATTGCTTCGCGCCTCAATGAGTTGATCGCCGATTCCCAGGGTCAGGAAGAGAAAGAGCAGATCAATGTCCAGCAGACCCAGGCTCCTGGCACCCCCCAGATTCCCACCCCGCCCGGGGTGATCCGGGCCCGGCAAGCGCAGCAGCAGGCCCAGGCCGGCAGCGAAATCGAAGCGGCGATGCAGCTTGCCGAGCGGGGGGTCATCCAGGGCAAGGTGAAAATTATTGCGGATGAACGGACCAATATCCTGTTCGTGATATCCCGGCCGGAAAACTTTACCTTCTTTGACAAGATCGTCTCGGTCCTCGACCGCCCGGTGGAGCCGGAGATCACGGTGCGGGTGGTTGCCCTTGAGTACGCCAAGGCCGAGGATATTTCCAGCATTCTGAACGAATTTATCGGGGCCGCGACCGAACAGGATACCAGTGGCGCGCCAGCCGGTACCGGGGGAGGGGACTCCGGGGCAACCGATGCCCGCAGCCAGGCCCTGCGTGAATTCATCCGCAACCGCGCTGCCGAACGTACGGCCACCCAGGATACTGGGGATACCGGAACCATCGGCCGCCTGTCCGAGGATACCCAGATTCTCGCCGACAAGCGCACCAACTCCCTGCTGCTGATGGGGCGGCAGAGCGACCTGAATGTGCTGGAAGATATCATTGATAACCTCGACATCATGCTTGCCCAGGTGGTGATCGAAGCGGTGATCATCGAGGTTCAGTTGAGCGATGATATCCAGTCAGGGGTTTCCTGGTTGCAGAACACCCTCGTCGCCTACAACGCCCAGAATGTGGGCCCCGGCGGCGGGTTGACGGTGCGGGAGCCGGTGGTGGCCTTTGGTGGAGCCTCCATCCAAACCCCCGACAAGCCGCTCGGTGAAAAAATCGTGGATGATCTGACCGACACCGTTCCCGATGGACTGGCCTACTATGCGACCTTCTATGATCTGAACCTCAGTGCAGTGGTCCGCTTCATTCAGTCCTCACGCAATTCGCGCATCTTGTCCACCCCGGTGGTGGTGACCACGGATAACACCGAGGCCAAGATTAACGCCAGTACCCAGCGTCCGGTGGTGACCACCACATCCACCACCGATGCCGGCGCGATTCGATCCAGCTATGAATATCGGGATATCGGTATCCAGTTGACGGTTACCCCCCGTATCAATCCCCAGCGGTATGTGGTGATGGAAATCGTCCAATCCGCCGACAATGTCGCGGGGGAAGTGCTGATCGACGGGAACCGGGTTCCGGAGATTACCAAGCGTGAATTGAGCGCCCAGATCGCGGTGGAGGACCGATCAACCATTGTTCTCGGCGGCCTGGTGCTCACCCAGACCCAGAAGTCCCAATCCAAGGTTCCGCTGCTCGGAGATATTCCGGTCCTCGGCAACCTGTTCAAGTATACCACTGATGTAAAAGACCGGGTCGAGCTGGTGGTGTTGATTACCCCGTACGTTCTGATGACTCCCGAAGAAGCCCGGGCGGAATCCATGCGGATGGTTAGTTCCAGCTCCTTCCAGCAGCGTGATTTTCCCAAGGGTTGGTCGGATAGCGAGGTCGGGGAGTTGACCGATCAGCAGCGCAAGCAGTACCTGGAAAACTGGGACGAGATGCGACCCGATCCTTATTCCCGGGAACGGTCGGTGAACCTGTATTCCACCGGCGATTCCCCGACCCGCTCGGAAATTCTGGTTCCGGCAACCTCGGGACGGCGTGAAACTCTGATGGATAAATTACGCCGCGGCGAATCCGGCCCTGCCTCCATGTCCATCGATGAGGTGGACGTTTCCGCAGACCAGGCGTCCCAGTTGATGGAGGATGACGAAGTGCTTCCCGAGGCCCCGGAGGCGTCCTCGTTGGATCCCGATGCCGGTGAGATCGCGGCCCCTGCGGTTTCCGCCAATCTCCCCCTGCCGACCCCGTATGTCGGGGAGGATGATGGTCCTTCCCCCTAGAGCCGTTTAAGTTAATCGGTGGCCGGTCGGTTTGTCACGGGCAGGCCCGGCGAACCGCTGTACGGCTACGGCATTACTTAAACGGCGCTAACCGGCTCGGTAGTCAGCGAATCGATTACGGTGATAAGGTCTATCGGGGGTTACCTGAGGTGTTTTTGCACTTTTCCTATTGAGAAGAGTTATTCACAGAAAATGATGCGAAAAAACGAACCGGTCGATTCCGGAATCTACTCATTTTTATCTGTAAGCTGTTGATGGATTGCGATTAGAGATATTTGTAGTTTGCCGGGTTGTGTGTCTGGAGTTATCCACAATTTCCCTTTCGGGGTGTGAACAACCGGAAGGACACCCGGCTAAGTGGCTACTGTTTCGCGAGTTGGCCCTGTGGAAAAAAGCCTCCCGGAAGAGGGATTATCCGAGGGCTTGTTGAACGAGTCGGCTGACCAGACTTCCGTCGGCCTTGCCTTTCACTTGAGGCATCAGGACCGCCATGACTTTCCCCATGTCCTGCTTCCCGGCGGCTGCGGTCTGCTGAATGGCTGCCGTGACCAGCGCCTGGACGGCTTCATCGGACAATTGCTCCGGTTGGTAGGCCTTGAGAATCGACAGTTCCGACTCCTCTTTCGCCGCAAGGTCGTCGCGCCCGCCATCCTGAAATTGGCGGATCGATTCCAGTCGTTGCTTGACCGCCTTGGCCAGAACGTCCGCGACATGGTCGTCCGTCGGATCAATTCCTTTATTCACCGTGGCATCCTTGATCTGGGCATGAATCGACCGCAGGGTGAGCAAGCGCTCTTTGTCGCCTGCCTTCATCGCGGTTTTGATATCGTCAGTGATCTGGTCAAGTTTGGTGCTCATCGAATCTCCCGGTAAACTGGATTGCCTGAAGCGACCCAACCTCTTACCGTATCCAATGAAAAAAGGCAAAGGTTGATCCGGATGCGGATGCGGGCTCAGCGAGGAAAAGGAGATTACCATGATGAAAGTTGGATTGGGTGTAATGGGATTGGTGGCGGTGATGGCTTTGACCGGGTGCAAAAGCGCTTACTACGGGGCGATGGAAAAAGTCGGCGTACACAAGCGCGATATTCTGGTCGACCGGGTAGAGGAAGCCCGGAATTCCCAGGTGGACGCCAAGGAAACCTTCAAGTCAGCGCTGGAGCTGTTCAGTGAAGTGGTGGATATCCAGTCGGCCGGACTGGAAGAGGCCTACAACAAATTTAACAAAGCCTATGAGAAGTCGGTGGGGGAAGCCGACAAGGTGAAAAGTCGTGTGGCCTCGATTGAATCGGTCAGTAAATCCCTGTTCAAGGAATGGAAGTCTGAAATCAAGGAGTATCAGGATCCCTCGCTGCGCAAGGCCAGTGAGAAGCAACTGAAGGAATCCCAGGCCCGGTATACCCAGATGATCAAGGCGATGAAGGGCGCGGCGGCAAGTATGGATCCGGTGCTGGCGGCCTTTCACGATCAGGTCCTGTTTCTCAAGCACAACCTCAATAGTGCGGCTATCGCCAGCCTCGACAACGAGGTGGTCCGGATGCAGGGGGATGTCTCGCGCCTGATCAGCGACATGGAAGCGGCTATTGCCGAGGCGGATGCCTTCCTTGCATCGTGGCCGGGTGGCGGCAAGTAATCGGCTTATTCGGTGATCGGTCGGGCCGGCCAGACGCTCTGGTCCAGGGCGTTCATCTGAAATTTCCAGTCGCCCTGCCGCTGGGTGATGCGGGCAACCAGACGGTTTTTGCCCGGAGGCAATGAGACCCGGGTGATGTCATCGTCCGGTTGGAAGCCCCGCGGGGTATTGGCATCGAGGACTTTGAGGCCGTTCAGCCATAACGTCAGCCCGTCATCCGAACCGCTCCGCAATTCCACCTTGGTTGGTTTGCGCACGGTCAAGGTGGTGATGGCGTAAACCGTGGCATCGGTGACCTTCTCGCCGAAGAGATACTCAAAGTCCAGCAGGTTGTCCGCCAGATGCTCCCGCCCGATCGGCATCCAGTGGCCAGGGATACTGGTCGGCGGCCAAGCGGAATCGTTGGCCATCCGGTCCCAGGTCATTTTCCACCCCAGGTTCTCGATGGGGAGGTCTTGAATGGGCCCGCAGATCTGCCATGGCAACGGCTGAATGCGGTAGGAGGTCGTACGCTCCGGCTCCCGTCCCGGTACGTAGGCACCGATGTCGTCAAAGCCGTCACTGAATCCCTCCGCCTGGCCTCCGCCGGGGGCGGTGACATGAAACGCCATGTCCCAGTCGCCCTCATTCTGGGATACTTTTACCAGCAGGGTGTTTACACCGTTGGAGAGGGTGGCGAGAACGATGTCGTCGTCAAAGCGGGAGGCGCGGTTGGTGATCAATTCGTGGATCAATTCCCCATTCAGCCATACCTTGATGCTGTCATCGGAGCCAAACCGCAACTCCGCCATGCGGTTTCCGTCGGATCGAATCCGGGTCAGGGCGTAGGCACTGGCATGCTGTGTGGTTGGGCCGTACCATGCGCCGAAATCGATCACCCCTTGCTCGGCCAGTTGATCCCTGGGCAGGGGGTCCCAGGCGGTCAGGGATTGGTCCGGGAATTGAAACGCGACTTCGGGTCCATATTCCCATTCCGGGGCATAGGGTGTGCGGTGGGCGATGGCACCGGTTTTTTCCGGGAAGGGTCCGGTGATCACCCAGGTGGCGGGGGTTGGCAGCGTGCAAACCAACCGGGTATATTCGCCCTCCCCGCCCTTGACCACCCAGCGGATTCGTTCATCTCCGATGAGAGCGCTTGGGTCGCGGGTGACCGTCCACTGGATGGTTTGGGTCTGGGCTCCGGCCAGGGTGATGACCTGTTGGGCTGGCGACACCTTCACACCGGCTGTGGCCGCAGCGGAAACCTGGACTTTCTTCTCGACCGGTTCATGGTTGACCAGCGTGGTCGTGACTTCGAAGGGCGCATCACGCAACATCAGGTCACGAAAGTCCGGAGGGAGCAATTCCACCGGTGATCCCCAGGATACAACCGCCCGCACCAGGGGAACGCGGTGGCTCCCGGATAGGCTGGACAGGGTCAGGATTTGCTGTTTTCCGTCCATGTCCCGGTCGGCTGCAGCCTGCCATGTGCCGGTGATGCGGCGGCCGGTCTGCACAAGCCGTCCCGCTTCCGGTCGCGCTCCCGGTTCATCGATTGCCCACCCCGCTTCGACCCGACTGGTCCACGTCGGAAGCACATCAAATCCAACCGAGACGGTTCGGCTTTGGGTGTCCGGATAAAAGGACAGGTCGAGGTTGCGAATCGGCGATCGCTCGGCATCGATGACCAGGGTGCGAAAGGCCATCTCAGCCCGCCAATGACCCAGTTCGGCGCCTTCGTCCAGGTGCACGGGAATGGCCGCCCCTTCGCGCAAGAATAGCGGGATATCCAACAAATCCATCGGGACGGCCTGTTCGGATGGACCCTCATAGGCCACGCGTTGGGTGAGGTGGTGCCAGATTCCGGCGGGGAATCGAACCACCCGGCTCTTGACGCCGGGCTCCAGCACCGGCGTGACCAGCAGGTCGGGGCCAAGCATGTATTGGGTTTCCTCGCGCAGAAAGCGCTGGTCCTCCGGGAATTCCAGAGTCATCGGCCGCATGATGGGCAATCCGGTCGCTTCGGCTTGTTTCCCAAGACCGATCAGATAGGGCTTCAGGTTCATTCGCAGGTGGGCCAGGGTACGGTAGGCGTTCAGTGCCTCCTCACCAAACAGCCATGGCTCGCGCGCGGTCACCCCGTGATACTGCATCAGTGGACTCAGCGCGCCAAATTGCGCCCATCGGATATAGAGTTCAGGGGTGGGGGTATCGATATAACCACCAATGTCATGACTCCAGAAGGGGGCCCCGCTGATCGAGGCGGACAAGCCCGCCGGCAGCAGGGATCGGTAATCCATCCAGTTGGCAAACTGATCGCCGGCCCACAGGCCCGGCGTCTTTTCGATGCCAAGACTGCCGCTGCGGGCCCACAACATGCCGTCCACCTTCTCTTCCGCCAGGAGGTCGGTGAGGGCCTGATTGTAGAGATAGGACCACTCATTATGCATCTCCCAACCCCTTCGTCCGTCAAAAAAAACATCGTCGGGTTTGATGTCCTCACCATCGTCGGCCTTGAATCCGGCCACCGATGTCTTGAGGGCTGGTCGAACCAGGTCCTGCCAGAATTTCACTGCGTCCGGGTTGGTGAAATCAATGTTGGCAAACCCGGCAAGCCAGTGTTCCCGATGGCTGATGGAACCGTCCGGCTTTTTGACGAAGTAGCCCTTTTCTGCCGCGACCTGGTAATGGGGAGAGGCCGGATGAAGGATCGGCACCTGCCACAGCACATTCCGGATGCCGAGCGTCTCGCACCAGTTCAAATATCGATCCAGCTCCGGCCACCGGTAATCGGTGTTGAAGTTGTTGAAATTACCATCCTCACTGGACCCCTTCCACGCTTCCTGAACGATCGCGGCAACCGGCAGGTCCCGGTCGATACTTCCCTGAATCGCCGCTTCCGCCTCACCCTGATTTTCATAACTGTTTTTGCTGATCCACGGACCCCACGCCCAGTCCGGGATGGATTTGACCGGGCCTTGAATGCGCATCCGGTCCATCAGTTGCTCCCGGAGATTCGGGGCCAGGCTCAGGGTAAAAGTCATGGCTCTGCCGGGACGGGAATACCGGTGGAAGCCATCGCCCCCGCTGTTCAGATCCATGATTCCTTCGGGATTGTCGGCCGGAAACAAGCCATAGCCCGCACTGCTGTACAGGATCGGTGTGGTGAAATAGGTGAGATCATTCAAGTCTCCCTGGCCCGGGGCGTCGACAATCCATAAATCCACCCGCTTGCCCGCCTGATCCAATGCATCAAACCGTTCACCCAGGCCATAGATGGCTTCCTTTTCCTGTGCCTTCCACTCCAGCAGTAATCCCGGAACCCCCGCCCGGCCGAAAGCCTCAAACGGAACCAGATGCCCGGCCCACAAGACCTGTTCGCCCGGCCCGACCACCCGGAGGTTGCCTTCGCGCACATCGACGGTCAGCTCCTCGGACAGGCTCCAAACCTCGGCCTGACTATCCGGGACTCCGGTTTTTTCCGCCTCAACCTGAATCATCCGGTCGCTAATCCGGGTCAGCGTGTAGGTAAAGCCGCCCAGGGAAAAATTCATCGTCATCTTCTGGACCTCGCGGGGTGGGGTGGTGATGGAAGGGGACGCAGGCGCCGTTTCCTGACTTGCCTCCACGGATTTCTTTTCCTGCTTGGGCCGGGATGGCGAACAGGCACTCAACCCGCAAAAAGACAGGACAAGAAGGGTTGCCAGCGAACAGCGAAGAACGTGTGGGTACATCATGTGCATAGGCGCAAGGCTATCCGAGGAGACTGCGCGGGGAAAGCCCGAATCGTTTTTGGGGCAAGGATTCACGATGATGATCCTGCAGACTTTCGCGGAGGCGGCTTGTGATGCGTCGGATGTTATCCTCCAGCGGTGCCAGACACCTGAAACCCGAAACCCAACACCTATACGCTGAAACCTCCTTGCCCCCAAGTCTTGTCTTGCCCGCTTCCGTGCATTACCATACCGAGCTTTTCCACGAACGAAAGAAGCAGATCATGGCCAAATATCCATTTTCCGACATTGAAGCCAAATGGCAGGCATACTGGGACGAGCATCAATGCTTCCGCACCCCGGATGAAATCGATACGTCCAAGCCCAAATACTATGTGCTGGATATGTTTCCTTACCCCAGCGGGGCGGGATTGCATGTCGGGCATCCCGAAGGCTATACCGCGACGGATATCCTCGCCCGCTACAAGCGGATGAAGGGGTTCAATGTGTTGCATCCGATGGGGTGGGATGCCTTCGGCCTGCCCGCCGAGCAGTACGCGGTCAAAACCGGAACCCACCCGAGGGAAACCACCGCGACCAATATCAACCGGTTTCGCGAGCAGCTCAAGGCAATCGGATTTTCCTATGACTGGCAGCGGGAGGTCTCCACCACCGACCCCGACTACTTCCGGTGGACCCAGTGGATTTTCCTCCAGCTCTATCGAAAGGGCCTCGCCTACCAGGCGGAGATCCCGGTCAATTGGTGCCCCGAGCTGGGGACGGTTCTGGCCAATGAAGAGGTGATCGACGGCAAGAGTGAAGTGGGGGGGCACCCGGTGGTGCGCAAGCCGATGCGGCAGTGGGTGCTGAAAATCACCGACTATGCAGAGCGGTTGCTTCAGGATCTGGATGGGTTGGATTGGCCGGACAGCATCAAGGAGATGCAGCGGAATTGGATTGGCCGTTCCGAGGGGGCGGAAGTGGACTTCGCGGTGCAGGGTCACCCCGACAAAACGATCCGGGTGTTTACCACCCGGCCCGACACGCTGTTTGGCGCGACCTACATGGTGCTTGCTCCTGAGCACCCGCTCGCGGTTGACCTTGCCTCCCCTGAGCAAAAGGATGCGGTTCTCGCCTACCGGGAGAGCGCCTTGCGCAAGAGCGAGCTGGAGCGAACCGAGTTGCAGAAAAAGAAAACCGGGGTGCCAACCGGGGGGTATGCGATCAATCCGGTCAACGGGGAGGCGATTCCGGTCTGGGTCGCAGACTATGTCCTGTGGGGATATGGCACCGGAGCCATCATGGCGGTACCCGCGCACGATGACCGTGACTTCGAGTTCGCCACCCAATTTCAATTGCCCATCACCACGGTGGTTGCCCCGGTCGAAGGGTCCGCAGATCCGGGGGTGGCCTTTATCGGCGAGGGTCTGGCTGTGAATTCGGGGTTGATCGACGGGTTGCCCACTGCGGAGGCCAAGCAGAAGATTACCGAGTGGCTCGCGAGCCAGGGCAAGGGTCAGGCCAAGGTGAATTACAAGCTGCGTGATTGGTTGTTCAGCCGCCAGCGGTACTGGGGTGAGCCTTTCCCCATCTACTTTGTCGACGGTGAGGCCCGGCCCGTGCCCGAGGAGCAACTGCCCCTGACCCTGCCTGATGTGGAGTCCTACAAGCCCAGTGGCACCGGGGAAAGCCCGCTGTCCACCGTGGAACACTGGCTGCACATCACCGATCCGGTCACCGGTAAGCCCGCGGTTCGGGAAACCAACACCATGCCCCAATGGGCCGGTTCATGCTGGTACTTCCTGCGGTTTATCGACCCGAAGAATGATACCTGTCTGGTCGATCCCGGGAAGGAAAAGTACTGGATGCCGGTAGACCTGTATGTCGGCGGCGCCGAGCATGCGGTGCTCCATTTGTTGTACGCGCGTTTCTGGCACAAGGTTTTGTATGATATCGGCGTGGTGTCAACGGTGGAGCCCTTTCAGCGGTTGGTGAACCAGGGGATGATCCTCGGGGAGATCGAATATACCCTGTTCCGCGACGGCAACGGCCATGCC
Source organism: Verrucomicrobiota bacterium (assembly GCA_024233345.1). Lineage (GTDB taxonomy): Bacteria > Verrucomicrobiota > Kiritimatiellia > CAIVKH01 > CAIVKH01 > JACKPT01. The sequence goes on from JACKPT010000001.1 coordinate 137,678, forward strand.
GTCAGCGCGGACCTGGTCGACGGGGAAGGCAATCACAAGCAGACCGGCATGGCCTTGACTGCGGAAAAACTGACCGATGCGGAGGTGGAAAAGCGGGGGGAGGGATTTGTGTGGAAACAGGATGGCGCGATCCGGATTGCCGCCCGCGCCCACAAGATGAGCAAAAGCCGCGGCAATGTGATCAATCCCGATGTGGTGATCGAACAGTATGGCGCGGACTCCCTCCGCTTGTACGAAATGTTCATGGGGCCCTTGGAGCAGGTGAAGCCGTGGAGCATGCGTGGGGTTGAGGGGGTCTATCGCTTTTTGGGGCGGGTGTGGCGAATGATTGTCGATGAAGATACCGAGCAGTTGGTTGCTGCGGTGGTGGATACCGAGCCGTCTCCCGAGCAGAATAAGCGCCTGCATCAGACGATACGCAAGGTCACGGAGGACATCGAAGCGTTACGGTTCAATACCGCAATCTCCGCCATGATGGAGTTTGTCAACGAGGCGACCCGATGGACGGAACGGCCCAGAAAGGTATTGTCGACCTTTGTTTCCCTGTTGCATCCCTTTGCCCCCCACATTGCCGAAGAGCTCTGGCAACGGCTGGGCAATGACGGGAACCTCAGTAGCCATCCGTGGCCGGACTATGACCCTGCCTGCCTGGTGGAGGCGGTGATCAAAATCCCCGTGCAGGTGAATGGAAAAACCCGGGGGGTGATCGAAACCGACGCCGAGGCGGGGCAGGAAGCGGTGGTCGAGGCGGCCCTTTCTCTCGCGACGGTGCAGGCCCAGCTCGAGGGAAAAACCTTGCGAAAGGTCATTTTCATCCCCGGCAAAATGCTGAATCTGGTAGTGGGATAGCCGGTTGGTGTTGGTCAGGCCTCCCGGAGTGGCAAACCGCATATTGGGTGGTATCCTGTGGCGAGGAACCTGATGATTTTACTTCCACCCGAAACGATTGAAGTCAACCAGCAGCTGCTCGATGAGGCCGACCAGGACTTGAAGTCGATATACCGGCTGATTGTGTTTGGCGAGCGGTACCATGCGGTCGATTTGTTGAACCGCTATCAGGAGGCGATCCAGCATCTGCAAACCGTGCTCGGCATCAAAAATGCCCAACAGGAGGCTCAGAGCGTGGAGGAGGCGCGCGAGTATCTGCGACACCTCAAGGCATGCATGGCCATGATCATTGTCGAGATTTCCGAGCAACGGAACTTCGAACGCCCGGCCGACCTGTTGCGCCTCTTCCGGGTCATCACGCCGGAGTCCGCTGCGCACCACCCCAATTCCTTCCGCCAGACATGTGTTCAGTTCGGCCCGTTCTTCGCCCCCGAGCCCTCGGAGATCAATGGATTGATCGAACAATTGTTTGCCATCCTGCCCGAACTACCGCATCCCTTGATCCGAGCGGCTTACCTGCATCATGAGTTGGTGCGCATTCATCCCTTCGTCGATGGAAACGGACGGGTCAGTCGCATGGCCAAAAACTGGTTGCTGATGTATGACCTCTATCCCCCCATATTCATCTATGGTATCGACGAGCATCACCGTTACATCTCCAGCCTGCAAAACAGCTTTCTGGACCTCGCCCGGGATCCGCATCATTTTGGTGAACATACCAAGGCGTTCTTTGCGTCGGAACTGCGGCGGATCAAGGCCAGCACCGGGTTTATTCTGAACCGGATGCGCAACAACCCCCAGATCATGTTCGGGAAGGAAGATCTCGACAGCACACCCTACCGGGCATGATCGTGCGCGCGAAGGCGGTCACCGGCCGGGGGCATCTTCAGAACAGATAGCTGAGTCCGGTGACAATACTGATCTGATAGTCTTTGGCAATGATCGGACTGTCGGTAATTTCCGCCGGCAACCACTCATAGGTGGTAAACAGGACGGCCTGCCAGTTATCGATCGGAGCCCACGAAATGCCGGCACTGAGGTTGGGGATCAGGGCGTCACCCGGATCATAGGCGGGGCGGCCGGGCCGGGCTTCGTTGGCCCCGACGCCGTAGTAGTAAGCGGTGTAACGGTCGGAATTCCAAGTCAGGCCGGCGCCGCAGGAGAGGCGCAACTTGGGTCGGGCGTAACTGTAATCAATATCCAGTGAAGCAATCTGACCCTCATGGCGGCCGAGAACATCGGTTTTCAAACCCAGGTCGAGGTCGAGGTTGAACGGGGCCTCGTAGGAAAGACCTGCCCCGGCCATCAGGGTGTTTTCCCGTTTATCCATATCGGCAAGAAAGGTGCTTTCCTCAAACACATCTCCGCCAAACCGGTAGTCGGCAAGAATCCGGAAGTCGGTCACCTCGGTGCGGAAGGCGACAAAGCTGGCCATGGGACCAAAGACCGCAAGCCGGTCACCGATATAGACCACGAACGGGATGGGGGAAAGGGCGTTGTCCCCGTCTCGGTAGGGGCTGGTGGAGTAGACGGCCCCGGCCCCGAGGCCCCAGTTTGCTTTGAATTCCGGGGGCTGGGTCATTTGTACGGTCAGGTCGGGAAACCCGGTGTCGGTGGTGAACTGGGTCTGGGCAAAGGTGGGCCGTCCCATCCGCACCGCAGGGTTCATGGAGTAGCCGATGGGCTCGCGCGGAATCCCGATTCCACTGCGGTCGAGTTCCCCGTTCCGGTTGATGTCATGATAGACGCTGATGGCATAGATCCCGGAAACCATTTCGGGTAATGCCACGGTCATGGTCGGTGCGGTGACCGGGACCGGGATTTCCCGCAAGGGAGATTTGGTGTCATACCCGATCCGGGTGTCATAGATACGGACCAGTAGTTGGCCCTCCACCGGGTCGATGGCGGTTACCGTAAGCTGGGGTTCAGCTCGCGCGGCCGAAAATGGTAGAACCAGTGCAAGCAGGGTAAGACGAAAAAGCCTCATGTTCATGCCCGAATGGTACGCGCGGATATCTCAACCTGCAACCGCAGACCGGATCAATTCTTCCACCGAAGCGTCCCGGGGTAATTTGGCGGCGGCCGCTTGAATCTTTTTCTGGGCGTCGGCCTGCTTGTAACCGAGGGAGATCAGGGCGAGCACGGCATCGCGGAGGTGTCGCTGGGCGGGCGCGGCGTGTTCCCCGGCGATGGCTTCGAGCGCTTCCCCGGCGCTGAGCTTGTCGCGAAGCTCGACCAGAATCCGTTCCGCAGTTTTTTTGCCAATACCCGAAATGCCAGACAAGCGTTTGCTGTCGCCTTCCGCGATGGCGGTCTTGATGTCGCGGACGGACAGACCGCTGAGGATGGTCACGGCCAGCTTGGGGCCGATGCCATTGACCTCAAGGAGCATCCGAAACATGGTGCGCTCGGTCTCGGTGGCGAATCCGAACAGCACATGGGCATCTTCCCGGATCTGCAAGTGGCAGAGGACACGGCAGGGCTTGCCGGCTTCGGGCAGGCGGTCATAGGTGCTGAGGGGGATCAGCAGCTCGTATCCGACGCCATGAACCTCCACAACCGCCCGCGCGGGATCCTTGGTGGTCAGGGTGCCTTCGAGGTGGTGAATCATGGGGTGGCGGTTTCGTTGGCACGGGCCAGCAAGTCATCGATCCAGGTGGTCAATTCATCCTTGGGAATCATGCCATACCGCAGGTCGAGAGCTTTGCCATTCTGGTAGAGTACAAAGGTGGGGAGGTATTGAATCTGGTACTGCTGGGCCAGATCGGGGTTGGCGTCCACATCCACTTCCACCACCGACAGCGACCCTGCGCGCTCCTGCTCCAACTCGGCCAGAATCGGCTTCATGCGTTTGCAGGGAGGGCACCAGGTCGCGCTGAAGTCGACCAGGACCGGGTGGTCCGCTTGTTTGACCAACTGGTCGAACTCCGCATCGGTATAGACGATGGGTCCGCCTTCGGTGCCGCCGGTGCTCGCGGAGGGTGAACATCCGGCGGACAGGAGGACCAGGAAGCCCAGCAAGGCAAACCCGGTGCGGGTGATGGATCGTATTGCATGTCTCATGTTGTTACTCTCTCTCTGCTTCCGGCGCGGCCAGGGTTCGTACATAGGCCGCCACATCCTGAATATCCTGCTCGCTCAATAGACCCTTCCATGAGGTCATCAAGACCGATTTTCCGACCCGTTGTCCACCTTCTTTGATCGCCATATAAATCGTCCAGTCGGTGACCCCGGCCATGTTTGTCACATTCGACAAGTCGTAGGGCCTCGGGCGTAATCGCTTACCCGAAGGCCCGTCCCCGGCCCCGGTTTCACCATGGCAGGTAAGACAGTACGTCCGGTAAATCAACTGCCCGCTTCCGGCGTTTCCGTCAATCCGAAAGCTTGCCGGATCCGGTTCATCAGCCCACCCGGTCAGGGCCTGACAACTGGCAAACAGGATGATCAGACGCAGCAGCATTTCGTAGCTTACGGAGTTTTTCGCAGGGTACAAACTGAATTTGCGGGATTATTCGACGGAGAGGAATGCCGTGGTCAACCAGGGTACGTAGGTGATGAGGAGGACCACCACTGCCGTGACGACAACAAAGGGCAGGGCATCGGCCGCGACCCGCATGAGGGGGCGGTTGAATCGGAAGGAGGCGAGGAACAGGTTCATGCCGATCGGTGGGGTCATGTATCCGAGCTGAAGATTGGCTAGAAAGATGATGCCGAGATGGGCGGGGTGGATGCCGAAGACCTGGGCCATTGGGAGGAGCAGGGGTACAACCACGATCAGAGCGGAAAAGATGTCCATGAAGCAGCCCACCAGCAATAAGCCGAGATTCAGGGCCAGCAGGAAGACCCAGGGTGAATGGATGTGTTCCTCCACCCAATGGGCGGCATGGATGGGCACTTCGGCATCGACCAGATAGCTGGTCAGGCCCATGGCCACGCCGAGCACCAGCAGGATACCCCCCACCATGGTCGAACAGTCGACCAGAATCCGGAACAGGCGCCGGGGTTTGATATCCCGGTAAATACCCAGCTCCACGACCAGGGCATACACCGCGCCAATCGCGGCAGCTTCCACCGGGGTGCAGAGTCCGGTGAGGATCAGGCCGAGGATGAGCACGGGCAGCAGCATTTCCCAGACTGCACCGGCGAGACTGTGCAGGGCCTCGCGCAGGTGAAATTTCCGCCGGTCCGCAGAGGTGCGGCGACCCACCCAGATGCACAGCAGGCAAATGGGTAGGATCATCAGAATCCCCGGCAGAATCCCGGCCAGGAACATGTCTACGATGGGAACGTGGGCGATCACGCCATATAAAATGATCACCAGGCTGGGCGGCAACAGCAGCCCCAGACTGCCGGTGGAGGTGAGCAGTCCGATGGAGAATGACTCCGGATAGCGGTTGGCTTTCAGGACCGGCAGCATCAGCGCACCCAGGGCGAGGATGGTAACCCCGGAGGCCCCGGTAAAGGTGGTAAAGAACGCGCACAACAGTGTGGCCGCCACCGCGATGCCGCCGGGAATCCACCCAAACCACGAGGTGAAGACCCGCTCTAACCGCCGGCTGGCGTTTCCTTCGGATAGAATATAGCCGACCCAGGTGAAGATGGGGATGATGGGAAATACATCGGAGGTAACGATGCGGTAGGTTTCAGCGGGGATGGCGGCGACCGGGGTCATGTCCCCCCAGAACAGCAAGGCCGCCGCACCACCCAACAGTACGAAAATCGGAGCGCCAAACAGCGCGGCGGCAAGGAGGAGCAGAATCCCGGGTATGACGAGGGCGGAGGCCGAATCACCCAGCCCCGCCGCCACCGCGATGGCGGCGGGCAGAGCGCCTGCCGCAACCAGGCGACCGATCCAGCCCGGAGGTGTCCGCCACAGGAAGCGGAAGCCCATCATTACAAAGCCCAGAGGCATGATGCTCTCGGCGATCCATACCGGGACCAGGCCGCCGACCTTGACCAGACCCCCGTCTTCGAACAGCAGCCGGGCTTCGAAGAAGGCGGCCATGCCCTCGGACATCGCATTGCGTACCCACTCGGGGGCGGCGGGTGCTTCGGCGATAACCAATTGCAGGCTGGCCCAGAACAGCACCCCGCAGACCCACACGCTGGCGACCCCCGCATACATTCGGGCCACCGATTGCAGCGGGCCGGGAAACCAGTTGGTAAGGGATGCGATCTTCAGATTGCGCTCATCGCGTGCGGCCAGCGAGGCCCCGAGAAACCCCAGCCACAAGGTCAGGTGGCGCAGATAATCGGAGGCCCCGGGAATGCCCGAGTGAAACAGCCGCCGTCCCAGAAACTCGACGACCGGGATCAGGGACATCAACAGCAGGGCTGCCGCCGCGAACAGATTTTCGGTTCGGTGAAACCAGCGGATCGGGCCCGGTTGCCGAGGTCGGTCCGATGGGTGAGGATATCGAATCACGGCAATCGTACCCCTGTCTATTCGTCGGCGGCAGATGCGCGCAAGGGTTGCACCACCGCCTGGGCCACCTCGATCAAGTGGGGCTGGAGATCCTGGGGAATCCGGTTCCAGACTTTGGTGGAGATCACTATCATCCCCGGCACCGGTTCGAGCCGCAGGTCGGTCATATGGGGCGCAAGCCCGAACCACTGAAAAGACAGGGCAACCGCAGGGGGGGCGGCAAAGGTGTCGATCAGTCCGGTTTGCAGGGAGGGAAGCAGGTCGGTGACCGGAAGCGGGATGGGCTGGAAACCGGATTGCTTGAGCAGTTCAATGTAGGCGGCATCCTGACCCCAGAAAAAGAGTTTTCGCTCCTGGAGATCGGCGGGTGTCACCACCGGTTGCTTGGAAAAAATGCGCACCCACCCTGCGGAGGTCCACAGAATCGCCTTGAATCCCTTTGCTTCAAGTTGTTGCTCGAAACGGGGTCCGAGGGTCTGAATGACCCGATCCAGCTCCTGGTTGTTGCGGAGATTCATGGGGAAGGAGATCGCTTCGATATCGGGAAGAATGCTCATCAGCCCCATGCTGGTGAGGGCCGCGCCCTGCAGTTGACCAATCCGCATTTTTCGGATCATGTCCGGTTCATCGCCGGCCACCCCGCCCCCGTAGATGCGAAGCTTCACCTTGCCCCCGCTCAGTTCGGACCAGGCCTGATTGATCTCGGCGAGACCATCATACCATGGCGAACCCTCGGGAGCGACGGTCCCTATCTTGATGGTTTGGCCGGAGGCCGTGAGTGCTGGCAGGCCGGCTACACATGCGGCCATGCCCAGGGTCAGAAAAAAACGGTTCATGGTGTGCTCTCTTCCCAGGATAGAAAAAATTGGTCGGCATGATCGAGATACCAGGTGGCCTTTTCGTGGGCGAGTCGGAAGGCCAGGTTCCGGGTGGGGTCCTTTGGTTTTCCGGCGGCAAGGGCGGTTTGCAAACATGAACGGTATTCCGCGACGTCCTGGTTTTGAATGGAGACGGTGATGGCAAGATTGATGTAGGGCGTGGGGTTGTCCTTCCCGGAAAGTTCGAGCGCCCGCTGAAAGTGAAGACGGGCCCGATCCTGCGAGCCACCCATCATCTCGCTGCGGCCTCCTTCGAACAAAATCATGAACTCGTGAAGCGCCCCCAGGTTCCAGGTTTCATCCAACGCCAGCGCGCGATGCATCAAGGATGCAAGCACCGGAAGATCAGCGACCTTCTCCATGTTGCCCGGATTCATTGCAATCACCCCGGCCCAACCTGCCCCCGCCCAGTACAGCAACGGCACATCAGCCTTGTCGCATGCGGCAAGCGCCTGGTCGGGATTCTTCTCCAGTTGTTCGCGAAAATCGGGATACTGCAGATCGAGCGCTTTCAGCGCGTAGGTCCGGCCCCGCTCATACAGTTGTCCGGCCCGTGCCTGCAATACCGAGGCTGCTTCGTAGTCGGATTCCTTTTGTTGGGTAGCCGGCCAGTCGAGATAAGCACTGGCGTATTGAATATACCCCGCCGCTGCCGCTCCCAACAGGTCAACTGACTCGGGGTCGTTGACGAGAAGGGTGTCGAGAAACTTCAGGGCAAACGGAAGGGCATCGCCCACCAAAACCAGATCTTCATCGGTGGCAAAGGCGGTCAGGCTTGCCGCCGCCAGTGAATCTCCGGCGGACTGCATGGCCGACCGCTGAAGCGATGCACATCCGCACAACAGGCAAATGCCTGCCGTCAAGGTCCATCGGAGTGGGTGATGCAAACGATTTGTCATCGTCTTAGAGTACAGGTCATAAAGTCGGATGCAAGACTGACCTCGGTTCTGGTCGATTCGCAAGGATCACCGGATGGGTTGGATCCTGAATTGTATTTCAAATTCGTTTGTACCCCGGTAGGGTCCAGTCCCTATGAAAAAGGACAAGGTTTCCGGAGGGCATGGCTGGACCATCGGTTTGTTGGCCGGCATTGGCGGGTTATCGCTGCTGATCGGTCTTGGCGCTGTGGGCTGGGGGGCGGGAAAGCTGTTCCAGGGTTTGCGCACCGGTGAGGGGGCGGTTGGGAAGGCTTGTGTTTCTGTGCGAAATCACAAACCCGCACCCATTCCGGTTCTGACCTGCCGGGTGCTGGCGCCTGATGGATCCCTGGTGCCGGGCGCTGAGGTTCGGCTGAAGGCTTCTCATGAAGCGATTTGGAACGGGGTGTGGACCTGTCTGGATGAGGGACGGGGCGAGATCATGAACCAGGCGGTGAAATGGGATGCCGAGGGCAAACTTTCGGGACGGTATGATGTGTTGATTCGGGCCGCGGGATTTGCTCCCACCCTGACTGAAATTGAATTGCCATTCGATGAACCCGTGGATTTTTCGCTGATCCCTGGCCGCACCATGGTGATTCGGCTGATTCCTTCGGATGATCGCCCGATACCGTCTTCCCTGCGACCACAGATTCAGTTGGACCGGATTGGATTCATCCCGCAAGCGGATTGGGATGCCTCTCGGAGCAAGGCCGGGCAGATCATTCCTCATCTGCGGAGTTCGGCTCTCATTGCCGAACCACTGGGGGACGGAACCTATTCACTGGCGCTCCCTCCCTGGGCGGATCGCTTGCATGTTCTGGTGGATGAGCCCGGTTATTTGCGTTGCTTTCTTTCCGATGCCATTGAGGTCGAAGATCAGGCAACGGTGGATCTGCAGCTCTCCGAACCCGCGGAGATGATTCTCTCGCTTGGGGTTGATGAGGATCTCGCCGATACCCTGGAGCACCCGGCCGTTTATGCCGAGATCATTTCCGAGAACCTCAGCGCTTCGGTGGGAAGTTTGGATACCGAATTCGTCAAGGAACCTCGGGTCACTGAATACTTTGCCCCCGGTGACTATCGCATCCATGCCAATATCTATCGGCGGTCTCACACGGAAACCGTGAATTACAGATTTACCGGCACGGACAAGGTTCATCTAAAGCCCGGCGAGAAGGTGGAGCAAATTGTTCTCGGCTCTCTGGTCTCCAAGGAGGAATTGCGGGGTGATGGTCGGGCTGCGTTGACCATCCTGCTTGCCTCCGGAGCGCCTGCAATCGGTGTGTCCTATGAGATCACCTATTCGGATAACGCCATTCGTTCGGCGACGATTGCCAAGGGAACCATTGGAGACGGTGGCGTGATCCGCCTTGAGAACCTCAAGGATCAGGGCCGTGATGAAACCTATTTCGTGAATGTTGACGATGAATATGTGGGTCACTTTTTCTTTCGGGGAACCAATCGTTGGGTGGAGCGCTCGTTTTCCCTCCCGGTGTCGACCGGAGACATCGCTCCGGTCTGTTCTCTGCAACGGGTGGTGGATGGGTCGGTCCTGGACCTGGCCTCACTGCGGGGCCGGGTGGTCTATCTTGATTTCTGGGCGACTTGGTGCGGGCCTTGCCAAGGCCCGATGGGAAACCTCCAGGGATTGGCTGAACGCCGCGCGACTTCCTGGGGCGATCAGGTCGCGCTCATCGGGGTCAGTATCGATGACGACCGTGAAACCGTCCTGAAGCATCTTGAGGAAAATGGTTGGATGGCCCCCATTCAGGTCTGGGCGCCGGGCGGCGGATGGAAAAGTGAAGCGGCAGTTCTTTATGGGCTCCACAGTGTTCCCACCGGTGTGCTGATCGATCCGATGGGACAGATTGTATGGCGGGGCCATCCTGGTCATGGGAAAGAAGATCTGGAAGCACAAATCGAAAAGCTCCTCGCGAAGCGGAAGTAGGGGCGACATCGTCCCCTTGGCAGGGGAGGCACAAATTCCCGACGAACCGGTTCAGTCACCTTTTTTCAAGTCCCGCCGCAGTCTTGCACCTCACACAAACTTCCCATCCTTCTGGAACAGTTTGCCATCGATGTAGAGGGCTCCGCCATGGCGCAGGTCTTTGATCATGTCCCAGTGGAGTGCGGATTGATTGACCCCGCCGGTTTCCGGATAGGATTCGCCGAGCGCAAGGTGGATGGTTCCCCCAATTTTTTCGTCGAACAGAATGTTGCGGGTGAATTGTTGGATGCCGAAATTGGTGCCGATGCCCAGTTCGCCCAGCTTGCGCGAGCCCTTGTCGAGGTCCAGCATACTGAGCAGATACGCTTCGTTTTTGGTTGCGGAAGCCTCCACGACCACGCCTTTCCGGAAGGTCAGGGTGATGCCATCGATTTCCCGGCCGCCTTCACAGACCGGAAAATCATACCGGATGGTTCCCTCGGCCGAGGTTTCGATGGGGCCGGTGAAAATTTCTCCACTGGGCACATTGTGGGTGGCCACGGAACTGATGAAGGTGCGCCCCTTGATCGACATCGTCAGATCGGTGCCGTCGCCGACAATCCGGACCTGATCGGCGCCGTTGAGTTTGGCGATGAGTTTCTGATGTTTCTTTTCGAGTTCATTCCAGGCTTTGGCCGGGTTGGGGCGATCGAGGAAGTTTGCCCGGAAAACGAAGTCTTCAAACTGGCGCAGGCTCATATCAGCATCCTGTGCATAGGCCTCTGTGGGGTAGAGGGTGAGCGCCCACTTCTTGGCGAGAATCAACTTGCGCATGGGCCTTCTCGCGATGGCATACCGGGTCTGGCGTTTCGGGTCGATGCCGGACAGGGCGCGGGTATTGGTGGCGGACAGGATGCGGATCGAACCATCCAAGGCCTTGGCGATCGAGGTTTCGATTCTCGGGATTGCATCGAGATGATGGGCCTGGGCCTGCGTAAAGAAGGCTTCGGTCATCTCCGGCGACATCATCCGCACCACCGGATAGGCCCCGGCCTTGAGCAGGGCCTCATAGGTCGCAAGAATCAGGGGCTCTGCGGCGGTTGTGCCCTCGATGGAGATCATCTCCCCCTTTTTGGCGTAAATCGAATAGGTGGCAAGCAGGTTGGCAAAGGCAACGGTTTGGTCGTGATTCATCGGGTCACTTTCTCCTCGCGGAATCTTGTGGTGTGAGGCTCTCGGTCGATTCTTACTATCTGTAACAACATGGGTCGTAACAAATTCTGTCTTCATGTCAACAGGTTATCCACAGGTTGTCCACAAGTCCCGACCCGGGCAAGGGCATGGCATCCGATTTGAATGATTTGTAAGTGTATCATGGATATGCGTTTGTAAAAACCATTTCCTGGTTGAATCCGGGCGGTGGAGAGAGGTGGGGTTCGCCCGTGACTGGTCGGTTGTGTGGGTCAAGCGTTCTAATTCTATTGATCCAAGAAAATCGTGAAATATTTTCGATTCCTGATTGACTTCGGGTGGGGCGATGTGGTGTAAAGTGGGGCAGAGGTCATCATGGTGGAGTCAAACAACAGGTTGGTGGAGGACGAGCTCGGGATCGAGAATGTGTTCGTTGATACCTTCCGGCACAGTTTGGATGCCAAAAAGCGTCTGACCATCCCCTCCGAATGGCGGGCCCTGGTGGGCAAACCGGAGCGGTTGTTTGTGTTGCCGAGCACCAGCGAAGCCTGTCTGACCGTTTTCCCGGCCCGGGAAATGGCGCGTCGGCTTCGGAAGATGCAGGATCTCTCGATTGTGGATACGGAGTCGCAGAATCATGCCCGCATGCTGGCGTCGCATGCGAACCTGGTCCCTTGGGATGCCCAGGGGCGCATTCGTATCAAGGACGATTTGCTTTCGTACGCACAGCTCGAAGAGGGGGTTGTGCTGGTGGGAATGTTTACGTGGTTTGAATTATGGAGTCCGAAAGAATGGGAACAAAAGCAGCCAACATTGTCGCGACCGTTGCTCGGGGACGCGGCTCGCTCCGTGGGTTTATAAACCGATTGGGGTTGAGTCGAACCGATGCCGGAGAGGGTCGGTTTCTGGACGCACCGGATCATCCTTCCCGTGGCGAGGCCTGGTGGCGGGATGAGGACGCGGGCCAGGAGCCGGTGGTGGATCGCTATGAGTGGCAGGGGCAGGGAGAACTGTTCCACAGCGTCGGGCGTACCCATTCCTCTTTTCACGGCCCATCCGAATCCTCGGCCCGGTCCCTCTGCACGACCCGGATCTCGGTGGATCGCAAGGACGCGGAAGTGGTCTCCCGGAAATCGGTTGACCTCGGGCCGGCGGTGCGGCCCCGGCCGCACATCACTGCCCCCAAGGGGCGGGTCCCGGCAGGGGTGAGTCTCCGCCAGGGTACGGATACCGGGCAGGTGGCCCGGTTCCTGACCGCCAGCGGGGTGGTGGACGGTTTGTTTGTGGAACCATTTCGGTTTGCCCTGATGGGCAAGCGTATGGGCGAGCGGTTGCGACTGTGGGGAGGGGCATCCCATTCCACGGACGTCTAATGCTCAGGAAGTGACAGCGGGTCTTACCGGTGGGTTGCCCTGTGGGGGAACCAGGCATGTGCCGGTATTGATGCGGGAGGTCATGGAACACATGGCAGTTCGAGGCAATGGGCGATACATCGATGGTACGCTGGGCGGGGGCGGACATACCCGGGCCCTGCTGGAGGGTAGCGCTCCGGACGGGGCGGTTCTCGGGATCGATCAGGATGCCGCCGCGATCCAAAGGGTCTCTGCGTTCCTCAAGGCCTACGGGCCCAGGGTCACGCTACGTCAGGGCAACTTTAGAAACATCGCGGCGATTGCCGAAGACGCGGGGTTTTCTGCGGTGGATGGGGTGTTGCTGGATGTCGGCTTGTCCTCGGATCAGTTGGACGATCCGGAGCGCGGGTTCAGTTTTCAGGCCGAGGGTCCGCTGGATATGAGGATGAACCAGGATGCCGGACCCTCTGCGGCGGATCTGGTCAATGGGCTGCCGGAAGAGGACCTGAACCGGATGCTGAGGGTGTATGGAGAAGAGCCGGAGGCTAGGCGGATCGCTTCGGCGATTGTGAGGGCACGAGACATGGCTCCGATCCAAACCACCGGTCAACTGGCGTCCATTGTCGAAGCGGCAAAGGGCGGGCGGAAGGGGAAAAAACATCCCGCGACCCTGACGTTTCAGGCGCTGCGGATTGCCGTGAATGACGAACTGGGGGCCTTGCGCGAAGGCCTGGAAGGGGCGCTGAGCCGGATCCAAACCGGCGGGCGGCTCGCGGTGATCTCCTTCCACAGCCTGGAAGACCGGGTGGTGAAACAGTTTTTTCGGGATCATGTGGGCCGGGAGGAATCGCTGGCCATGGGCGGATCGAAGTTTGTCGGAGTGCCGCCCCGGATGAAATGGATTGTCAAGAAGCCGGTGACGGCGAGTGAACAGGAACAAGCGGCCAACCCGCGATCGCGGTCGGCGAAATTGCGGGTGGCGGAGAGAGTTGAGGACGTACGATGACCAGGAAGCGCAGTCGAAACCGAGTGAAGACCCGTACCCGCAAGACCATGGCGGTGAAGGTGTTTCCCGGCGCTTTTGCCTCCCTGTTGCTGCTGGCCACGGTGCTGTCGCTCGGGTACCTCTGGCTGGGAAGCCGGTGCGATAACCTGGGTCGGCAAATCAGCAGCCTGGAAAAACAGCTCGACCAGAAGCAGCGCGAAGTCCTCAACGAAAAATTCAAGTGGTCGAACATGACCTCGACCCTGCAGATCGAAAAGCTGCTGCAGAAGCATGGCATTGAAATGACGTGGCCCTCCGAGGAATCGGTGGTGCGCCTTCGCCGGACCGATACCCACCTGCAGCTTGCCCAGGCAACCGGCGGAGTGGTGAATGACTGAACAACGTCCATGGTGGCGGGTGGGACTGGTTGTCCTGGTCTTTGCCGGGGTGTGGACCGGTCTGGGCATGCGCCTGGCCTATCTCCACCTCGGGGAAAATCGCGACCTGCATGCCAAGGTGGCGTCGATCCGAAGTTTTGAAAAGGATGTCAGTGTTGCCCGGGGTAAGATCTATGACCGCGAGGGGAACTTGCTGGCCCTGGATTTGCGCACCCGCCACGTATCGGTGAATCCCACCGCAATCCAGGAGAAGGGAGTCGGCCGGTCGCTCGCGGTTCGTCTCGGACAAATCCTCGATATTCCGCCTGCGACCATTTATGCCACGACCCAGAAGCCGGGCCGCAAACAGGAATACATCGCGAAATTCGTGCACGACGACAAGGTCAAGGCCATCAACGAACTCGGCTTCTCCGAGGTGTTCTACGATGAAATTTCCACCCGGTATTATCCGCAGGAAAGCCTGATGAGCCATATCCTCGGATACGTGAACTATGAAGGGGTGGGCAGTGCGGGCATCGAGCTGAAATACAACAAATCCCTGCGCGGAGTTCCCGGTTACCGCAGCACCCAGGTCGATGGCGAAGGGCGGGAAATCCTCGCGCTGCGTTCGCTCGACATCGCCCCGGTGGAGGGGGACAGCATTTACCTGACCCTCGACCAGAACATTCAGTACTTCACCGAAGCGGCATTGGATCGCGCGATGGCCACCAACCGGGCGCTGGGGGCCTGGGCCATCGTTCAGGACGTGAAAACCGGGGAAATCCTCGCCATGGCCAGCCGCCCCACCTTTAATCCCAACCAGTACAATCAGTATTCCGATGTCGAGCGCCGCAACAGCACCATCGGCTATGTCTACGAGCCCGGTTCCATTTTCAAGGTCGCCTCCATCGCCGCCATTCTCAATGAGCGGCTGTTTCGCCCTGCGGATGTGATTGACTGTGAAAATGGTGCCTGGTTCTACAGCGGACGGGTCCTCAGGGACTATCATGCCTATGACCGGTTGACGGTTGCGGATGTGCTCAAGAAATCCAGCAATATCGGCACCGCCAAGATGGCCCTGGAGTTGGGCGAGGACCGTCTGTACCGCTATCTTCGCGGCTTCGGGTTTGGCGAACGTACCGGCATCGAATTGCCGGCCGAGGAGGCCGGGATTCTGCACGGGGTGCCGTCCTGGTCTTCCCTGAGCCTGACCCGCGTGTGCATTGGCTATGAGGTCGGCGTCACCGCGCTGCAAATGGTGAACATGATCTCGGTGTTCGGAAATCACGGTTACCGGCTCAAGCCACATCTGATCAAACGGATTGTCGGTTCGGACGGCATGGTGAAATACGAAGCCCAGCCGGAAGTGCTGAGCCGCCCGATCCGGGGCGATACCGCACGGTTGATGTGCAAGCTGTTGACCCGGGTAACCGAACCCGGGGGCACGGGGCGGCGGGCCCGGTTCGACGGCTATACCGTGGCGGGAAAAACCGGAACTGCGGAAAAAATTATCGATGGAACCTATTCCAGCAAACACAACATGGCTTCCTTTCTCGGTCTGGTTCCGGCCGAAGATCCCCGAATTGCCATCATTGTCGTGGTGGATGATCCGGAGACCCGCACCGGCGGGGTCGCGGCCGCGCCGGTGTTCCGGGAGATTGCCGAAAACACCGTCAAGCTGCTGGATATTCCGCCGATTCCCGAAGACCTGACCTATGTATTTAACGAGGAAATTCCCGATGTTGAGCAATAAAGGAGACTCACAATGATTCTCGGAAAGTTGTGGATGGAGACAATGAGACTGGAGTCCATAACCCGAATTATTCAGCCGCTGACCATGCGTGGTTCGCAGGACCAGGAGATCGAAGGGGTGGCCTACGACTCCCGCCAGGTCAAGCCGGGGTACCTGTTTGTCGCCCTGCGCGGGGAGCATGAAAACGGTATGGATTATATCGACGACGCGGTCCGCCGCGGCGCGGTGGCGATTGTTTCGGAGGCACCTCTGGCCCGCCGTGATGTCGCGCATTTGATGGTGGACGATGCCCGGCTTGCCCTCGCGGAAATTTCTTCCGCGTACTACGAGCATCCGTCGGAGAAGCTCGACATGGTCGGCATTACCGGCACCAACGGCAAAACCACCACGGCGTTCATGGTCAAACATCTGTTTGAGGCGGCCGGCCGGAAGTCCGGACTGATCGGTACGGTGCGGTACGAGATCGGCAAACGGGTGATCCCTTCGAGCCGGACCACCCCGGAAGCCCCGGATATTCATTTCATGCTCGACCAGATGATCCGTTCCCGCTGTACCGCTGCGGTCATGGAGGTCTCGTCCCATGCCCTGGCCCAGAAGCGGGTCTACGGGGTGGATTTTGATGTCGGGGTGTTCACCAACCTGACCCGCGACCATCTGGATTACCACGGTTCCATGGAGGAGTATTTCCGGGCCAAGAGCCGCCTGTTTCGCGGGCTGGGCCAGATGAGCAAGTCGGCGTGCGCGGTGATTAATCTGGATGATCCCTGGGGCATGCAACTCGCTTCGGTGGGTGGCCTCAATGCCGAACTCCTGCTCTATGGTGTACACCCCGGGGCGGCGATCCGGGCGGAGGATCTGGAATTGCAGCCCATGGGTTCGGTGTTCCGGTTGGTTTCCCCCTGGGGTGATGCCGATGTACATCTTCCCTTGCCGGGACGGTATAATGTCAGCAATGCGCTGGCCGCGATGGCGGCGGCCGGGGCCCGGGGCATCCCCCCCGAACAAATGGCCGAGGCCCTGCGCCATCTCGCCCCGGTGCCCGGGCGCCTGCAGCAGTTGACCGGAATCAGCGGGGTTCATGCTTTTGTCGATTATGCGCATACCGAGGATGCCCTGGCCAATGCCCTGCGCACCCTCCGGGAAATTACCGCGCGCCGACTGATTGTTGTTTTCGGATGCGGCGGCAACCGTGATGCCACCAAGCGTCCCGTCATGGGGGCCGTCGCATCCGCTTTGGCTGATCATGTGATCCTTACCACCGATAACCCCCGCAAGGAAGATCCCGAAGCCATCCTCAAGGAGATTGCCTCGGGTATGCGGACGGAGACATCTTTTGATGTACGTCCCGATCGCGAGGACGCCATCGCGGCAGCCTTGGGCATGGCCCGGGCGGGCGAT
Organism: Verrucomicrobiota bacterium; assembly: GCA_024233345.1. GTDB lineage: Bacteria > Verrucomicrobiota > Kiritimatiellia > CAIVKH01 > CAIVKH01 > JACKPT01. The sequence continues at coordinate 154,772 of JACKPT010000001.1, forward strand.
GTCGTTCTCGTGGCGGGCAAAGGACACGAAAACTACCAGGAATTCGCGGATACGGTGATTCCGTTTGACGACGTGGATGTGGTGAAAAAATACCTGATCTGATCAGGCACGCGGAAAGGATACCATGACCCCGGAGTTTGATGCCGCCCAGTTGGCTCGGTGGTGTGGCGGGCAGTGGACAGAGCAACCCCCGACTCCGCTTCGCGGGTTCTCCTTCGACACCCGGTCCCTGCGGCCGGGTGACTTGTTTTTTGCCCTCCGGAGTCCGGCCCGGGATGGTCATGCCTACCTGCAGGCCGCACAGCAGGCCGGTGCTGCCGCCGCCATGATCGATCAGCCCGACCGCTCCGTGCCCGGCTTGCCCTGTCTTTTGGTGCCGGATGTTCAGGAGGGAATGACGGCTCTGGCCCGGGCACATCGGGCCTCGTTTCGCGGTACCGTGGTCGCGGTGACCGGGAGTGTCGGGAAAACGACGGTGAAGGATCTGATCGGGACCATCCTTGCCCTCGCCGCTCCCACGACCCGTTCGCCCGCCAATTGGAACAACCATATCGGGGTTCCGATGAGTCTGTTGCAGAGCGATCCCGCCGCCGCGTTCGGGGTGTTCGAGATCGGGATGAATCATCCCGGTGAATTGGATCCCCTGGCCTCGTTGCTTCGTCCTCAGGTCGGGGTGGTGACCCGGGTGGGGCCGGTCCATATCGAAGCATTCGGGTCGGTGGCGGACATCGCTCATGAAAAGGCTGCGGTTTACCGGGGGTTGTCGGAAACCGGAACCGCGATTTTGAATCTGGATTCACCGGAAGCCGGGCGGCTTCGGTCGTCAATTGCCGGACCTGTGGTGACGGTTTCCGGCGATGCTTCGGTGGATGCTGACTATCACTACGAACGCACGGTCGGCTCCCCGGACCTGGTGATTCGGGACCGGGTCGCGGGCGAAACCCAGGTTATGACCAGTTCGGTCCCCGGTGGCTTCATGGCGGAAAACATTGCGATCGCGGTGGCGGTTTGCCGCACCTGCGGAATCGGCTATGACTCGATCCGGGAGGGCGTGGCGCAGTTTCATCCCCAGGGCATGCGCTGGCGCCGGGAAATGGTGGCGGGCGTGGATGTGATCAATGATGCCTACAATGCCAACCCGGTCAGTATGACCGCAGCAATTCGGGCCTTCCTCGAGGAGTCCACCCGCGGCGGCCGCTGGACGGTTCTGGGCGGCATGCTTGAACTCGGAGATCAATCCGAGGCGGCACACCGCGACCTTGGTGCATGGATTGCCACCCTGCCGATTGCCGGACTGGTTACCGTGGGACCGCTGGCGCAACCGATCGCGGAGGCCGCGGCAGCCACCGGCTTGTCCCGGGTGTATCCCGAACCCGATCATGCCTCCGCCGCCGCATGTCTCGCTCAACACACCCGGCCCGGGGACCTGGTGCTGCTCAAGGGGTCACGCGGAGCGGCGTTGGAAAATCTGATACCGTTGTGGGCTTTGCAACAGAAGGAGACATGGACATGAACGACAAGCCTTGGTCCACCCAACCGTCGCGGAACCCACCCGGACCCATCGGTTCGGATCTTCCGGGGCAAGCCAACCCCGCAATGATGGCGCACGCCTCGGCCTTGATGATGGCACGATTTCATGATGAACACTATTTTCGGGATTTACCGGGGGCGCCGATTCTGGCTTCGTTGCGCCGCACCGGAAAGTCTGCGGACCGACAACCTTAACCCAATGCAATCACACCTCGCAGTGGCGGGGACAAAGGACTGGCATGCTCTATTATCTGAATGAGTGGATGGAACTGTTTTCCCCGCTGCGGGTGTTTCGCTATATCACCTTTCGCGCGATGGGCGGCGCTTTCACTGCGTTTGTGCTCACCTTGCTCATCGGCCCCTCGATCATTCGCATGCTGACCGCATTGAAGATCAAGCAGCAGGTCCGGGTCACCGATTCGGCCGACCTCTATGCGCTCCATGGGAAAAAGAAAAACACGCCGACCATGGGCGGGGTCATGATTGTCCTCGCGGTGCTGGTGTCGAGTCTGCTGTGGGCCATTCCCTCCAATGGCTATGTCCTGCTCACCCTCGCGACGATGCTGGTCCTCGGGGGCACGGGGTTCATGGACGACTACCTCAAGGTGTCGCGCAAGAATAGCCGGGGTTTGCCGGGGCGCTACAAGCTGTTGATTCAGATTACCTGGGCGGTTGTGGTCGGCATCATTCTCTTTGCCTGGCCGGCCAGCCGCGATTATGCCGGACAATTGATGGTACCCTTTTTCAAAGAACCAGTCATCACATCGATGAGCCTCGGGGGTGCGCTGCTCTTCTTTGCCCTGGTGATCGCGGGGGCCTCCAATGCGGTCAACCTGACCGATGGTCTTGACGGCTTGGCCATCGGTTGCAGTAATTCCGCTGCGGTGGCCTACCTGGCCATTGCCTATGTGGCCGGCAACAGTGTGGCCGCGTCGTACCTGCAGGTGCCCTTCATTCCCGGCACCGGCGAACTGACCGTGGTCTGCGCCTGCCTGTTTGGTGCCGGCCTCGGATTCCTGTGGTTTAACTGCCATCCCGCCAAGGTCTTCATGGGCGATACCGGAAGCCTGGCCATCGGCGGCACCATCGCCATGGTGGCCATCTGTACCAAGCAGGAGCTTCTGCTGATTTTTGTCGGCGGGGTGTTTGTGCTGGAGGCGGCCAGCGTGATCCTGCAGGTGGTCTCCTTCAAAATGAAGAAGCGCCGGATTTTTCGCTGTGCTCCCCTGCATCACCACTATGAGTTCCTGGAAAAAGACAGGGCAAAGCTGGAAAACCGTGATCTCGAGGTGGTGGAAACCATGATTACCACCCGGTTCTGGATCCTGAGTATTCTCTTCGCCGCCCTTGGTCTGGCCACGCTGAAATTGCGATGATTCGAGCGGGTGACAAGGTATGGGTACTGGGGGGTGGGGCCAGCGGGTTGGCTGCCGCCCGGCTACTGGTTCGCGAGCGGGCTTCGGTCACTGTCCTGGATCGCGGCACCCCCGCGTCGCTCGACCCCTGGCAGGATCTCCCGGTCGACCTGCAATGGCGGGCGACGAACCTGCCGGTTGAGCAACCGGATCTTGTGATTGTCAGCCCCGGCATCCCCGCCGATTCCCCCTGGCTGCTCGACCTGCATGCCCGTGGGGTTCCCTGCATCGCAGAGTTGGAATTGGGGTGGCACTATCGTACCGGGCGTTGTGTTGCCGTGACCGGCAGCAGCGGAAAGAGCACGATGGTGAAGTGGATGGCTGAAGCCTGGAACCATGCCGGCGTTTCTGCTGTTCCCTGTGGAAACTATGGCATTCCCCTGTCCGATGTCGCCCTGCTGGCGTCTCCTCCCGAGGTGATGGTTGCCGAGGTCAGTTCCTTTCAATTGGAAACCGTGCAGCAGTTCACGCCGGATGCCGGGGTCCTGCTCAATCTTCACCCCAATCACCTCGATCGCCATCAAAGTCTTGAACGGTATGCCGCCGCGAAATTGCGCCTGTTTGCCGGGATGACCGATCAACAAGTTGCGGCGGTGCACGCACCCTGGTTGGCCTCCGCTCGGGCATCCGGCGGCCATCCCTCCCGGTGGATCTCCTTTGGCCAGGAGGTGGGCGGGGATGCCTGGCTTGCTGACGGCCAGGTCTGGCTGGATGGGCAGCAGTTTCTGGACCTTCGTGAAACCCCGTTTGCACGTCCGCCCCTCGGGGTCAATGCCTGCGGGATTGCCTCGGTGGCCGCCGCGCTCGGTCTGCCCCCGGAGAGTCTGCGGGCCGCCGCCGAATCCTTTGTCCCCCTGCCGCATCGTATGGAACCGGTCGGCACGGTGGATGGGGTTGCCTTTATCAATGACTCCAAAGCCACCACCCTGACCGCCCTCGCGGCTGCGGTCGAGCAGGCGGAGGGGCCGGTCCATCTCATCGCGGGCGGGCTGCTCAAGGAATCCGACCCGGTGCGTATCCTCCCCGTTCTGGCCGACCGGTGCCGGGGAATCTACTTGATCGGGCAAGCCGCAAAACCGCTAGCGAGTGCTTGGAATTCGCGGGCGACCTGTTATGATTGTCAGGAACTTGAAACCGCGATAGAACAGGCGGTGGAAAGAGCGCAACCAGGCGAAGTTATTTTGCTGTCACCCGGCTGTGCGAGTTTTGATCAATTTGAAGGATACCATCACCGAGGAGAGGTATTTCGACAACGCGTGTGGAGATTGTCAGAGGAGAAAAGAAATGCGACGACCTGAATTGAATAGTGAACTGATTGAGAGCACCCCCAAGTCCGCGTTGATGAAGACGCCTGTGCTTCTACTTCTTGTCCTGCTGGTCCATGCGGTGGCCATTGGATCGTTCATGGTGATGTCCGGATGCAGCACCCCTCAGCCGGTGGTTGAGCAGCCGCCCGCGCCGGTCATGCCGCCCCAACTGAACCAGAAGCAGGCGATGACCCCGGTGCCGCGCCCGACCATTCGCCCGCCCGCGCCGGTCACCCCTCCCGCGATGACGCCGGAAGCGATGGGGGGCCAGACCTACACGATTGCCAAGGGTGACTCCCTCTCCAAGATCGCGGTTCGGCATGGGGTTTCCTATCGTGAACTTGCCGATCTCAATGGCATCACCGATCCCAACAAGATTCGCATTGGCCAGAAGCTGGTGCTGCCACCGCATGCCAAGATGCCTGCCGGGGCGCCCAAGGCACCGGCTACCCAAGCCAAGCCCTCGATGACCGCGCCCCAGGCCGCTTCGGGCAGTGGCGGTTCCTACACCGTCAAGCCTGGTGATACCCTGACCAAGATTGCTTCCTCCCAGGGGACCACGGTATCCGCCCTGCGCCAGGCAAACGGACTGTCCGGTGACCTGATCAAGGTCGGCCAAAAGCTGGTACTTCCCGGGGGCACCGCCACTGCTGCTTCCGCCCCCGCGGCACCCGCCCCCCAGCCGGTGGCTGAACCGGCGGCCCTGTCCACCCCCGTCGCCGCCGCCATGCCTGTCGATACCGCAGTGGATGACGCGGAGCCGGAGGATGAGGTTGTCTCCGATATCGATTCCGCACCCTTTCCCTACACCATCAAGCAGAATGATACCCTCGAAAGTATCGCCCGGAATTTTGGTGTGCTGAAAGAGGACATCATGGAACTCAACGGGATTGCCGACGAGAGCCAGTTGACTCCCGGAAAGAAGATCAATATTCCCTGGCAGAATTTCTGACCTTGCGGGATTGTTTGATCCCGTCCGCAAACCGCGCAGGAGATGATCCTGCGCGGTTTTTGTTTCCCCCGCCGACCCGCGCCCCCTCATCACGGAGATGCAGGTTGTGGGCTGGGTGTGGTGCGAAGGCTCTTTGCGCTGGCGCTACCGCCCGGTCCGTCTCTCACCCTTCATCCGTGAACAAAGCGGTTTGGTCCGGATCGTCAGGCTTGACCAGTTTCTCAATCTTCTTCTCCACCTCGGTCAGCTTGGCGCCGCACAGCTTGACCAGTTTGTTGCCTTCCTCGAAATGGGCAATCATCTGATCGAGGTTCAGAGATCCCGACTCCATTTCCTCGATGAGGGTTTCGAGTCGGGCGAGGGCGGTTTCGAAATCCTGGGTTGTTTCCTTTTTGGCCATGTCAGGGCTCCTTGGGTGAGGGGGTGATGGTGTCCACAGTAGACGTGAAGTGTCCGTCAGAGACCAACGTAACCAATGGTTGTCCCGGGGTCGCGAGGGCAACCTTGTCGATCACCTTGCCGGACGGATCGCGGGTAATGCTGTAACCCCGCTGCAGCACGCGGGTCGGATTCAGGGAGTTCAGTTCCGAGGCCCGTCGTTCCAGCAGGCTTTTCTGTTTCTCTACCCGGGAGGTGATCCGGTGGGTCATGCGCAGCTCGATCTCATCGATCTGCTGGTGAATCCCCCGGGCCGCCCCCTTGAGGGTGGTGGACAGTTTCCATTGGAGCGAATCCACCTGTTTGCGGTACTGCCGCAGCAGGTTTTGTGGTTCGCGAAAGACATAGCTGCGGGAAGCGCGGATGAACCGGTTCTGGTAGGTCAGGGCCTGGTTGTGGAGGGCGTGAGCGAGCCTGCGCTGGAGGGTGGCAAGCTGCTCCTGCCACTGGGCCAGCGGCTCCACTGCCAGCTCCGCTGCCGCTGATGGAGTGGGGGCCCGGACATCCGCAACAAAATCGCTGATGGTGAAATCAATCTCATGGCCCACTGCGGAAATGACCGGGAGTGCAGATCGGGCAATCGCCCGCGCCACCGTCTCCTCGTTGAAGGCCCAGAGGTCTTCAAGGCTCCCGCCCCCGCGTCCGATGATCAACAGGTCAAGATCGCTGCGCCGGTTCAGGGTGTCGATGGCGTTTGCGATTTCCTCCGCAGCCCCGTCACCCTGCACCTTGACCGGGGCCAGCACCACATGGAGGTTCGGGAAACGACGGGTCAGCACATTCAACAGATCCCGGATCGCCGCTCCGGACTGGGAGGTGACGATCCCGATGTGCCGGGCGAGGGTGGGCAGGGATTTCTTCCGGTCGGCGTCGAACAGCCCCTCCTCCTGCAATCGTGCCTTCAGCTTCTCGAACGCTTCCTGGAGAGACCCCTTGCCCGCCTCCTCCACAATGCGGGCAATAAGCTGGTAATTGCCTCGTTCCACATACGCGGTCATGTCGCCGCAAACGCGGAGTTTGCGGCCGTCCGCCACCTCGGGAACCCCCCGCTGGCTTCCCCGGAACAGGACAATGGAAATCTGCCCCCCCGCGTCCTTGAGGGTGAAATAGAGGTGTCCGGACGAAGGCCGCCGAAGATTCGAGACTTCCCCCTCGACCCACACCGAACCAATCTCATTCTCGAGGGTCGTCTTGACCAGCCGATTCAGTTCGGTCACGGAATAGATTTTGCGGTCCATGGGGAGACTATAAAGCAGAACCACCATGAGGTACAACCTTCCGCCGGTACGGTATCGATCATCCATGGACGATGAAGTGCCGGGCTTCCGCGCCAGAGCGGCTCAGTCCGCTTCGGCGAGCCGGATCAGGGCTCGGCGCCGGAGATGCGCACCGTGAACGCGCCGCGCAATTCGCCGGGCGTGTAGCCGATGGCCTGGTCCTCTGGATAGAGTTCACCAAGGACCTTGGCGACATCGGGCGCGATCGGATCCCCATGACAGGTGAGGCAAAGGGGTTCGGTCACGATGGGCTTGAGATAACGGAATTCTTTTTCCTCCGGCGATTTCTCAACCCATTCCGAGTGCGCGATCGCGGCGGCATCCTCGCCCTCGGTCAATCTTTGTTGGAGTGAAAGCAGTCCGGCCTTTTCCCATGCGTCGGGTTGATTGTAGGGATTGCGCACCCGCAGCGAGGTTCTTCCCACGCTCAGTCCAAGGTCCCGGGAGATGGCATCGGCGAGGGCGGGGGCTTCTTCCCGGCAGACGGCCACCGCTCCGGCAACATCCCCCGCCTCGAGCGCTTTCAGCAAACGGGTTTTCAACGCCTTCCCAAGGGTCATGGATGCGGCCTGGGCCTGAAGCTCAAGATCCGCCCCCCAGGTTGCCGAGGTCATCAAGGCCGACAAGAGAATGGTCATCCAGCGCATGGACGAAACGTATAGAATAATCGTCCTCCCTCCAATCGAAAATACCGACGGTCCGCCCATGGTCATGATCCGGAGGCAAACCTGCGGGGTGCTCTCAGTGTTGCGGGGTGTCACTCTTTGTCGCGAGACAGGCGTCGAGTAAGCGGGCAAGGCGAACCCCGGCCTTGAAGAGTTGCTGATCCGCCACCGGACGACAGGAGGCCAGGAAGCTGCTGCCCACCTGGTGGGATTCCGGCAACCCGGCATAGACGAAATCCCTGGCCAGGTCATGCGATTCGTTGGCCCAATCCTCCACCGATCCGGAGTGGCAGATCGCGAGCACATTGGTGTCCGACCCGAATTCCGCGAGCAACCGGTCGACATAGTGATCCGGGTCGAGTCCGGTGGCCCGGATGATCTCGAAATCCCAAACCCGGTGCAAGTTGCTGGTTTCGCCGTCGATGAGGACCACCACATCATTTCCTCCGCGGTCGTTGTCTTCGGCACAGTGGAGCGGTTGGTGAATGTCCCCGACAAAGTGCACCACAAAAGACAGGGCATCAGCCCGGTTGCTGATGGAGCGCGTTCGGTCGCCCAGTTCGGTGGCAAACCGATGGATGGCTTCGACAACGCAATCGCCCTGGCTGCAGTCCCGGTCCGGATCATAGCGGTCGGCATTGACCGGAATATCGACATAGTGCCAGGGGGCGGTCTCCGGTCGAGCGTGTTTGATATGGTCGGGCCAATTGGAAACATCGGCGAGGCTGGTGGCATGATACAGGCGAAGGATGGCCGCCAGCTCGGGGCGGGCGGCTTCGGACACATAGTGGTCGGCGATTTTGCCGACGATACGGTGCCCGTCGGGTCCCCAACCCAATGCCGTAGCGGTGCAAAGCAGGACAATGACTCCAGGCAAGCGGCGCATGATCAGTAGTGGGTTGTGCGAAATACCGGTTGAAACAGCGGGGTGTCCTGTTTGCAGATGGCGTTGACCGGGCAGGACGCGCATGCGGGTTCGGTCATCTCCGGGCAGCGGGTGCGGTTGGTGAAGAAGAAGTAATCGATGGCCGCCACCGACAGGCCGGACTTGGCGACCAGTTTTTCCATGGCCTGATAGGTGGCCCGGCGAATCGCGTTCTCGGTTTCCTTGTCGACGCAGGCACGCGCGACCAGCCGGCTCCGAAGTTTTTCGTCGGTAAGCGTCACCAGACCGGTTCGGAGGGCACTGCGCTGCAGATGGTAGTCGATGATCGGTACTGCGCTCTCCGGGTCGCTGACCCGCAGGAAACGCTCGGGCCGGTTTTCCAGAATCACCGCCAGGAGCATGGACTTTTTCTGCAAGGGGTCTTCCCGGTAGCCGGGAATCTCCCGCAAGGCATCGAGAAAAAACTTGAGCGGCTTGCGGGTATGGTTTGCCTTGGCGACCAGCAGGTCCGGGGTCGTTGCCTGCTCGACAAACCAATCGGCGTACTCATACAGAATGCGCTTGTGCTCCGGCCACATGGGCAGGGGATTGCGCCGGTGGTCATCGTGAAACAGCCGGTCGATCTCCCGAGGCCGCAACGCGGCCAGTCGCTCGGGGCGAAAGAAATCCGGATCGGACTTCAAGGCCCGCTGGGTGCAGTAAAAGAGAAAGTCCGATCCCTTGCGATACACCCCGCCGGCCTGGGTAATCATGGGCCGGGTATAGTGGTTGTCCTGGAGAAACCAGAATCCAAACTGATGCGCGGCATTGAAAAAGAACGCATTCAGGGCTCCCGGATGGGCCTTGGGCGGAAACAGCACCCCCTCATCCGCGCCACAAAAATCAAACGGCTTCAGCGAGGGCAGGGTGGGTAGCAATTCCGCAAAGCGGTCGATTTGGTTTTCGTCGATTTGAATCATGGGGTTTGGGTTCCTGGCCATTGGATCAGTGGAACAGACTGCGCGTGACACCCATGGATGTCAATGGCGAGCCGATCTGCCGATCAGGGCAAACGCGCACCAGAGGTACGCGCTACGACAGCCGTAGCGTGGGTCTCTGACCCGCGATCCTTCGGTTACCAGTGGCCTGCGAATTGCTCCGGTTCTAGCCAAGGATCGCATCGCTCGCCCGATGAGGGCGCCTGTTGGGGCAAGGCTGCTGGGGTGGATTACACGCGCACCGGAGGTACGCGCTACGACAACCGTAGCGTGGGTCTCGCAGAATTCGTCTTTTGCCTCATCGGTTGATGTGGTTTGCTATCCCTGCATGCAGAAACGCGAACCAACGGGTCAGGATGAACGGCTGGAGGGGTCGATCGAGCGGGTGACCTTCCACAGCGAAGAGTCCGGTTTTACTGTGCTGAAGGTCACGGTGAAGGGGGAGAAGTTTCCCGTCAGTGTCATCGGGAACGCTCCCCACCTGGTTGCCGGCGAATGGATTGAGGCGCGAGGGCGCTGGACCATGAACCGGGAACATGGCCGCCAGTTCCAGGCCGATGATCTTCGGGCGCATCCTCCGGATTCCCTCGACGGCATCGAAAAGTTTCTCGGCTCCGGTCTCGTCAAGGGGATCGGGCCGGTGTATGCCGCCAAATTGGTCAAGGCGTTCGGGGCGGACATCTTCGACATCATCGACCGGGAGTCGGCCCGGCTCGAGGAGGTGGAGGGCATCGGCAAGGTCCGGCGGCTGCGGATCAAGGACAGTTGGAAAGAGGTCAAGGAAATCCGGGCGATCATGACCTTTCTGCTTGCCCATGGTGCGGGGGCCTCCCGGGCCTACCGGATCTATAAAATCTATGGTGACCAGGCGATTGCCAAGGTCTCCGCCGACCCCTATTGCCTGGCCCGGGATATCCGGGGCATCGGGTTCAAGTCTGCGGATGTCATCGCGGAGAAGCTGGGGATTGCCAAGGACAGTCCCTTGCGGGCCAAGGCGGGGGTGGAATACATGCTGCGGGAATTGACCGGGCAGGGTCATTGCGGGGTGCCCCGCGAAGAGCTGGCCGCGGGTACCAGCGAGTTGCTGGGGATCGGCCGCCCCCTGGTTGATGACGCGGTGGAGGCCGGCCTGAAGGAAAAACTGCTGGTGGAGGAGCAGGTGCCGGGAGCGGAGGTGCTGATCTATCCCCCCGCGCTCCGGGATGCCGAGGTTCATCTCGCCAGTTTATTGAAACGATTGATGCAGGGCGCGCATCCCTGTCCGGCCATTGACATGGCCAAGGCGATCCCATGGGTGGAACAACAGATCAAACTCACCCTGGCGGACACCCAGAAGCAGGCCCTCGAGCAATGTACCCGGGACAAGGTCTTCGCGATTACCGGTGGCCCCGGCGTGGGCAAGACCACCCTCGTGCATGCGATCATCAAAATCCTGGTCGCCAAGAAACTCAAGGTGGTGTTGTGCGCGCCCACCGGCCGGGCCGCCAAGCGAATGACCGAAGCGACCGGGCTCGATGCCAAGACCATCCACCGGCTGCTGGCTTATGATCCCGGCTCGGGAGGGTTCAAACATACCGACAAACGACCGCTCGAGGGAGATGTGTTTATTGTCGATGAGTCGAGCATGATCGACCTCTTGCTGGCTTACCATCTGGTGCGGGCGATTCCGCCATCGGCAAGCCTGATCCTGGTGGGGGATGTGGACCAGCTTCCATCGGTGGGACCCGGAACCGTGTTCAAGGACCTGCTGGAGAGCCGCTGTATCCCCACCGTGGTGCTGACCACGATCTTCCGGCAGGCCGAGCAGAGTGCGATCATTCGTGCCGCCCACGAAATCCGCCATGGCAACCTCCCGGTACAGGAGAAGGACAACCCGCATACCGACCTGTTCATGATTCACATGGAGGAGCCGGAGGACATCGTGAAGCGGGTGGTTCAGATGGTGAAGCGCTCGGTTCCGGAAAAGACCGGACTCAATGCCGTCGAGGATATCCAGGTGCTGACCCCCATGCAACGGGGCCTCCTCGGCGCCCGCAACCTGAACGTCGAGTTGCAGAAGGCGATGAACCCACGTAGTGAGTCGATCGACCGGTTCGGATATTCCTACCGGGTCTTCGATAAAGTCATGCAAATCGAGAACAACTACGACAAAGAGGTCTTCAATGGCGATATCGGGATCATCGCCCGGCTGGATGTGATCAATGGTGAAGTGCAGGTTCGCTACGGAGACCGGACGGTGCTCTACGACGAAAACGAGCTGGATGAACTGGTCCCGGCCTACGCCATCACCATCCATAAAAGCCAGGGCAGTGAGTACCCCTGTGTGATTATTCCCCTTCACACCCAGCACTATGTGATGCTCCAGCGCGACCTGATCTATACCGCCCTGACCCGGGGTAAGCAGTTGGTGATCCTGGTCGGCCCGGTCAAGGCCCTCGCCATGGCGGTGAAGACCCACCACGCTCACGCGCGAAGGACCACCCTGTGCGAGCGAATCCGCCAGGGTTTGCCCGCGCTCGCCTGAGGACCTCCAACGCGCTTGCGCTCTTTCCCGTAGACCCTTTCTGGTTTGACTTGACATGCATATGCATCTATGCGCATATGCATCTCATGGAAATTGTATCGGTCTATAAGTGCCTGTGTGACAGGCAGAGGCTTCGCATTCTTAACCTGTTGAGCGATGGTCCTTTGTGCGTTTGTCATTTGATGGAGATTCTCGATACGGACCAGGTAAAGATTTCCAAGCAGCTCCGGTACATGAGGGCGCTGGGAATGGTGGAAGGGGAGCGGCGGGCGCAATGGATGGTGTACCGGCTGGCGGAGCCGGATCACCCCCTGCTGGTGGAGAATCTGAAATGTCTGCAGGATCTAGGGTCCGAGGACCTGTGCTTTTCCGAGGATCTTGAGAAGCGTTCACGGATTCTCGACCGGTTACGGGGTGATGGCGCAGCCTGTGCACCGGCCATTGTCCAGACCACGGGAGGCCCCGATGCGTAAGCTGCGGGTGTTAATCCTGTGTACCGGAAATTCCTGCCGGAGCCATATGGCGGAGGGCATACTCCGGGCTGCGGCGGGCGACCTGCTGGAAGTCTACAGCGCGGGGTCGCGGCCCACAGGCCATGTTCACCCGGCCGCGATCGAGGTGATGAAGGAGATCGGGATCGACCTGACCAGCCATACCTCCAAGCCGGTCGAACCGTTCCTCGCCATGGATCTCGATACCGTGATTACGGTTTGCGATGATGCGGACCGGGCGTGTCCTGTCTTTTCCGGCAAGGCCACCCGCTACCACTGGGGATTCGATGATCCCCCCAGGGCGGTTCGCGAAGGCGAGGCGGTGATCGACGCCTTTCGCCGCATCCGGGATGAGATCCGCAAGGTTTTTGAAGCTTATGCCGCCGGGTGGCGTCAGGCCTGTTCCCACGCAAACGAAGGCATTCATCATGACCCATAAACCCAACCCGCAATCCAGTCCCGAAGCCCATCGCCGCCCCGGGTGGTTCCGGCGGTGGATGGACCGGGTGGACCGGTCCTTGAAGCAAAAAGCGGATGAGAAAGCTGCGAAGGGCACCTGCTGTTCCGGCAAGGACGGAGGCGGATCATGCTGTTGAACCTGATCGATCTCGTGGTCTATCAGTGGGCCGGGCTGGATCCCGAATCCCGCCTGACCGGGGCCGTGCATTTTTTCCTCTACGATACGGTAAAGATCTTCCTGCTTTTGTCGGTAATGATTTTTGTCATCGGGGTGATCCGGACCTGGCTGCCGGAGCACAAGCTGAAGCAATGGATGAGCCGGGGCGGGCTGTGGGGAAACGGGGTGGCGGCATTGTTCGGGGCGGTGACCCCGTTTTGTTCGTGTTCCTCGATCCCCATCTTTATCAGCCTGCTCAAGGCGGGGGTTCCGCTCGGGGTGACCTTTTCCTTCCTGATCACTTCCCCCATCATCAACGAATACCTGGTCATTCTGATGATGGGAGAATTCGGGTTGCCCATCACTGTGGCATACGTCGCCAGCGGCCTGGTGATCGGCACGGTCGCGGGGGCAATACTGGGCCGGATGAAACTTGAGGGACATCTGGAAAAGGACATCCTCGCCTCCGCTCATCGCGGGGCCACCCTGATCGAGCATACCTGGAAGACCCGCCTGGGTTATGGATTCGATGAGTCGGTCCGGGTGGTCCGGCAAGTATGGGTCTGGGTACTGGTGGGGGTGGGGATTGGTTCATTCATTCACAACTACATCCCTCAGGAGACCATTCACAACCTGATGGGAATCACCGGCATTTTTTCAGTACCGTTGGCCACATTGATTGGTGTGCCGATGTATGGAAGCTGCGCTGCGATTGTTCCGGTGGCGGTGGTCCTGTTCGAGAAGGGGATCCCCCTCGGGACCGCGCTCGCGTTCATGATGGCCATGGCTGCCCTCAGCCTTCCCGAGGCAATCATGCTCCGCCGCACCATGAAGCTGCCGCTGATCGCGCTATTTTTCGGGATTACCACGGTGGCCATCATGGCCACCGGATACTTGATCAACAGTCTAAACTGGCTTCAGTAAGCGAGCGACCCGCTCAGGCGACAGCTTCGGAGCGGATCAGGAGCGCGAGAAAATCCGGGGACTCGTCGGGAGTCATCACCGGTTCGCCCGCCACCACCTTGCCCTGATCGACCAGGAAGGCGCCGGGTAGCTGGAGCGGGTCGGCCTTGGGGGTTGAAAAACCATACCGTTTGCGCAACCGCACACCCTCTTTCCACAGGTGGATGTTCAAGGCCTGGCGAAGCTGTGCCCGGGGCAACCCCAGGGCCTGGTAGAGCCTGCGCTCCGGATCGTAAAAACGGGGAACTTCCAGAAGGCCGTACTGGGTCAAGGGGCCGGTCATTTCCGCTTCATCATTCATGTGGACAAGCCCCACGGAATAGCCGCAGTCGCTGATATAGGGAAGGCTCTCCGACAGTTCGTGCAAGACCTTGCGGCAAAATGGACAGCCAATGTGGCGCAACAGCACCAACAGCAGGGGCTGACGCATGGATAATGCATGGATGGTGGTTCCCCTTTGGTCCCGGAGCCCGGATAATTGTTGGGCGAGATGGTCGACGGTTGGCTGATTCATAGTGGTTCTCCTGTATGCCCTCTCTTCGGAGCAGCGAGGCAAACCTTACCAGCCCGGTCTTTTTCAGGGATCCTTGTCCTGATCCAGATAGCCGTATTGCTCGGCCAGACAGTCCGGGCAGATGCTGTGGCTGAACCGGACATCAGCATGTTTCTCGACAAAGAGTTCCACCTGCTGCCAGTACCCGTCATCGTCGCGGATCTTTTTGCAACAGGAGCAGATGGGCAGCAGACCACGCAATACCCGGACACGTTCCAGCATCCCCTCCAGTTCGGCGGTTCGCTCCTGGACCCGGGTTTCCAGTTGGTCTCGCGCTCGTTCAACCTCCTGCAGCGAGCGCGCGGCCTCGGCCCGGGAGAGCTCGAGTTGCTCATTCATGGTGTTGTAGGCTTCCGCCAATTCGTCAAACTCATCATGGGATCGGCGCTCAATCGGTCCCGCCGGCCTGCCGAGGGCGATGGCTCGACAGCGCCCGGCCAGATCCACGATCCGGTCAGCCAGTCCTTGTGACAACAGGTGGGCAAAAAACAGGGCCAACAGAATCGAGGCGAGCAGAGAAATCAGGGCGGTCAACTTCAGCTCGTGGAGCTTGGCCGCCACTTCTTGAGCATCCATGTCGATCCCGATCAGGTAGCGACCCGCTCCATTTCGCAGTGGGGCGTAGCCGGATAAAAAGGTGCCCCATTCATCCTGATAAAGCTGGTCATTCACCGAGGGCTCAAAGAACCCCAGCTTCATCGTCGGCGGCATGTCCTCATAGACCTGGCCGGGCAGGGCCTGGGCATCGGTCTCATCCGAATCCACCACAAATATCGGGACATCCTTGTCCAGCCGCATGATATACAGGAAGGCCACATCCGGATTGGAGCGGCGAAGACGCCGCAGGAGGTCGAGGGATTCCTGATAGACCGGTTGTGCCACATCCTCCGGCCCGCGAATCTGCTCCAGACCCGCAGCATCAATCGAGTGGGCCAGCAAGGTGGCACTGTTTTGAAGCCGGGATCGCAAGCTCTTCATCAGGCTCTTGGTGGCCTGCGTATAAAAGTAGGACCCGACGCTTCCCGAGACCAGAAAGACCGCCAAAAGGTGGCTCAGAAATAATTTACCACGAAAGCCGAGTCTTCCAGCGGCCCGAGACGACCGATTCTCCGAAACGGATGATGTCGAAGATGTCACGATGGAGCGAGTATGCTCGCCGGGGCTTTGTAAGTCAATCATCCCAATCAGCAGGACTTTCCTTCACCGAAAGCCTTGTTCTTTCGATCTCATTCCCCAGTGGGGCAAGCCCACTGGGGTCTTCCTGATACAATCCGGCTTTGAGGATCCCGTTTCACTTGCCGTAATTCGGGTTAAAAGCTGGGGAGTGCTGTACTTCCGGGGTTGCCGCATCTATTCTGCCCTCCGGATTGACACAGTCAGACATCGGTTACGAAAGGGATGGATACATGAGCTATGCAGATAACCTGAGTATACAAGAACGCAGAAGTCATTTCCGGAATGTGGCGTCGGTGGCTGCCAAGGACGGGGTCATCAACAATGAAGAGCGGGCGGTCCTCGCCTTCGTGGCTCAGAAATGGAAATTGACCGATGAAGACCTCCGGGATGTGACCGAACATCCGAACGCCATCGAGATGGCTCTGCCCAACGACCGGTTGGCCTGCTTTCAACAGCTCTATGACCTGGTGGAAATCATGATTGTCGATGGCATGGTGCGGATCAAAGAACGGGAGCTCTGTACCTCCCTCGCGGTGAACCTGGGATTCACACCCGATGCTGTCGATACCATCATCCAGGCCATCCTGAAAGGGAACCTCAGCTCGCGCGACGAAAAAGACATTCAGGCCGACTTGATCCGGAAATTACTCTAGCCCGGGAGGTGACTGGGGAAGGGTACTTATTTCTTTCCCGCGCCATGCCCTCGAAGATTGTCGGCGCACCCTTCAGGTAGCCCCTGATCGCCCGATTGACCGGCGCACCTTCGCCGCCGAGGGTCCCTCTCTGTTCCGCTTGATCTAACATTTTTGCTTGAGTAAGTTTACCGCCATGATGAAGCGAATGTTTTCTCTGCGGTTGTCGAATCTGGTGGTCATGTTCTTTCTTGGCTGGAATACCAACGCACCGGGTGCGACTGTCTATTTCATTGTCACCAACCAGGCCAATAACGACATCTATGTTGCCGGTGATTTCAATGATTGGAATTCGACCAGTTTCCCCCTGCAGGAACGGGAACCCAACGTGTGGTACGGTGAAACCGATGTTGCAGGTCCTGAACATGCATACAAGCTGGTGATCGACGGGAACTGGCAGTTGGACCCGGGCAATCCGGCCACCGTGAATGTGGACGGGGTTGTCAATTCACGATTGGTCGCTTCCGACCGAAACCCCGCCAGCGGCCCCTATCCCGAAGGTCCGCAGACGGAGGTTCTCAAACCGAAAACCCGGGATGCCTACCGGATCTGGACCGCCCGCAGCGGAAAGACCCTCGAGGCAAAACTGGACGCCGTACAGGGCGAACAAGTCATCCTGAGCACTCGCGATGGTCGCCAGATCAGGATACACACCAATGCCCTAATGCCCGAGGATGTCGCGCTGGCCCGAAGTCTTGACAGCGACAGCGGTGAACTCATGACCATGGCCGCGCCGACAGACAATATTCGCCGCGGCCTCTACACCGCAACCTTCACTGAACCGTTTCCCGAGGGTACCATGAAGGATATTTACGACCGCCTCCAACTGGACAAGCCGCCTCACCTGAAGCGGGATGACCGAATCAACCTCGCGGACGAACAGTTTGAACTGTATGTCCCTGAGGACTACGACCCCGCCACGCCCTACGGGCTGATGGTGTGGATAGATGCCGGCGACAGCGGGATGATTCCCATGCACTGGCGTTCGGTCTTGGATCAGAACCGCCTCATCTGGGTTGGCGCCAAGAATTCCGGTAACGATCAGGGTATTGAGGAACGCCGTATTCCCCTCGCATTGGAGGCCATGTATAATGCCCGATTGCTCTTTGCCATCGATCCCAAGCGCGTTTACCTTGCCGGGATTTCCGGAGGCGGACGTGTGGTGAGTCGCATGGTGTTCAGCTATGCCGATCTGTTTACCGGTGGTATTTTCGTGATCGGGGCCGATGCATGGGAAGACATCCCCGTATTGGATAAGCCGGGCTATGTCTGGCCAAAGGACTTTCCCGAGCCCCGCTCCAAGTATATGAATATTGCTCGCAAGGAGAACCGTTACGTGATGCTTACTGGCGATCTCGATATGAACCGTAGTGAGATGCAGTCGATCTTTGACCATGCCTATTCCCGAGCCCTCCGCCACGTCGTTTTCTACCAGGTGCCCAATATGGGTCATGATCAGCCACCTTCCCAATGGTTTGATAAAGCCATCCGCTATCTTGACGGAGAGATTGAGGAATAACGCCGTTCTTCGTGCGATAAACGAACGGGAAACCGTCTTGCGGATATCGAACCAAGTTGTGTCGGGCAAAAAAAATGTTGGCGCGCCCGGCAGGATTCGAACCTGCGACCGTCGGATTAGAAATCCGATGCTCTATCCTGCTGAGCTACGGGCGCTATGGACTGCCTATGATATGCCGGATCAGGCGATGGTATCAAGCTCGTGCAACCAAGACGCAGCACCACTGTATGGCGAACCGCCCGGATCATGCAAGCGCCGGGGATGAAGCAGGGTACCCACAAACCATCTGCCCCGCGGATGCCCCAACCCAAACACCACCAACCAAACGTTCGTAGTAGGGCCGCAGGCCGCCAAAGCGGCCAAGGCCCATTATCCCATCACCCTCCCAATCCTAATCGACTTGTCCCCCCCGGCTTCCCGCCGTACACTCCGCCACATGCGCCTCAACACGGACATCCGGATGAAGCAAGGCACCCCCCATCACGAAGCCGACTGTGGAGCCTGACCCGCCCATGACCCTCCCCGAACAATCCCACTTCCTTCCCCTTGATCCCACCCGCATCGTCTACGAAGACCCGGAATCCATCGCGTTTTACGATGCCTTCCCGATCTCCCCGGGCCACACCCTGGTGGTGTCCAAGGAAGTCACCGTCTCCATTTTCGACCTCGACGACTTCCACCTCGCTTCCCTATGGCAAGCCGTCGACAAGGTCCGGGACCTCCTCCAGCAGAAATACAACCCCGACGGCTTCAACATCGGCGTCAACGACGGCCCCGCCGCCGGACAAACCATCCCCCACGGCCATATCCATGTGATCCCCCGCTACAAAGGCGATATCCCAGACCCACGGGGTGGGGTGCGGTGGGTCTTCCCCGAGAAGGCACGGTATTGGTGAGGACTGATGTCATCAACTCGATGATCCGAGATCACCATAGGCGTCATGGTCATGGGGAGACTTTCATCGGCGGAATCAAGTCTGTGAGGCATGTCCGGGCGTGGGAGATTCTAGCCTCATATGTTTCGATCCATTTGACTTGCGCCATGAAGCCCCTTCACGCCACTATGCGCACGACACGCATTCAATGAGGCCAGGTTCGACAAATTCATCGCCACGGACGAAGATGTCCGACCCATACGCTCCACCATGGCTTGGATCAACTTGTGCCCCCGAAGAATCTGCCCGAACGGCAGTTGATATGACAGGTTTATTACTATCAGTAAGTCACGCTCTGCCTAGGGTGCTGGCATGAGTGGAGTGTTTCACGGCTACGATATACGGAGCATTGCGGAGGATCTTTCCACCCCAGCGATAACATTCATGGTAGCGTCGGAATTCATCGCGCTCCTTGATGTCGAAGACCTGTGCGGAGGATATAGCAAGCGCGAGGTCTTGCCCGGCCAGGAATCATCAGAATAAGAATGTCTATTCAACCGTCATATCCGGAAGGTAAAACCTCCAAGGTTTTCCTGCTCAAAGAGCGGGATATCGAATCTCGTTTTATCGGAAAGCTCCAAGACCTCAAATACGATTACCGCGAGGACATCCGGGACCGCGATGCCCTCGAAGCTAACTTTCGGGAAAAGTTTCAGGCTCTCAATCGCGTCCAGCTCACCGATAGCGAATTCGCCCGTCTCCTTGAGGATGTCATCACGCCGGATGTCTTCCGAGCCGCCCGCACCCTGCGCGAGCGCAATGCTTTCACCCGAGACGATGGCACCCCGCTGAATTACACCCTCGTGAACATCCGGGACTGGTGCAAAAACCACTTTGAGGTGATCAACCAACTTCGGATCAATACGGACAATAGCTGCCACCGGTACGATGTCATTCTCCTCATCAATGGCGTCCCGGTGGTGCAGGTGGAACTGAAGACGCTTGGCATCAACCCGCGCCGGGCCATGGAGCAGATCGTCGACTACAAGAACGACCCCGGCAACGGCTACACCCGCACCTTGCTCTGCTTCATGCAGCTCTTCATCGTCAGCAACCGAGATCAGACGTTCTATTTCGCCAACAACAACGCCCGCCACTTCGCCTTTAACGCCGACGAACGATTCCTGCCGATCTACCAGTTTGCCGACGAAAAGAACAAGAAGATCAATCACCTCGACCCCTTCGCCGAAACATTTCTCGCGAAGTGTACCCTCGGCCACACCATCAGCCGCTACATGGTGCTCATCCAGAGCGAGCAAAAGCTGATGATCATGAGGCCCTACCAGGTCTATGCTGTGAAGCGCATCGTGGACAGCATCCACCAGAACTGCGGCAATGGGTACATCTGGCACACCACCGGCAGCGGCAAGACGCTGACCTCGTTCAAAGCATCCACTCTGCTGAAGGACAATCCCGACATCGAAAAGTGCCTCTTCGTCGTGGACCGCAAGGACCTCGACCGCCAGACCCGCGAGGAGTTCAACCGGTTCCAAGAAGGCTGCGTCGAGGAAAACACCAACACCGCCGTCCTCGTGCGCCGCCTGCTTTCAGAAGACTATGCGGATAAGGTCATTGTCACCACCATCCAGAAGCTCGGTCTCGCCCTGGACGAAACCAGCAAGCGCAACCAACAGCGGAAAAAGAACGACCTGCCCACCTACAAGGAATTGCTCGAACCGTTACGCGGCAAACGTATGGTCTTCATCTTTGACGAGTGCCACCGCTCCCAGTTTGGCGACAACCACCGGGCCATCAAGGAGTTCTTTCCCAAAGCCCAGCTCTTCGGCTTCACCGGCACACCCATCTTCGAGGACAACGCATCGTTTCAGAAGATCGAGGGCGCCCAGGCTTCCATGAAGACCACGGAAGACCTTTTCCAGAAAGAGCTTCACGCCTACACCATCACCCACGCCATCGAGGACGCGAATGTCCTGCGTTTCCATGTGGACTACTTCAAGCCCGAGGGGAACGCGACGCCCAAGCCCGGCGAAGCCCTCGCCAAAAAAGCCGTCATCGAGGCCATCCTCGACAAGCACGACGCCGCCACGGGCGGACGCCGCTTCAACACCCTGCTCGCCACCGCCTCGATCAACGACGCCATCGAATACTACGCATTGTTCAAGGCTACGCAGGAGGAAAGGCTGAAGGCCGACCCCGATTTCAGGCCGCTGAACGTCACCGCCGTCTTCTCTCCGCCCGCCGAAGGCGATCCCGATGTGAAGCAGATTCAGGAAGACCTCCCGCAGGAGAAGGAGGACAACAAGGAAGACCCCGAGGGGAAGAAGGCCGCCCTCAAGGCCATCGTTACCGAATACAATGCCCGCTACGGCACGAATCATTCGCTCGGCGAGTTCGACCTCTACTACCAGGACGTGCAGAAGCGCATCAAGGACCAGCAGTGGCCCAATGCCGACTTCCCGGCAGAACAGAAAATTGACATCACCATCGTGGTGGACATGCTGCTCACCGGGTTCGATTCCAAATACCTGAACACACTCTACGTGGACAAGAACCTCAGGCACCACGGCTTAATCCAGGCCTTCTCCCGCACCAACCGCGTGCTCAATGCCACCAAGCCCTACGGCAACATCCTCGACTTCCGCCAGCAGCAGAAGGCGGTCGATGAAGCCATCGCCCTGTTCTCCGGTGAAAAGACCGGCGAGCAGGCCCGCGAAATCTGGTTGGTGGACAAGGCCCCGGTGGTCATTCGGAAGCTCGAAACCGCCGTGCAGAAGCTGGACGGCTTCATGAAATCGCAGGGCCTCGATTGCACCCCAGACGCCGTACCCAATCTCAAGGGTGACGACGCCCGCGCCGCCTTCATCAATCACTTTAAGGAAGTCCAGCGGCTCAAGACCCAGCTCGACCAGTACACCGACCTCACCGACGAGAATAAGAACGCCATCGCCAAGGTGCTGCCCGAGGAAAACTTACGCGGTTTCCGTGGGGCCTATCTGGAGACCGCCCAGCGCCTCAAGGCCCAGCAGGGGAAGGGCGGCGACAAGCCCACGCCCGACGATGTGGACCAGCTCGACTTCGAGTTTGTCCTCTTTGCCTCCGCCGTCATCGACTACGACTACATCATGGCCCTGATCGCCCGCTTCTCGCAGCAGACGCCGGGCAAACAGAAGATGACGCGCGAGCAACTCATCGGCCTCATCAGTTCCGACGCCAAGTTCATGAACGAGCGCGACGACATCGCCGAATACATCGGGACGCTCAAGGCTGGCGAGGGACTGAGCGAGAACGCCATACGCGACGGCTACGTCCTGTTCAAGAAGGAGAAAAACGCCGCCGAACTGGCCGCCATTGCCAAGCAACACGGCCTCGCCACCGACGCCCTGCAAACCTTCGTGGACGGCATCCTCGATCGCATGATCTTCGACGGCGAACAGCTCAGCGACCTCATGGCCCCGCTCGACCTCGGCTGGAAAGCCCGCACCCAGGCCGAACTCGCCCTGATGGCCGACCTGCACCCGCTGCTCACCAAACGCGCCCAAGGCCGCGACATTTCAGGACTCAGTGCGTATGAGTAGCCAGAATACCAGGATGAAAGCCGCCAGAGCTGTCTTTCGATGGCTGACCGCCGACCATTTCCCTGGCATCAGGAAAATGGTCGCATCCGACGCGATCAAACCCATCGAATTCGATGGGTTTGGAATCCACGAAAGGATTGAGCTTCTACCATGAGCAAATCCAGCATTGACGTCAAAGGCACGCCTGTTGCCATCCTTTCCGGCAAGGACGGCGATTATATCTCTCTCACCGACATGCTCCGGGCCAAGGATGGCGAGTTCTTCATCTCCGACTGGCTGCGCAATCGCAACACGGTGGAGTTTCTTGGCATATGGGAATCCGTGTTCAATCCCGCCTTTAATTATGGCGGATTCGCCATAATTAGGAGTAAAGCTGGCCTCAACAGCTACAAGCTCAGCGTCAAGGAGTGGGTTGCTCAAACCAATGCCATCGGCCTGAAAGCCACCACCGGACGTTACGGCGGCACCTACGCCCACCCGGACATCGCCTTTGAATTCGGAATGTGGATCAGCCCCGAATTCAAAATCTATCTGGTCAAGGAGTTTCGACGCCTCAAAGAGGAGGAAAACGACCGCCTCCAACTCGGATGGAACCTCCAGCGCACCCTCGCCAAGATCAACTACCGGATTCACACAGACGCCATCAAAGAGACGCTCATCCCGCCCAGCGTCACCAAAGCCCAGGCCAACTGGGTCTATGCCAGCGAGGCGGACCTGCTCAACGTCGCCCTCTTCGGCAAGACGGCCGCGCAATGGCGGGACGCCCATCCCGATGCTGACGGCAACGTCCGCGACCAAGCGACGCTCGAACAGCTTGTCGTCCTGACCAACCTCGAAAGCCTGAATGCGGTCTTCATCCGCCATGGTCTCCCCGCGCCGGAACGCCTGCTCAAGCTCAACGAAATCGCCATTACCCAGATGCGCACCCTGCTCGCCGAACCCAACCTCAAACGGCTGAAGGCATGAGTAAGGCGTTCGCCATGAAGGCCGAAGGCAAACCCGCGCTGGTGCCGAAGTTGCGGTTTCCGGAGTTTCGGAAGGCGGAGGGGTGGAAACAGGTTCCGCTGGACATAATAGCTGATCGTGTAACTACGAGAAACCAGGGCGGTGACTGCACCCGTGTGCTAACTAACTCGGCGGAACACGGTGTTGTTGATCAGCGTGATTAC
The DNA here is from genome assembly GCA_024233345.1 of Verrucomicrobiota bacterium. Classification (GTDB taxonomy): domain Bacteria; phylum Verrucomicrobiota; class Kiritimatiellia; order CAIVKH01; family CAIVKH01; genus JACKPT01. The sequence goes on from JACKPT010000001.1 coordinate 178,393, forward strand.
TTCGACAAAGACATAGCGACAGCTGGAAACCTTGAGGGATATTTCGTCGTCGACCGTGGCGATTACGTCTATAACCCGCGAATCTCCAACGCCGCGCCCGTAGGGCCGATTTCAAGGAACAATATTGGCCTGGGCGTGATGTCTCCGCTATATACAGTCTTTCGATTCAAAAACAATAGCACGGACTTCTACGCGCATTACTTCAAAACGACCTGCTGGCATTCGTATTTGCGGCAAGTTGCGAGCATGGGCGCGCGACATGACAGGATGAGTATTTCCGTTGGTGATTTCGCGGCGATGCCTGTACCGGCACCTTCCCCCGCCGAACAAAAGAAAATCGCCTCCTGCCTGAGTTCGGTGGACGAGTTGATCGCCGCACAGGCGCGGAAACTGGACGCGCTCAAGACCCATAAAAAAGGGCTGATGCAGCATCTTTTCCCCCGCGAAGGCGAAACCCAACCCCGCCTCCGCTTCCCCGAATTCCAAAACGCCGGGGAGTGGGAGGTGAAGATGCTAGAGGAAATTGGCCGCGTTATACGCGGTGCCAGTCCTCGCCCGAAGGGCGATCCTCGTTACTACGGTGGATCGGTTCCTCGGCTTATGGTCCAGGACGTCACGAGAGATGGAAAATGGGTTACTCCGCAGATTGACTCATTGACAAAAGAAGGAGCCAAGCTGAGCAGGCCTTGCCCTGCGGGAACTCTGACCATTGTTTGTTCAGGTGTAGTTGGTGTTGTGTCGTTTCTCGCAGTGGACGCATGTATTCACGATGGCTTTCTGGCGTTAGTTGACATCAATGAATCCTTGGCGAGTAAGGATTTTCTGTTTCACCGCTTGAGCACTCTTCGTGAGCAATTCGAGAGAGGGGCGACTCACGGTGGTGTATTCACAAATTTAACGACCACTGGAGTTGAACAGTTGGAGATCGCTTTCCCGAGCCCCGCCGAACAACTCCGCATCGCCTCCTGCCTCACCGCCATCGACGACCTCATCGCGACGCAAACCCAAAAGCTCGAAGCCCTCAAGACCCACAAGAAAGGGTTAATGCAGCAGCTTTTCCCATCGCCGGAGGAGAATGAACATTAGCATTTTTGCCACCAAAGGCCTACCATGAGCACAATGACATTAGCAAACGACAAGCAATTTCCCTGCGGGGCCGAATGGGTCCGCGCCGATTTCCATCTTCACACTAAGGCGGACAAGGAGTTCCAATACACCGGAGAAGAGAATTATTATAACAGCGCCTTTGTGGGAGCGATGGAGAAGGCCGGCATCCGCTTGGGTGTCATCACGAATCACAACAAGTTCGATTTCGAAGAATTTAAGTCACTCCGAGCCACGGCACGAAAGAAAAATATTGGACTCCTGCCAGGGGTGGAGCTGTCTGTCAACGACGGAGCGAACGGTATCCACACGCTTGTTGTTTTCTCCGATGCGTGGCTGGAAAATGGTCGGGATCACATCAATCCGTTTCTCACAATTGCGTTCGAAGGGAAAACGCCATCGCAATACGAACGGGAGAACGGCCGCTCATCCTTAAGTTTGCTTGATACGATCAAGAAGCTGGAGGGCTATCACAGAGACTATTTTGTCATCTTTGCCCATGTAGAGCAGCCCAGCGGGCTTTGGGTTGAGCTTGATGGCGGACGCATCGGTGATCTTGGTGAGAACGAATTATTCCGTCAGCGGACGCTCGGCTTTCAGAAGGTCCGCACCCATGATGGAGCTGGGTCTGGAAAGCCGTGCCGCATTCTGGCGCGGCAATGGCTAAATGGCTGGTATCCCGCCGAGGTTGAGGGCAGTGATCCGAAAAGTATTGAAGAGATCGGTAAGGGAAAGTCTTGCTATCTCAAAATCGGAGAACTCTCGTTCGAAGCGATAAAATTCGCGCTCTTCGATCACGCACACCGCGTTCGTTCCTCGTTGCCGGAACCCCGGAAAGCCGTGCTTGTCAGAAAGGTACGCTTTAACGGTGGTGCCTTGGACGGGATTGCGGTGCCATTCTCGCCATCCCTGAATTGCCTTATCGGACCGCGTGGCAATGGCAAGTCGGCAGTGATTGAGTGCTTGCGCCATGCCCTAGGTTTCCGCGAGGTGTCAGATGAGCGATATAAATCCGGCCTTGTAGAGAGAATGCTCTCTCCGGCTGGTAAGGTCATTGTAGAGGCCGCAGATGAGTTTGGGCGCGAAGTCCGGGTGGAACGCGAACGAACTGGTCAATCATCGGTTTATTTGGACGGGACGTATCGGGATATTTCACCCGGATCAATTCTTAAAGACATTCTTTACTTCGGACAGAAAGATCTATCGACCCGCTCGGAGTCATTCGATGAAAGTTTTCTTGATAAACTGCTTGCTGACCGGCTCGACCCAAAGCCTCAGGAAGAAGCCGCTCTCGTCGAAGGCGTGCGCCAGGCCGCCCGGCAACTAAAAGAGACGCTGGATGCGACCGAGAAAATCGCCGCGCTGCAAAAAGAAAAGAATGAACTGGAGGTACAGCTTCAAGTCTTCACGGACAAGGGGGTGGACAAGAAGCTTGCTGACATGACTCTTTTTGATGGAGATAGGCAAGCTATCGCTACCTGGCAACTTGCGTTAGAGGAACTGGGCACGATCCTCAAAGACTCGGTGGATTGGGACGAGTCGGATGCGGCTTTTCCTGTGCTGAAATCCAAACGAAGCGAATCCATCTCCGGCGACCTCGCGACCGCCAAGACGAAATCTGATAATGCCAAGGCAAACACGCAAACAGCACTCATAAATTTGCGAGAAGCGTATGCTACCGTCGGCGAGGCTCTTCAAAAGCTCGCACCGGTACAGGGCGAAATGAAACAGGAGGTGGCAGCGCTTCAAAAGACATTGAACGAACCGAAGCTTGATCTGGAGTTGTTCCGCACGAAGAAGAACCGCCTTGATCAGTTGGTGAAACTTCTGGCCGCAGGTGCTCAACGCGCCAAAACGGAGCAAGCCGCCCGTGATCTTCTAGGCGCAGCAGTCAACAAGTTACATGATTTCTGGCGTGAGAGGTTCGCAGAGCGCGAGGCCGAGGTGCGGCGACTCGAGTCTGAGCTTCCGGTGGAAATCCGACTTCAAACAGGGTTCAAAGGCAAACGTGCCGTGTTTGGTGAGTTTCTGCGCTCCAAATTGCGGGGAAGTGGCCTGCAGGGGCCATCCTATGAGGCGCTAGAGAATGCATTTGTTGACGGCAGAGAACTATATCAAGGGCGTGTGGAATTAGAGAAGCACTTGAGCGAAAACGCTGCGATTAAGGTGCGTGCATCGCTCCTGGACCATTTATCGGATTTCCTGACATACCGTACGCCGGACGAAACAGTAATTCTTTTTCACCAGAAGCCTCTGGGAGAATACTCCCTCGGACAGCGGGCCACGGTAATCCTGCACATTCTAATGCACCTTCAGCGGCACCCGGTGATCCTGATCGACCAACCGGAAGATGATCTGGACAACGAAACGCTCTATAGCCACTTTATCCGCCAACTGCTGGAGCGTAAGGAGCTGACGCAATTTGTGTTCGCCACTCACAACCCCAACATTCCTGTGCTCGGCGATGCGGAACAGGCCATTGTATGCCGAAAGGAAGGAGAGACATTCTCCTTCGACCACGGCAGTATTGACGACAAAGATATCCAACAGCGAATTGTCACTGTGATGGAAGGCGGCGAGGACGCATTTCGTAGAAGAAAGGAAATTTACCAATTATGGAAGAGTTCGAGCTGAGAAGCCAAATCCTCCTAGGTGAGGACAGCACACGGCAATTCAAGCGCGAGCCGTCGGCTGACACCAAGATGGTCGGCGAAATCGTTGCCTTTGCCAACAGCGGCGGGGGGCGCATTTTTGTTGGTGTCGAGAAGAATGGCACCATCGTCGGTCTCACCGGAGCGGAGGCCGAGAAGGTCGGCGAGGATATGGCTAAAATCGCTTGGGATAGCGTTCGTCCGCCCTTTTCTATTCTGTCGAAATCCATTCCGACGGGTGACGGCATAGTCGTTGTCATCGAGATTTCCGATGGCGCATCCAAGCCTTATTGCGACAATAAGGGCGTCTATTGGGTGAAGAATGGGCCGGACAAGCGCCGGGTGCAGAGTCCTGAAGAACTAGCGCGTCTTTTCCAGTCGGGCGAAAAACTCTATGCGGAGAGCCAAGTGGTAGCAGCCTCAACACTGGGGGACTTTGACCACGAGCGCTTTGAGCGATTCTACGAGACGAAATACTCTGAGACGCCGCCGAGCCGGAGCGAGGAAAGCGAAGCCTACCAGCGAATCTTGGAGAATTTGGAATTGGTGGATTCTGGTCGGGTGACCTTGGCCGGCTTGCTTTTGTTCGGGAAACGTCTTTCAGTTCTACTGCCAGAGATGAAGATTGATGCCATTTGGTTTAAAGGCACGGAGCGAGCGTCATCCGAATGGTACGATCAACGAACAATAAGCGGAACATTGGTCGAGCAATATGATGGCGGGATAGGGTTCCTGAAGCGGTGGAATTCACGCCAGCAAAGTGGTGGGTCTTTCAATCAGGCCGGAAAGCCGGAGGTGCCTGAAACGGTTTTCGAGGAATTATTAGTTAACGCGTTGATGCATCGAGATTACTTCATCAAGGATTCGATCAAGCTATTCATCTTCGATGATCACATTGAAATCCGCAGTCCGGGAAAACTGCCGAACAGCCTTACGGTCGACCAGATTCGCAGGGGAGTTCGGCGTAGCCGGAACGTACTGTTGGCGTCATTCGCTCCTGATCTTCTCAACTTTCGAGGCGTTGGTAGCGGAATTGTGAGGGCACTCAAAGCGTGGCCTTCACTTTCTTGGGTCAACGACATAGAAAGCGAAGAAGTGGTGGTGTCGATTGGCTTGTCTGCTGATGCATCCGCAACTGCGCCACCTGCATGAACGATCAAAACCAAAAAAAACTCGGCCAGACCCTCTGGGCCATCGCTGACCAACTGCGCGGGGCGATGAACGCGGACGACTTCCGCGACTACATGCTGTCCTTCCTCTTCCTGCGCTACCTTTCCGACAACTACGAGACGGCGGCCAAGAAGGAGCTGGGCAAGGATTATCCGAAGATCGACGGCGACGACCGTCGCGTACCGCTAGCCCTGTGGTATGCCAACAACCCGGACGACATCCCGGAGTTCGAAAAACAGATGCGCCGCAAGGTGCATTACGTCATCCAGCCGCCGCACCTCTGGAACAGCATCGCCAACATGGCGCGCACCCAGCATGACGAGTTGCTGCACACGCTGCAGGCGGGCTTCAAGTACATCGAGGAGGAATCCTTCGAGAGCACGTTCCAGGGCCTGTTTTCCGAGATCAACCTCGGCTCGGACAAGCTCGGCAAGACCTATGCCGACCGGAACGCGAAGCTCTGCACCATCATCCAGAAGATCGCTGAAGGGCTGACTGAATTCTCCACCGATGTGGACGCGCTGGGCGACGCCTACGAATACCTGATCGGCCAGTTTGCCGCCGGGTCCGGCAAGAAGGCGGGCGAGTTCTACACCCCGCAACAGATTTCCGACATCCTCTCCGCCATCGTCACGCTGGACAGCCAGGAACCGAAAACCGGGCCGAAGAAGCGGCTGGACAACGTATTGGACTTCGCCTGCGGATCCGGTTCGCTTCTGCTCAACGTCCGCAAGAAGGTCACCCAGGCCGGCGGCACCATTGGCAAGATTTACGGCCAGGAAAAGAACATCACCACCTACAACCTCGCCCGCATGAACATGCTCCTGCACGGGGTGAAGGACTCCGAGTTCGAGATTTACCACGGCGACACCCTGCTGAACGAATGGGACATCCTGCGCGAACAGAATCCGGCCAAGAAACCGTATTTCGACGCCGTCGTCGCCAATCCGCCGTTCAGTTACCGTTGGGAGCCGACCGACGCGCTGGCCGAAGATGTACGGTTCAAGAACCACGGCCTCGCCCCCAAGTCCGCCGCCGACTTCGCCTTCCTCCTGCACGGCTTCCACTTCCTCAAGGACGAAGGCGTCATGGCCATCATCCTGCCCCACGGCGTGCTGTTCCGGGGTGGGGCGGAGGAGCGCATCCGCACCAAGCTGCTCAAGGACGGCCACATCGACACCGTCATCGGCCTGCCTGCCAATCTCTTCTACTCCACCGGCATCCCGGTCTGCATCCTGGTGCTCAAGAAATGCAAAAAGCCCGACGACGTGCTCTTCATCAACGCCGCCGAGCACTTCGAGAAGGGCAAACGCCAGAACCAGCTCAAGCCCGAGCACATCCAAAAGATCATCGACACCTACCGGGAGCGTCCGGAGAAACCAGTTGAACGCTATGCCCGCCGTGTGGACATGTCCGAGATCGAGAAAAACGACTTCAACCTCAACATCTCCCGCTACATCAGCACGGCGATGCCGGAACCTGAAATCGATCTATCGGAAACACATGCAGACCTCGTCGAGATTGAGCAAGCCATTCGCGAGGCGACCGACAAGCACAACGAATTTCTGAAGGAATTGGGGCTCCCCTTGCTGCCATCAAGCGGGGAGAAGTAAGCCGCTCGGGCGGGACTCCTCAGGAATCGAGAGAACATATAGAGCGATCCCATGAAGAAGCAAACGCCACTGGTCACCCAGCACCTCGAAACCGTCTCCCGCAAGTTTCTGGAAGAGTACCAGGACGCCATAAAGGGATTCGTGAAGAATCGACAGGGTGTCTATGCCCTGTATCGCCGGGGTAAGCTCTACTATGTCGGCCTGGCCAGCAATCTGCGCAGTCGGCTTGGTCATCACTTGAAGGATCGACACCAGGCGTCTTGGGATCGATTCAGTGTGTACCTGACCATCGGTGACGGGCATTTGCGGGAGCTGGAAGCCTTGATCCTTCGGATTGTCGATCCGCCCGGGAACAAGGTAAAAGGCAAGTTCGCCAAGTCCGAGAATCTGAACCGTAAACTGACCAAGCAGTGGAAGCTCGGCATGCAGGAGACCTTGAATGAGCTGCTGGGCTGCGCTGTCCCCAAACCGAAGCGCAAACCGGTCGCAAAACCAACCAGGGGCCGCAAGCCGGTGATGGCGGATTATATCTCGAAGTCCATGCGGATTCGAGGCACACACAAAGGCAAGACCCTCCGCGCCACGATTCGCCAAAGCGGGGTCATCGCATACGACAAGCAGCTCTTCACCTCACCCTCCCTTGCCGCTGCAAAAGCAGTCGGGCGTCGAACCTGCAACGGGTGGGCCTTCTGGCACTACGAGCGCTCCCCCGGCGACTGGGTACCGCTATCGAAACTCCGAGATCGGTAGGTCTCGCAAGTGAAGGTCAAAAATCCGGAATGGGGTCCTTGCGGCTTTCCTGGATGGCCTTGTTGACTGCCTCCAGTCGTCCAAGGGCTTCCGGGTCCGTAATCCGCACGGAGTGGGTTTGCTTGTTCCAATAGGCAGCGAGACCATTGGGCGAGGTCCATGAATTGCCATCGCGGGCCTGGATGGCGATCGCGAGGACAGGATTCTGGAGCAGGGGTTTGGGGGTCGGCTTCCATTCGCCTTCCTCGTTGGCCCTCAAGATTGCCTTGAATTCCTCATCGCTGATCTTCTGTGTGATGGCCTTGCCCATCGCCTTGTTGTATACCACAGAAGACGCCCGGTTTTGGTAGTAGCCGATGCGCAGTCGCCAATTTTTGTAGGTAAAGATTGCATTGCCGGTTTCAGGCCCTCTCAGCCGGTGCAGGGTGGAGTGCTTTGGCCATTCCTGCGGCTGCCCGTAACGCTCAATGCTCTGAGAAAAGGACTCGCCGATTCGTGCGTACGCGGACGGGATGACGATCAGGAAGACAGACAGGAAGCGAATGATTTTCATGGCGTCCATCATTGCGAAAGACTTTGCGCTCGGTCAATCCTTGAGGCCGGGGAAAAAGGGGTAAAAGAACCTTCATGAGCCACCGGTTCCCAATTCCTTGCTCATCAACAAGCTCAAATGCAGTTGGTATCAGCCACGGGGCAGAATCGGAGAATGCAGGCACCCGGCGAAAAAGTTCCAACGTCTGGAAAAATCCGCAAAAAATCTTCCAAGGCTTGGAAGAAAATTAGGGCAGAATTCCAGACGTTGGAAGATCGCGTTGGCCCTGGGTTGATCCGCCGCGCTTCATGCCGGGGCATCGAGCCGGGGGGCTGGTGCTGGATACCGGGTTCTGGATGCTGGATGCTGGTGCCATGTTCAACCGAACCCCTCCTAATCGTACGCCTGCTCGTGCTCACTCCTCCCGCCGCCTGTCTAGTTCCGGGCCCATCCGTGTCCATTCGTGTTCATCCGTGGTTCCATTTTCTTCGTCTTCTCTGGTAGGGTGGGGGTCATGAACGCTTTTCTTGATCTCGCTGCCCGACGTTATAGCTGCCGCGCCTACACTGGTGACCCGGTGCGTGATTCGGACCTGGACAAGGTTCTTGAGGCGGGTCGGCTGGCTCCGACTGCGGTGAACCGGCAGGCCTTCACTATCGTGGTGGTCCGCGACCCGGACCGGAGACGCGCGGTCGGCGAAGCCTACCCGAAAGCGTGGCTTCAGGAGGCGCCCATCATTCTTGTGGTCTGTGTCGAACCAGCCGCGGCCTGGACCCGGAGGGACGGGGTCAACTTTGCCGCGGTCGACGGCGCGATTGTCATGGACCACCTCACCCTCTGCGCCACCGACCTGGGGCTCGGTACCTGCTGGATCGGGGCCTTCGATCCGGATCCGCTCCGCAAGGCGCTTGGATTGCCCGACGGCATCGATCCCCTCGTCATGACTCCCCTCGGCTACCCCGCCAAGGACGCTCTGGAAAAGAAACGGAAGGCGATCGCGGAGCTGGTGCGGGAAGAGGGTTGGTAAGCCGGGCTGGATGCTGGGTGCTGGGTGCTGGATACTGGATGCTGGGTTCTGGTGCTATTCTGCTCGTAATCGCACTCACTCCTCCCGCCGCCGCCATAATCTGTGGATCGGGATCGGCTCTTTCTGCCCTCCGGATCGCTTTCGCCCCTCATAGTCGTCGCCCGTTCGGAGGCGGGCATTACAATGGGGCGACTCGAGGGTCGGTGATGTTGGAGGAATGACCAGCGCGGGGTCATCTCGTATTATTCACTTCAAATCGTTTATTTTACCGTTCAGTGAAAATAGCTGTTTTTAGTAAAATCATGGTTGACTTTTTACTGCCATGGGAGCCTACTATTGTTTTGTGAAAACAGCCATATTCAGTAAAAATGAGATCATTCGAAGCGAAATCGAACTGATCCGTCACTTCCGGGAATTGATCGAGGACGAACCGGAGCTGACGTGGGATATCCCTGAGCAGGCTCATCCCCTCGAACAGGTTACGGATCTGGAGTTCCGTCTGGACAATCGATCCATACGCTTTCGCCCCGAGTACTCCCTGAAGCCGAGCGAAAAGGAAATCGAATCGATCCATGCAGCGCGGCGAGGTTCGAATAACCGTCCTCTACTGGTCGTACCCGAGCTGAACAGCCGCATGCTCGAGTTCTGTCGCGCCCGGGGCCTGGCTGTGATCGACCTGAACGGCCGCGTTTACATTCGGGCGCCCAGCCTTCTGGTGGACCGTCGGGCTCTTCCCGGACGTCACTTCCGCTACGAGCTTGAGCCGCGCAATGTCTTTGTCGGGAAAAGTGCCCGGATTGTTCGCTCGCTCCTGACTGACCGTATCCGAAAGGACTGGACCCAGGCCGAACTGGTTGAGCGAACGAAGGCCAGCGCCGGGCTCGTCTCTCGCATTGTCCAGCACCTGATTGCCCAGGGTTATGCCGACAAGACCTCGTCGCGCACATTCCGCCTGTCGGATGTAGATGGGCTTGTCGACGCCTGGATCAAGGGTGATGACTTCAAGCGACGCACCTCCGTCGCCCGGTTCAATACATTCGGCGATTCCCCGCTTGACTTGGCCCGCAAGCTTCAGGATTGGGCGACGACGGAATCAGTACCGCTCGCTTTCACCCAGTGGATCGCCGGCTGGCTGCGCCACCCTTATACGGAACCGGTCATCACATCGGCCTATGTCGCCCGCCTCCCGGACTCCGCTTCGCTGGAGCAGCTGAGTTTGCGCCCAGTCAACGATGTCGGCAAGGTCTGGCTGTTTATCCCGGATGATGAAGGTGTGTTTCTGGAGACCAGGCTCGTCAACGAATTGAATCTGGCCAGCGACGCCCAGATCGTCGTGGATCTTCAAGGTACCGGCCTCCGCGGTCCGGATCAGGCCCAGGCCCTCCGCACATGGGAAGGGTTCTGCCGGCCATGAAGTTCGATACCTTCAGCAAGTATGACCCGAGCGGCGTCGCCCTGGCCGAAAGTGCCTTCCTGACCGTCTGGGCCGGACTTGGGCCCTGGCACGAAGATATGGTGCTGGTGGGCGGGCTGGTGCCGAAATACCTCTGCGGTGACATCACCGCCTTGCGGGAGCTGCCGCGCCCGGTAACCCTTGATGCCGATATCGGTATTGCCCTCGGCGCTTCCGCTGGTCAGTACGGCCGACTGCTCGATCACTTGGCGGCTCAGGATTTCGCACTGACCAAAGACGAGTTCGGCGCTTCGCGCTTTGTGAGGGTCATCGGCGACTTCCGGGTGTTTGTCGATTTCCTGACTGAAGATCCGAGAGGCAATACCGGAACCGTCATTGTGGATAGCGTACCCGCAAACGTTCTGCCCGGCATCAACTGCGCGTTGGAGAACCCACGCATCATGGAGGTCTCGGGAATCGACCTGTTCGAGGCTCGGCAGACTCTGACCATACGTGTATGCGAAGTCGGCCCGTTTCTCGCGCTTAAGCTCCGCGCCTTCGGCTCGCGTCAACAGCCCAAGGACGCGTTCGACATTCTTTATACCCTTCGCCATTACGATGGCGACACCGCAGCCGCCATCGCCGCATTCGGCGATGAATTGCGCCGCGATAACCCCGCCATGCCCGACGCGCTGCAATGCCTGAAGAATTATTTCGGCGACGAAAGCTCCTCCGGTCCGGTCAGGGCGGCCCATTTCGTTCACGGCCAGAGGATTGCCGGAGAGAACGACGAGCTGCGGATTCAACGTGTTCAAATTCAACAGGACATGGTGGATGCAGCGCGGATGTTGCTCAAGGAGTGCACGTAATGCAGCAGACCTCAACCCCATACATTTCATTTACCTATCAGGTTCATCATATCATGATGATGGGTGTTTCATCGTGGATATTGACTTCATCGATGACAAGCTTCGGAAAGACCTGACCGAGGAGAAAAAGCTCCGCAAGTAACATTGACCTCGGGCTCGGTACCTGCTGGATCGGGGCCTTCGATCCGGATCCGCTCCGCAGGGCGCTTGGATTGCCCGACGGCATCGATCCCCTCGTCATGACTCCCCTCGGCTACCCCGCCAAGGACGCCCCGGAAAAGAAACGGAAGGCGATCGCGGAGCTGGTGCGGGAAGAGGGCTGGTAGGGCTGGGCTGGATGCTGGGTGCTGGATGCTGGGTGCTGGATACTGGATACTGGATGCTGGGTTCTGGTGCTCTCGTAATCGTAATCCTGCTCGTAATCGTACTCACGCCTCCCGCCGCCGCCACAATCTGCGGATCAGGATCGGCTTTTCTGCCCTCCGGATCGATTTCACCCCCTCGTACTCGTCGCCCGTTCGGAGATGTGGCACTACAATGGTGTGCGTGGAATAGGTGGCGAAAAGACAGGACACGCGAGTCCCCTGCCCGGGCATGCTTACACTTATTTAGTGGTTTCCCTGAGGCGGTCCGGGGTGTACCTTTTCAGTTGGGCGACGAGGAGGTTTGTCCACAAGCGCCGCGGGACATCCGATCGGTGCTTCGCGGTCCGGCAATGCGATGATGACACAGTCAAAGCTGGGATGCTTTTGTTTTCGTTGGTGGCTGTTTGCCATCCTCGGCTGTGGGGGTGTGTCGCAGGTCCGGGCGGCGGGGAGTCCGTTCTACGATGTCGAGGTGCTGGCGCGCATCGGGGATGAGGTTGCGGGGGAGGATGTCGCCACGACCTATCTTGCCACCATCGATCCGCAGGTTTGCGGCAACGATCTCGGGCGGGCGGTGTTCGTGGGGGTGGTTTCGGATACCGGCGGCACCCGGTTCTGGAACAACCTGATCGCGAACGCCTCGGTGACCGGTGGCCTCCACCGCCTACAGAATATCGACAGCCATCCTGCCTCCACCTGGCCCGGCGAGTACTACGAGGACCCGCACCTGAACAACAGCAACCTCGTCGTCGTCACCTATTTCACCGGCGACACCGGCAACGGCGAACTGACCGGGGCGATCGGCGGCACCTACGATGTGGATGTCGTCGGAGGCACCGACAGCAACCTGACCGCCTCGTACCGGCTTGTGTTTGACGGGGTGTGCCGCGAGTGTCTGGGCGGTCCGCCCGGATCGGTGTGTCTCGACGGCCATGCCCTGACCATGGATGACGAGGGCAATGTGGTGATTGTCGGTATCCGGTCCGCCGACACCTCCACCTGCAATTACCAGGACACGGATCCGAACTACCTCTACATCAACCCGCCGGACACGAACCTCGCGTGGAGCTCGGTGGCCCAGCTCAAGGATGGCACTACGGGGTTCGGGGTGCCGATGGCGGGGCGGGGACCCACCACGATTCTCAAGGAAGGCCTGCCCGGCAGCGAGGACATCGTGCGGGTCAAAGACTCCGGGGAGAAGACTGTCCTCGCCTCGGTGGCCGGCGGCTGGTCGGATCTCGGGGCGATGCCGGGGATCAGCGCGGACGGAACGGTGTCGGTTTTTGGCGGCACCGAGCCCGGGGGCGCCCCCGGCATTTACGTTCGCATCCTTCATCCGAACTGGCCGGGCGCCACGAATGCTCTTGTGGTGGGTTCCAACACCTTCGTGGCGGTTGACGACGCAACCAACCTCATTGGCTTTGCCTCCTATGAATTTCAAACCAACCGGCTGCAGGTGATTCGCGAAGACGTCGGGGGCGATGGGGATATTGTCGGCGACCGGCTGACGATCGCCTTCATCGCCACCCCGAGCGCGCCCAGTCTCAGCAACCCGACCCTGCCCGGCACGACGCCGATGCTATTCTCCGGCGCGAAGGGGCTGTGGACGATCGAGCTCGATGTCGAACGCGAACTTCTCGATACCAACAGCATCGTGATCAATCCCCGCGGGGTGAAACCGGTCCTCCAGATCGGGGACACCCTTGAGGGCGCCGCAGTTACGGACATCCGGCTGTGGGACGGACTGTCCCGCGCCGCGGTCGAGGCGGACGGATCCCCCCGTCAGACCCTCGACGGCCGCCCGGTCGCGGGCGACCACCTGCTCACCTTCTGGGTCGATACCAGCGCGGGGGCAAAGGTGGTCCGGGCATCGCTGCGGGACCGTGACGACGACGGGTTGCCCGATCATTGGGAGGCGCCGGGAGGAGGCATCGATATGGACCGCGATGGGACGGTCGATCTCGACCTGAGCGCGTGGGGCGCCTCGGTGGATCACAAGGATCTCTTCCTCGAGGTGGACTGGCTGAAAAACCGGACCGCCGGCGTATCGGGTCGATGGCGTCCCGGGCCGTATGGGCGGGCACTGCAGGCCACGGTGGACTTTTTCGGTCGTGCGCCGGTGCTCAATCCTGATGCCACAACCGGGGTGGTCATTCACATCGACGGCGGGCCGGGGTCGGATCCGGACTACGGCTATGACTACTCGTACAACACCGGTACGGGGAACCTGCAGGGCGGGGACGAGATTGCCGAGCAGGGCACGGGCGAAAGCATCGACATCATCCACATCTACGACCAGTTCCCGAACCAGGTGCCGGGGTTGCGGGTGCGGTCCATCCACGACATCAAGAACGCCTACTTCGGCACCACCGACAAGCGGGCCCGGGAATTGGCATTTCGGTATGCGGTGTTCGGGGACGCGCTCGACATCGTGACGTGGACCAACGGAGCGCCCTATGTCGGCCAGGTCGCGTGGTCCACCTCGGACCGGTTGATTGCGACCACGGTTCCGCCCGCCTTGTCCGGGACCATCCGCATCACCGAGGGCCGGGGGGCGGGCCAGGTGCGGGAACTGGATCTGTTCGGGACCTACAGCAATGTCCTCCGGGTGATCCGGCCTTGGACCATCATCCCGGACGCATCGTCCCGCTTTGTGCTGTTCATCGATCCCAGCGGCGAGGCGGAAGTCACCATCCGGCCGTCCCCGAATCTTCATTCCCTGCCCGGCAACGACCTCATCATCACCATGAACAGTTTTGGTCTGACCCCGGACGGCCGGTTCGCCTCCTCCCTCCTGCAGTACCGGACCCTTTGCCATGAGCTGGGTCATACCCTGGGGCTGCGGCATGGCGGCATCGACAACTGCCAGTATTCCGGCGACCGGTATCTCAGCATCATGAGCTACTCCCACCAGACGCGTACGTCCACCAACCAGCCGGTCAGCTACCGGTGTTCCGCGCCCGTCGTGGTGACGACCAATCTCCCGCTTGTGAACTCCTTCTCCACCGTGGGCGATCCGACCTTTGCGGACTGGCCGGTGATTCAGTGCTCCCCCTACGACAACCTCGCCTCGGTCGGCAACACCTACCAGCTCGGGGTCGGGGCGGAGGATGACGACCACGAGTTCGGGGTGTTCGACTACCTTGAAACCTTCGGCGAACTGCCGGACCTCGCCCTGCCGGTGATCGAGGTGCTGCTGCCGGGACCCTCAACCAACATCGCGCCGGGCGGGACCCTCGATGTGGAACTCCGGGTGACCGACGAAAGCGAACTGCATGGGGTTCGGGTGGCCTTCGACATCGATGGCGATGGCGTGACCAACGGGGTGGGGGAACGAGTCGATGCGCTGTCGCTCGGGGGCGGGTTGTATGCCGCGAGTTTCTCCGGAGTGGCTGGTCCAGCCGGCCCGCGATCCATCGCGATCGAGGCCGAGGACGCGTTTGCGTCGCTGTCCCGGTGCGCGCCCAACGTGTACGTGGATGCCGGCGACAGCGGCGACCACAATCCGCCCACCCTCAGCCTTCTCGACTTTCCGTTTTTCGGGAATGCCGAGTACGAGGAAGGTTCCCGGGTGCTGGTCCGGGTGAGTGCAAGCGACTACCGGGATGCCTGGACCGCCGGGACTATCGACCGGGTGCTGGTCAGCCTCGATGCCGACGGAAGCGGATCGATCTCTCCCGATGAAATCCGGGTGGCGGTGCAATCGGACGTCGGCGCGTACGAGGCGGTCTTCCCGCCGCTCAGTGGGGCCTCGACAAGCCGCACCGTCACCGCGGTGGCGTTCGACGACTGGCTGAATGCCGCGACCAACGCCCGCGTGCTCAACATCCTGCCTCTGGACCTCGAGCCTCCGGCGGCGGCGATTGTCAGTCCCGCCCCCGGCGGGGCCATCGAGGCGGGGCAGACACTGAGCGTGGACGCCACCGCGACCGATAACCAGGCGGTGGACGGCATGACCATTTCCTTCGACAACAACGGCGACGGCTTTCTCGATGGATGCGACATCCGGGATGCCGTGCTCGTGAGCGGGAACCTGTACCGCGTGACCTTCAATGTCTGTCAGGGCAAGGTCACCGGCCCGGTGGGGCCGCGCATGCTCTCGCTGGTCGTTGCGGACCGGGTCGGAAATTCCGTGACCGTCACTCAGATGGTGGAGGTCCTGCCCGATTCCCAGCCGCCGACGGTCGCCTTTGTATCGCCTGCGGCCGGGGGGCTGGTCGGGTTGGGGACGGCATTGACCGTGGACATCGCGGTGACCGATGCGACGGCGGTGCAGAGTGCGGAGGTCCGGTTCGATCTCGACGGGAATGCAACCATCGACGAGCCGGGTGAAACCACCGCCGCCTACCTGTACAGCGGCAACACCTGGAGAGCGAACCTGCCCACGCCGTCCGGCGCTCCCGGTATGCGGACGATGGTGGCGGAAGCGATCGATGCCTACGGCAATGCCGCGGTCGTCACCCAGGTGGTGGAGGTGGTTGCGGGCGGGCGGATGCTCCTGCCGCTCGATGGCGCCGTCGTATCGCCGGAAGGCACCCTGACGGTGGAGATCGAAACCGCGCCCGGTGTGAGCGTGACCTCCCTGTGGGTGCGGCTGGACCTCAATGGCGATGGCGATACCGACGATCCCGGAGAGCGCATGGCTGCGGTTGCGGTCGATGGCGCGAACCGCTATCGCGCGAGCTTCTCCGATTTCTCCGGTGATCCCGGCCTGCGCACCCTCGCTGCGGAGATCGTCTCCTCGTCCGGCGACACCAACGAGGTCACCGCAGCGGTGCAACTCCCGCCGTCGGTCGCCTTTCTCGGGGTGCGATCCCGGCATCTCGGCTGGGTGCCCAACCTGCCGGAGGCCCTCTCCGACGGCTCCCAAACCCACGGCGCGCCGGAGGATTTCCTCGTCGCCGGCCGGTTCGCCTACTTCACCGCCCGCGATGGGGTGTCGGGCCGCGAGCTTTGGCGGACCGACGGCGCCGCCCGCGGAACCCGGATGGTGGGCCAGGTAGCGCCCGCGGGATCGACCGACGATGCCAACGGGTCGGCGGTGAGGGAGTTGACGACCTTTCACGATAAGCTCTACTTCGCTGCCAGCGACGATGTCTATGGCGCGTTCGACTACAATCCCCCCGGCCTGACCGGGCTCGAACTGTACGTCACCGAGGGTGTGCCGGGCGACCTGCACCTCGTCACCGATCGCGGCGGAACCAACGGCCCGCCCGCGAACAGCGCGCCCGAGTACCTCACCGTCTTCAACAACCAGTTGTGGTTTGTCGCAAGCGACAGTGTGCATGGGAGCGAACTGCGCAGCACCGACGGGACCGCAGCCGGTACCGAGGTCCATGATCTGGAGCCCGGGCCGACCGGTTCGGACCCGGAATACCTCGCGGTGGCCGGAGGCTACCTGTACTTCTCGCTCCGCAGCGGAACCGAACTGTGGCGGACCGACGGAACCACCGGCGGCATGGAACGGGTGCGCAGCGGTTTTCCCAACAACGGCATCCGCGAAACCGTCGCCGCCGAGGGACCCCTGTTCTTCAACAACCAGTCCGATGTCTGGGTCAGTGACGGCACCTCCAACGGCACCCGCCGGGTCCGGGAAATCCGGCCCGGCAGCGTGGCCAATCCCGAGCAGATGACGGCGTGGGGCTCGAACCTCTACTTTTCCGCCGACGATGGCGTGCATGGCCGGGAGTTGTGGAAGACCGACGGCACCTCCAACGGCACCGTGCTGGTGAGGGATCTCTACCCCGGCGCCGGGAGCGGCAATCCGACCTGGCTGACCGTGTTCGGCGATGCCCTGTATTTTTCCGCCAACGATGTAAGCGAGGGGCGGGAGCTGTGGCGAACGGATGGAACCGAAACCGGGACGGTGATCGCGGTCAATCTCGCCCCCTACACCGGAACCGAGCCGCTGGGCGTATCCTATCCCTCGCGCAGTTCTTCGCCGCAATACCTGACCCCATTTGGCGGCTGGCTGTATTTCAGCGGCGACGATGGGGCCGGGCGGATCGGGCGCGAATTGTACCGGACCGACGGCACCCTCGAGGGCACGGAGCTGGTCATCGACCTGATGCCATTCCAGACCAATATCAGCTACAGCACCACCGGACCGCGGAGTTCGAATCCGGAGATCCTCGGCGAATTCAACGGGGAACTCTACCTCGCCGCCAACACCGACTACCGCACCGAGCTGTGGAAGACCGATGGCACCGCCGGGGGCACGGTGATGGTGCGGAATCTTTATCCCGCCGCGGCCAGCGAAACCCGGTTTTCCGGCAACTCCCTGTACCTGACCGCATCCGATGCTGCCACCGGCCGGGAGTTGTGGCGGTACGATACCAACGGCGTTCGCCGGGTCCTCGATCTCTACCCCGGGCCGCTGAGCGGGAACCCCCGGTTCATGGGGCTGGTCGGGAATGATGCCGTGGTCGGCGGGACTTCCTCCGGCAGCTCGAAACCCTACCAGGTCTGGCGCGCGGGCGGGGCGGCGACGAACATCCTGCTCGGATCCTACTGGGCGCTGAATCACGTGTTGTTCCCGCCCCGCCAACTTCCCAACGGAATGATCCTGTTCCGGGGATGGGACGAAAACGGCGAGGAATTGTGGGGCACCGACGGCACCACGACTGGGACGGTCGAGCTCGCCGATATCTACCCCGGCTACACCGGCTCGACACCGGCCTTTCCGCAGGTGGTCGGCAACGAGGTCTATTTTTCCGCCAAGGGAACATCGGGTTGGCAGGTATGGCGAAGCGACGGCACCGCCACCGGGACGGCGATGGTGGCGGACATCAATCCCGGCAGCACGGTCACCACCGGTCCCGGCAGGTTCACCCCGGTCAATGGCCTCGTCGCCTTCCTCGGCTACACCCAGGGCTATGGGTACGAGCCGTGGATCACCGATGGTACGACGGGGGGAACCCACCGCCTTGCCGATATCGCGGCGGGTTCGGGAAGCAGCATGACCTTTGACTCCGGCGCAATGCTGATGCCGTTCCACGCATTCCAGAACGAGCTGTACTTCGCCGCGAACGAGGAACTCTGGAAGACCGACGGAACCAGCAACGGCACCCGGAGGGTGGCGGCGGTTGATCCGGGCACGCCTTCATCCAGCGCCGACAATCGCGAGGAATTCGAGAACGTGGGCGGGCAGCTCTTCTTCGCCGGGGACGGGCAGGGCATCGAACTCCATCGCTCCAACGGCACCAGCAACGGCACGTATCAGGTGCGGAATATTGTCGGCCTCAATCCATCCGGAAGCTACGAGGATAGTTCCTTCCCGTATGACCTCACCGAGCTGAACGGTGTCCTCATCTTCACCGCGTTCGACTATGACCACGGACGCGAGCTGTGGCGGTCCGACGGAACCCTCAACGGCACCTACCTGCTCAAGGACATCCTGCCGGGCTACCCGAGTTCATTCCTACGCGAGATCACCCGGCTCGGAGACCGGCTCTATTTCGTCGCCAACGACGGCCGGCACGGACACGAACTGTGGGTGACCGACGGCACCGCCGACGGGACCCAACTGGTCGAAGACCTACTGCCGGGACCGATGTCCTCGCAGCCGACGCACCTGCAGGTGAAAGACGGTGTCCTGTATTTTCTTGCCGACGCGGGCGGTCCCGACATGAGCCTGCGCAGCCTCGATCCCACCGACACCGCCCTCGATGCCTGGTTCGACACCGAGACCTCGTTGACCGGCGCCACCGAGCGGGCCCTGTTTGCCGCACCGGGCGGGAGCCTGCCCAATCTCTATGCCTACCTCCTCGGCCTCGATCCCGAGGATCCCGCGGCTGCGGCGGAACTGACCGCGCCGATGACTGCAGGCGATCCCGTGACCTTCGCCTACGATCGCCGCCGCGACGCCGCAGCCTACGGGCTCGATGTTCTATTCGAGGTCAGCTCCGCCCTCGCTGGCCCGTGGGGGCCTGCGGTGGTCCGGGAACTTGCCGGTACCGCGCTGGACACCGCCTTCGAGCGCGTGACCCTCACCCTCGTGGACCCCGCCACCAACGAGCCGATCCAATTCATCCGCTACCGGCTCGCACCGCCATAAGCCCGTCGGAACAGTCCCGATCGGGCCCCAGAGCTGGCTCGACCTCCTGAACGTACGGGTCTTCCAAGATTGGATGGATACAGCGGGGAACGTTTCATACCACGTGCCATAACTTCCCCGTACAGAATCAGTGGATCCTCAGCGAGGTTTCAGGTTTCGGGTGTCGGGTGTCAGGTCCCGACTGAAACCTGAACACTGAAACCTGACACCGAGTGCCACCAAGTGCAAAAGAGGCCGACCTCAAACCGAGACGTTTCAGGGTGTGGTATCAGGCCCGCTCTTCCAGTTCCGACCATCGGGCGTAGTGTTGCTCGATCAGACCGGGTAGCTGTTGGGCCCGTTCGGTGGTCGTTCGAATCGCATCCGGGTCGCCGCGAAAGAAGTCCGGGTCCGCAAGGCGCTGCTGGATGGTTTCCAATTCGTTTTCCAGGGCCTCGATGTCCGCAGGGAGGCGGGTCCATTCCTCCCGTTCCCGGTTGGTGAGTTTGCGGGCCTTGGGCGGGGGCGGGGTGGGGGTCCTGGCGGGCACCGGGGCCGTTGCAGTTGGGGTCGATTGCCGGGCGCGCGTCCGCTGCCACTCGGTATAGCCGCCGGCATAGTCCCGGACCTGTCCATCGCCTTCGAACACCAGTGACGAGGTGCAGAGGTTGTCGAGGAAGCGGCGGTCATGGCTGACCGCGATGACGGTTCCGGGATAGTCCACCAGCCGGGCCTCCAGCAGTTCGAGGGTATCCGCGTCCAGGTCATTCGTGGGTTCGTCAAGGACCAGTACATTGCTGGGGCGGGTGAACAGGCGGGCCAGCAGAAGCCGGTTTCGCTCGCCCCCGGAGAGATGGCTCACCGGTTGCGGGGCGGCATCGGGCGGGAACAGGAAGTCGCCGAGGTAGCTGATGACATGTCGCCGCTGCCCATCCACGGTGATGAAGTCGTTGCCGTCCGCGATATTTTCAAACACCGTGCGGTCGGGGTCGAGCTGGTCCCGGTGCTGATCGAAGTAGGCGACCTGAAGTTTGGTCCCGTGTTCGACCGATCCGGTATCCGGGTTGAGTTGACCGAGCAGGAGCCGGATCAGGGTTGTCTTGCCGCACCCGTTGGGACCGATGATGCCCACCTTGTCGCCCCGGGTCAGGGTCAGGGACAGGTCGCGCACGATGGGGGTGTCGGGGTTGAAGGCAAACCCGAGCTGTTTCGCGGTGATGACCTTGACCCCGGTTCGCTCCGCCTGCTGGAGGGTCATCTCGACCTGTCCCACCCGTTCCCGGCGGCGGGATCGCTCGGCCCGCAGGGCTTCGAGGGCCCTGACCCGGCCTTCGTTGCGGGTGCGCCGGGCCTTGATGCCCTGGCGGATCCACACTTCCTCCTGGGCGAGTTTCTTGTCGAATACCGCCCACTGCTTTTCCTCGGCGAGGAGCAGTTCCTCCTTGCGCTCGAGATAGGTCGGGTAATCGCAGGCCCACGAGGTCAGATGGCCCCGGTCCAGTTCGATAATCCGGGTCGCGAGTTTTTGCAGGAAGGCCCGGTCATGGGTGACAAAGAGGAGGCTGCCGGGATAGCGGGTGAGAAAGTTTTCCAGCCACACAATGCTATCGATATCGAGATGATTGGTCGGTTCATCGAGCAGCAGGACATCGGGTTCGCAGATCAAGGCCCGGCCCAGAAGGGCCCGGCGCGCCTGTCCGCCGGACAATGTCGACACGGATTGCTCCGGATCGAGCTGGAGCAGGGAGCAAAGCCGTTGCACGGGGTGGTCGGAGTGATGGTTCCCGGAATCTCCAGAGGCAATCAAGTCCTCCACGGTGCCTTCGAGGTCTTTCGGGGGATGTTGGGTCAAGAGCGCGACCTTGGTACCGGAGGCTACGCTTATCGTTCCCTGATCCGGGGTGAGTTGATTCGCGAGCAGAGACAGCAGGGTGGACTTGCCTTCGCCGTTCCGGCCAAGGAGTCCGATGCGCTCACCCCGCTCGACCTGGAGGTTTGCGGCATCGAGGAGTGTTCTTCCTCCGAGGTGGAGGGTCAGGGAGTCGCAACTGATCAGGGCCATGGGGTGGGACAACGCGGATCAGGCGCCCTTGCCGGGCTGGACATGAAGTTCCCCCGGTGCTTTTCCACCATCGAGTAAAAACCATACTGGGTCATCAACCACATAGAAAATCCTTCATGGCAGTTTGTCAGATGGCAGAACAGAAGGAAACGAAGAAAACAAAACGGGCTAAAAGGTCGGCAGTTCGATCCGGTCGGCATCGTCGAGGTACTTTTGGCCGGGCATGTTTCCGATCGCCCGGTAGAGTCGCACGAGCTGGATCTGATAATCGCGGGCGGCGGTGATTTGCTCAAGTTTGGCCCGGGTCAGTTCCAGTTGCGAGGAGAGGACATCGAGCTGGGTGATGCCGCCTGCCTGGTAACGGTTGTCAGCGAGTCGCACGGCTTCGGTGGCCTGTTCGATGGTCAGTTCGGCGGCATCGAGGATTTCCCGGGCTTCCTCGACGCTGCTGATCGCCTGTCGCACTTCGACTTCAATGGACAGCATCAATTCCTGTTCGCGCAGTTTGACCTGTTCGAGGCGGGATTTGGCCTGGACCACCTCGCCGCGAATCCGGCCACCCTCCCAGAGGGGCATGGTGGCCTGCACACCGACCAGCCATCCTTCAAGGTTGTCGCCGTCTTCGCTGAACCGGTCATTCAGTACCGTGTAGTTCGCCAGGGCATTCACGCGGGGTTGGCGTTGGGCGGTGGATTGCTTGAGGTCGTATTCGACGGCCCGTTGCTGGTGTTGCAGTTCGGCGAGTTCCGGCCGTTGACTGAGGGCGGTTTCCACCAGGGCATCGGTCTCGAGCGGGGCATCGGTGGTGATCCAGGAGCCTTCGAGGGTGACATCGCCTGCCTGTTTACCTTCGGGGTAGGGGAGACCCAGGGTGGCGCGAAGATCTTCAATGGCAACCCGGTACCGGTTCCGGGCACGAATCAGAGGGGGCTGGGCATTGGCAACCCGGACCTCGGCTTGCAGCACATCGAACCGGGGCACACTGCCAGCCTGGTAACGGTTGTTTGCCAGTTCCAGTTGTTGCTTGAGAAGATCCAGCGACTCCTGCTGAACCTTGATTTGCTCCCGGGCCAGCAGCGCGTCATAGAATTTTTCAAAGGCATCGGCGAGGACATTGATTTGGGTTGCTTCGACCTGACGGAGAAGGGCCTGGCCGCTTTCGCGCTGGGATTGAATCTGGGCATTCAGGCTGCCGCCTGCATAGAGGGGTTGGGTTACTTCAACCCCGGCACTCCAACTGGTATCATCCTGACTGCCGCCAAAACTTTGCAGACGGGATTGGTCTTCCACCTGGTAATTGCCAAAGGCATCGAGCGCGGGGAGACGCACACTTCCGGTGGATGTCATGCGACCCTGTTGTTCGCGCAACTTTTCCCGTGATTCACGCAGTGCCGGGTTGTGCCGGTAGGTGAGTTCAATCACCTTTCCGATGGTGAGTTCGAGCGGGAGAACCTCCCCTTCGGAGGATGGGTTCACCGGGGTGTCGGTGGCCGAGTAAACGTTGGCCACGGTGCCGGCGAGCAGCAGGGCCAGACAGCAATTCAGGGTTGCGGCGTAGCGGGTCATGTTGTCCTTGGGGTTACGATTCATGCTGGGTCTCCTGATGCTGGACAAATTCCTGGTCGAGGGTGCTGCCCTTGTGAATGCCTGCCGGGCGCCCGGTTAGTTTCAGGGAAAGATCCGAAAACAGGGTGTAGATAACGGGAATAACAAACAGGGTGAGCAGGGTGCTGGTAATCATGCCGCCGACAGCGACCACACCGAGCGGGCGACGGCTTTCCGCAGCGTCGCCGAAGCCGATGGCGATCGGGAGGATGCCGGAGATGGTGGCGAGGCTGGTCATCAGGATGGGGCGCAGACGAATGGCTCCGGCCTTGAGCATGGCGGCTTTGCTATCCAGGCCGCGCGCCATCTGCTGATTGGCAAACTCCACGAGCAGGATCGAATTTTTGGTGACCAGTCCAATCAGCAGAATCAGACCAACCTGGCTGAAAATGTTGATGTTCATGGAGGAGATCCGGGGGATCAGAGACGAGAGGAACCCGGCGATGGCGGGGGGATTGGGAGCATAGTTGGCCCAGCCATACATGGCGGTTCCGGCAAAGTTGACCCAGCTCAGGATGTAGAGCAGCCCGAACGCTCCGAGGAACGCGAGGGGGAGGGCCAGCAGCACGGTGAAAGGATGGATAAAGCTTTCAAACTGGGCGGCCAGCACCATATAGACCACGAGGATCGCGAGAATCATGAAACCATAGATGTCGCCGGAGGATTCCCGGAGGTTGCGGGCCTCGCCTTTCCAGTCGAATCGGAAGTCATCGGGAAGAACGCGGGCAAGAATTTCCTCGGCCTTGTCCATGGCGTTGCCGAGGGGAATACCTGCGGGGGTGGCTTCGATGGTGGCGGATCGCTGGCGTTGGAAGCGTTCAATCTGGTTGGGGCCCGCGCCTTCCTCCAGGTTGATCAGGTTGGAGATCTGGACCAGATTCCCCTTGTCGCTGCGAACATAGATTTCCCGGAGTTTTTCGGGCGTCATGCGATTTTCCCGTTCCAGTTGCACGATGACATCATACTGTTTGCCTTCGAGCTTCAAGTCGCTTACCGCTTCACCGCCAAACAGGATTTGCAGGGTGCGCGCGACATCCAGCACTGAAACGCCGAGGGCGCCTGCGCGGTCCCGGTTGATCTTCATGCGGACTTCCGGTTTTTCCAGGTCAAAGGTTGACCGGACATTGGCGAGAAATCCCGCCTGCCGGAATTCACCCTGGAGGGCCTGAACTTCTTCGTGCAGTCGTTTGAGGTCGGGGTTGGAGACCACGAGCTGGAAGGGTTGGGAGAAGCCGATATCCACGGCTTTGGGGAGAATGGGGATGGAGATGGCGCCTTCAACCTCGGAGATAAACCGGAAGCCAAGCCCGGCCGGTCCGCCGATCATGTCGCGAACGTGGGGGCGGTCGCCCTGGGTAAGCCGGACAAACATAAAGCCGGTGGTGGGGTCACCGGGACCATTGAAGGGGAGGGCCACCGCCGAGAAGTAGGCCTGGATGCCGGGGGTGGAGGCCACAATGGCTTCCATCTGCTGCATCATGCGATCACTGTATTCCGGGGTGCTGCCCACCGGGTTGATCGACAAGGCCAGAAACCGTCCCTTGTCCTCTTCCGGAAGAAATTCCTGATCGAGACGGCTAAAGAAGTAGAACGAAGCGCCGACCGAGGCGATGGCAATGACCACCATCACCACCCGGTGGCGGAGGGACCAGGCCAGGATACGCTCATAGCGCCGGTTGACCCCTTCCAGCTTCCGCTCGAAATAATTGAATACCGGGCCGTGCTTGCGCCCGTGGACCGGACGCAAAACGCGGGCTCCGGCCATGGGGGAGAGGGTGAGGGCGACAATGCTGGATACGATGACCGAGCCGGCGAGGGCGAAGGCAAATTCCAGTAGCAGCCGCCCGGTGATTCCGCCAATAAACGCGAGGGGCAGAAACACCGAAACCAGGGCGAGGGTGGTGGCAATGACCGCGAAGGCAATTTCCTGGATACCCTTTACGGCGGCCTCGTACGGTTGCATGCCGTCTTCAATATGACGGAAGATATTCTCGAGGACCACGATGGTGTCGTCGACGACAATCCCGATCGCCAGCACCATGGCGAGCAGGGTGAAGATATTCACCGAGAACCCCATCAGATAGAGCAAGCCGAAGGTGGAGATGATCGAGACCGGAATCGATAACGCCGGTACCAGGGTGGAGCGAACATCGCGGAGGAAGATGAAGATGGTGAGCACAACCAGGGCGAAGGCGATGCCGAGGGTTTCCCAGACCTCGATGACCGCCCGCTCCACGAAGACGGATTCATCATAGGGGAATTGATAGGAAATGCCTTCGGGCAGGGTGGGGGCAATTTCATCCATGCGCTGTTTGATCGCCGCCGCCACTTCGAGGGTATTGGCCTTGGATTGCCGGATGACCCCGAGCCCGATGGAGGGTTTGGAGTTAAAGCGGGCGATGCTGCGCTCGTCTTCAACCCCGGCCTTGGCGTATCCGATATCCCGCAGCCGCACGATGTTGAGTTCATCCTGCCGGATGACCAGGTTGTTGTATTCCTCCACGTCGAGCAATTGACCCCGGACCTGGATCGTCAGTTCACGGTTGTTGTTCTCCAACCGTCCGCTGGGCAGTTCGATGTTCTGGGTGTTGAGTGCCCGTTCGACATCGAGGACGGTGATGCCGCGGGCGGCCATCTTCTGGGTGTCGAGCCAGATACGGATGGCAAACTTCTTTTCACCGCCAATGAGCACCGAGCTGACCCCGTCGACGGTTTGCAGGCGATCCTTGACCTGATTGTCGGCAATCCGGGAGAGCTCACGGGTGTCATAGCGATCGCTGTAGAACGCGATCCACATGATGGGGCGGGCGTTGGCATCCTGTTTACTGATGACCGGTTCATCAATGTCGTCCGGCAGATTGCCGCGGATGCGTGATACCCGGTCGCGGACATCCTGAGCGGCGAGGTCGACATCGCGGTTCTGATTGAACTCCACGGTGATGCTGCTGACCTGTTCGCGGCTTTCGCTGGTGAGCAGCTTGATGCCTTCGACGCTGTTGATCGCTTCCTCGAGCTGCTCGGTGACTTCCGTTTCCACCACTTCGGCCGCAGCTCCGGGGTACACCGCGAGCACGTTGACGATGGGCGGGTCGATGTCCGGCAGTTCCCGGACCGGCAGCCGGGTTAATCCCAGAATCCCGAAAATCAGCAGCAACGCATTGAGCATGGTGGTCGCCACCGGGCGACGAATGAATTGTTCAAAGAGGGTCATGGCGTGGATCTTTCACGGGGCAAGGTTGCGTGGGTCAGGGCTGGGATTCGGGGGGCTTGACGCCATAGGCTTCGGACTTCGGGCTGATCAGGATCTTGGTTCCCGGCCCCATTTTCTGGAAGCCCTCGACAACCACCCGCTCACCCGCCTCGAGTCCCTGGCTGATTTCGGCTCGTCCGGTAAGGCGCTCGCCAACCGTCACGGGCCGGAATTCAGCGGCATCCTCGCTATTCATCACCACCACCGTGGCCTGATCGCCCGAATAGCGGATCGCGCTTTCGGGCACCACGACAGCATCCTCGCGAACCGCCAGGATCAGGTTGAGGGTGCCAAACATGCCCGGTTTGAGGCGGTGGTCCGGATTGGCGATTTCAGCCTTGGCGAGCACTGTGCGGGTTGATTGGTCCAGAACCGTGTCCACAAAGAACACCGTGCCGGTAATCTCCCGGTCGGGGAAGGCCACGGTGCGGAGATTGATGGACTGGCCGGTGGCAAGCATTCCGGCATAGCGCTCCGGGACCTGGAAGGCAACTTCCAGTGGGTCGAGACGGACGAGTCGGGTGACCGGCCGGCCAACGGTCAGGTACTCTCCGGGACTGACCATTTTCTCACTCACAACCCCAGCAAATGGCGCCTGGATCACCGCATCCTCCAGATCGCTGGCGAGGAGGGCAAGGGTTGCCTCGGCCACGGAAAACTCGGCTTGTGACTGATCGAATTCCTGTTGGGAAATGGTCTGGTTTTTCAGCAGTTCACGGTTGCGCTTGAAATTGGTTTCGGCCAGGGAAAACCGGGCTTCGGCTTCCTTGTACTGGGCGGAAAGTTTGCTGTCGTCCAACTGCACCAGCGCCTGTCCGGCGTTCACTTCGTCGCCATCGGTGAACAGAACCTCCGATACCGGGGCATTGATTTCGCTGACCAAGTCGAGGGTGTCCCGTGCCTGCAAACTACCCACGAGTTGCACCGCAACGGGAACCGACTCCGCGACCGCCTGGGCGATGACCGCATTGACCGCGAAGTCTCCCGGCGGCCCTCCGGCGGGTGGCGGTGGTTTGCCGCAACCGGTGATCATGGTGGCGGTGATGCTCAGCAGGGTCGCCAGCAAGCAGGCGGTTCGGGTTGATTTGAGATCGTTCATGTTGATTCCTTGTCGTGGGTCATGGTTCGATTCCCCGCTGTGCCATCCAGATCTTCCGTCAGGCGAGCAGCGAGGGTTTCAATTAAAAAGAGGTATTGGTTTCGCTCGGTCGGATTGAGTGGGCGAAAGGTTTCCTGAAGCGCCTTCTTTTTCTGCGCGCCAATTTCATCCAGCAGTTTGATGCCTTTGCGGGTCAATCGTACCAGGACTTTCCGCCGGTCGTCGGTGTCATGTTTTCTCTCGACCAACCCCATTTCAGTCAACCGGGTGATCAACATCGTGGCGGTGGAGGGTTTCAGCTTCAGCGCTTGGGCAAGGTCATGCATGGACGATGCCGGGTTTTTTCCCAGCCAGGACATGGCCCAGAATTGCGGCACCGACAGGATTCCCTGGGTGAGGGCGTTCTCCTCGTAGCGCATCATCGATTTGCACATCACCGGCATGACCGATGAGACGCGCTCGGCAAATTCCTGGAGGGATACTTCGTTCATTTAATTCAATCCATGAAATATTTGATTATTGAACAATACCCCGTTTTGGTGATTTGTCCATGAGGAAAAATGGCCCTGTGTACATTTCGCACGCAGGCCCTATCGTCATTGGAAATCGGCCCGGTCTTGCCGGTCGGCGAAGCGGGAGGAACGGGCTTCGACTTTCGGGTTTAGAGAGAACCCCGCCCCCGATAACGCTTGTCCAATTCTCCCCGAGGGATTACATGAATGAGCGATGGCGATCACGGTTCACAGCCTACCGGTATTGAGGGACAACTATGCGTATGTCGTGGATACGGGAGGTTCGCTCTTGATCGTTGACCCCGGTGAGGCAGGGCCGGTTCTGGAGTGGCTCAAAAGACAGGACAAGGTTCCGGCGGCCATTCTGATCACCCATTTACATCATGATCATATCGGCGGGGTCAGTGCGTTGCGGGAGGCTTACGCGAACATTCCGGTGTTCAGTCCGGCGCCTTTTTCCGGAGCGCGGGATGCGATACCGGTGGTGGAGGGGCAGGGGATCGATCTGGCAGGGCTTGCGTTTGAGGTCCTTGACCTCCCCGGGCATGCCTCGCCTCATGTGGGCTATTTTCTGCGCGAGGAAGGCATCCTTTTCGTGGGGGATGTGCTGATCGGGGGCGCTTGTGGGCGCTTGTTCGGGCACCCGCCGGAGCTCCTGTACACCTCGCTGCGCAAGGTGGCCGCCCTGCCGCCGGAAACCCTTTTGTACTTCGGGCATGAATACACCGAGGCGAATATGCGCTTTGCCCTGACGGTGGATCCGGAGAATCCTGCCCTGATCGAGCGGATTGGCCGGGTGGAGGCGCTGCGCCGGGACGGATTGCCCACCGTGCCCACGACCCTGGCTGAGGAAATGGCCACAAATCCATTCGTGCGCTGCGGTGAGCTTGGTTTCCGTTCTCTGCCCGGTCTGCGGGCGGCCGCATCGGATCTTGAAGTTTTTACCGTCCTGCGGAGAATGAAGGATCAGTTTTAGGAGAACCTCGATGAACGACCATGGCCTGACATTTTCCGATCGGCAACGCAGTATCATATCTTCCGCCCTGACCCTGCTGGGTACGGTCGTCATTGCGGTGATCTTTATCTGGATCAGCAAGCTGGTGATTGATTTTTTCCAGTTCTTTTCCGGGGTCTTTTTGCCTCTGGCGGTTGCGGGGATTCTGGCGATGATGGTCAAGCCCTACTTTGACTGGTTAAAGACCTCGACCCGGTCCAATGTGCTCGCGCTCATCCTGGTGGTTCTGAGCGCCCTGGTGCCGATTCTTGCCGTCGGGTGGTTTTTTGGCGCGCTGATTCTGGGGCAAATTGCCGGTCTGGCTGCGGCGGTTCCGGTTTGGATTCAGCACATGTCGGTCTGGTTTGGGGAGCGTATGCCCTGGCTTGTGGATGCTTGGGAGCAGTATGGCGTGACCCAGCGTTTGCAGGGGCTTTTGTCCAGCCATGGCGATGCGATTACTGCGGGCGCGGCAGAGCTGGGAGCCCGGCTGGTCAACGCCGGGCAGGCGATCTTTCGATCGGTGGCCGGGCTGCTTGGCTGGGCGGTCCTGCCGGTCTATTTTATTTTCCTGGTGATGATCCCCTCGCTTCCCACCGAGCGCTATGATAACCTGCTGCCCTTCTTGAAACAGGAAACGCGACAGGATCTGGTCTATCTGGCACGGGAGTTTGTGGCAATCATCATCTCCTTCTTCCGTGGTCAGTTCATCATTGCCCTTGGCCAGGGTGTTCTTTACGGGATCGGGTTCGCGGTCATTGGCCTGAACTACGGCTTGTTGCTGGGCCTCATTTTCGGATTTCTGAATATCATTCCCTACCTCGGCAATATCCTCGGGCTGTTATGTGTGTTGCCGCTCGCCTATTTCCAGGAAGGGGGAGGCTGGAGCCTGGTCGGTGGGGCGGGAATCGTGTTTGTCATCACCCAGTGTATCGAAGCCTATATTCTTACCCCGAAAATCATGGGTAATCAGACCGGGTTGCACCCCGGCGTGATTATTTTTGCGATGTTTTTCTGGGGCACCGCGCTTGGCGGCATTTTGGGGATGATTCTCGCCATCCCGCTCACTGCATTTCTGGTGGTGTTCTGGCGGTTGATGCGCACCAAGTATATGAAAGAATGGTTCTGAGCGGGATTGCTCATCCAAGAACCGCGAATGGACACCTATCGCCAGGTATGAAAACCCTTGGAGAGATGGATTGCCGCAGTTTGCGGATGGCCATCGTCTTCGGCAAAGCAGTCCCTATTGTGGCATTCTCACCCCGCAGCAATGGTGGCAGATCCACCAAAAGGTGAGGCGTGAAGCGTGAGGATCTTGAACCTATGATTCGGGCTGCCGGTGAGGGGTTTTTCGACCCCGGTTATCGCAAGCTTCCCTGGGTCGCCTCAATCTTGTTTGCCGGTTGGTGGCAGATGCCTCGTATGTCCTGATCCAGGGTTTGGTTCTGGGGGCGGGTGAGGACCAGGTGCAAGGTGTTGAGGCTGCGGGAGGCAAAGGCAGCTTCGCAATAACTCAGGTAATAGTTCCACATTCGAATGAAGGTCTCATCAAAGCCGAGCGCCTTGACCTGGTCCGCCTTTCGGTTGAATGCTTCCCGCCAACATCGCAGGGTCCGGGCATAGTGGGGGCCGATGTTCTCGAGTGCCTCCACCCCGAGCCGGGAGTGTTGGGTCATCGCGATGGACAGGGAGGTCAGGGAGGGCAGATGACCTCCGGGAAAGATATATTTCTGAATCCAGTCGGGGTTTTTCCGGTAGGCTTCATAACGCTGATCGGGAATGGTAATGGCCTGGAGAACCACGATGCCATTGGGCTTGAGAGCCCGGTCGATGGCCTGGAAGTAGCTCCCGAGGTACGCATGGCCGACCGCTTCGATCATTTCGATGGAGACCACGCGGTCGTACTGCCCCTGGAGGTCACGGTAATCGCGCAGTTCAAATGTCACCCGGTCATCCAACCCTTCGAGTCGGGCCCGTTCGCGAGCGAGGGCAAGTTGTTCTTCGGACAGGGTAATCGAGGTGACCCGGCATCCGGTAAGCCGGGCAGCTTCGAGGGCAAACGAGCCCCATCCCGAGCCGATTTCCAGAACATGGTGGTGGGATTCGATCCGGGCTTTTCGGATCAGTTCACGGATCTTGTATTGTTGGGCCTGTTCGAGTGACTGGCGGGCATCCGCAAACACTGCACTGGAGTACATCATCGAAGGATCCAGAAACAGCTTGAAGAAGTCATTGCTGAGGTCGTAGTGGGCCTGGATATTTCTTCGGCTCCGGTAACGGGTGTTGGCATTCATGCGATGTTGAAACCAGTGGACCAGCGCAGTCATGAGTTTGGCTTTGAGTCCCGGCACTTCCAGTTGGTCGAGATTCAACACCAGAAATTTCAGTACGTTGGCAGGGTCTTCACTGGTCCATTCGCCCGCCATGAAGGCTTCGCCAACCCCGATGTCTCCGGCCGTGGCGAGGCGACGGAAGAAGTGATGATCGCGGACCTGCCAGTGGGCTTCGCAAGCCGAAGGGTCATTGCCAAACCGGTGTTCCCCGCCATCGGGAAGGGTCAGGTGGAGAGAGCCCCGGTGGCATTTGGACAAGCGGTCGAGAAAGAGGCGGCATACCCGTCGCTCGAGCCGGGTGGGTTCGGGCTTCCGCAACAAGGTCGGGCTGGTCGGAACCGGCTTGGTGTAAAAGGGCAGTCGCTTCCTGAAGTAGAGAATGGCTGCCTGCCAATGGATGCGCGCCATGGTCAGGAGGCCGGACAGGGGATAGCGGGATACCGTGCGGACAATGGATCGGTCGGAAAGGGGAATGGCTTTTCCCTGCCATTGGCTTTTGAAGACATCGCGTCCCTTTTTTTCCAGATCGACCCGGACATCCACGGTGTCTTGCAGGGGGCCGAAATGAAAGTGATAGGTGCCTTCGAGGTCATTGAAGGGGGAGACGTGAAAATTTTTTCCGGCGGTAAAGTGGGCGAGGTAGGGGGAGGGAGCCGGTTGGGGGTCACGCAGCAGGTACAGGTTGCGTTCGCCAAAGGTGTTGTTGACCTCGGCCAGGCCTCCGAGCAACCGGCCCTGCGCATCAAGCCCGTAATAAAAGCTGACCGGATTGAACAGATAGCCGAGAAAACGGGGACAGGTGATCAGTTGAATCCGGGCCGGCAGGGGTAGCCCTGCGGCCTCGAATTTTGCCCTGGCCTTGTCGGCAATGGACCGGGTGTCAGGTTCCAGGTAGTCCCGATCGTGAATGGACAGCAATCCCCAGCGGTTATGGCGAAAGAGCCGGTGCGTGCGGTCCGGTTCATCGATTTCATCCAGATCGACGGAAAGAAAAAACACCGGGTAGGAAAACGCATGTTTTTCCGGTTCGAGGCGAATATGTGAGATATGTCCGTGAATCAATCGAGTGTTCATACGGACCGTCTTCGGACTTTTGCGCTAAACCTTACTGATCCCCAGGCATTCGGCAACCCGGACTCCGGACCGTACGGCATCTTCATGAAAGCCATACCCAAAATAGCTTCCGCAATACCAGGTTCGCTGATTCCCATTGAGTTCAGGCAGCCGTGGCTGGGTGGCGACGGCTTCCCGGGAATAGACCGGGTGCGCGTAGTGAATGGTTTCAATCAGGTGTTCGGGTGCCACGGGGGTTACTGGATTGAGGGTGACACAGTAGGTCTTGGTGGTCTTCAGGCCCTGCAACTGGTTCATGTGATAGGTGACGGGTACGGGTTGATCGCTCTTCATTTCGGGCGGCTCAACATAGTTCCAGGAAGCCCAGGCCCTTCGGTTCCGGGGGAGGAACCGGATGTCGGTATGCAGAACGGTTTTGTTGTCCTGATAGTTCCAGGCTCCCAGCAGGGCCACTTCGTCGGCGGTGGGTGCTGCGAGCAGGGGCAGGGTTTGATCGGCGTGGGTTGCGATCACGACCGCAGCATACCGCTCGGTTTGTCCGTCGGCATACCTCAGGGTCACACCCTGTGGATCCCGCTCGATCACCTTCAGTTGCACGCCGGTCCGGAGGGTGCCGGTAAATCGTTTGCGGAAGGCCTCGACGTAGGTACTGCTCCCACCACAAACCGTTTGCCAACGCGGGCGATTCTGGGTTGAAAGCAGTCCATGATTCCGCCAGAAGTGGAGCAGGGTGGCTGCCGGAAATCCGGCGACATCCTGTTGGGGGGCGGACCAGATGGCGGCCGCCATCGGATAGATGTAGCGCCGCCGTACCCTCTCTGAACAACCAAGAGCATCCAGGTATTCCTGCATGGTCCGGTTCCCGAGCGAGCCCTGTTCCAGATCGCTCAGGCTCGCCCGGCAGAAACGAATGATTTCTTTGAGGAATCGATAATAGGCCGGGCGAAACAGGTTTCGGCGTTGGGCAAACAGGCCGTTGAAGCCGGTCCCGGCATAGGACCAATCTCCGGTGGCTGATTCATAGCTGAAGGACATATCGCTCCACCGCCACCGGCATTCGAGCCGTTCGAGCAGGCGGTGAAACAGGGGGTAATTGGTGTCGTTGAGTACAATAAATCCGGTGTCAACCCGGGCGCCCTGGTCCGGGCCGTCGGGAATTGTGATGGTGTTGGTGTGGCCTCCGAGGCGGTCCGCCCGTTCCAGCAGGGTGACGGTATACCGCTCCTGTAACAGGTGGGCGGCGGTAATCCCGGCCACCCCGGCCCCCACCACGGCGATCGATTCCCCGGGGGCGATCATGATGAAAAACCCAGACTGTGGTGAAGGTGCTTCATACGGCTGAACTCCTGTTCAAACTGAGGGGTGAAGACATCGCGATTGAGTTGGGTTTCGATTTCCTCCAACGACCAGAATCGGCCGTCCGCCAGTTCCTCTTCCTGCAATTGAAAGGGTCCATCGTGGCGGGTATGGAAGGCAACAATCCATTCCGTTTCCACCGGGGACTTCCAGAGGTAGCGATACGCCGGATACAGGTCACCCGGAACCACGCCCAATTCCTCGGTCATTTCCCGGATGGCGGCCTCCCGGGGGGCCTCGCCCAGTGCGAGATGGCCCCCGACCGAGGTGTCCCATTTTCCCGGTTGAATGTCTTTGCGGGGAGAACGTTGTTGAAGGAATAGGGCTCCGGCGTGATTGAACACCAGGACATGGACCGCCTGGTGAATCAAGGTCGGATTGCCGTGGCATTCGGACCGGGTCGCCTTGCTGACGACCCGTCCCTCCAGATCCACCACATCAAACCATTCCTCTTGTCCGGACATCGTCCCAGTGTATGCCAAAGGACGGGCCCGGGCAAGGCTCCCCGGATCATAACCCTTCTTCATCGGCAAGAACGCGGATGAGTTCTGCGGTGTTCCAGGCAAATGCGGTGGCGCCATGGGCGGTGTGGGGGACGGTGGCATCGAAGACCTCGGAGACATGCCCAAGGCCGGTTTCCTCCAGATGCCGGCGGACAAAGTTTCGCACGGTGCGGAGCGTGGACGCGGTTTCCTCTGCGGTTCCGAAGCGGCGCATCGCCTGTACGGTCGCGTAGAGGAATTGAAAGCGGGCGGGGCCTTGATGCAACACCCGGTCCTGACTGATCAGTTCATGATCCATGACCGGCTGGTAGCCTTCGTCGGAGGGGCTGAGGCTGCGCAATCCGCAGGGGAGAAACAGGTGGCGGCGCAAGGTGGCGAGAACCGCCCGGGCCTGCTCGGTTTCCAGGAGCGGGACCGCCAGCCCGATCGCGAGAATCTGGTGGGGCCGGATGGCGCCATGCTTGTCGCCGGCCGGGTCGATGACATCGAACAGGCACTGCCCTGCTTCATTCCAGAACTGTTCCGCAAATTGCTTGCGGTGGGCCGCACATCGTTTCCGGAGTTGCTTCGCGTGGTCTTGCTTTCCGGCGGCCTCGGCGAGTTCGGCGGTAAGGTTCAGCAGTTGGTGCCAGAGGGCATTGCCCTCAACGGTTTTCCCATGGCGGGGGGTGATCGCCACATCGTCAATACGGATATTCATCCAGGAGACCTGTTCTTCGGTGGTTCCGCTGGAGAGCAGATGATCGGTGTCGACATGAAAACCGTGGCGGGTGCCCTGGGTCATGGCGTCCATGATGCCGGTCAGGGCCGGATAGAGGACGGTCAGGGCAAAGTCGTCGTCCCCGGTTTGCTTCCAATAGTCGTGGGCCGCCGGCGCGAGCCAGAGACTGGTGTCCGCGACATCGTCGAGGGGGGGATCGCCCGATTCCAAGTAGACGCCGGGGAGCAGTCCATAGTGCAGGTGCGAAAGCAGTTCCCGGAGGATGGCCTTGGCTTCCCGGTGGCGGCGAGTGGTCAGGCAGAGTCCGGTGATCGACGCGAGGGTATCGCGGCCCCGGTCGGTAAACCATGGATAACCGGCAAGCACCGACTTGTCTTTACCGCGTGCCACGACGAAGGCATCCGAGGAGAGCATGAGCCGGCGCATTTCCGGGGAGGCTTTGGCAAATGGTTTGAGGAGGGCGGTCCGCCGCCGGCATTCGGCTTCATACAGGTCGAAGGGATTCCGGTCCCGGGGCATTTCGGTGGAAAGGATCAAGCCCACCGCATCGCCGGGGTTCACTTCAATGCGAAGACTGCCGTAGGAAAAGAGATCCTCCTGACATTCGAGTCCGCGCAGTTGTTCCTCGTGGTATTCGAATTGATAATACCAGTCCGGGTGATGGTGAAACTGGGCGCCGGCGAGATGGATATGGATGGGGGGGGTGGCGGTGTAGGGCTGAACCCGCAGGGTGCCCTCGCCAAACTCCGCATCGGGTGAAATCTGGTCGTTCTGGATCATCAGTTGATGGTAATCCCGGCCGGCAATGATGGGCTGGAATTCGAGGATGAACGGACCGGGGGCATGCTCGATATCGTAGAGCACGAGGGTGGTGTTC
This sequence comes from Verrucomicrobiota bacterium, assembly GCA_024233345.1. Taxonomy (GTDB): domain Bacteria; phylum Verrucomicrobiota; class Kiritimatiellia; order CAIVKH01; family CAIVKH01; genus JACKPT01. The sequence continues at coordinate 214,288 of JACKPT010000001.1, forward strand.
TCGCCATGAATGGCTACCACCTTTTTGGTCAGGCGGATACCGCCCGCCTCATAGAGAAAGGTTGGCACCAGATCGAGGGAAAAGGATTCGAGGTACTGGTCGCCGTTGGGATGGATGATGCCGGGGTAGGAGTTGCATCCCAGCTCGTAGCGTCGGTCGTGCACCAGCAGGGATTCGTCCACCTTGGAAACCAGCACCATGCGGCGACCCGGGGGATTCAACGCGGCCACCAGAAGCCCATGGTAGCGGCGGGTGTTCATGCCGATGATGGAGGAGGATGCCCATCCCCCCAGACCATTGGGTTCCAGCCATTCCCGCTGGCTCGCCAGATCCAGGTCATTTGTCACCGAGCGGTCAAACGCAAGTTTCATCAACGCCTTTACTCCTCTCGCGGAGCTTGCTTGACCCGGGTGCATTCGTCGATCAAAATTCCATGACTTTTGAGTCGATCTTTACCGGGACGGTCTTATCGTTATCGCCGGAAGCAGTCATGAAAAAAACACCGGAACACCAGCCTGATCCCGCCACCTGGGTCGATGACTACGGGGATTACCTCTACCGGTTTGCCTTGAGCCGGGTGAGTGATCCTGCGCTGGCCAAGGATCTGGTTCAGGATACCCTGTTGGCCGGACTCCGGTCGCTCGACCGCTTTCGTGGCGAGGCCTCGGTCAAGACCTGGTTGTCCGGGATCATGAAGAACAAGGTGATCGACCATTACCGGAAATCCGGTCGGGAAGTATTGCTGGAGGATCTGGGGCGGGCGGATGATGACGCAGGCGGGTTTAATCCGCTGAATGGCCACTGGTTGGTCAGCGACCAGACCTCCCCCCGGGAATGGCATGAGGAGCAGGCGGCCCATATGGACCGGGATGAGTTCTGGCGGATTTTCCAGGCATGTGCAAGTCATTTGTCGGAGACCGCCCGCCAGGTGTTCATCATGCGCGAGCTGGAAGGGATGAGCGGCGATGAGATCTGCAAGAGTCTCGACATTTCCAGTCAGAACTTCTGGGTTATCATGCACCGCAGCCGTGCTTCGCTGCGCAGGTGTCTGGAAGTGAATTGGTTTACCCGCACCGCCTGAATGGCGGGAGTCTTCATCCCGCGATCACAATCGCTCAGTCTGTTTGCCGAGGGGGGGTACCGGCCAGGGCCTGCCGGATTTCCTCCGCCGCTTCCGGAGGCAGGTATTCCCGGCGTGCGGCGACCAACGCCTCCTCGTGTCCCTTCAGCCCCTGGTGCATGATCTCCAGGTGGTCATGGTACCGGATGCAGAAGTAACAGATCTTGTAATGCCAGTGGAGCTGGAGCCGCTCCTTCCAGGTGAGCGGGCGGTCATAGGAGAGGGATACCAGTTGGGTGACCGCCGCACAGGACGGGGTGACCCGGGAGATGAACCGGACCAGCCATTGCGGCAGTTCCCGGGTTCGGTCGGGTTGTCGGGGTGCGCCCATTCCCGCATAGTAGGCGGGTTGGGCCGGTCCTTACAGAGGAAATTGTTTCCGGGCGATTTTTTTATTCAAGGTTGGCGAGGGATTCTCTACCTTGGCACCGCAATGAAAGCCTACCTTGATCTCCTGCGTTGGGTCCGGACCACCGGGGTCCGGCGAGAAGACCGCACCGGGGTGGGAACGCTCAGCCGATTCGGGTACCAGATGCGGTTCGACTTGCGCGAAGGCTTTCCACTGGTAACGACCAAAAAGATTCACACCAAATCCGTGATCCATGAGTTGCTGTGGTTCCTTCGCGGCGATACCAACACCGCGTATCTGCGGGAGCATGGTGTGACCATCTGGGATGAGTGGGCCGATGAACAGGGCGAGCTGGGGCCGGTTTATGGGCGTCAATGGCGGTCCTGGCCCACCGCCTCGGGGGGCACGGTGGATCAGATTGCCGGTGTGGTGGAGGCGATTCGAACCCAACCGACCTCCCGCCGTCTGGTGGTGAGTGCCTGGAATGTGGGCGAATTGGACGCGATGGCGCTCGCTCCCTGCCACTGTCTTTTTCAATTCTATGTCGCGGAAGGCCGGTTGTCCTGCCAGTTGTACCAGCGCAGTGCAGATATTTTTCTCGGTGTCCCCTTCAATATCGCCTCCTACGCCCTGCTGACCCTGATGGTGGCCCAGGTCACCGGACTCACCCCCGGCGAGTTTGTGCATACCCTGGGCGATGCGCATTTGTATGTGAACCACCTCGAGCAGGCTGACCTGCAGTTATCGCGCGAACCCTATCCCTTGCCCACCATGAACCTCAACAAAGCGGTGACTTCGCTCGACGAATTCCGGTTTGAGGATTTCGACCTGGAAAATTACCAGTGTCATCCCGGCATCAAGGCGCCGATTGCGGTATGACCCATCCGCAACACTGGTCCATTGTGGTTGCGATGAGCCGGAATGGGGTCATCGGGAGCCAGGGCTCCCTGCCCTGGCACCTGCCGGCGGACTTGCGCCATTTCAAGAAAATCACGATGGGTAAGCCGGTTGTGATGGGGCGAAGAACCTGGGAATCCATCGGACGCCCCCTGCCGGGAAGGACGAACATTGTCTTGACCCGGTCGACTGGCGGTTCCTTTGCCGGAGCGACGGTGATTCACTCACTGGCTGAGCTGCCGGAAAAGACAGGGCACGCCTCGGAAATCATGATCATCGGGGGGGCGGAGGTGTATCGGGAGGCCCTGCCGAAGGTGGATCGACTCTATATCACCCGGGTGGATGCCGAGGTTTCCGGAGATGTGTCGTTTCCGGAAGTGCATTGGCAGCAGTGGGTTAAGACTGATTCCGAGGCGAGAGAACCGGACGAGCAAAATGCCTGTCGACTGACCTTTGAAGTATGGACACGAAAAAAGTGAAAAAAAGTTGAGAGGTTCGGCTTGCTTAGGCGTCTATCATGGTATCCTGTATGGGAAATAAACCAAGTAACGTAGGAGGTAGTGTATGAAGAAGCTTGCAGTGTGGTTGTTGGCGGTCGGTGTTCTCGGTGGCGCAGCTCATCTCGCAGTTGCGGGGAGCGGTTGCTGTCCGATGTCGGCCAAAAAGGACAAGGCCGCGAAGGCTGAGTGGTCGTCCTGTTCGGAAGCGGTGTCCGGCCTGAGCCTGAGCGATGAGCAGAAGGCCAAGGTTGCGGAGTACGAAAAGTCCTGCAAATCCGAAGGGTGCTCCAAGGAGAGTTGTGGTAAATACACCACCAAGATCCGCGAAGTGCTGACCGATGACCAGAAACAGGCGTTTGATGCTGCGATGGAAAAAGCAACGGATTCCATCGATTCATGATGATCCCCTGAGTGGGTTCAAACAAAAAACCGGCGGTGTTCACCGCCGGTTTTTTTGTGCCCGCATCCGGCCTGTTTACAGGGTCATGCTCAGTTGGATGCTGAACAGGTTGACCGAGGATTCCCAGTCGCCGACGAGGACATCGCCGGTGGGGCCGGCCACTCTGGACTCCGAGTCATCCACAAAGAGATGGGCGTAACCGACGTCGATGGTCATGGTGTCGCTGGTCTTGAAGCTCGCGCCCAGCGACAGCCACAGCCGGTCATTGTCGGGGATACGCGGGGTGCGGTTTTCGGCGGAGGGAACCGGGGTCTCGTCATAAGCAACGCCGCCGTGAAGAATCAGTTTTTCGCTGGCGAGATAATCGGCGCCGATCGAGTAGAAGAACGAGTCGTTCCAGTTTTCTTCGGTGACGGAGTCAGGCTGGAAATTGCTGTAATCGACCCGCAGCTCATCGAACCGGCTCCAGCGGGTCCAGATCACCGTACTGAGGACCGCCCATTTCTCGGATACTTTTTGGTACAGGCCGAGGGTGACATTTTCCGGCATGGTGATTTTGGCCTTGGCGTCGGTATCGACAAAAATTCCCTGAGCGGTCAGGGGGGCGGCTTGTGGGGGTACGGTAAAGTCCGCATCGCCGCGCAGGGTGTAGTCTACCTTGGAGCGATAGCTCAGGCCGACCCTGGTGCCATCCCGGGGCTCAACCAGAACCCCGGCATTATAGCCCATGCCCCAGTCGTCCCCCTGGACCCGGAGAAAACCATCCGCAGATTGGGGGGCGAGGCCCAGTTTGCCGGCGGTGGCCGGACCGAGCAGGGAATATCCGATGCTGCCAAAGTCCACCGCGCTGGACAGATCGGCTTCGGCATATTGGGCGCTGACCCCCACACCAATGGAGACCTTGGGGCTGACCCGGTAGGAGATGGAGGGGTTGATGTTATAGGTGGAGAGTTCGGAATCGACGCCGTGGTAGCGCCCGACCCAATCCCGTTCATAGGATGTGGACAGGCCGAATGGGACAAACACGCCGATCCCCGCAGTGACCTTTTCATTGAGGGGCAGGATGTAATTCAGGTTGGGCACCAGCGCGCTTTCTCCGCCATCGCCGCCATTCCCGCCGGTGGTGGGCATCACTCCGCCCAGGGTGGATCCGGTATTGTTGAATTTGGCGCTGGGGGCGATCCAGTGCAGGGCCACGTCGAGATGGGCATCGGATTGGAGGCTCATCGCGGCCGGGTTGAAGTAGATGCTGCTGGCATCCGCGCCGTCGGTCCCGGCCCCGGCAAAGGCCTTGCCCATGCCCTGGGCACTTTGCTCGATCAGGGCAAACCCGGCCCCCGGGGAGGTGGCGGCCATGCCGAGCAGGAGAAGGGTGGAGAGGGTCAGTGCATATTTGGCGGATTGGTTCATTGCATTTCCTTCCTTGTGGGATTGGTTAACCAGCATCTTGGGGTAGAGTATGGGGTTTGCGATCCTTCGGGCAACCCCTTTTTAACCGGAAACAAATCCTTTCTGAATAAACGTGCATCGGGATCCTGGGTTGATTCTTCCCCCCCGCACCGCTACGTTCAATCCCCGGTATGGATCTTCCCGAACTTACAACCTGGCAGCGATGGCAGTATCATGGGCTCAGGCTTTTGTTGCGCGGGCTGGGTCGGCTGTCGTACACCCGGATCAGCCGTTTCGGGGCGTGGGCCGGCCGGATGTTTTACCGTCTGGGACGTAGTCGCCGCAACCACGCGCTCCAGGCCTGTGCCGAGATTTTTTCGGATCGCCCCCCGGATGCGGTGGCGTCCATCGTGCGCTCGGCATACGAAGAATCGGGCCGTTCCGCACTGGAAAGTGCATGGGCGGCTTTCAGCCCTCACGGGTCGCAGTTGATCGATTCGATTGCCGATGAGGACGATACCGAGGGGCTCCTGAAGCGTTTGCGGGATCAAGGCCGCGGGGTGCTGGTGGTCACCGCGCATGTGAGCAACTTTGAACTGCTTTTCCAGTGGGCGGGCCGGTTTGTTGAGGGAGCGGCAGTGGTCAAGGCGCTGCGGGGCAAGGCGGTGAATCAATTGATGGTTGACCTTCGAACCCGTTCGGGACTGGGGGTTTTGCCCGCTCACAATTCCTATCGAAGCTGTTTGCGCCTCCTGCGTGAAAACAAGGTGGTCGGGTTTATTATCGACCAGAATATGATTCGGGAGGAGGGGATTTTTGTCGATTTCTTTGGCAAGCTGGCCTGCACCACGCCGGGGTTGGCCATGATGTCCGCTCAGTCCAGGTCCCCGGTTCTCCCTCTCTTTGTGGTGCGGACTGAAACCGGGTTCCGAATCGTCCATGGCGACCTGATCGAGCCGCCTGCCGACCGGTCTCCGGAACAGATCTTTCATGCCACCCAGACCTACACCAAAGTGGTGGAGGACATGGTGCGCCGCTATCCCGAGCAGTGGATTTGGATGCACAACCGTTGGCGGACGCGCCCGCCCGAGGGTGTCGGCCCGCAGGGAACGACCCGGCGCTATGGCCCGAAATTTTCGCCGGATGCCAGACCATGACCGGATTTGCGCCCTTGCTTTCGATCCGGAATCTATCGATCCGGTTTGGGGCCGGAAGCCGCTGGTCCTGTCCGGTGGACGGGGTCTCCCTTGACATTGCGCCGGGAGAGGTGCTGGCCCTGGTGGGGGAAAGTGGATCGGGAAAGTCGATCACGGCACTTTCCATGACCGGGCTGCTTCCCGAGGGCACCTCCGAGGTGGCGGCGGATGTCATGACCTTTGATGGGGTCAGCTTGTTGGGCGACACGTTGCGGGGGCAGGCCCTGCGGGGTCGGGAAATCGCCTACATCTTCCAGGATCCGCTCGGGTCGCTCAACCCGGTGGTGCGGGTCGGGCGGCAGATTGAGGAAGCGGTGCGGTTGCATGCGCCCGGCACCATCCCTCGGGAGGAAGCCTATGGGTTGCTCCGGCGCGTCGGTCTGGAGCCGGCAGAGCAGATTGCGCGTGCGTATCCCCACGAGTTGAGTGGAGGCATGCAGCAGCGGGTCATGATGGCGATGGCGCTTGCCGGTAAGCCCCGTCTTTTGATTGCGGATGAGCCGACCACTGCGCTCGATGTTACGGTGCAGGCAAAGGTCATGTCGCTGTTGGGCTCCCTGCAACAGGATCTGGGGATGGCCATTCTGTTGATCACCCATAACCTGGGTTTGGCGGCGGGATTCGCCGGCCGTATCGCGGTGATGTATGCGGGACGAATTGTGGAGGCGGGGCCGGTGGAGGACGTGCTGACGGCGCCCCGGCATCCGTACACCCAGGCGTTGCTTCAAGCGGTGCCCCGGCTTGGAGACGGAAGGCGGCGCCGGGAAGGAATTCCCGGTCGGGTGCCTCATCCATCCTGCTATCCGTCTGGCTGCCGATTTCATCCCCGCTGCTCCCGGGCCACGCAACAATGCCATGACCAGACGCCTCCGCTTCAGACCTTTGGAGCGGGCCATCATGGCACCTGTCATCATCCCGTGGAGCATGCGCATGCCTGAAGCCTCCCCATTGCTTGCGGTGACGGAGGCCCGGGTGACCTACCGCCGGGGCGGGCGGGTAAACCACGCGGTGCGAGGGGTTGATTTTGTCCTCGGTGAGGGTGAGATTCTCGGGCTGGTCGGGGAGAGCGGGTGCGGAAAATCTTCCCTGGCCCGCGCGCTGGCTGGACTGGAAGCCCTGTCTGGAGGCGATATCCAATTTTGTGGGACGTCGGTGACCGGACTGGCTGGGCGGCATCGCCGGGACTATGGCCGGCTTGTGCAAATGGTCTTTCAGGATCCGTCGGGCTCGCTCAACCCCCGCATGACCCTCGCTCAGACCCTCGGTGAAGTACTGACCGTGCACGGGATTGTTTCGCGGGCCGGGGCTCCGGCTGGAGTCGCAGCTTTGCTGGAACGGGTTGAGCTGCCAGCGGGGCTGGCGTCCCGGTATCCGCATGAGCTCAGCGGTGGACAAAGGCAACGGGTGGGACTCGCGCGCGCCCTGGCCCTGTCTCCGAGGGTCATTCTCGCTGACGAACCGGTCTCCGCGCTCGATGTGTCGGTGCAGGTCCAGATATTGAACCTGATGCGCGAGCTTCGGGATCGCGAAGGCATTGCGTTCCTGTTCATTGCCCACGACCTCGCCGCCGTCAATTATCTCTGTGATCGAACCCTGGTCATGTACGCCGGACGCATGGTGGAAGAGGCGAGGGGGCAGGACTTGTGGCGTGCTCCGGCCCATCCCTATACCGCCCTGTTGCGGGCATCCATTCCGGAGATGGCGAGGCGCTCCGCATCGCCGCCACCCTCCGGGCCACCATCGCATGGCGCCGCGCCCCTTTCCGGTGCCGGGACTGCCGGACTGCATCATTGTCCTTTCCAACCCCGTTGCCCCCGTGCTACCCGTGCCTGCTGCGAAAGTGAACCGGCCCTCGCCTCGGTGGGACCGGGACGGCGCAGCGCCTGCTTTTTCGCGATGGAACAGCTCCAGGATACACTTGATGACGGATGACCTCACGACTTCTCCGGGAACCTTTGCATTGCTGGGTAAGGACCCCGGCTCGATGGCCCGCCGCGGACGGCTGCACACCGCCCACGGTTCCTTTGAGACCCCGGTCTTCATGCCGGTGGGCACCCAGGGTTCGGTCAAGGGCATGACCCCTCACGAATTGCAGGACATTGGCTACCACATCCTTCTCGGCAATACCTACCACCTCCATGACCGACCCGGAGTGGACCTGATCGAAGAGGCCGGCGGCCTTCACAAATTCATCGGCTGGGACCGGTCTATTCTCACCGACAGTGGCGGTTTCCAGGTCTTCAGTCTGACCAACCTGAGGAAAATGACCGAGAAGGGGGTCGAATTCCGGTCCCCGGTGGATGGAAACAAGCACTTCCTGGGACCGGTCGAGGCGATGGCCATCCAGCGCGGCCTGGGGTCGGATATTGCCATGGTTTTTGATGAGTGTCCGCCCTATCCATGCAGCCGGGAATACGCTTGCCAAGCCGTGGACCGGACCCTAGCATGGGCCGCTTTATGTGCTCAGCAGCCTCGGGCACCGGGTCAACTGGTGTTCGGTATTGTCCAGGGCGGGGTTCATGAGGATCTCCGGGCCGCCTGTGCGACCGCGCTGGCCGCCATGCCGTTTGACGGCTATGCGGTGGGCGGGGTCAGTGTCGGTGAGCCGGGGCAGATGATCCTGCCCGGCGTGGAGGCCGGAGTCGCCCACCTGCCGTGGGATCGTCCCCGGTACCTGATGGGCGTCGGGGTGTTGGAGCAGATGGTGGAATCGATTGCCCGGGGGATCGATATGTTTGATTGCGTGTATCCCACCCGGGTGGCCCGCAATGGAAATGCGATTGACCGGTTGGGCCGGCGTGTACCGCTCCGCAATGCGGGGTTCAAGCGGGATTGGCGGCCCATTGATGAACGGTGCGAATGTTACGCATGCCGGCATTTCAGCCGGGCCTATATTCGACACCTGTTGAATGTAAATGAATTGTTGGGGATCCGGTTGTTGACCATACACAACCTGACCCTGTACGCCGAGTGGTTTGAAACCATCCGGAAGGCGATTGAGCAGGGAACCTTTGAAACGGTTCGTCAATTCTTCCGGAACCCGGAGGGTCGGACAGCTTCGGCCCCCGTATGTGAGGAGTAGGAAAGATGATGTTGACTATGATGACGTTGATAGCGATGGCACCGCCCCCCGGGGGCCAACCCGGACAAGCCCAGGGCCCCGGTTTCCTGATCGGATGGATTGCCATCATGATCGGTATTTTTTATGTGATGATCATTCGCCCCCAGCGGCGGCGGGAAAAAGAGCGACAGGATCTCCTCAAGGCGATCAAGACCGGCGATCTCGTTCTGTTCAGCGGCGGGATCATCGGCACCGTGGCCAATGTGAAGGAAAAAACCTTTGTCCTGAAAATTGCCGACAAGACCAAGGTCGAAGTCCTGCGCGGAGCGGTGACCCAGGTCTTGAACAAGGACGAATTGCCCACCGATATTGAACAGGAAGTCGCCCCCGCGTCGTCCAAGTAACCCCCATTTGAACCACCGGACGCCTCGTGATGGGGCGGCGGATCTGAAAGAGAACGATTATGGATAAGAAGTCTGTTTGGAAGTGGGGCCTGTTGGGCCTGTTGATTGTCGGTTCCCTCGCCCTGGTCACCCCGGTGAAGCAGAAGGTCAAGCTGGGCCTCGACCTGCAAGGGGGAATCAGTTTTGTGGTCGCGGTGGACCGGGATGAGCTCGCCCGCATGGTGCGGGAGGAACAGAGCGACCTTTCCGAGGCGGAACTCGAAGCCGAAGTCACCCGGATGATCGAGGATTCCCAGAGCATCGTGGTCGAAGTCATCCGCAACCGGGTGGATACCATCGGGATTGCCGAACCCTCCATCTTCCCCCGGGGGCCTGAGCGCATTATTGTGCAGCTTCCCGGTGTCTCGGAGGACAAACAGAACGAAGCCCGCTCCTCGATCATGAGCGTGGCCCTGCTGGAGTTCCGGCTGGTTCATCTGAATTCCAGCGAGTGGAGCAAGGAATTGTTTGAAAAGGGTGTCGCCCCCCGCGGGTTTAAGATTGGCGATGCCGCCGCCGGCTACTATGTCCGCGATTACGATGCGGTTGCCGACGAGGATATGGACCGGGAGTTCTGGGCCAACCAGCGCACCTTCCAGCAGAAGCCCCGCGCCGAGTTCATGATGATGCGCCGTCAGGACCAGGTATCGCAGGCCATGACCTACATTCCGTACTACATCGAGACCCGGACCCAGCTCACCGGCGATGCCCTGAAGAATGCCCGGCTCGAATATGGCCAGATGAATGATCCCCGGATCGCCCTCGAGTTTAACAGCAAGGGTGCCCGTGAATTTGCCCAGGTGACCAAGGACTATGGCCCCCGGGGCGAGCGCAACCTCGACCGGGAGGAGGGCCGACAGCTCGCGATTGTCCTGGATGGCACGCTCTATTCCGCCCCGGTCATTCGCACCCCGATTCTGGATGGCCGTGCGGAAATCACCGGTGTGTTCAGTGCCCGCGAGGCGACCCGGTTGGTCAATGTGCTGCGGGCCGGCTCCCTGCCGGTGCCGGTCAAGATTATGGAAGAGCGCCAGGTCAGCCCGTCGCTCGGTCGCGATTCGATCGAAAGCGGCGTTCAGGCCGCGATGTATGGTGCCATCGCGGTGGTGGTGTTCATGTTGCTGTACTATCGCATGGCGGGCATTGCCGCCAATGTCGCCCTGTTCCTGGTGGTGCTTCTGATGCCGGTGGGCATGTGGGTGAGCGCAGGCTTCCTGGCCATCCTGTCCGGCTCCACCGAGGCCGGTAGTGTCGGACTCCCGGTGATTACCATGCCGGGTATCGCCGGTCTGGTGCTGACCATCGGTATGGCCGTGGATGCCGCCGTGATTATCTTTGAACGTATGCGCGAAGAACAGGAGGCGGGTAAATCAGTCCAAACCGCGGTTCAGGCGGGCTATGAGAAGGCCTTCAGCGCGATTCTCGACTCCAACGTCACCACCCTGCTGACCGCAGTGATTCTGTTCTGGCAGGGCTCCGGCCCCATTCGCGGATTTGCGGTGGTGTTGTGCGCGGGCATTCTGGTCAGCATGCTGACCGCCCTCGTCTACATGAAAATGTTCCTCCAGGGTGGCGCCACCCTGTTCAAGCTGGAACGCTACAACATGATGAAGTTTGTCAGCTCCTCGAACGTTGATTTTCTCGGCAAGCGATACCTCGCGATCGGGCTTTCGCTGGTCTTGATTGTGGGAAGCTGGGTGATGTTCTTCCAGCGCGGGGATGAAAACTTCAATGTCGACTTTACCGGCGGCACCTCGCTGATCTTCCGGTTCGATGACCGGCAGCCGATCGAGGTGGTGCGGGATGCCCTCACCGGAGCCGGATTCGAAAATGCCATGATCCAGTATGAACGCGATATCGCCATCGAAGAGGGCGGCAAGCACGGGGAAATGCTGGATATCCGGGTGTCCTATGATCAGGGCGATGAGGCCCGTGAGTTTCTCTTGAGCAACTTCTCCGATGCCGGATTCGAACTGGTGCAGACCGAGAGCATCGGCCCCCAGATCGGGGCCGAGTTGAAGCGAAGCGGGGTGATCGCGATTGTCCTCGCCATGGTCGGGATCGTGATTTACCTGTCCCTTCGGTTCGAGTTCGCCTTCGCGATTGGGGCGATTGTCGCCATTTTCCACGATGTGTTGATTTCCGTCGGACTCTACACCGCCCTCGGTTACCAGATCAGCCTGCCCATTGTGGCGGCCCTGCTCACCATTGTCGGTTATTCGGTCAACGATACCATCATCATCTTCGACCGCATCCGTGAGGATCTGAAATTGATGAAGCAAAAGACCTTCGCCGAGGTCTGTAACATCAGTATCAACCAGACGTTGAGCCGGACAATTCTGACCTCCTTTACCACCTTGATCACCGTGTCGATGTTGTTGGTATTTGGCGGCGGCGCCATCAATGACTTTGCCCTGATTCTGGTCATCGGAATCATTGCCGGTACCTATTCGACGATCTTCATCGCCACCCCGGTCGCCCTGTTGTGGCATCGGGAGGAAAAGCCTGCTTCCGGAGGGGCAGCGGTCAAGGCCGCCGGCAAGCCGGCCAAAGCCAAGGCGTAAAACCGGGGCGTGAAACGAGCGGGCGGGCAGAGAAACTCTCTGCCCGCTTGTTTTCACTAGCCCCGCCGTGGTATCCCTGAAGCCGCGATGTCACGACAACCTCATCCGGCCTTGATCAATCACTGGGTAACGGTGCCCACCGACCCGGAGGCCGTCCGGTCGCTCGCATCTGCACTGAACTGGCCCCCCGCCGCTGCCTCCATTCTGGTTTCGCGGGGCATCACCGGTGTCGAAGAGGCCCGGGCCTGGATCGACCCGCAGCGCAGACACCTCCTTGATCCCATGCGTTTGCCCGACATGGCCCGGGCGGCTGATCGCCTGTGGGACGCGGTGGCCAACCGTGAACGCATCACGGTTTTTGGCGACTATGATGTCGATGGCATTTCATCCACCGCGCTGCTGTGCCGATTGCTGCGCACGCTCGATGCCGATGTCCGGCCTTTTCTGCCCCATCGCCTCGACGAGGGCTATGGGCTCTCGGTCGAAGCCTTCGAACGGTGTCGGGAGGAAACCCGGCCTGACCTCGTTGTCACCGTCGATTGCGGCACCGGGTCTGTGGCTGCGGTCGAAGCAGCCCAGGCTGTCGGGATCGATGTGATCATCACCGACCATCACGAGTCCTCCGGCCCGGTCGCCCCCGCGCTCGCAGTGGTGAACCCCAAGCTCGGGAACCATGAAGAGGACAAGCTCCTGGCCGGGGTGGGGGTCGCCTTTAAGCTGGGGCATGCCCTGCTTAAAACGGCTCACCAGCGGCAGTCTGAACCAGTCGCCGGAGAGGGGGGGGCGGACCCAACCCGCCAGCTCGTTGCGGCGCGCAAGCTCTTGAACCAGCTCCTGGGCCTGGTGGCTCTGGGTACTGTAGCAGACATTGTCCCCCTCACCGGAGAGAACCGGCTGGTGGTCCGCCATGGGCTCGATGAACTCAACCTCAATCCCTGGCCCTGGGTTTCCGCGATGCGGCAGGTCGCGGGCATCAAGGATTCGATCGACACCTACGAAGTCGGGTATCTGATTGGGCCCCGCTTGAATGCTGCCGGCCGGCTGGGCGACGCCGAACGGAGCCTTGCCCTTCTCCTGACCGATGACCCGGATGAAGCCGCCCGCATTGCCCGGGTGTTGGATGAGGAAAACCGGAAAAGACAGGACACGGAGAAGGATATGGTCAAAACCATCCTCGACCGTCGCGATCCGGTGTTTGACCCGGTCACCACCCATGCGGTGGTAGAATATGGTGAGGGCTGGCATCCCGGGGTCGCGGGGATTGTTGCCTCCCGGCTGGTCGCCCGCTACCACCGGCCCGCGATAGTCATGGCCGTCGATCCAACTACCGGTATCGCCAAGGGCTCCTGCCGGAGCATCCCCGGCCTGAATATGGTGGCGCTGCTCAACACCTGCTCGGCACATCTGACCAAGCACGGAGGTCACCAGGCCGCAGCCGGTCTCGAATTGCCTGCGGCAAACCTCGAAGCATTCTCTTCAGCCTTTTCCGCCGCCGTGGCCGAGGTCTGGAGCGATGACCTGTCGCATCCCTCCCAGAGAATCGATGCCTGGCTCTCCCTCGCGGACTGCAATGAGGATCTACTCCATGCCCTCGATGCCATGCGGCCCTTTGGCATGGGCTGTCCCACGCCGGTCTTTGCCGTCCACGGCGTCGAGTTTGCCGGCTCCCCGAGAGAGGTTGGGCAGGGGCACCTCAAATGTACATTCAGACAGGGAAGCGCCATGGCCGATGGCATTGGCTTCGGCATGTTTGACCGGGAACCGCCCGCGCCTCCCTTCGATATCGCCTTCACCCTGAAATGGAACCACTGGGGAGGCCGATCCAAACCCGACCTCCACCTCGCCGACTTCCGCCCTGGTGAGGTGTAGAATCTTGAGCATTGGAAACGGCGGCTGCTTCGCGGAAATCCTGCCTAGAGCGATGACACATAGTACGAATGAACCCATGTAATAGAATCATTCGATGATTGAGCGTTATATAGGGCGAGGTTTGGTTGTCGGTGTCGTAGCTGCGGGCTATGGCATTTGGCTTGTATGGCGGGGAATTCGCAATGATGTTCGGTTTGATCGCTTTGGTGAGCCCATGATTTCGCGATGGCTTTACATTGTGGCAGGCGCTCTGCTTGCCGCTGCTTCTATCGTCTATGTGCTCTATTTGCAGCACACACTTGATTCATGAAAGAAGCGTTTGAAACGGTCCGTGTGCCGTTCTTACGACGCAATCTACATCAAGGCAAAAAGTTCCAATGATTGGAACTTATTTTAGAAATTTTTCCAATCGTTGGAACTATTCCGGGCGTTTGTTACGGCACGGGATAGGCGGCGGTAAACGCGATCACCTCGTTGCGAACGGTCTGGATCAGAGCCTCATCGTTGGGCGCTTTGAGGATCTGTTGGATCCAGTGGGCGATGGTCGCCATGTCGTCTTCCTTCATGCCGCGGGTGGTGACTGCGGGGGTGCCGATGCGAATGCCGGAGGTGACAAAGGGGCTTTTCTCGTCGAACGGAATGGCATTTTTGTTGACGGTAATACTGGCCTTGTCCAGCGCGCTCGCGGCGTCCTTGCCGGTGATGCCGACCGGATTCAGGTCAACGAGCATGCAGTGGTTGTCGGTCCCGCCGGAACAGATCCGGACCCCGGCCTTGCCCAGTTCATCGGCCATGACCCGGGCGTTGGCAACGATCTGGTTTGCGTACGTTTTGAATGAAGGTTGAAGCGCCTCATGGAAGCAAATGGCCTTGGCGGCGATGATGTGCATCAGGGGGCCCCCCTGGATGCCGGGGAAGACCTGTTTATCGATTTCCTTGGCATACTGCTCGCGACATAGAATGAGCCCGCTGCGAGGGCCTCGCAGGGTTTTGTGGGTGGTGGTGGTGACAAAGTCGGCATGGGGTACCGGAGAGGGGTGGGCTCCGCCGGCTACCAGGCCCGCGATGTGAGCCATGTCGACCATCAGCATTGCCCCCACGGAGTCGGCAATGGCCCGCATGCGGGCAAAATCGATGATCCGTGAGTAGGCACTGGCGCCCGCGGTGATGAGCTTGGGCTTGCTCTCGGTGGCGAGGCGCTGCAATTCGTCGTAATCGATCTGCTCGGTTTCCCGGCTGACCCCGTAGGGCACGATGTTGTAATACCGCCCGGAGAAATTCATCGGATGCCCGTGGGTGAGGTGCCCGCCATGGGCGAGGTTCATCGCGAGGATGGTGTCGCCGGGTTCGAGCATGGCGAAGTAGACCGCCATATTGGCGCTGCTCCCGCAGTGGGGTTGGACATTGGCATGTTCAGCCCCGAAGAGTTCCTTCGCCCTCGCGATGGCCAGAGACTCCGCGACATCGACACATTCGCATCCACCATACCATCGCTTGCCGGGGTAGCCCTCGGCGTACTTGTTGGTCAGCACCGAACCGCAGGCCTGGCGTACCGCGCGGCTGGTATAGTTCTCGGACGCGATGAGCTCGATATTCTGTTTCTGACGGGTGATCTCATCCCGGATGGCGGCAAAGAGTTCCGGGTCGGTTTCTCCAACCGAATCGAGTTCGGTCCAGGGAGAAGATTCAACATTGATTTTGTGGACTCGCCGTTCATGGCGGCCGCCATCAAACTCCGCCTTGAACCAGGCGTCGAGGATGGGTTTGAGTTGTTCCGCCGTGGTGTTGTTGGCGCCCAACACAAGGACGTTGGCGTTGTTGTGATTCCGCCCCAGAGCCGCGCTCTGCGGGTCTTGTACAAGGGCGGCCCGGACGCGCGGGAACCGGTTGGCGGTAATGCTCATGCCGATCCCGGTTTTGCAGATCAACAGCCCCTGATCAGCCTTGCCTTCGGAAACGCGGGCGGCCACTTCAACGGCAAAATCAGGATAGTCCACCGAGTCGGATGAATAGGCGCCGACATCTTCCACCTGCACCGGATAGTCGGCGAGAAGGGTCTTCAGTTGCTGTTTGAGTTCGACGCCTCCGTGGTCGGAGCCAATTGCCAATCTCGTCATGGTGTTACCTTTGTCCTGGTTCTGGGTTGAGGGTTGAATGATGTGCAAAACGGCATCGGAAAGGGCACTGTCAATGGCATCCCGGGTGACCCGGTACACATCGAGTGACAGGCCGATCGGATCGGGTATGTCCCGCCCGGGACGGGACAGGCTGAAGTCGGTCAGGAGATGGATTCGGTCTGCCAGTTCGGGGGCAAATCGCAGGATGTCATGCCGGTGTCTTTCGGTCATGGCCAGGATGACGGTTGAGTTTGTAACCAGCTCACGGGTAACGGGTTGGCTTCTGTGCCCGGTGGCGTCAATCCCGATTTCCGCGAGGGCTTGAACCGCCTCCTCGCTGGCCGGCATTCCGAGTGGCGCCGAGGTCCCCGCCGAGCAGGCAATCCAGCCCGTAGCCTCGCTGAAGCGGTGGCGAAACAGGGCCTCAGCCATCGGGCTGCGGCAGATATTTCCGGTGCAGACAAATAAAATCTGTTTCCGATCCATAGTCATAGCCGGACTTTACCATGATTTGGGTGGTGTGTGAGAAAAAACCTGTCGTGAATCTGTATCATCCGGCGCGGGCGGTGAGGGCGGGCCGAAGTTGTTCGCCCAGCTCGGTCAGGGCCTGGGGAATGACCCGGATGTCTCCGAGCACCGAGACAAAATTGGTGTCTCCGACCCAGCGGGGAACGATGTGCATGTGGAGGTGATCGCGCAGTCCGGCTCCCCCGGCCTCGCCGAGATTGATGCCGATATTGAATCCCTGCGGGTTCATCACTTCGCGCAGCGCGTCCACGCTGCGAGTGGTCCACAGCATCAGGTCGGCCGATTCCTCCGGCTGCAGGTCCGATAACTCGGCGATGTGGCGATAGGGACAAATCATCAGGTGCCCCCCGGTGTAGGGATAGCGGTTCATCACCACCGCACAATGGGTGGATCGATGGAGAATCAGCCTTTCCCGGTCCTCGTCGGCCGCGAAAGCTTCGCACAAAAAACAGCCCTTCGACTTGTCAGCGAGAATGTATTCGATGCGCCAGGGCGCCCAGATATTGTTCATGATATTGACTCCAGAGCCTAGTGTGCATGGGATTCCCGTCTCCTGCCAAGCTAGAGTTTTTCCGGCCGGTCCGGTCATTCCCGGAGCGCTGGGGGGTTCGGGAGCCACCGCGCGACAGACGCTTTCTGAATCTCTGCCATGTACATTTTTGCCATTCAGGGTATGGTTATCTGTCATGAAGTCTCGCACTTCGATGTTGGTTCTTGCCTGGCTCGTGTGGTTGGCGTCATCGCTATGCGCTTTGGCCAACACCCTGAATGTGCTGTGTCTGAATGGCGGCTGGTTTCCCGGCCGGGAACGAGACCCCTCCGAGTATTCCCAGACTCTGCACATGCGCCAGGCCCAGCAATTACTCATCGAGGTCAATCCGGATATTTTTCTAATGCAGGAGTTGCGGGACTGGAGTGCGGCCACCCAGTTGGTTTCGGTGCTGCCGGATTTCACGATCCACGCAGTGACGCATTTCAACCAGAAGCAGGAGCTGATGATCGCCTCCCGCTTTCCCGCAGTGGCCACCTGGTCGGAGGCATGGATCGAACAACCCACCAATACTCCACCCCGGGGCTTCGCCGCGGCGGTATTGCATCTGCCGGGTGATCGCGCTTTTCCAATTTACACGGTGCATTACAAGTCGAACTATCAGGCCGAGGCGGGCGATGATGTGGTGAATGCCGCCCTCCGGGAAGAGGCGGCTCGGCAATTGGTGAGTCACACGCAGTGGATGCTGGAGAACTGGTGGGGATACCCGGTGGATGCCTTGTTGGTGGGGGGAGACATGAACACCTCCTATCCGGCGCCGATCGTGCGCGGCGAGCAAACCTTCCCGATCATGATTCAAGGCGGGTTGGTGCCGATGATTTCCGGGGGAATTGACCATTTTCTCGGCTGGGGCGACGTGACCAATGGATCCGTTGCCGTACTCTCGGACTACCGGGTCAGCGACCACCAACCGATCCTGCTTTCCTGGGATCTGGGGCGCTCATCGACATGGAAAAGAGCGAAGCCCATCAAGATGACCCGCGCCCAGACCCGGGTGGAATTGCTGGTGAATTTGAACTCCGCCTCGGCCACGGATCTCGCCCAGTTGCCGGGCATCGGTCCGGTGTTGGCCCGCCGGATTATCGATCATCGTCCCTATGCCAGGGTGAACGATCTGGCGGATGTGCCGGGGGTGGGGCCGCTTCGCATTCAGAAGCTCGAGGCTCTGGTTACCACGGTTCCTTCCAACACCGAAAACACCGTGTCGGGATTCCCGAACTGAGGTTTTGTTTTCACCTTCTGTCGGCAACCGCCGCATCGATTTCCTGCTGAATCGCCAGGTACGCCGCTCCGGGATCGGGCGCCTCCAAAATCGGTCGGCCAATCACCAGATGGGACGCGCCGGCAAGCACCGCATCGCGTGGCGTGGCTACCCGTTTCTGGTCTTGCACATCGGCCTGAGCAGGTCGAATGCCCGGGGTGACAATGAGAAAATCGTCTCCACATTGTCGACGGATGGCGTCAGCTTCGCGGGGAGATGCCACCACGCCATGGACCCCGCACGCAAGGGCAAGTGCGGCCAGGTTTTCGACCTGCTGGCCCGGTGTGTTGGCAATGGATTGGCGGTGAAGATCCGTCGCATCCAGGCTGGTCAAAACGGTAACTGCCAGTAAGTGAAGGTTCGAGCCGGCGGCTGCTGAAACCGCTGCCTTGAGCATGGCTTCGCCACCCGAAGCGTGCAGGGTGAGAAGGGATACCGGATAGTTGCGAATGGCCTCGACGGCCCGTTCCACGGTGCGGGGAATATCATGCAGCTTTAGATCCAGAAAAATCTTGCGGGGAACATCCCCCACGGCATCCAGTATGGCCGGCCCTTCCGCGCAAAACAGCTCAAGGCCGATCTTGATCCATGCACATTCGCGGGGAAGTTTGCCCAGAGCCTGGTGCAGAAGCACACGGTTGGGGACATCCAGGGCGATGATGATTTCGGGCTTTTTCATGATGTTTTCTCCATCCGGGTTCCTACGGCGGTAGGCAGTATGCGATGGAAGGGGCCAGCGGTAAAGAAAACGCGCTTCCAACCGGCGCAATGAGCACTTTCCGCCAAAATATTTTTCGACAAGTCCCTCGCATCGGCGTTTCAACGCGATTTTTTTGCCGTCGTTATCCTCTCTTTATCAATGGATTACAAAATTGTTTGGTCCGTGTGAAAAAAAAGAGATCAAAAGATGTTGACGGTGAGATGGGGCTTCACTAGATTGTCCCACGTCGATGAGACATGAGCCGCTTCGGCGGGTGATTGCTCCACTGCCCGGTTTTCGGAAGAAGGAGGCTGCGGTAGCGGGGATTTTTGTCTCAACGTTCTTTGAAAAGTTCATAAGAAGCAAAGTAACACACTTCGATTCAGAAGTGGTGTGACTTGTGCGTAACCTGTCAAACGTAAATTTTTGAGTCCCGCATTTTTGCGGGAAAGCATAGAATCATTATTCCGGTCAGCTCGAAAGAGCTGATGAATATTTTTTCAAACGGAGAGTTTGATTCTGGCTCAGAACGAACGCTGGCGGCGTGGATTAGGCATGCAAGTCGAACGAAGGTTTTTTGGAACAAGGCTTCGGCCGAGGACCTTAAAACTTTAGTGGCGGAAGGGTGAGTAATACATGGGTAATCTACCCTTAAGTTGGGAATACCTTCGCGAAAGCGGAGTTAATACCGAATATGATCCTCTGACACATGTCAGGGTGTTCAAAGACGGGGACCTTCGGGCCTGTCGCTTGAGGATGAGCCCATGTCCTATCAGCTTGTTGGTGAGGTAACGGCTCACCAAGGCTTACGGGTAGCTGGTCTGAGAGGATGGTCAGCCACACTGGGACTGAGACACTGCCCAGACTCCTACGGGAGGCTGCAGTCGAGAATCATTGTCAATGCGCGAAAGCGTGAACATGCGACGCCGCGTGGAGGATGAAGGCCTTCGGGTTGTAAACTCCTGTAGTCAGGGAGCAATCGTCGGTGGGTTAATACCCCATCGGCTTGATAGTACCTGAATAGTAAGCCACGGCTAACTCTGTGCCAGCAGCCGCGGTAATACAGAGGTGGCAAGCGTTGTTCGGATTTACTGGGCGTAAAGGGTGCGTAGGCGGTAGCGTGTGTCGGATGTGAAATCTTACCGTTCATCGGTAAAATGGCATTCGAAACTACGTTACTAGAGTACTGGAGAGGAGAGCGGAATTCTTAGTGTAGCGGTGAAATGCGTTGATATTAAGAAGAACACCGGTGGTGAAGACGGCTCTCTGGACAGAAACTGACGCTGAGGCACGAAAGCTAGGGGAGCAAACAGGATTAGATACCCTGGTAGTCCTAGCCGTAAACGTTGTGCACTTGGTGTGGGAGGAATTTACCCCTTCCGTGCCGTAGCTAACGTGTTAAGTGCACCGCCTGGGGAGTACGGCCGCAAGGCTAAAACTCAAAGAAATTGACGGGGGCCCGCACAAGCGGTGGAGCATGTGGCTTAATTCGATGCAACGCGAAGAACCTTACCTGGGCTTGACATGGAGAGACTTCGGTCTAAACCGGTGAAAGTCGGTTGAACTCACACAGGTGCTGCATGGCTGTCGTCAGCTCGTGCCGTGAGGTGTTGGGTTAAGTCCCGCAACGAGCGCAACCCCTGTGGGTAGTTGCCACTCCAGTTCGCTGGAAGCACTCTACTCAGACTGCCTGTGATAAGCAGGAGGAAGGTGGGGATGACGTCAAGTCAGTATGGCCCTTATGTCCAGGGCTGCACACGTGCTACAATGGGTGGTACAGAAAGAAGCAAGACCGCGAGGTGGAGCAAATCTCCAAAACCACCCTCAGTTCGGATTGTAGTCTGCAACTCGACTACATGAAGCTGGAATCGCTAGTAACGGCGCATCAGCTACGGCGCCGTGAATACGTTCCCGGGCCTTGTACACACCGCCCGTCACATCATGAAAGCCGATTGCACCCGAAGTCGCTGATTCAACCCGCAAGGGAGATAGGTGCCGAAGGTGTGGTTGGTGATTGGGATGAAGTCGTAACAAGGTAGCCGTAGGGGAACCTGCGGCTGGATCACCTCCTTTCTAAGGAGTATCCGGTTCATGCCATCTTCGGACAGCATGAATCTGGAGAGGTAAATCTTTCGTCCGGTTTCGGCCGGTCGATTGACTACGAATGACACAAGCGCGCAAGTCATACCATTTCTGAACCGAAGTCAATTTGCTTCATGAACACTGTGAGCACATCAGCCTCCAGATCGATTGAAAAGGCTGGGGGCATAGCTCAGCTGGGAGAGCGCCAGCTTTGCAAGCTGGATGTCAGGGGTTCGAATCCCCTTGCCTCCACCAATCGCGCTATGCGCGATTGCCGCGCCGTAGCCTTGGCGAAGGCGGGCCAGGCAACTTCGGGCGTATAGCTCAGTTGGTTAGAGCGCGTCCCTGATAAGGACGAGGTCCCTGGTTCGAATCCAGGTACGCCCACCATCTTGGTCGTGGCCGGCCTGGCTGATGTCTGATGTGAACACAGAAACGAATTTCCCCGAAAATCCCGCAGACGCGGGGTGCGATGGGGTCGTTCTTTGATAATTGCATATGTTGGGTATAAGAAAAGCGCAAATTCATTGAGAAGAATATAGAAATGATAAGAATGCGATCAAATTGATTTTATGATTTGGTCAAGCTAGTAAGGGCGCATGGTGAATGCCTTGGCACCAAGAGGCGATGAAGGACGTGATAAGCTGCGAAAAGCTTCGGGGAGCGGCAAATACGCTTTGATCCGGAGATGTCCGAATGGGGAAACCCAGCCCGAGTAATATTGGGTTACTGGAGTCTGAATACATAGGGCTTCAGAGCGATACCAGGGGAAGTGAAACATCTCAGTACCCTGAGGAAAAGAAAACGAAGTGATTCCCTCAGTAGTGGCGAGCGAAAGGGGACAAGCCTAAACCTCGGTGTTTACACCGGGGGGTCGTGGGACTTGGTTATGAGATCCGAGTGGATAGCGGAACGATCTGGAAAGTTCGTCCATAGAAGGTGATAGACCTGTACGCGAAATCTGCAGAGACTCTACAAGTATCCCGAGTAAAACGGGACACGTGAAACCCCGTTTGAATCTGCCCCGTCCACGGGGTAAGGCTAAATACTACTTGGTGACCGATAGTGAACTAGTACCGCGAGGGAAAGGTGAAAAGAACCCCTGTTAGGGGAGTGAAATAGAACCTGAAACCGTGTGCCTACAAGGTGTCGTAGCTCCGCGCAAGCGGGGTGGCGGCTTGCCTTTTGCATAATGAGTCCGCGAGTTACTGTGTGTAGCAAGGTTAAGCTGTTCAGCAGCGGAGCCGTAGCGAAAGCGAGTGCTAACTGCGCGTTTAGTTGCATGCAGTAGACCCGAAGCCGAGTGATCTACCCATGGCCAGGATGAAGTTTCGGTAACACGAAATGGAGGTCCGAACCCGTTCACGTTGAAAAGTGTTGGGATGAGCTGTGGGTAGGAGCGAAAGACTAATCAAACTCGGTGATAGCTGGTTCTCCTCGAGATAACTTTAGGGTTAGCCTGCGCGAATGCACGTCATGGAGGTAGAGCACTGATCGGTCTAGGGATCTTACCAGATTACCAAAGCCAGTCAAACTCCGAATGCCATGGCCGTCACGCGTGGAGATAGACTGTGAGGGATAAGCTTCATAGTCGCGAGGGAAAAAGCCCAGATCGCCGGCTAAGGCCCTCAATGATAGTTCAGTGCATAAGGATGTGAAATCGCTCAGACAGCAAGGATGTTGGCTTAGAGGCAGCCACCATTTAAACAGTGCGTAATAGCTGACTTGCCAAGTGATTTCGCGCCGAAAATGATCGGGACTAAACTATCAGCCGAAGCCGCGGATTGTACTCCTTCGGGAGTGCAGTGGTAGAGGAGCGTACTGTCGGGGTTGAAGCGGAAGGGAAACCGACCGTGGACCTTACAGTAGTGATTATGCGGACATGAGTAACGATAAGCTAGGTGAGAATCCTAGCCGCCGAAATCCCAAGATTTCCTGGGGAAGGTTCGTCCGCCCAGGGTTAGTCGGCCCCTAAGCTGAGGCCTAATGGCGTAAGCGATGGGAAACAGGTTCAATATTCCTGTACCGTCGAGTGTGAGTGATGGAGTGACGCAGGAAGCTAGGTCAGCCACCGGTTGGAAATGGTGGTCCAAGCGCGTAGGAAGTTCGAATAGGAAAATCCGTTTGAACAATTCTGAAACGTGATGGGACGGAGCGTCTTCGGACAATCTGGATTGATTGATGCTATGCTGCCGAGAAATAACTTCTAAACGTTGATCACTAGGCGACCGTATCGTAAACCGACACAGGTGGGAGAGAAGAGTATTCTAAGGCGCGCGAGAGAAACCTCGTTAAGGAACTCGGCAAATTAGCCCCGTATCTTTGGTAGAAGGGGTCCTCCCCGGAGTTAGTTTAATCGCGAAGCTCTGGAGAGGCGCAGTGAAGAGGCCCAAGCGACTGTTTAGCAAAAACACAGCACTCTGCTAAATCGAAAGATGACGTATAGGGTGTGACACGTGACCAATGCCGAAAGGTTAAGGCAAGGGGTTAGCCGCAAGGCGAAGCTTCGACCCGAAGCCCCGGTGAATGTCGGCCGTAACTATAACGGTCCTAAGGTAGCGAAATTCCTTGTCGGGTAAGTTCCGACCTGCACGAATCGTGTAACGACTTGGGCGCTGTCTCAACGAGGATCTCGGTGAAGTTGTAACTCCGGTGAAAATGCCGGATACCCACAGTAGGACGGAAAGACCCTGTGAACCTTTACTGTAGTCTGATATTGGGTTCTGGATTATTATATGTAGCATAGCTGGGAGGCTTTGAAGCTTCGGCGTCAGCCGGGGTGGAGCCAACAGTGAAATACCAGTTTTAATCATTCGGAATTCTAACTCGAATCCGTTAGCCGGATCGGGGACAGTGTCAGAGGGTCAGTTTGACTGGGGCGGTTTCCTCCTAAAAAGTAACGGAGGAGTTCGAAGGTTCCCTCAGCACGGTCGGCAATCGTGCGCAGAGCATATAGGTATAAGGGAGCTTGACTGCGAGACCTACAAGTCGAGCAGGTGCGAAAGCAGGACTAAGTGATCCGGTGGTTGCTAGTGGTAGCGCCATCGCTCAACGGACAAAAGGTACTCCGGGGATAACAGGCTGATCGCTGCCAAGAGTCCATATCGACGTAGCGGTTTGGCACCTCGATGTCGGCTCATCGCATCCTGGGGCTGGAGAAGGTCCCAAGGGTTTGGCTGTTCGCCAATTAAAGCGGTACGCGAGCTGGGTTCAGAACGTCGTGAGACAGTTCGGTCCTTATCCACTGTGGGCGCAGGAAATTTGAAGAGAGCATTCCTTAGTACGAGAGGACCGGGAATGACGTACCTCTGGTGTTCCAGTTGTTCCGCCAAGGAGCATCGCTGGGTAGCTATGTACGGAAAGGATAAGCGCTGAAAGCATCTAAGCGCCAAGCCCCCTCTAAGATAAGATTTCCCTTCCCTTCGGGGACTGAAGGCCGGTTGAAGACTACAACCTTGATAGGCTGGGTGTGTAAGACCTGCGAAGGTTTCAGCTAACCAGTACTAATCGGCCGTGAGGCTTGACCTTTATCATTTTTCCCTTCCCGACACTCCCTGCAAGGGGGGTGTCGGGTTGCGGGGGGAAATCCCCCGGACATATGCAATTTTTATTTTAGTCCCCGCGCAAGCGGGGCCGATTTTCCCGGTGATTATAGCGAGGAGGAAACACACGTTCCCATTCCGAACACGATCGTTAAGCTCCTCAGCGGCGATGGTACTATGGCGTTGGCCATGGGAGAGTAGCACGTCGCCGGGATTTTTTATTTTATGTGAACAACCCGGACGGGGTGACCTGTCCGGGTTTTTTCGTGGCGGGTATCCCCGCGGCGGGTTTCCCGGGGAAAATTTCTGGGTCCCATTTCTAATTCCACTCTTGCAATTGCCGCGGGGAATCAATAGCCTTTCGAACTTTCATCCCGAAACCCGGTATGGTTTCGGGCGAAGAACCGGCCGTCTGGTTTTCACGAGTCGTGAAGGATGGGCCGTAAAACGGGAGAATACATCAAGTGCAACAACAAACCAACCAGGCCGGCCACTCTGAAATGGCCGCGCTTTTCGATCAAACCCTCAAGAACATCTCTGAAGGCTCCATTGTACAGGGCCGGATCCTCGCCATCCGTGGTCAGGATGTTGTCGTGGATATTGGCTACAAGTCCGAGGGCATTGTGCCCGCTTCGGAATTCAAGGATTTTGACACCCTCCAGGTCGGTGACCAGGTAGAGGTGTATTTGGAAACGCTGGAAGACGATTCCGGTATGGTCGTGGTGAGCAAGCGCCGCGCCGAGCAGCAGCGCAATTGGGACCGGGTCCTCGCCAACTATGTCGAAGGCAGTGTCATCACCGGTATGATCAAGGGCCGGGTCAAGGGCGGCATGATTGTGGATGTCGGCGTGGATGCGTTCCTGCCCGGCTCCCAGATCGATGTGATCCCGGTTCGTTCTCCCGATGATTATTTTGACCGCGAGCTCGAGTTCAAGATCATCAAGATTAACCGCGAACGCCGGAACATCGTGGTCTCCCGTCGCGAATTGATGGAAGACCGCCGTCGCGAGCAGAAGAAGGAACTGCTCAACGAGATTCAGATCGGCCAGTCCCGGGTCGGAATCGTCAAAAACATCACCGACTTCGGTGCCTTCGTCGACCTGAATGGCATGGACGGTCTGCTGCATATCACGGACATGAGCTGGGGCCGGGTCAATCACCCGTCGGAAGTGGTGAAGGTTGGTCAGGAACTCGAGGTCATGATTCTCGATATCGACCGCGAAAAGGACCGGATTTCTCTGGGCCTGAAACAAAGCCTGCCGAATCCATGGGATGACATCGAGCGCCGTTATCCGGTCGGTACCCGGATCAGCGGAAAGGTGGTGAACCTGGTTCCCTATGGTGCCTTCATTGAAATCGAAGAAGGTGTTGAAGGCATGGTGCACGTGTCGGAAATGTCCTGGACCAAGCGGGTGGCCAAAGCCTCCGACCTCCTGTCCGCCGGGCAGGAAGTCGATGCGGTCATTCTCAACATCAACAAGGATGAGCAGAAGATTTCCCTGGGCATCCGGCAGACCGAGGCCAATCCATGGCAGCGGGTGCAGGAGAAGTATCCGATTGGTTCGCGGGTGACCGGCACGGTTCGGAACTTCACGTCCTATGGTGCCTTCGTTGAATTGGAAGAGGGAATCGATGGCATGATCCACGTTTCCGATATGTCGTGGACCCGGAAGATCAATCATCCTTCAGAGGTCCTGAAGAAGGGCGATGAGGTCGAAGCGGTCATTCTCGAGGTCGATCCCGGCAGTCAGCGGATCAGCCTCGGCCTCAAGCAGGCCCAGGATGATCCGTGGTCGGATATCGCGCAACGCTACCAGGTTGGCCAACTGGTCACCGGCAAGGTCTCCAAACTCGCCTCCTTTGGTGCGTTTGTGGAGATTGAGGAAGGGATCGACGGATTGGTACACATCAGCCAGATCAGCGATGACCGGGTCCAAAAGGTCAAGGATGCGCTCGAACCGGGTCAGGATGTGGAGGCGAGGGTGATCAAGATCGATTCCGTTGAACGGCGGATCGGCTTGAGCATCAAGGCGGCAAAACTCTCTGACGATGAATTCCAAATTGATGATGATATGCTCGAAGGGTTGCGGCCCGGCGAGGATCTCGTGGACCTGGCGGGCGCTTTCGATGAGGCGTTTGGCTCGGGCGCGGAGAAATCCGAGGAGTGGCATCCGGGTCAGAAGTAATCCTGGATTGACGCTTTTCGATTGAAGATTGTCGATAGAATCATGAATCACAACAGGCACTTCACGGTTTCCGGGAAGTGCCTGTTTTCTTTGGGAGTACGATGGTGAACGCGGCCGAGCAACTTGAAATCTTGTCACGCAGGGCGGTGGATCTTCAACCCGCCGGGGACTTTCTGAAGAAGCTGGAGGCAAGGCGCCCCCTGCGGGTCAAGTACGGAGCCGACCCGTCGGCGCCCGACATTCACCTGGGGCACGTGGTGGGGTTGAACAAGCTGCGTGCCTTTCAGGACTGCGGGCACACCGTGGTGTTTATCATCGGCGATTTCACCGCGATGATCGGGGATCCCTCTGGCCGGTCCCAGACCCGCAAGCCGTTGACCCGCGAGCAGGTGAAGGCGAATGCGGTATCCTACCAGGAGCAGGTGTTCAAAATTTTGGATCCCGATAAAACCGAGGTTCGGTTCAATTCCGAATGGCTGTCTCCGATGGGATTCGAGGATGTGATTCGGCTTTCCGCCCATGTCACTGTGGCCCAGATGCTGGCCCGGGATGACTTTTCCAAGCGCTATGCGGCCAACCAGCCCATCTCGATTGTCGAATTTCTGTATCCGCTGGTTCAGGCGTATGACTCGGTCATGGTGCAGGCCGATGTCGAGTTGGGGGGGACGGATCAGTTGTTCAACCTGCTGCTCGGTCGGGAATTGCAGCGGGTGATGGGACAAGAGCCCCAGGTCATCATGACCTTGCCGCTGTTGGAAGGTCTCGATGGTGTCAATAAGATGAGCAAGAGCCTGGGTAACTATATCGGGGTGACGGAATCTCCCAAGGAGATCTATGGCAAGGCGATGTCGATCAGCGATGAGCTGATGTGGCGGTATTTCAGTCTGGTTCTCGGAGATCCCGACGACGAATTGCAGCGGATACAGGCTGACATGGCGTCGGGCACCCGGCATCCACGCACGGTCAAGGATGAGCTGGGCCGGCGGCTCGTAGCGCGCTTTCATGATCAGAAACAAGCGGTTGGAGCCTCGGAAGAGTTTGCCCGGGTCTTTTCCAAGGATCAACTCCCCGAGGAGATGCCGGAACTGCTGCTCGAACCCGGTGATCTGGGCGAGGGCGGCGTGGGTATTCTGTCTCTGATGGTCAGGGGCGGATTGACTTCCAGTACCAGTGAAGCCCGCCGCCTGGTTCAGCAGGGTGCGGTGCGGGTGGAGGCCGAAAAAATTACCGATCCCAAAACCATGATTATCCCTCGGGAGGGAATGGTCATTCGCTCCGGTAAGCGCGGATTTCTTCGACTCCGGATTCCGGTCTGATTCAGCAGGATTGAGGCGCGACATCCGGACGTGACAGGTGTCGTTCCGGGGAGTAGGGTGAGGTTGCCCGGGAGGCATGAACTTGCTCACCTCACAATCCATTTCATCGGTTGTTCTGGTAGAAGACCACCAGTTGATGCGGGAGTGCTTGGTGCGCCGCCTCTCGGACCTCTCCTCACTGACGGTGGTTGGCGACTATGGCTCCGCAGAAGATTTCCTGGCGGCATTTCCACAGGGCCCGGGCTCGTCTGTTTGTCTGATCGACCTGAACTTGCCGAAGATGTCCGGTCTGGCCCTGATTGCCGACGGGGTTCGCCAATGGCCGGGGTTTGCTGCGGTTGCCGTCACCGTGTGGGATCATGTGCGGTATGCTGCACAGGCCCTTCAAGCCGGGGCGTTGGGATATGTAACCAAGGCTTCGCCATTTTCAGAACTTGTGGAGGCCATCCAATCGGCCAGTCGCGGTCAGAAGTACATCTGTACCGAAGTGGCGCGTGCGCTGAAGGCTCACGCCCTCTACCGGACCATGGACCCGGTGATCTCCAGCCTTTCGGACCGGGAGTTTGAGGTGTTTACCCTGCTCGGGAAGGGGCGCGCGCTCAAGGAGATCGCCGACGAGCTGGGGGTCAACTACAAGACGGTGTCGACCTATCGAGCCCGGGTGATGGAGAAGCTGCAGATGAAATCCAACGTGGATCTGATTCGCCTGGCCCTTGAAGTCGATGGGCAAATTAACCGGTCATGATCGATTACGCCGGGGCGGTCAGCGGTTGCTCGGATCCGATTGCCATGATGCCGGTGATGCCGCCCTGCTCATCGGTGATCGGGCGAAAGGTCCAGCGAATCGGATTCTCTCCCGTCTCGGAAGGGTCGCACATCCACTCCTGGGCAAGTCGAACCAGGTCGCCACTGGCCATAGCCTGGTTGATGCCTTCGGCAAAAATGGCGGCGAGGGATGATTCAAAGATATCTTCGGGGAGTTTGCCAACCGCTTGCTGGGGCGAGTTCAGCTTGCAGAGGTTTGCGGTCAAGGCGTTGATCTGGAGGATGTGGCGGGAAGCATCCAACAGACAGATCGGTTGGCGCAGGGTGTCGAAGAGTGTTTGCAGGTGCTTCTGGTGATTGCGCGAAGATTCACTGAGCTGGGTGGCCATGAAGATTTCGTCCTGCAGCCTGCGGTTTGACGCCTTCATGGACTGGTAGGTCCATCGATAATCCAGGACCAATCCGATACAGGGAAGCAGGTAGCCGATCAATTTTCCGGTATTGGCGGCAAAAATTGCCCATCCGCAACAGGTCTGGGGGGACAAGGCAATCACCATATGGGCCAGGCCCAGCGGGATGCACGCGAGCATCATGCTCTGCCCGAAAACCGAGGGATGCCATTGGATATACGTAGGAAGAATAAAGGCGCCGAGAATCACAAACAGGACCACCGGGATCCAGGCGATCAAATGAGCCATTCCTCCCCCCTCCGCGAAGGCCCGCTGCAGCCCGGCTTGTCCGGTCAGGGTATGCAGCATTCCGAGGCTGATGAGGGCCAGGCCGGTGGTGATGCCGATGGCCCACTGGGTCGCCTTCCGTTGCCGTTCCCGGCCGCGTATGGTGTCGGTAATCAGGAAAATCGTGGGCAGCAGACAGAGGTAGGTCACAACCAATCCATCGGAAATCACCCAGGACATCGGGAGGTAGATTTGCAGCGGGGCGGTGGTGGGGATCCATCCGAAGAGTACCCCCAATTGCATGAGTTCCATGATCCCTCCGGCGAGCAATGGGCCGGCGAGAAGCGGCTTTACCAGCCGCCCGGTTTCCGCGAACTCCAGAAAACACAGGACGGCGATGGTAATGGAAGCGGAAAGTACCAGCGCTTTGAACATGATGACGAGGGCATAGTCATAGTCGCCGGTGGTGATTCCTTCCGTCATGGGAATCCCATTCAACCCGGCAGTCAGGGCCAGCAGGAAGGGCAGGAGGCCCGCGCCGATCATCAGAATCAGGTGAAGGGGCTTGAGGGTGGTGTTGGTTGGGTTGTTCTGATTCGACCGTTTCATGGCTTGCGTCCTCCTATAAAATAAATTGAATGGTGGCCACAGAGCCTCCATCCGGGTGGTTTTGCAGTGTGAGCCGACCGCCATGCAGATCGAGAATCATTTTGCAGACGGACAGGCCCAGTCCGGTTCCGCCGCTTCCGGCACGGGTCGTGAAAAAGGGATCGAAGACATGTTCCAGGTCTTCCTCGCGTATGCCGGTTCCCGAGTCCTGCACTTCGAGGAGGGCGATTTCCGGCATTCCCTCGCTGGTGGCATCCGATGAATCGACTGGAAACTGGGTGCGGCGGGTGCGAATGCGCAGAAGTCCCCCGTTGGGCATGGCCTGGGATGCATTGCCGATCAGGTTGATCATGACCTGAATCATTTTCTGGCGATCCAATTCGATTTCCGGAAGTTCCTCGTCCAGGTCAGCCAGCACCTCGATACCACTGGTGCACAGACTGGTACCCATGATCACGAGGGCTTCCCGGACCACTTCATTCAAGGGAAAGGCTTCGACCTGCAGCGCCCTTGGGGCGGCATAATCGAGCATTTCCGATAAAATGGTGTTGGCCCGGTCGAGGGCAGAGACCATTTCCGGCAGGGTTCGGGCAATCGCCTGGGGGGCTTTTTCCGGTTGGGCCCCGCTGAGGTAGTCGAGGCCCATGCGAATAATCGCGAGCGGGTTTTTGATTTCGTGGGCGATACCGGCAGCCATCTGGCCCATGCTTTTGATCTTTTCAGATTCCACCAGGGCCAGTCGGGTCTGCTCCAGGGAGGCCATGGTACGCTGCAACTCCTGATTGCGTTGTTCAAGGCTGCGATTGGCCGCCCGCAGGGCCTGGTCGATATGGTGGCGGGTGACCGCGTAATGGAGCACGCGTGTAAGCAGGCCGGGTACATTGAGCTCGTGCTTGTAGAGGTAATCCTGGGCGCCTTCGCCCACTGCCCGGACGGCAATCTCGGTATCCGGGTCGCCGGTGAGAATAACCACGGCGGTCTCGGGGGCGGCGCGATGGACCGCGGCAAAGGTCTCCCATCCCTCACTATCCGGCAGGTTCAAATCGATGAGCACCACGTCATAGGCATTTTGATTCAGCGCAGCAACCGTCGCGGCCAGGCTGGTTGTCCGCTGGATCTGGAAGGCCTGAGGTTCCTCCCGTTGAAGAATATAGAGCACCACCTCGGCGGGAAGATCCTCGTCCTCCAGATACAGGACCCGAACATGGTGACGCCACCAGGGATGAGACACAGCACCCTGCCCTTCGTCGGGATCGAAAATCGCACGACGATGCGCTTGCTCTGGCGGCACTGGCTCACTCATTTTTTCAAGACCTGGCGGATGGTGTCAATCAACTGGGTGAAAGAGACCGGTTTAATCAAGACCTGGTGCTTGATAAACAGCGCATTTTCCACATCGGGTTGGTCCTTGGACATGGCTGCGGTAAGAAAGATAATCGGTATTGCCCCCAATTCCTCGCTGCTTTCCCACTCGGTGGCAAGCTGCAGTCCGCTTTTCCCCGGCATCAGAATATCCAGAATGACCACGTCGGGCTTGAAGTACTTCGCTGTCTGGGTGGCCTTGAGCGGGTCGTTCTCGATCTTGACCTCGAAGTCTCCGGTGTCTTCCAAATTCATGCTCATCAAACGGGTAAAGGATACTTCATCGTCGATAATTAGAATTCGCTTGCTCATGGTGGAATCTCCTTGTTTCCAGTCTGGCGGTAGAACGGTAAACAAAGCAAGGTCCGGGGTTGTAGGAATTGGATGACAGGGGGTGGGGGATCTTCTGGCTCAGAACTCAGGGAGACGCGGGTTTGGGGTAAGAGGGCGAGTGATCGGAAGGCCAGATTCGGCC
Organism: Verrucomicrobiota bacterium; assembly: GCA_024233345.1. Taxonomy (GTDB): domain Bacteria; phylum Verrucomicrobiota; class Kiritimatiellia; order CAIVKH01; family CAIVKH01; genus JACKPT01. The sequence goes on from JACKPT010000001.1 coordinate 246,246, forward strand.
TCATGGATACGCTTCGCAGTTGACGTCCCCTCCGGGTTCCGTATCGTGAGACGGTGATGGCAAAACGAACAGGTACAACCAAGCGCTCGACCCGGGAAACCGCGATCGAATTGAGTCTCAACCTCGATGGTGAGGGCAAGACCTCGATCAATACTGGTATTCCCTTTTTTGATCACATGCTCGAACTGCTGGCTCGCCATGCTTTGCTGGATCTGACGGTGAAAGCCAAGGGCGATCTGGCGGTGGATTATCATCATACGGTGGAGGATATCGGACTGGTGCTCGGCGATGTACTGGCCCAGGCCCTTGGAAACCGTAAAGGCATTGCCCGGTATGGGTTCAGTCTGCTTCCGATGGATGAGGCTTTGTGCGAGGTGGCGATCGATCTCGGTGGCCGCCCCTACCTGGTCTACAAGGTGGATTGCCGGAAAAAGAAGATTCGCGATTTCGATGTGTTCCTGATCAAACACTTCTTTGAATCCTTTGCCCAGAAATCGGGGATGAACCTGCACATTCATCAGCGGTATGGCGAAGATGTCCACCATGCCTATGAAGCAATGTTCAAGGGGGTGGCCCGCGCCCTGTACATGGCTTGCGCACGGGATCCCCGGGTCAAGGGCGTCCCCTCGAGCAAGGGCTTGATCGGTTGACCCTGCGGTGCGGGGAGGGGCAGGTTTTTCTGCGGCCGCTCCGGCCCTCCCCGGCGCCGGGGATCGACACGATTGCTGAACCATCGACTTGGAAAATGAAATGATTGGTATTGTAGATTATGGCATGGGAAATCTTGGCAGTGTGACCAATGCCTGTAGATTTCTAAACCTGCCTTGTACCGTGGTGACCGCTCCCTCCGAGGTCTCGGGCTGCCGCGCCCTCATTCTGCCCGGGGTAGGAGCTTTCGGGGACTGTATGAAACACATTCGTTCCCACGATCTGGAGCCGGTGATACAGGACTGGATTGCCGCTGACCGCCCGTTTCTGGGAATCTGCGTCGGGTTGCAGGTTTTATTTGCCGGGAGCGAGGAGTCGCCAGGGGTTCCGGGTTTGGGCATCTTCTCCGGAATGGTTCACAAGTTTCCGGGAGGGGATGGGTTGAAGATTCCCCAGATCGGATGGAATCGGGTGACCTGGAAAAAGACAGGGCACCCGGTCATGGAGGGGATTCCGGACGGTTCGCATTTCTATTTTGTCCACTCGTACTACGTGGACTGTGCAGATTCGGCGTGGGTCGCGGCGACCACGGAATTCGGCATCACCTACACCTGTGCGGTGACCCGGGGGAATCTGTTTGCCGTCCAGTTTCACCCTGAAAAAAGTCAGAAGGTTGGTTTGGCCCTGCTGCAGAATTTCGCGACGCGGGCTGCCGGCTCGGAGGTTCGGGTCTGATGTTTACGATTTATCCTGCCATTGATCTGAAGGGGGGGCGGTGCGTGCGTCTGCTCCAGGGCAAGGCCGACGCGGAAACGGTTTATGGCCATGACCCGGTGGCAATGGCACGGCGGTGGGTGGATGAAGGTGCCCGCTGGCTGCATGTGGTGGATCTGGATGGTGCCTTTGAGGGACGTCCCGCCCATACCGAAGTGATACGCAACATCGTGGCGGCGGTGCCGGTACCGGTCCAGGTCGGGGGTGGTTTGCGCACCGATGAGCACCTGAAGGTGCTGGCGGAGACCGGGGTGTCACGTATGATCCTGGGGACCCGGGCTTGGGAGAAGCCCGATGCCCTCGCCGCTCTCGCGGAGCGATATGGCGAGGCGGTCGCGGTGGGCATCGATGCCCGCGACGGGCTCGTGCAGATTCGCGGCTGGACCGAAACCACCAGCCTAACCGCAGTCGACCTGGCCAGGCAAGCCGATGCGATGGGCATTCGCACCCTGATTATCACCGATACCGCCACCGATGGGATGCTCCAGGGGGTCAATGCCGCCGCGATGGATGAGGTCTGTGCCGCGGTTGCCTGCAACGTCATTGCATCCGGGGGAGTTTCCACGGCCGAGGATGTCGCTCGCCTTCAGAAACTGGGCCGCGATAATTTGATCGGGGCGATTGTGGGCAAGGCCTTATACGAGGGCCGGGTGAGCCTGCAGCAATTGCAGGCGGGCTGACGGCGGTCTTCGCCGGCGTCGGGGAGGCGTGCCTTTTCCATCGACAAGAAAATGGGCTCCCTCGACAATGCCCACCATGAATGAAGCCAACGCCAGATCGACCACATCACCGAGTCGGGATGTTTCCGCGGCTCCCCGGGATCGGCTCCCATCTATCGCCCTGATCCTCGCCAACCTCATTCCGCTGGTCGGGGTGGCGCTGCTGCACTGGGATGCATTCGATCTGATTTCCTTGTATTGGTTCGAAAACCTGGTGATCGGATTCTATACACTGGGTAAGATTCTACTGGTCAGCCATTCCGCTCCCGGGCGTCCGGCCAGCCTGAAGGCCCGCGCTGCCACCGCGCTGTTCTTTCTCGTTCACTACGGTATCTTTTGCGGCGCGCACGGCCTTCTTCTGGTTTCGGTCCTCAGCCCGGGGAGCGGATCCCCGTTGATGACCTCGGACACCCTGCTTGCCGGACCGCTGCTTTTCGTTGGGCTCTGGGTTCCGGTGGCCCGGTATCTGTGGGCGCTGAATCCGCACGAGACGATGATGGTCTTCGTCGCCCTGATGATTTCTCACGGGGTTTCATTTGTGCAGAATTCTCTGACCGGGCAGGAGCGGGAGCAGATGACCTTGAAGACCGCGATGGCCGCGCCTTACCCGCGGATTCTGGTGATGCACGCGACGGTGTTGCTCGGCGGTCTCCTGGTGGAGGCCATGCATTCACCGGTGGCGATGCTCATTCTGCTTGTGGCGCTGAAAACCTATGTTGATTTCCGACTGCACCGTAAAGAACGGCACCGGTCTGCTCGCCCCTTACCCATGACTCCTGCCGAAGGAGCTGCCTCCCCATGAACCGAATCTCCGCGTTGCTTTTCCTGGCCGCATTGGTTTCTGCCGCCTCCGGAGTCGAGGTGGAGTGGTTTCCGGCTCTGCCTTTGCGTGAGGATGTAATCACGGTGACCGCCGCAGGGACGCAGCAGGGCGGCACCTTGCACTGGGGGGTGAACCCCAAGGGGCCCCAGTGGGAAATGGCGGTCCCGGCCTATCGCCGGTATGGCACTGTGATGGATGGCCGGGCGGCCCGGACCCCGCTGCAGGGTCCGGATGACCAGGGCATCTATCGGGTTGAGTTGGGGCCCTTCAACAGTCGCGAACAGCGGGTCGGCCATCTGGTATTTGCGATTCAATGGGCGGACGGCACCTGGGAAAATAACCAAGGCGATAACTTTGTGATTCCGGTGTCATCCGGTCGCATTCTCCTCGATCGGGATCCGTATGGGCTCAATGAACCGGTGATCGTGAAGGTGGTGCGCAGCGCTCCCGGAGGCGAACTCCGGTGGGGCGTCAATGCCGTTCGGGGTCGCTGGCATCTCCCGGCAAAGATCTACTGGCCGAAGGGCTCGATTCCATCGGATGATGGTCTGGCGGTGGATACGCCGTTACCCGGGCCGGATGAACAGGGGATTTCCACCCTGGTTCTGGGTCCCTTCAATCAACCCAATCAGGTGGTGACCTCGCTCCATATGGCAGTCCACTGGGGGGATCAGTGGGATACCGACTTTGGACGGAATTTCAATGCCGCCATCGACCTTGTACCGGAAGGGGAACCCGCCATCGATTTGGTTTATCCCCAATCGGGCGATTGGGTTGAGACCCACATGAGCGTGCATGGCACCACCCCGGCGGTTCCGGTTTCCCTGTGGATCAATGGGGAGCAGATCGCCGAACAGACCAACCGGGCATTCCGGTTTGAAGTGCCCTTGGCCGACCGGGGTTATGGTCCGATGGATGTGACACTCCGGGCGATGGACGGAGATCGCACCCTGCTCCGGTATGCCGCGGTCTGGCATGTTCCGACCTATCCGCGGGCCGTGGTTCCGGCGGAGGCCCAAGGGCCGGGGGTAACGATCCTTTCCACCAACCGGGTCCTGTTTACCCTCCATGCACCCGCCAAGCGATTTGTTTCCCTGATCGGTGATTTCAACGGGTGGGATTCCGGTGCAGACCGGATGAGTCTGGGTACCAATGGTACCTGGTGGATCGAAAAGGTCCTACCCCCGGGACGATATGCCTACCAGTTCATGATTGAAGACCAGGTACGGATTGCCGATCCCTTCGCCACTGATATCGAATGGAAGGATGAACGGGGGCGGGAGACTTATCAGCATGCCCTTGCCCATGCCATTCTTGATACCGCGAGGGAACCCTTTGCCTGGACCGCTGACGCCTATGAACGTCCTCCGCTCGAATCGCTGGTGATTTACGAATTTCACATCGATGACCTCGCTCCCGGGCAGGGCTTTACCGGGGTGATTGCCCGACTCGACTACATCCGTGATCTGGGGGTCAATGCCATCGAACCCCTTCCTTTCACCGAATTCCCGTCGGATCATAGCTGGGGGTATAATCCGGCCTTTCACCTTGCCCCCGAATCGTACTATGGAGAGCCGGAGGACCTGCAGCGCCTGGTGAATGAAGCCCATGCCCGGGGCCTCGCGGTCATTGGCGACATGGTGTTCAACCATATGGACTGGAACAGTGCCCTCTACCGGTTGTACGGCGACGACTACGAGGCCAGCCCGTACTTTCGTCTCTTCAAGGGAGAAAATTGGGGTTTCCCTGACATTGAGCAATCGACCCCGCAAACCAAGGGCTATTTTCAAGCGGTCCTGCATCACTGGATCCACGCATACCGGATCGATGGTTTCCGATACGACGCGACCCGGTGGACGGAGTGGAAGGGCTATAACGAGTGGGGGGCGAGTTGGTATGCCTATGCCGCCAAACAGGCGGACCCGGAAACCTACCAGATTGCCGAGCATCTTCCCATTGAGCCGGCCCTGATCAGGGAGACCGAGATGGATACCAGTTGGCATGCCCATTTCCGCTGGCGGATTCGGGACATGCTTCAGCATGGCTATCTGGATCGGGAGGAATTTGAAAAGGTGCTCGATGCGACCCGGCTCGGTCTCCAGTACAATCTTCAGCGCCTGGTCTACACAGAGAGCCACGACGAAGAACGGGTGTGGCGGGCATTTTCGCATCAGGGAATTTCCGGACAGGAATTGTCGGACCGAGCCATCAGTGCACTCGCCATCACCCTGACCGCTCCCGGCCCCGCGATGATTTATGCCGGGCAGGAGTTCGGCGAGCAGACCGCTAAAACCGTCGGGTGGAATCCGCTGCACTGGGAATTGATCAACGATCCGTCCCGTCAGCCCCTGCTGGAAGCAGCCCGCCGGTTATGCCGGCTTCGCACCACCCACCCGGCGCTGACCTCGGAAAAAATTCTGTTCATCGAGGATCAACCCCAGTCCACCGTTGCGGTCTATCTGCGGGGACCTCTTTCGAATCCAATCGCGGTCGCGGTCAATTTTGGCAAACAGCCCGCCCCGGTCTCCGTGACGGTGCCCCAAGGCAAGGGTGGTTGGATGAATGTCATCGATGGAACTGCGGTTGTACCTACGGATGACGGTGTGGTGCAGACGATCCTGCGCCCCGGACAGAGCCTGGTCTTGTGTCATTCCCCGGACGCATCACCGGAAACGCCTTAACCCGGACGCCATCCCCACGCGGTCTGATTCAGAGCATCGGCCGCTCACGACACAAAAAACGCCCCGCCCCGCAGATGCGGGACGGGGCGTCGGGGGAACAGATCGAGCTGGCGAACTCAGGGGGAGGGGATCTCCACCTCGATCTTGTAAATGATGATTTTCATCTGTAACGCATCCGCAGCCAATCAGGGCTCGTCGACTTTGACACGATACGCGACAGGTTCGACTGAGCCGGTCAGGGCGCCATCATCGATAAAGCTCTCGGTGTCGGCGACGCCCTCTGCGACGTCGGTTTCCCAGACCTGGAACGAAGAGGCGGGGATATCGGTCCACACCATTGGTTGCCCCGGAAGGTTTTGGGCAAAGCTGAGGGTATAGCGCTTTCCGCCGACGGTTTCCCACTCGACCTGAACCTGTCCATTGACCAGGCGGGTGACGGTGGTCAGGACCAGGCAGGAATTGGGATCGAAGGGATCGGTGCCGGCGAGCAGTTCGTCGCTATCGGACAGGCCGTCGCCGTCCCGGTCGGGATCGATCGCGTCGGTCAAGCCGTCGGAATCGAGGTCGGAGGGAACCGAGTTTGTATCCCACGGATCAGACTGCTGCTGTCCGAGCAGCGGGTCGATGGTGAGCTCGACCATGTCGGAATACCCATCGTTGTCGTCATCGTCATCAGTCTCGTTCGGCGTGCCATCCTGGTCGGTATCGGTTTGCTGAGCATGGAGTTGTATCCCAAAACTGAAAGTACCGCTTCCAGCCAACTCGATCTGATGAACGAAGGCCTGGTTGCGCATGTTGCGAGAGGCGAAGCTGCCATCGTTATCTGCGGCGGCGGTATTGTAGGCGGCGTTGTGCCCGGCGTCGGCGTACCCGATCGCGGAGACCACGGTGTCCACGCGATCATCCTGGTTGAGCGCCACCGCGCCACCCGCTTCGGTGGCATCACTGAGATACTTCTGGCCGTTGAGCATGAGGCCGAACAGGTTGGGGGCAAGACCGTTCCGCACGTACAGCGTGGTGATCGAGGGCTGGAGTTGGTATTGGACCTCGAAGGTGGTGGAGGTACCGGTTGTCAGGGTCACTGTCTTCTGAATCTTGCCGTCAGAGGATGTCAGCCGCCATCCACCAGCCACTGTGGTCGCGGTGTAGGCTTGGTTGACGTAGTCTGAGGTGTTGGGTCCCGCAGCCCACCAATCCTTGAGCGCCGAGGTACGGCGGGCGAGTGGCTGACCCGAGCCGTTGAGATTGCTCGACCCTTCGTCCTCGGTTTGGCCTTCGGCGTAGGCCAGCGTATTGCCGATGGCCTGGAAGGCTCGGCCGCTGATGGGATCCCTGACGAACGCGGCGATCATGCGTCCGCCGTTGTCCTCGAACACGGCGAAGACACGCTGGTTGAAGAGGAGATGTTCGCTTTCGCCATCCAGGTCAATGTCCTCGACGGTGTTGCTGACGCTGGAGGGCGGGGCCGCCGACCATTGCGAGACTCGCCCGTACAAAGCGCCAAGACGGGTCTGGGCATGGCCGTTGAGGACAAACCCCGCCAGGGTATCATACGACGAATCCGGGTATTTATAGGCGCCGTAGCTCCAGCGGGAGCGGTCGTATTCGCCTTCGTTGTGGAACGCGGTTTCCCAGAGGCTTTTAATGACCATGGCCCGTCCCAGTTGTTTCTCGGTCCCGGATCCGAAGGCCACGGCATTCCATGCGTCGTGGAGGATGGTTCCGGAAGTGTCGAGGTCACCGAAGGTCTTAACCGTCATGTTCGTCCCCTCGTAGGTGAACCGATAGTCGCGCAGCGACTCTTCGCTGGCGGAGCCGTTGTACCAGTTTTCGAAATCGGAGCCGCTGGAATAGTGGACGAAGTCGCTGGCCTGCGGGTCCAGACTTAGGCCGGTGCCGCGATTGACGGATTCCCAGTAATCGCCTTCGCCGTCGCCGGAGGCGTCGATGTTCCCCTTGGCGATGTCTTCGAGGGTGACGACCTGAATCCAGGGATGATTGGCGATCCAGGCGAGGTTCCGGTCGTAAGCGGCGGCGTTGGTGGTATTGCCGAAATCTTCCCACAGGCCGAACATGACGACCACCTGATCGCGCGCCCACGTTTCGTTGGCTTTCTGCGCGAGCAGCTCGCGAAGACCGAGACTGATGCCGTCGTCATGCCGCGCGAACATATCGTCGCTGGCCTGTTGGTTGATCGCGAACAGCTTGACGCCGTTGATCTCATTGATTCGATAGCCTTGGGCCTGAACCGCAGCTTCACGGCCAAACCAGTTGTACAAGTGGGTGTATTGATCGATCACCCCGAAGTAGGCGCCGAGGCCACCGAGCTGGGTGAGGGTGTCTCCATCCATCATGCGCTCGGGATAGAAGTGAACATCCCACCAGTTGGGGAAGGACGTGCCGTAGATGGCATTGAGTGTCTGGTTGCCGAGGTCGATAGCCGCCTGATTGAGCGTGGAATTGAAGAAGGGCAGTCCGATTTCATCATAGGGGCCGGAAAGGAGGGAGACCTCGCCGTCGCGGACCATCTGTCGGATTCGGGCGTTGAAGGCCGGCCCACTCTGCTGGGGCGATGTGTCGCTGGCTGCCCATTCGATGGTCGAGGCGAGCTTGCCGGCGATGCGAAGATTCATAGGCAACCCGAAGAACGCGTGAGCGTTGAGAGCGCGGAAGTACCCGGAGGTCACGCCCCCGGAGGTGTGTTGAATCTGGTCCTGGATCTCGGAGGCTGGAAGCGCCGGTTGATTGCCGTGCAGCAGAATGGCCAGCTTCGATCGATTGGCGACCCAACCCTGGTTGATCCAGCCGTTGAGGATCCCGTCGTCGCTGCCGCGATTGTCGTCGTAGATGGCATCGACGAGGTCGCTGGTTCCGCCGATGTCACCCGCCCCACGCGGACTGTCCTGGGTACCGTCGCGAGTGGTGTACACCTGGTAGTGCAATTCACTGATGCCGTTCCATCCGGCTTGGATGAGGGCCTGCCGGTCGATGGCGATTTCGACGGCGTCGTAATCGGCACGGTAACTGATGCCGCGTATATATTCGGGGTGTGAAACGACGCCGTTGGTGCTGAGAGCATCCCAACTGTTCACACTATTCTGCAGTGGATTCTCGTCGATCAGGACATTGGCCGAGTCGGTCTGGTATACCGCCACCACGGCTTCCCAGCCCATCTCCGCCGTGCAATTGACACTGTCGGGGAGGGTATGCTCGCCGATGGCGGGATTACCGGTGTCAATGACGATGTAGAGATCGAGGTTGCCCTCCTCGGCTTGATACGTGAGGTCATTGAAATCGATGCGGAAATAGAATTCGCCGAGATTTCCACCGTCGCGGGAGTAGAAAGCGACCATGTCCCGGCTGGAGTCGTATTCGTCGCCCCAGGAATAGACATCCGCACGCTCCTTGAGGTTGCCGGCGCCATGGTATTCGTCGAGGATGTGGCAATCGTCGGCCTCCCAGTCCGTGAATTGTTCGAAGAACTCCACCCCGGCGAGTTTGCCGAGGGACTTTCCTGAGCCGATGTTGATCTTGTCGCCGGGAAGGGCGAGGCCGGTATCCGCGAAACACGGGTCGGTGTCTCCAATGTATTCCTGAAGGTTCGAGAGGCCGTCGCCGTCGGGATCGCCGTCGGCTCCGTAGTCGGGATTGCCGTCATTGGCCGCTGTGGTGGAGAGGTTGTTGGTCCCGTTGTCGAGGGCGTTCAGACAAGAGACGTTCTCCCAGCCATCGGGCAGTCCATCGCCGTCGGTGTCGGCGTTGAGCGGATCGGTTTCGACCCATGCTTCGCCTGCGTTGTACATGCGATTCGTGTTCGAGTCGCCGTCGATCCGTCCGTTGTGGTTGACGTCCTCGACGCCGTCCTGCTTCGAGTCGCCGTCGGTGTCGGGTTCGTTGGGATCGGTTTCCCCGGCGTCGAAGCGGCCATTGCGGTTGGCGTCTTCAATACCGTCCGGGAGTCCGTCGTCGTCGGTGTCCGGCTTGATCGGGTCGGTGGTGGTGCCGGCGATTCGCATGAGCCGGTCGCCGCCCGGCACGTAGTTTTCATGGCCGCTGTTGTCGTCGGTGTTGAACACCGGCGGATCAAGGTCGGCAATAAAATTCTTGTATCCGTCGCCGTCGGTGTCGGCGTTCAGGTCCGTGGCTGCGGCGTATAGAGGCCCGGAGAGTCCGAGTTCCAGACCATCGGGCAAACCATCGTCGTCGGTGTCGGGCGACAGGTAGTCACTCTTTCCGGCGAAGTAATAGTGATGTACGTCGCCATTGGACCAATCTGTGGCCAGCGGTTTCTCGGTGAACAGGTCGTAAGCATTGCTCTCCTCGTCGTCGGTGATTCCGTCGTCGTCGTCATCGCTGTCGCTATCGTTGTCGGTGACGGTTTGGCGGAAATCGAGGGTGGTGGTGACATGGGCATCGATTTCGACGGTGTTGGTGTTGCCATCGGTGTCGCCATACACGGAGATCGCGTGGGTGCCTTCCTGGGCTATGCCAAGATTGTTCCAGGCAAAGGTCCAGGTCTTGGCCGAAGCGTTGCTGGTAGTCAAGGTCGCCGCCCCGCCCCAGGTTCCGTTGTCGATGTCCACCCGCAAGGAGATCACGTCGGGACTGGTTTCCGCGATAATCGTGTAGTTGAAGGGGGGGGGCGGGTAGGGCGCGGTAATGACCGAAGGCGAGCCGTTGAGATCGAGGGGGGCGGGCTGAATCAGCCGCGCATTGGTCTGTTCGACGGTGGTCTTGACTTCGGCAGTGGTCTGCAAGTCGTAGTCGTTGTCTTCGTAGCGGGCCATGATCGTGTGGGTACCGGCGCTAAAATTACTCCACGCCATGCGCAATTCCCCGAATCCATCGCCGCCTTGGTTGTCTTGAAGGACGTAGCGGTCGCGCGGCTGAAAAGCATTATCGATCAAGATGGAGAAGTTGGCGGGATTGGTCGAGAGACAGACCGATCCGCCATCCGCGCAGGAGGTGAACTGGATGACGATTTCGTAATCGGTAAAGGAAATGACACTGCCATGCGGCGGCCATGCCACCTGGAGGCGGGCGTCGGGGGCGTTGCAGGCATGGGTCCCGGTGAGGGTGGTGATGCGATTGGTGTCCACGGAGGAAGAGGCCTCGCGGAGTTGCGCCTGGATCGTGGCGTTCCCACTGGAGGGGATGTTGCGGTAGGTGAACCTCCACTCGCGCGGATAGTTGGTGCTGTACTGCGACAGATGGGAGTCAGATGGGTTCGGCACGGAACGCGACGCGGGGGCCCATGCGAGGCCGCTGCCGTTGGTAGCGACACCGTTGCCGTTGAGTATCCCGGTCACGGAGTCATCGTTCGTGGGGTCGTTATCGTCGATGTGGATCATGACCTCCGTGACGGTATCGTCGCTGCGGATGGCCATGCCGTACTCGCGACTCCACAGGGCCTCGCCCGTCTGGGGGTAACCAAAAATGCCGGTCGGTGCATACTGGTCCATGTAAAAGGTCTTGGTGAAGGTGTTGTAGATGTCGCAGCCATCATTGGGGCCGCCCAGGCGCTTGCGGAACAGCCGCGTGCGTACCATGTGATAGCCTTCATCAAATGCGTTTGCGGCCACATTAGTCACTTCATACTCAACTTCGTAGTTGGCGCGATCCCAGAAGTCCGACTCGTTGTCGACGGTGGTATCCATGTCGCTGACCAACGCATCCCATTCACCGAAATAGGTGGATCCCAGGCGACGAAAGCGGAACGCCATCGGCTCGTATCCGAGATACACATCGGTTGCTTCACCGATGGGATTGTCGATTCCGTTGCCGTTGATGTCGATGCCTTCATCCAGCCGTATCATGGCCGCTACGGTGAGGCCGTCGGAGCGGGAGACAAAGCGAATCGGATCACTGCCATGAATGCGCTGCACGTATACGGGGTCTTCGTCGTTGGGAGTGCCATCATCATCCCAGTCGGTATCGCCATGCTCTCCGTCTTCGCGAATCACCGGCATGAGATCGACGAGGGAGCCCGCAGGTTGCTCAATGAGAATCGGTGACGACGGTTCGACCGCAGTGCGTCCGGGGACCATGAAGCTGTAGGCGGCATAGTGTCCGGGTGGTACCCGCAGGTTGATCGTCCAGTCGGTGTTGACCCGAACCCATTCGTCCTGATCCCATCCGTTATGGCGGGTGGCGTAATTAAACAGGAGGGAGCCCGGACGGAAATGTGTGAAGGGATTCACGTAATGGGTTTCCTGACTGTACCGATCATTGTTAATGGCAACCAACAAGATCGCGCCTTCATTCTGGTTGTAAGTCGTGCCGTTATAGTTCTGGGGATATACCTTCTGGTTGACCACGACGTCGTCGCTGCTCCATTTATTCTCGTCATAGCCGCGAACGAATTGCTGGTGAATCCAGATCGCACGGGTAATTTCGCTCTCTGGTCCAGGGGTGTCGATCAACATCGGGAGTCGGTCGATGACATTTGCATTCTGATACTGGCCGAGGTAGTTGCCCTGGCCATGTTCGGGAAACACCCGGCCCCACTGATCGGGGAGGGCATGATTGTTGCCATCGGTATAGACCAGAGAGATGCCGTCGCGAAGGATCATCCAGGTGCTCAACATATCCATGTCGGCGAACTGCGGATGATCGTGATTCTGCGGTTGCATGACGCCGTAGTCCGGGCCGAGAGGACCGAGATTCAGCAAATTGCCCGCATATTTTTGGTTGCCCCATCCATCGATCGTACTGGAGGCGGTGCCTTCATAGCTGAAGTCCAACAGGCGCATGCCGCGGCGAACATAGTCGAACAGATCCAGATTGGAATGAGGCACCGCCTCGCCGAACAGCATGGCATCGTCGCGCGGCGCGTCCTCATCAAACAGGGAGTTGCGGGTGTCGCCGTCGCTGAAGCCGTAAATGGCGTCGAACTCGGCCTGGATGACACCGCAGTACCCGAGGTAACTACCCCAATTGCCTGCGTCCTTCCATTCTCCAAAGAAGTCGGGAATGACATGCTTGGCGGCATCGAATCGGAAGCCGTCGCATTTGGTTTCATGCATGGTCCAACGTACCGCCCGATTCAGGTAGGCATTGACATCTTCGCTGACCGGGTCGCCAGTGGATCGATCACTGTCCCGGAACTTGAAGACCTTGTTGCCGTCGGCATCGGCGACGAAGTTGTTCGAGTCGGTATAGTCAGGATACTTGTCTGGTTCAGTCGGTTGGCGCACGAAGGACAAGTCAGGACCTGGAATGTCCCAGTTCCCGGATTCATTCGAGATGTCGTTCAGGTCACTCAAAGTGTAGTGCTGAATGGCCTGATGATCGCCAGTATCGTAGTGGTGTTGCTGAATCGATCCGGATTTTCTCCAGAATTGGCCATCCACCTGCACCATGTGAAAATCTTCAGGAAGCATGTCTGGGTAGAGGGTTATCGGCGTATTTTCATCGTACCCGGGGACACCGAATGAGTTGTGATTCATCACATTGTCGAAGTATACGCGAATACCAAAACGATGCGCCAGCGCGACCAATTGAATGAGTTCGTGCTTTGTGCCGTATTTAGTGGCAATGGTTCCATTCTGGTCCTCGTCACCAAGGTCGAAACGGTCATGCAGGTCATACCCCACGGACCATTGGCTACCGGCCTTGTTGGGTACGGGAACATAGATGGAGCCATAACCGATTTCCGACAGGTGGGGGATGGTGTCGATCATCTGCTGCCAGGTCGTATTGAACCACTGGAGCATCACCTCGCCGTTGGCTAGTTGTTGGCCAGCGAGTATGCTGGCGATGATGATTCCGACAAATGTGTTGCGCTTCTTCATAACGATTCCCCCGAACATGTTCAAAGCGGTTTACTTGTGAACGCCATGACTAAACATAGACCTAACCCGCCCCTGGGTAAAGCGCTTTTACCAGAAAAGTGAAGCACTTTACCTGCGGTTTGGGGGTGGTTTTTGGAAGTAGTTGTGAAATAGGCAGTTAGGAATTCCTGTCCGGAAAGCCTTTTCGGTCGGGGAGGTGACTTCCTGCTGGCATCCTGGGCCGGGGTAGGGGATGATGTCGGCCGACATGAACCAGCCCGGACAGTTGAAGATCCTGTTTGTATGCGGAAGAAATAACCGACGAAGTCCGACGGCGGAGCGGATCTTCCAAAATGACTCCCGGATGTCGGTGCGTTCAGCCGGTATCGCCGACACCAGTAAACGTCGGCTGACCCGGGAGGATCTGGTTTGGGCGGATTTGATTCTGGTGATGGAGCGGAAGTATGTCGGGCGAATCAAAATTGCCTTTCACGACATGGATATCCTGGCGCCGATCGAAACGTTGGATATTGGTGACCACTACCGCTTCATGCAACGGGAATTGATCGAGGAATTGAAGCCGGCGGTGGATAGCGCTCTCGAGCAGTATTGGCTGGAGCGCGAGGGTGAGTCGATCCCCTGATTGTCCGGCGTTCCGGTGTCAGGCCCGCTCGGCCTGCCCCATCTCGACAATCACCGCTTGCAGGGTCTCGGTGATGGTAAGGCGGGGTTCCCAACCCACTTGTTTCCGGCATTTATCCGAGGCCAGTACGGGTTGGTGATCGGTGGGGCGGAACCGTTCGGGATCGATTTCGATTGTGGGGTGAACGCCGGTGAGTCGGCATAATTCATCGAGCAGGCTCTGAATGGTCATGCTCTTGGCCGCAGAGATGTTGTAGGCTTCGCCCGGCTCGCCGGATTCAAGCAGTAACCGGTAGGCGGAGACCACATCGCGGACATCCAGAAATTCCCGGGTCGAGGCGAGATTGCCCACCTTCATGACCGGCTTGGATTTTCCGCTTCGAATAGCCAGCAATTGCCGGGCAAACGAGGGGACGACAAAGCTCAGAGATTGCCCAGGACCGATGTGGTTACAGGGGCGGGCGGTCATTACCGGTTGGCCATAGCGCCTGGCATAGAGCAGAACCGTGAGATCCGCGGCCAGCTTGGACACGGCATAAACACTGTCGGGCAAGGGCTGATCCTCCTCCTGAATCGGCCCGGGTCGCGGGTGGGCCCCGTAAAGCAGGGCGGAGGTCACGGCCAGCAACCGGGTGTGGGGGGAAACTTCACGAAGGGCATCAAGGAGGTGCACGGTCCCATTGAGATTCACCTCGAACGTTTCCACCGGCTTTTCCCAGCCGTGAGGAACGAAGGCAATCCCGGCAAGATGAAGGCAGGCATCCGGGGCGGCCTGCCGCAGCACTTCCGCCAACCGGGCCTGATCCCGAATATCCGCCTCGTATGCGGGAATTCCCGTTGGAATCGGAAAGCCGGGCAAGGTCAGCAGGCTGACGGTATGGCCGTGACGTTGCAGTTCGGCGATGGCGTGCCGACCGACAAACCCGGTCCCTCCGGTGATCAGAATATCCATGGCCGGATCAGCGTAGTTCGCGCTGGACCCGTTCCAGATCCGCATCCACCATCATGTTGACCAGTTCCTGGATCTTCACCTCCGGAACCCAGCCCAGTTTCTCCTTGGCCTTGGTGGGGTCCCCGAGCAGGAGATCCACCTCGGCCGGGCGGAGGAATTTGGGATCGACCACGACATAGTCCTTCCAGTTCAACCCCACCCGGGAAAACGCCATCTCGCAGAAATCCTTCACCGAGTAGGTCTCGCCGGTGGCAATCACGTAGTCATCCGGCTCCTCCTGCTGGAGCATCATCCACATCATGCGGACATAATCGCCGGCGAACCCCCAGTCGCGCTTGGCGTCCAGGTTGCCCATCCGCAGTTCCTTTTGCACCCCGAGCTTGATCCGGGCCACCCCGTCGGTGATCTTGCGGGTGACAAATTCCTTTCCGCGGCGTGGACTTTCATGGTTGAACAGAATGCCGGACACCGCAAAAAGATTATAGCTCTCGCGGTAGTTCAGGGTGATGTAGTGGCCATAGACTTTGGCCACCGCATAGGGGCTGCGGGGGTGGAACGGGGTCTCTTCGCTCTGGGGCACCGCATGCACCTTGCCATACATTTCGCTGCTGGAAGCCTGGTAAAACCTTGCCTTCGGACAGGTGAACCGCATGGCATCGAGCATCCGGGTAACTCCCAGCGCCGTGAATTCTCCAGTCAGTACCGGTTGAGTCCATGAGGTGTGAACAAAGGACTGGGCAGCAAGGTTGTAAATTTCTTCCGGCTGGATGTCCTGGAGAAGATGAATCAGTGACATTTCGTCCAGCAAGTCGCCCTGCACCAGCTCGATCTGATCCTTGATGTGCTCAATGCGTTCGAGGGTCTGGTTACTGGAGCGGCGCATGACGCCATAGACGTCATAGCCTTTCTCGAGAAGAAATTCCGCGAGGTAGGATCCGTCCTGTCCGGTAATTCCGGTGATCAGTGCTTTTTTAGCCATCATGTTGTTCCTGGTTGGTGGTGGTCAGTTTCCAGCAGCTTAACAGGTGCTGGTGTGCTTTTTGAATCTCTATTTCCGGGGTTCGGGGCGCTGGCTCAATCACTTTGGGAATGTCCCGTTGGGCCAGGGCTTCAAAGCGGTCAAAGTGAACCGCGCCGGCCGGGGGCATGACGTGATCCGTGGTGGGCGGAACCACGTCATGGAGGTGCATCCCCACCACGCGCGGCCCCAACTTTTCCATCCAGCGGTCCAGATTGATAAACCCGAGGTTTTCCCGAATCTGGACATGTCCAATATCAATCCAGGCGCCAAACCAGCGGGTGGGGAACTGAGAGAGCAGGTATTCCAGTTCCATCTCGGTGGGAAAGGACTCCCAGCTCGGAAGCAGCTCCAGGCCCAGCGCCACCCGGTTGGTCTCAAGCCGGGGCATGATTTGCGCCAGGCACTCGGCGAGGTAGCCGAATTGCTTGCGGGATTTCTTTTCCCGCTTTTCCTGGAGCTTGAATTTCAGGTTTTCATAGCGGGCGGTGAACTGCTGCCCGTTTCGGGCGAGGTCTACCAGTTCGCGGGACATCCGGGTCATGGACACATTGCCGGCATGGACGACAACGGCTTTGGCCCTCAGCGCAGCGGCCAGGTCGAGGGTCTTTTGCAAATAGACCACCGCCTGCTCCCGCTCCCGTTTTTCCGTGGAGGCCATGGTGTAAATTTCCGGATGGCCCCGGGGTGCCCCCATGGGGACCGGACAGATCGCGTGGAGGCTATGGACCTGGATCGCGCCGGCCTCGACTGCGGCTTCGATGCCGGGAAGCAAATCCAGCCGGGTGTCATACCCCAGCTCGATGGAGGTAAACCCGAGGGCGGCAATTTCGTCCACCAATGCCCGCCCGTCTGTGTGGCGGTATGCGTTCCAATGTGTGGATAAGCCGATGTCCATGGTGCGGTACTACAGGGTCAATAAAAAGACCTGGAGGCCATTGACGGCATCCAGGTCGGCTCAATCGTGGGTCATGGGCGGGGTAAAAAGCTGGATGCGCTTTCTTCCTTTTCCATGATGGATCTCTCCCGGTTTAGACGGAGCGAATGCGCGAGCGGGCTTCCTTGCGGCGGCGGCGCTCACTGGGTTTCTCGAAGTAACGATTGGCGCGGATTTGGCGCATGATGCCTTCCTTGTCCAACTTCTTTTTCAGACGGCGGATGGCACGGTCAATCGACTCGCCTTTGCGAATTTTCACTTCAGTCACGGTATTGTATTCACTCTCCCTTCTTGGGCTGGGATTTTACTGGTAAAACAGGCTTTTATAGCGAAGCCACGGGCGTGCGTCAAACGGCAATTCCGGGGCGTCCGATGCTGGTATAGCTGAACCCCTGGTCATGCATGACTTTCGGGTCAAATACGTTGCGTCCATCCACCACCACCGGGCAGCGCATGACCTTTTTCATCGCTTCCGGTTCGAGCGCCTTCACTTCCGGCCATTCGGTCAGCACGAGGAGAAGGTCGGCACCCTCCAAAGCCTCCATCGGGGTCTTGGTGTAGCGCTGGTCCGGGAACCGCTCGGCAAAATTCTGTTCGGCAACCGGATCCCACAACCGCAGCTTGGCTCCGGCTTCAATCAACTGGGGGACAAAATAGAGGGAAGGGGACTCGCGAATATCGTCGGTGCCGGGCTTGAAGGCCAGACCGAGGATTGCCACTTCTTTGTCCTGCACGACCCAAAGTTCGCGTTGGATCATCTGCATCACATGTTCGCGCTGGGTCTTGTTGACCCGTTGCACGGTCTTGAGCAGCTCAAAGTCATACCCGAGGTTGTCGGCAATTTGGACGAAGGCATCGACATCCTTGGGGAAACAGGATCCGCCGTACCCGACCCCGGCGTTGAGGAACTTGGGCCCGATCCGCCGATCCAACCCCATTCCCTGCGCGACCTGCTCGACATTGGCTCCGGTCAATTCACAAACCCGGCTGACCGCATTGATGAATGAAATCTTGGTGGCGAGGAAGGAATTGGACGCATGCTTGGTCAGTTCGGCGCTCGCGATATTCATGACCAGAAATGCGCAATTGGTTTTCTGGATGATCGGCTCATAAATCTCCCGCATCAACTGGGCGGCCCGCTCGCTTTCCACCCCGACAACAATCCGATCCGGATCAAACGCATCCTCGATCGCGGTTCCTTCCTTGAGGAACTCCGGGTTCGACGCAATGTCGAAAGGAATATCCGCCTTCATGTATTTGGACATCGTCCGCTTGAGCTGTTCACCGGTATTGACCGGGACCGTGCTCTTCTCAACCAGCAGCCGGTAGCCGTCCATGTTTTCCGCGACTTCCCGCCCAACCTGTTCAACATAGGAGAGGTTGGCGGCGCCCCGGTATCCGGGAGGGGTGCCGACCGCAATGAAAATCACTTCGGCAAAGGCGGTTCCTTCTTTGATGCTGTTGGAGAAATGCAGCCGTCCCGCCTCGACGTTGCGCCGGACCAACGCTTCCAGGCCATCCTCGTAGATCGGCATTTCCATGCGATGCAGCATGTCGACCTTCCGCTGGTCATTATCCACACACATCACATTGTGGCCCCACTCGGAAAAGCAAGCCCCGGTGACCAATCCCACGTATCCTGTTCCAACAATCGTAATATTCATCGTGTACTCCTGACTGAAATCGAGTCGGAGACCATAGCGATTGCCGGTGGGGTTGGCAACCGAACAATCGGCGGAAATCAAGATAATTTGCCCCGGTCAATGGATTTCCCATTGGGATGTGGCGACGTCACTCCTATCACGGCCGCGAATCGGGCCCAAAAATTGGCCCGCCCCATGACCGGTCGGGCAAATCCTTAACCCCTTGCCCGAAAACCATCTATGATTTATTCTTTTCCTTCCGGCGGTATTTCTAACAGAAGTAAAACGTTTTTGTTGTTTACAAGGGAGCAGAGCGGGTTATGTTCTCCCTCTGCTTCGCCGAGGTTGGTGGGTGTGCCTGACCTGATTTCCTTGGCGTTCAATTAGGGTAACAGGGAATTGAACATGAAGGAATCACGTTTTAACACCGAAGGTGTGCGCTGGCTCGGTGCGATTATTTCCGCCGGGGTGGTTCTGCTCCTCCAACTCCATCTCGAAGCGGCCCATCGTGTGGAGGCAACTCCACCCCCGCCGTTGCGGTCGGTGGAAAGCGTTGCGCAAGCGGCGGTGATCCCCGCCCCCGAGCCTGTGGCTGATCCGGGCGAGTCTCTGGCCGAGCTTCTGGTGGAATCGATTATCATGATTGAATCCGGCGGCGACCCGGCGGTTGTGGGACGCCACGGCGAGCGGGGTCTGATGCAGATCAAGTCGGATACCTGGCGCGAGGTCACCACCTCGCTTTATGGCCGCTCGCTTTCGTTCAGTCGGGCGTTTGACCCGGATATCAATCGGCGGGTGGGTAAGGCCTATCTGTCCAAACTGCACACTTTTCTGGTCGACCATCGGGGTGACTGGAACGCCGATGAGCGCAGCCTTCTCCTCGCCTGTTATAATGCCGGTCCCGGGAGGGTGGTCCAGTCCGGGTTTGCCCTCGACACCCTGCCTGCCTCCACCCGCGACTACATCGCGCGGGTGAGCGCAATCCATGACGACCTGATCGCGGAACGCCAGTCCGGCCAGCCATCCTGGATCGAGCTGAGCGCTGCCTCCGCAATCCATCGCGATACATGATCAGCCTGCTCGCGGCCGGGTTGTCCGGCGACGAGCCACGTCGCACGGAACCGCTTTCCTTTGCCCTTGTTTCAGGTCCACGCCTGCGATACCGTGGGCGGCGTGATGGAGCAAAGGAGTGACGATTCATGCAAAATGAAGATGTAAAATTCAGCGAGTGGATCCAGCAGGGCTTTGATATCTACAAGGCAAACCTGCCGATTCTGATTCTGGTATCCCTGATTGCCCTGGTCATCAGTATTGCCTCCGTGGGTATTCTGGTCGGCCCCATGATGGCCGGAATGATCGTGATCAGTCTCCGGTTGTTTGATCAGGTAGAACCCCGGCCCGAGGTCGGAGCGCTGTTTGAGGGCTTCAATGTGTTTGTTCCTTCCCTGCTCTATTACCTTGCGATGATGGTTGCATCGATTGTCCTCACCATCGTGTTGAATCTGCTCCCCTGCATTGGAACCCTGCTCTCGGTTTTTGCCACCTCCGCCCTTCAGGCCATTACGATTTTTGCCCTGCCCTACATTGTGGAGAAGAAGGTGGATGCGGTTACCGCGATCAAGGCCAGCATCGAGCAGGTCAAACCAGCGTTCTGGCCCATGCTGGGGTTCACCCTGGTGATCGGTATACTGAGCAGCCTTGGCGGACTGGCCTGCGGTATCGGTATGGTGGTGACGATGCCCCTGTACTTTACCTCGTTGGCCGCTGCCTACCGGGATGTGCATGGCCGCCCCCCGCAAGCTGCGGCTTAACCGGCCCTGGATCCAGATCGCGGAACCGCGCGGTTTTGGCGACCTGCTCGCGTGCCATGGAGCCCTCGCGGCCGGAATCAGCGTCCTGTTTGCCATTGCCTGGTGGCTGACCCCCGGTCAAGTCCCGATCGAGATCTGCCGCCTGCATGCCTGGACCGGCATCGCCTGTCCCACCTGCGGCGGCACCCGGGTCTTTCACGCACTCTGCCATGGTGCGTGGCGCGAGGCCCTGCACCTGTCCCCATTTCTCACCGGGGTTTTTCTGATCCTGTTCATCCTGTGGAGCACAAGTGTCGCTGGCCTCCTTCTGTACCGAATTGTTCTACCGGGAGAGCGACTGATACGGTTGATCCGCTCGCGTCGCGTATGGTGGGGGCTTGCGGTTCTCTGGGCCGTAGATTGGATGTACCGGGTGGTTCTGCTCTACCCCAAGACATAAAAAAACGCGGAGTCCCGGGGTCGGGACTCCACGTTTTGTTCCGTGGTTCGAAGCGAAGCGCTCAGCCTTTGACGACGATATTCTGCTTCGCCATCAGTTCTTCGATTTCCTTTTCCGCGGCCACCCAGTTTTCGTGAGCGTCGGCGGTGAACCCACTCTTCTCCGCGCGATAGTAGGCGGCCTCATCAATCATGTGATACCGCTCCTGAGCGGAGATCGTTTTGGGCTTGACCGCCGGGGCTGCTTTCGCGGCCGGGGCCTTCTTGACCGCCGGGGCCTTGGCCGCCGCGGCCTTCTTGGCCGGGGCTTTCTTCGCGGGCGCCTTCTTGGCCGCCGGTTTCGTTACAGGTTTCTCTTCAGCTTTTTTCGCTGCCGTTTTCTTTGTCGCTTTTGCCATAAGAAATACTCCATCCATTCTTTGGTTGCCGTTGCTGCGTTTCCCGGCATGTACGGGAATCTGCGCGCCACACACTCTACACACCCGCACATCCAGTTCAAGGCCGAAAATAGGAAGGAATGGTCGAAAATGCCAGGGATTTGCAGTTAGGATTGCGTTTCCGGGCCAACGGCTCTAACAATGCGGAAATCATGACAGAACCACAGAAACCGGATCTTCCCTCTGGCCCTCCCGGCGCCACCCTTGAACAACAATTGACCCAGTGGCTCCAGGCGGCCTTTGTGCAGGCCTATCCCGGTCAGGAAGCCCTGGCCGACCAGCTCTTTGCCTCGGTGGCCACCGACGAGCAATTTGGCCACTACCAATGTAACGCGGCGATGGGACTTGCCCGGCACCTCCGTCAGTCGCCCCGGGCCATCGCCGATGCCCTGAGTGCGGTGCTGCCACCTCATCCCGCGCTCGCTTCCGTCGAAGTCGCGGGCCCGGGCTTCATCAATCTCACCCTGTCCGACGACTGGATGTCGGAGGCTCTCGCCGCCATGGATGACGATGCCCGGCTGTTGGTGCCGGAGGCAGGGAAGGGCCGGACGATTCTCTTCGACTACTCCAGCCCGAACATTGCCAAGCCTATGCATATTGGCCATATCCGGTCCACCGTGATCGGCAATGCGCTAGACCGCCTTCACCGGTTTCTCGGATTTACCGTGATCTCCGACAACCACCTCGGCGATTGGGGAACCCAGTTTGGCATTCTGATTCTCGGCTACCGGAATTTCCTCGATGAAGCACAACTGGCCCGCGACCCCATCGGTGCGCTCGAAGCCCTGTATGTCAAAAGCAACGAACGGAAAAATGAGGATCCGGAATGGCAGGCCCAGGCCCGGCAGGAATTGGTCAAGCTCCAGCAGGGGGATCCCGATTCCCGCGCGCTGTGGGAAACCTTTGTCGCCTTGAGCATGAAGGAGTTTAACCGGATTTATGACCGGTTGGATATCCGGTTTGATCTGTGCCGGGGGGAAAGCTACTACCATGACCAGCTTCCGGCGGTGCTGGACCGGTTGCGAGCGCAGGGTTTGGTTGAAGAGAGCGACGGCGCGCAGGTGGTCCGCCTTGATGAGGAAAAACTGCCCTTGTGCATTGTCCGTAAATCCGATGGGGCGTTCAACTATGCGACCACCGACATCGCCACCGTGTTGGCCCGGGTTGAAGCGTTTGCCCCCGAAGCGATTGTCTATGTGACCGACGAGCGGCAACAGCTCCACTTCAAACAGTTTTTCACCATCTGCCGGAAACTCGGAATCCAGACCGAACTCCGGCATGTCTGGTTTGGATTGATGCGGCTTCCCGAAGGAACCTTTTCCACCCGCGATGGCAATGTGATCAAGCTGGAACGCCTGCTCGATGAAGCGGAAGAGCGCGCCCTCCAGTTGATCCAGAGTGCCGACACATCCTTGAGCGACGAGGAAAAGCGGGCCATTGCCCGGACGGTGGGGCTGGGTGCGGTCAAATATGCGGACCTCAGCCAGAATCCCCAGAGCCTGGTAACCTTTACCTGGGAGAAGGCCCTCGCCCTCGACGGCAATTCCGCTCCCTACCTGCAGTACGCCTGTGTCCGGGCCCGGGGGGTATTGCGGAAATACCAGGAGAGTTATCCCGACAGCTCCGGACTCGATGTGCCGATGCATGTCGGTGAACCTGCGGAGCGGGATGTCGCTGTCCGGTTGCTCCGTTTTCCGGATGCGCTCACCCGCGCCACGCTTCAGTACCGGCCCAACCTGCTGGCCGACTATCTGTTCGATCTCGCTCAGGCCTACAGCCGGTTCTATCAGACCGTTCCCTTTCTACAGGCCCCCGAAGGGATTCGCGAAAGCCGTATCCGGCTCAGCCTGCTGGTCGCGCGAACCCTTGAACAGGGACTCAACCTTCTCGGCATTCAGGTTCCCGAACGCATGTAACGTCAACCAACAGCAAGGAGAGAGACCACCATGAGCAATGAGCAAACCTCGCAATCCATCATCGCCGCCGATGTGGAAATCACCGGAACCATCAAGACCGCCAGTGCGATCCGCATCGATGGCAAACTCGATGGCGAATTGAACTGCGCCGCGGACGCGGTCATCGGCAAAAAGGCGGTCATCAAGGGCAACCTTTCCGTCAACAGCGTCATTGTGGAAGGCAATGTCCAGGGTAATATTACCGCCAAAGATAAAATCGATATGAAGGCTTCGGCCAAGGTCAACGGGGATATCAGTTCCAAGCGTCTCGCGGTTGAGGATGGGGTGACCTTTATCGGCCGTTCGGAAGTGAACCCCTCCGGCACCGGCGCCGCCGTTCCGGGAACCCCCGAACCCAAGCCGGAGTCCAGCGAATCCAAGCCAGAAGAAGGCGGCAAGGGCGGCGTGTTCGGTCGTCGCTGATGCCTGTGGGCTGATTCGGATCACCAGGCGTGCCCGGGGGAAGAAAAAGCGGGGAGGTGGACGCGCTCCACCTGGTGCGTGCGGTTCGGCACGTCAAGGAGGCCCCTGTGCCTCCGCCCCCGGCCCCGGAGGCCCCCCCGCCTCCCAAGCCCCCGCCCGACCCCAAGACGGGCGGCCGGTACAGCCACACCGCGATGCCCACCAAAACCGAAGTACTCTGCTACGGGTGCGGCTATCGGTTTTTTGCCACCGGGAAAACCCCGCGCCTCCTCTGCCCCAAATGCCGCACCGAACTCAACCAGGGGGACTTCCAGATTGAGGGAACCCAGACCGATGACGTCAAGACGGTGGGACGGGTACATATCGGTCCCGATGGCATCCTCTCCGGAACCACGATTACCGCCCGGGTGATTTGTCTGGAAGGGCGGCTCGAGGCGGCGGAGCTGCATGGGTACGCCACCATCGAACTCGGAGGAAAACCTCACTGTGTTCCGGAGGATCTGAAGACACCGCACCTGGTGATCCTTGAGCATGCCTCGGTCGCGTTCAAACGGAAACTGCACTGCCATGACCTGACGGTTCGGGGCACTTTGTCGGGGTCGGTGGAGGCGGCGGGAACCGTGACCATTCAGGCCGGCGGACATCTCAAGGGCCGGCTGACAACCGGCCACCTGGTGGTTGAGGAGGGTGGGGGGCTCACCGCGGACTGCGCGATCGATGCGGAATCCTTTGCCCCGCCGCCCGGCAAGGGACGGGCATGAACCGGATGACGATTCATGTCTGCGGTGTGGGTGGCGTGGGTATGAGTGCCCTGGCCGAAGCCTACCATCGGGCCGGGCATGCGGTCAGCGGATCGGACCGCATGCTCGATGACGGGCGCCTTTCTCCAACCCTCGAACGTTTGAAGCGGCTTGGTGTCGCCCTCACCGCCCAGGATGGCCGGGCGGTGACATCGAAGCTGGACGCGCTCGTGGTCAGCACCGCGATTGAAGAGGACAACCCGGAAATCATCGCGGCCCGCAACGCCCGCATCCCGGTGCTGCACCGCGCCCATGCCCTTGCCGATCTGGTTGCCGACTGCCGGGTCATCGCGATCAGCGGCACGTCGGGCAAGACCACGGTGACCGGGATGATCGGGTATCTTCTGACTGAGCTTGGGCTCGATCCGAAAGTGGTGAATGGCGGGCTGGTTTCGGAGTGGATTCATCCCGCCGCCACCGGAAGCGTGTACTGGGGCTCCGGCGACCTTTGTGTGATCGAGGTTGACGAGAGTGATAAATCCCTGCTCGCGTTTCATCCCGAGTTGTCTGTCCTGACCACAGTTTCCGCCGATCATTATGAGCTTGCCGAAACCAAGGCACTTTTCAAGGCGTTCGCATCGCAATCCGGACGTCTGCTCGCCATGCCTGCCGCCGCCCGGGTGATGGGACTCCCCGTGCCCACCATCCCTGCCTCCCCGATCCGGGATGAGTGGGGGTGGGGCCTTGCCGCCGGAGATGGCCGGTTGGTCCATCTCAGAATGCCGGGA
Source organism: Verrucomicrobiota bacterium (assembly GCA_024233345.1). Classification (GTDB taxonomy): domain Bacteria; phylum Verrucomicrobiota; class Kiritimatiellia; order CAIVKH01; family CAIVKH01; genus JACKPT01. Next base: position 271,447 of record JACKPT010000001.1, read on the forward strand.
GCGCACAATGTCCAGAATGCCCTCGCTGCGCTGGCGGTGTGCTACGCCCTCGAGCTCTCCATCCCCGACGCGGTACAGGCCCTCACCCGGTTTCGAGGTATTCACCGCCGCCTCGAACTGGCGGGCATCGCAGGCGGTATTCGGGTCTATGATGATTACGCCCATAACCCGGAAAAAATTGCCGCCTCCTGGCAGGCCGCCCGGGAAGGGTGTTCGCGGGTGTTGGGCTATTGGCGCCCCCATGGGTATGGACCGTTAAACAGCCTGTTCGACGCCCTGTGCGACACATTCTCAACCCTCCTCACCGGCGGCGACCACCTGTATGTGCTGCCGGTCTTTTTTGCCGGAGGAACGGTGAACCGGCTCCGGGAAGCCCCGGAATTTGTTGCTGCCCTCCAGGCCCGCGGGGTCCCCGCAACCTATGTCGACTCCTATCGCATATTGGAGCAGCACCTTTGCGCAACTGCCCTGCCCGGCGACACCCTTCTGGGCATGGGCGCCCGAGACCCCGAGCTGCCGGAGTTCGCCACACATCTGGTCAACGCGCTGAACATGGACAGGCCTCCAATACCCTGATAAGGTCCGCCCGTCGCCCGGGATGGGTGGCAGTTCCATCGGCATGAGCTCATCGACCCCAACCATGACCCCCGGCGGCTACCGGGAGGCCATCCAGATCGCCTGGCCCCTCGTCATCAGCATGGGGTCCTTCACCATCATGCAGTTTTTTGACCGGATGTTCCTTGCCTGGTACAGCCCGGTGGCGATTCAGGCGGCCCTCCCCGCGGGCATCTTCTGCTTTACCATGATCTGCGGGTTCATGGCCTTGTCCGGCTATGCCAATACCTTTGTCGCCCAATACCATGGGTCGCAGAATCCAATCGGTTGTTCCCGCGCGACCATGCAGGGCGTCTGGCTGGCGCTCGGAGCCTGGCCGATCCTGATCGCGCTCATTCCCATCGGGCGCTTCCTGCTCAGCATCGCCGGCCACGCGCCGGAAGTGCTCGAACAGGAGTTGATTTACTTTACCCTGCTGATGTCCGGTGGGGTGGTGATCCCGCTCGGCGCCGCGATCAGCAGTTTCTTCACCGGACGGGGCGACACCCTCACCAACATGTATGCCACCATCGCCGGAAATATCGTCAATATCCTCCTCGATTATGCCCTGATTTTTGGCTGGTGGCTTTTTCCCGAGCTGGGTATTCGCGGGGCCGCCATCGCCACCATCCTCGGCGGCTTGATTCACCCCGCCATCCTGTTCGCCCTGTATTTCGGCCGGCGGATTCATGCCGTGTATCAAACCCGCACCCATGCCGGCATACACTGGCCGTTGATGAAAAGGCTCATCCAGTTTGGCTTCCCATCCGGACTTCATCTCGCCCTCGATATCGGATCCTTTTCGGTGTTTGTGCTGATGACCGGGCGCATGAATGCGCTCGACCTCGCGGTCAGCAATATGGCCCTCAGCATCAATACCGTGGCGTTTCTACCCCTGATCGGAATCAGCATCGCCGCCACCACCCTCGTCGGGCAATACCAGGGCCGGGGCCGGTCCGACCTCGCGGAAAAATCCGGATGGTCGACCTTCAAGATCGGGGTCTTCTATGTCTCCTGCGTCGGTCTGACCTTTGTGTCGTTCCCCACCGCCTACTTTCAACTGTTTGTCGCCCCCGACAGTACATTTGCGCTTGATGAAGTGGTTTCCCTCGGACGATGGCTGCTGATCATGATGGCGATCTGGGGCGGAGTGGATGTCGGCAATCTCGTCTTGTCCGGAGCCCTCAAGGGCGCCGGCGACACCCGCTTTGTCATGATCTATTCGGTGATTGCCGCCTGGGGATTCATGGTTCCCGGTGTGCTTCTCATCACCTTCGTGCTGGATGGAGGCATCCTCCTCCTCTGGGCCTGGGTGATGACCTACATCATGGTGCTGGCCATCGGCTACATCTACCGGTTCTGGACCGGCAAATGGAAATCCATCCAGATTCTGGAAACACCCCCCGCCATCCTCGCCACGGCCCCGCCGGTAAATTGACGACGCGTCCCTGCGCCCACATCACTCATCCCCCGGTCGGTCTCTCGGACTGCTGTATTCTACCGGAATTTCTAAATTCACCCAGCCCATCGTCTGGTTTCGATCGTCTCATCGTTTTCACGATACTTGTCGCATAAGCAGGTCGATTCTCTTTTCGGGTGTGAGAGTGAGAACTAGGACAGGCGGGCACAATCGTCGACCGCAATCGTCGCCCGTAATCGTTATCCGATCTTCTTATCCCCGCCCGGTGGACGATTATGGACGACGATTACGGAACACGATTTTCTTCGGTCGTTCCTATCTCTCTCCTCTCGCCAACGTCCCGGCTCTCCGGCGCGAGGCCCGCTGCGGGCCTCGCGTACGAGAGAAGCCGATTGGCCGTGTTTTCGTTGTCTTTGTGGTTGATAATCGTATATTCCTCACGCATGGACAAACTTTACACAACAGATGACGCCGCGAAGTATCTTGGCGTGACAGCCTCGCGTTTGCGCCAGTTCATCATCGAAAACGGGGGCCAGATAATTGGTGGGCCGCATAAGCAGGTCGATGAAGGGTATCCGGTGAAGAGTTGCGGTTAAGACTGCAGCTACACTTCGCCGCCCCACTTTCTCGGATACCCTTACCCGACCCGCTAGAAACCGTCATGCTTCTTTGAGCAGGTTTTCCCGGACAAGCCGTCGCTCATTCCCGCCCGGTGGACGATTGTGGACGACGATTACGGAACACGATTTCCTTCGGTCGTTCCTTTCTCTCTCCTCTCGCCAACGCCTGCGCTATCGTTTCGCCGCCCCCGGCGATAACGTTCAGCGTGTTCGCCCTCAAATCCTGTTCATGTCAATTTCTATTCCACTCGCTCTGATTTCTCGGGCCAAGTGGAATTTCCAGGCACCTTCATCGTCGAAGGGCACAAACAGTTTTCCCTGATAGTCTGAAGGGATTTCAACTCCGGATTGGTAAATCGCGACGATCTGATCTGGGCGCAGTCTTCCCATGAAGTAGCCCAATTCGAGAATCACGTTCTGTCTGGCGCGGGGCTTGTACTTCTCAGCGGGAGTCGTAGCCAAACCACCTCGGTCGTCGGCAGTGAGCAGCACAACAGCGAATGCCACGTCTGCAGACTGCACGAACTTGTCAATGATCGTTCTCCCGCAGTCGGCTTGCTCGTGAAGGATGATGGGCTCCAAATCAAGCCTCTCAAGGAACCGAGCGACACTGACTTTGAGTTCGTTGTGGCGTCCATGGACGACGAAGACTCGGCGATTCACCGCCTTCCTCTTTGTTGGGGAGGACGTCGTTGAACCATCCTCAACGGTCGCCAGCAACTTCATGATCCGCACTACATTCTGGCGGTCCCCCGCCCGCAACCCTCTACCCGAGTGCGTGTTCTTCGCTCGATCAGCACGCGGAATGAGGCGTATGGATTGGAGTGAGTCGGACTCCGGGTGATGCGTTTCGAGCCAGGAGAGTACACTTGATCGCCACTTGTTGAACGCAGGAGGGCCATGCAGATCGCTGTCGAGGAACTGCTGGCCCTTCTCTATTAGTTGTTGCTCAGTCATGTCTTAGGCCGAACGTGTCGGCTGACTGGACGGGTGAACCGTCTGCGGGTCACCCGTATAGTCGAGCCGCTAGGTGCTCTTTCTGTCCCTTGGCTGAAGTTGAATGGCCTCTTGGACGCGCTTCCGAACGCCGCCTATGGCCTTGTTTCGCGTGAGGCTGCTCGACGTTCCCATCCCAACTTCAGCGGCAAGGGCGATGATGTCAGAATCTGAAATTTCAGACACTCTGCGTTGAAACCCATTGTCGCCGTCTGCTTGTGTAGCGGTAACTACATCATCAAAGAGTTGTTGAAGCTCCCGGGTCGTGAGTTTTGACAGTGGTGGCTTCGTACGTGTCGTCGTGCTGTTAGGCTTCTTCCGCGTTGGGTAGTTTGGGAATGTCGATTTGAGTCGGCGCTCGATTCTACTCAATGCGCCTGAGACTTGCTGAAGGTCGCGACGGAGGAGGTTTATCTCTTCGGCGACTCGGATGATCTCGTCTGATGGCTTTGCGAATTCGTTAGTCATTGAGAAACTCCGTGACTCCACTCCACAACCGCTTGAAGTCTGGCACAAACTCCGCCGGGACACCACCCGTAGTTACGGCGCGTTTCAAGGCGACTCGCTCATAGATTGGCGTATCAAGGCACTTGACCTTCAGGCCGGACTTCTTGGCCGCGTGGGCGCAGATGGACTTCACCTGATTCCAGTAGAACTGGGACTCCTTCGTCATGGTACCACCGTACGGTTTGGCTTTGTTCATGAATACAGCTATTTTGGGGATTGGGAAGGGCTCAATCCGCAACTGTAGTGTGTTCAGGATCAAGGGAACACCTTTGACCGCGTAGAAGTCCGGATTGACGGGAATGAGTATCAAGTCACAGACAGAGAGGATGGAATAAGACAGCAGCGTGAACGATGGGGGGCAGTCAAAGAGGGCGTAGTTATAATCAGGAACGTTCTTCGACCACGTGATTTTTCCGAGTAGTTCCCGGATGAATCCCTGCATCTTCTGCCGGTCGAAAACATCCAGCTCCAGCCAATAGAGATCCTCTGCTGACGGGATGAAGTGATAGCGATCCGTGATTTGGTAAATAAAGTCGTAATTGACGCCGAAATCGAAGGCTCCGGCTCCAGTATATGCCTCGATTGCTTTGAATATGGTCTTTCCCTTCTTCTCTGATCGCTCGTGCCAATCGCTGAACTTCCGGTATAGACTACCGTCCTCATTGAGTGTGATCGCTTGGGTGAGCGACATCTGCGCGTCGAGGTCAAAGAGAAGCGTGTTTGAGTTGCCGTGAGTTGAGATCAGGTCGCCCAGGCACCACGTAATGGTTGTCTTTCCCACGCCACCCTTGAAATTGATCGTCGCGATGGTCTTGGGGGGGCTCTTGTTGTTCATATTTGTCCTCCTCACCTAACGTCTTCCCTAACCAGACGGTGCGACGCCCCGCAGATTACCGGTACGGTTCAGGGTGTTCGCCTCTCCCCGTCACAAACTTCCACAGCATACTCTCACGCTGATTTGACCTTCTTCATATCACTCCTAAGAATTTCGAGGAAGGTGTGATTTCTAATCGCAGCATCCTCGATTACTGCGTCGAACGACAGTAGGCAGAGCGGCACGGGAACCGAAACGCCATCAGGGCGTTCTAACCGCCGATCCCGATAATAGACGTGTCCCTTGGAGTAAAGAGGTGTCCATTCGTCGTCCCTTAAAAGAGTATCAAGGGCGGCATCGATCTCAATAACGGCAAAATACCATGCTCGCTGAATGCTAGGGCAGTGGTCCACAAGCTTGCGAGCCCGCTTCAGAAGCTGGGTCGGCGCATACGTGCTCTCCTTGTCGTTTAACTCCCTCCTTTTCACTTCCACAACAACGACCTCAACCTTTTCGGACTTGTCAGGGTCTGCCGAGAATATCATGGAGATATCGGGCCGACCATCATCCTCTATTCCTTCGGCGTCGAGAGTAATGGCATCGATCACCTGTGACATCCTCGCCTCACTCAGGATGGTGCGAAAACTCATGAATTTGTCGTCCAAGATCCACGCGTTGTTGCTGTACAGGTCATCGATGAGGGCGTTGCCGGTGAAAGCCTTGCCCCTTGGGACAATTAGATCGTGAACCACAGATTCGACATCGTCACTTGTGATTTCCCTAAGTTTCTTAATGATGAGTTCGCGGTAGAGCACGTACTCAGTCAGGGCGCGAGAAGAAACTTCGAGGGACTTTTCGAATAGTCGGTCATCCATTGTGACACTCTCTAGCACTTCTTTCTGGGTTTTAAAAAAACGAACTTGCGCCATCTGTATCGCTTCGTCCTTGTCTATGAGTCCGACAGTGTCTTTCTCAAAGTAGCCTGTGAGATGCGGGTATCGTTCCTCGAAATGTTCCTTTGTGCTGGTGTTTCTTGCCTCGATTTCGGGAACAGATGCACTCAGAACCGATGAGACTTCAGACCTAAACAGCCGATAAAGCTCAGACTCGGATACCGTATCGGGTAGGACTAGTCGTTGACGTGCGCTATCAGAGTTTCCAGAGAACAATTCTGATACAAAAAGAAAGATGACATTGGTGCCGAGCGGAATAGCAGTCTGCGGCAGAAGCTTGGTTAGCGGCACGGTCCGCCCGTCGATCGAGACGGCTATCAAATGTCTTCCCTGTCCGCTTTCGGAGTGCACCATGTACTCCATTGTTATCTCGCTGAAGGAGTCTATGCTCTGATCTTTGAGTACTTTTGTTTGAAGCGTGGGGATATCCTTCGGGGTTATCACCTGAGTGTCCGGGAAGAAGTCTTTTTGCTCATTCGTTGTCTGCGTGTTAAGCGTGATCGTTATTCGGAAGTCCACTCCCCGTTTCTTCCGGTCGTACAACATCGGAAGAAAATGCTCGATGATCTGATCGCGTAGACTGCCGGGTTTGAGGTCATCATAAGACTTGACCCTTTCGCCGGAAAAACCTGTGAAGTGCAAACGAGTCCCTGAGGATTCACCATCCTCCGCTGGTTTAATTTCTGACTGTCCCGCGAAGTCTTTTGTGAATAGAAACTCGCGCTTGCTAGTGTCGAATATGCTGGTGACGCGGACGGTAGAAAAGTACTGGAGATACACGAGCCTGCCCAACCCTTTGTGATGGGGATCCGATGGCCGCTTCACTTTGGCAAAACGATCGAATCGCTCATCCGAGAATCCGATGCCATTGTCGGCAATGGTAATATCAAGCCGTCTCGGGGGCCGCATCTGTCCATCCGTTGAAATGCTGATATCTATTTCGGTTGCATCTGCATCAAGCGCGTTTGCTATTGCTTCCAGATAGACTTGTACAAAAGCCGACCTGGGGAAGAACATCTCTAGAGCATATGCTGTCTCGAATTCCATTTGTGATTATTCCTTTGGCGAACGTTCAAGCTGTGGAAAACAGGGTCAGGCAATTGGTGGTCACATATGACGGTCCGTTTAGAATCCGTCAAGCGGAATTGAGTGTAATCACACATCCCATATTTGTCTGTGTGTCCGATTACTGCCGAACGTTGGCGTTCACGGGCGCGAGCTTGCGAGCGTACCGTGCGACGCCGTGTGTACGCCCAACATGGGCGCGTTGTAAATGGGGGGCAAGTCCCCTGAAGTGCCGGAGCCGACTGCAGCTACACTTCACCGCCCCACTTTCTCGGATACCCTTACCCGACCCGCTTGAAACCGCCATGCTTCTTTGAGCAGGAGTTATTCCCGGACAAGCCGTCGCTTATAGCGGGGAAAACGGGGGCCAGGCAATTGGGAAAACGTCTCCTGCGTCGGTCTGACGTTTGTGGCGTTTCCCACCGTCTACTTTCAACTGTTTGTCGCCCCCGGCAGTATCTTTGCCCTGGATGAGGTGGTTTCCCTCGGACGATGGCTGCTGATCATGATGGCGATCTGGGGCGGGGTGGATGTCGGCAATCTCGTGTTGTCCGGAGCCCTCAAGGGCGCGGGTGACACCCGCTTTGTGATGATCTATTCCGTCATTGCGGCCTGGGGCTTCATGGTTCCCGGTGTCCTGCTCATCACCTTCGTGCTGCATGGAGGTATCCTTCTCCTCTGGGCCTGGGTGATGACCTACATCATGGTCCTGGCCGTCGGCTACATCTACCGTTTCTGGACCGGCAAATGGAAATCCATCCAGGTGCTGGAGGCTCCCCCCTCCATCCTCACCACTGCCCCACCGGTGAGTTGACAACATACGTGCAAGATTCGGGCTAAAGATCCTCTGAGACTTGGATGCCGGGGATTCTTGAAAAGTGCTGGTCGCGGGTGATGATGGTTGCGCCTGCCTTCAACACGCAGGCCGCGATGATCAGGTCCGTCGAAGGTAGAACGATCTCTTTACGGTCTAGGTTCCATGCGAGTTCCGTTGCTGATTGAAGAATACCGTTGGACAGGGGAACCTGTGGAAGAATGTCGAAGTAATCGATCAGATACTGTTTCACTGCGGGATGCGTAATTCCCCGAATGACTTCAAGATCGATGATGCCGCATGAGATCATTTCAGTATGGCGCGGAGCAAGGCGCTCGACCGGATTGATTCCCTGTTTCATCCAGTCGATATACATGCAGGAATCGATCATAATCACGGCTTCGGCTTCTCCTGCTCTCTCAGCGAAAAGATGTTGTAGGAATCATCAACCGCGCCCCTGAATGCACTTTCCGGAGGGGCTTCACGAACAAGATGAGCGACTTTGGCTGCTTTCTCTGCCGCATGGAGGGCATAATCGACAGCCGCCCGTCTGGTTTTGGCTCCGGTCAGCTTCATCACGCTCTCGAGCAGATTCTCATCGATTTCAATCGTTGTCTTCATACGGCGCATGATATGGGTGTTATACACATCCTGCAAGCCGTATCATGGGTTTTGTGTGGAAGGGGTGGGTGAGCGGAGGAGCGGGCCGCGCCACGTTCATTTCTGACTGAAGACACGCGATGTGATTCCTTCGGGATGCTGGGGTAACGAGTCCGTGATGTCATGCCAAGGTGCCTTGACGCTGGTCCAGAAATGAGCCTGTGGTTTCATGTGTGGGTCGTCATCCAGTGAGCCGGCGCGGACGAACACGATCCCTGGTCTGTGTTCAGCGCGGAGGTAGATCCGGCATCCGCAGGTTTTGCAGAAGCAGCGATGCTTTCCGGGCGATGACTCGTACTCGGCCAGGTTGCCTTCGCCGGTGACAATCTTGAAGCCTTCGGATTCTGTAGCCAGGACCGATGCAAAGGCGGACCCGGTGTACTTGCGACAATCGGGACAGTGGCAATAGGCAAACATCAATAGGCGACCACGAATCTCGTAGGTTACCTCTCCGCAGTGACAACTTCCCTTGAGCATTGTTCATTCTCCTTCGGTTGAACGATCATCGCCAGGGGCGGTGGGCGTGCAGCGTATACCGTCCCTCTGTGGGCTCATGTCATGAATCCTTTTCTTCCTTCTTTTCCTCAAGTCTTTTCAGGATGGAACCCATTGCTCTACGCTCACCCAATATCAGCCATGTAGTCCAAGCCTGATATAGAAAGATAGGGGCAAATAGAATGGCAAGGAGATTGGTATGCCCATTCACCATGTCTCGAATGGCAATGGTTGAAAGGAACACACCAGCAATCAGCAGCCCGGGTGGGGCAATTCTCATGACCGGATGTGATGCGCTCCGAATTCTTTTCAGTGCTCGCCTCTCTTTGCTGTTTTCAGGTTCAATGATCATTCTTCAATTTTCAAAACGATCGGGCTGTGGGTCGCGAGTCGTCGAGCGTCCCCTCCAGCCGATGGTTATGCCGCCATCAGTTTCTGAACCTTGAGGTCCTTGGCCTGTTGCTCCGCCCCCCACAGGTCGTACTGCATCTGTTGATTCAGCCAACTCTCCGGGGTGGTGTCGAAGGCCTTGCCAAGGCGGATCGCCATCTCCGGGCTGATACCGGATCGACCGTTCAGGATCGCGGATAGCGTCTTCCGGCTCACCCCGAGAGCTTTAGCAGCATCCGTGACGGAAATGCCGAGCGGCTCAAGGCACAGATCGCGTAGAACTTCACCGGGATGGGGTGGATTGTGCATTCTCATCATGGTTCTCCTGCTAGTGGTAATCCTCGTAATCAACAACAACCGCGTCCTCACCTTCGAATCGAAAGGTGATGCGCCAGTTCCCGCTCACGCTCACCGACCACGTCCCTTTTCGGGTACCGGCCAATTCGTGCATTCGAAGCCCGGGTAGATCCATGTCCCGCGGACCGGTGGATGCATGCAGTCGAGCCAGAATCAACCGGATTCGCTTCTCATGCTTCGCCTGAATCCCGGTTCGGGTGCCTTTCAGAAAGAACCGCTCCAAGCCACGATGGCGAAAGCTTTTGATCATGGATGGAATGTAACCTGTGGCGTATCGGGTGTCAAGCGACTTGCGCCACCTCACGGGTGACGACAATCGCTGACGACTGCTTCTTGATCGTTAATCTCCCAGCTAGCAAGTCCGCCGGCAAGGGCGAATGCCAGAATCGGATTTGAGCTTCTGCTCCGAAGCCGGAGTCGTAATCATCATCTTGACCCGGCATGAAGTATTGCAGGGCGCCTGCAAACTCAGTTGAGGTTATCGCGGGGGATCTGGGGGGATCTGGGGGATCTGGGGACAGGGGGATCTGGGGGGGATCTGGGGACAGGCATTTTTGGGGATCTGGGGACAGGCATTTTTTATTCGCTATAAACACCTTATAGATCGCGCTTAGCAACATGGGGCGGGGACCGATCTAAACTATTTTGGAAAAATTTCGCCTCTCGTTTCCTTACGTATATAGGGCATGGGGCCCTATGAAAGGAACCGCTGATGAGACAACCACGAATCAAGCTCGAAGGCCAGCCAGCCTGGTACCATTGCTACAACCGGACTGCGGGGACCAGGAACGACCGGCCCTTTGGCTCGGTGGAGAAGGAACAATTTGTCCGAATCCTTCATCGGGTCTGTGTGCTGTATGCGGTCGACGTGATCGCCTATCAGGTGATGTCCAATCACTATCACCTGGTCGTTCGTACTCCCGCCGAACAACCCGACCCCGAGGAGGTGTGCCGCCGATACAGGGACTTTCATGACGGCAAGCGCACCCTGAAGCCGGGCAGCAAGGCCTGTCGTCAATGGCAGGCCCGGTGCCGGGACATCAGTTGGTTCATGAGGCATCTCCAGCAGCTCTTCACCTGCTGGTTCAATCGAACCCGGAAGGTCCGGCGGCGAGGTGCCTTGTGGGCTGGACGCTTCAAACATACTCTGCTCGAGTCCGGCCTCGCGGTGTGGCGGTGCTGGGCCTATATCGAAAACAACCCGGTGCGAGCAGGCATGGTCCGCCGGGTCGCCGACTACCGCTTCTGCTCCCACGGAATGTGGTGCCAGTCCGGACGTCACCCCTTCGCTGACAGCGTCACGCAACATGCCCTGCCCATGCTCGCCCACCTGTTCAGCTTCAAGAACCTCGCCGAACTCAAGGCGCAGATGGATACGGTGTTGCTGGAGAAATCCGGTGCTGGAGCGGAGCCCTCCGGCTTCACCACGGACGTTGGCCGCCGGGTTCGCCACTGGACTGACGGCCTTGTCATCGGCTCCCGCATATTCCTGAGTGAGGTGATGAGCAGTTACAAGCCCGCAGCAACCCTGGCTCGCCATCGCATCGCAAGGGCGAACGAAACCGCAGCCGGCGACCTCTGCGCCTGGCGTCGAGTCAGGGAATCGGTCGCCGGTTAGTCCCGGAACCCCACCGGCCAATTCAAGAAATTCCACCTCGGCAAGATCCGAGGAGTGCAGGGGTCTGCCCACGAAGCATAAAGTTGGCCCATAGAGCGCGGTCTACACTCAAGTGGACGCCGAAATCAGCCTCAATGCGGCGGCGATGTCCCGAAAAATTAGACGAATATCGCTGGCTCAGCGATTTCCACGACAGCTTTGCGTAGGATTCGGTCTTTCGACCCACTAATTACCTGTCCCCTTTTTCCTTATATCGAAAACAACCCGGTGCGAGCAGGCATGGTCCGCCGGGTCGCCGACTACCGCTTCTGCTCCCACGGAATGTGGTGCCATTCCGGACGTCACCCCTTCGCTGACAGCGTCACGCAACATGCCCTGCCCATGCTAGCCCACCTGTTCAGCTTCAAGAACCTCGCCGAACTCAAGGCGCAGATGGATACGTTGTTGCTGGAGAAGTCCGGTGCCGGGGCGGAGGCCTCCGGCTTCACTACGGACGTTGGGCACCGGGTTCGCCACTGGACCGACGGCCTTGTCATCGGCTCCCGCATCTTCCTGAGTGAGGTCATGGCCAGCTACAAGCCCTCAGCAACCCTGGCCCGCCATCGCATCGCAAGGGCGAACGAAACCGCAGCCGGCGACCTCTGCGCCTGGCGTCGAGTCAGGGAATCGGTCGCCGGTTAGTCCCGGAACCCCACCGGCCAATTCAAGAAATTCCACCTCGGCAAGATCCGAGGAGTGCAGGGGTCTGCCCACGAAGCATAAAGTTGGCCCATAGAGCGCGGTCTACACTCAAGTGGACGCCGAAATCAGCCTCAATGCGGCGGCGATGTCCCGAAAAATTAGACGAATATCGCTGGCTCAGCGATTTCCACGACAGCTTTGCGTAGGATTCGGTCTTTCGACCCACTAATTACCTGTCCCCTTTTTCCGCCATCTCCGTTCGGTCAGCCGCGCTTGCGCGGGTGAGCAATACGAGAGCAGGCTGTTGTTGGCACAGTCTTCTCAATGCGCCAGTTTGACGGTTGCCAGACGGTTCAGGCTGACGCCAGCTTCCGCTGCTTCGACCGTGAGTTCACGGTGCACATCCGGAGGAACCCGAACCATGAACTTGCCGCTGAACTTCCGACTAGCAAGAGGTTCGGGCACCGGTTCTCGTGACTTCTTCATGTCCGCGACAACCTCCGCCACAACTGCTCGAACGCCCCGAAGCGCAGCTTCCGGGGAGGTCGAGAGCCAGCTCAAGCTGGGAAACTCAGCGCACAGCCCCACGTACTCCTGGTCGTCCTCGGACCAAGTCACGCGATAGGTATAATGATCATTTCGAATGGCCTTCATACTCCAACCTCTCGATCGCTCTCAGGATTTGCTTCACCTGGTATGCTTTAGCTTTGCCCCTGGCGTTCTGAATATTGACCCGAGGGTCACCTTGCCACGGGGTCTTATAGACCCTGTGGCTTGATCCCTTCTGTCTTGGTTGACCGAAATAGTGGTCACAGACACGACAGGCATCCGCGAACCGGATTCCTTTGGGATTGTGCCGCATCTGCACGACTACGTCGTCAACTCTTGCCATGGTGGTATAGTATCACTATTGATATTGCCGTCAAGTGCGAACGACAACCCTCAGTGCGGCGAGTCTTCGAGCCTGCACTGGAGGCGCATGTGTACGCCCAGCATGTGTATGAACTCATGGGGTTCAAGTCCCCTTTCGGAGGATCAGTATAGAGAACGAATAGCCGAAGGCAAGTTTACGTCCGCGAGGACGTGGATGAAGGAAGCCGGAGTGCAAAACCGCGAGGCGAGGAACACGAACCGCATACAAGGCTCAGTTGCGGGGCGAGTCAGCACCCGCCTTCGCGTTGACGCTACGGCGGGCAGGCAACATGACGAAGCCCTTTGATCCAGTGACAGGGTAAATGCGGCGTTTGCGCGGTGGAAGCTCATACGCTTATCTGGGGAGGCCTGTGCCGCAACGTCGAAAGACAACCCCGTCGGGAAACCGGTGGACTGAGGGTACAGGAGTCAGCAGCGGTCATAGTAGGCGAGGCACAGTCGCCGGAGGAAACCCCGGCGGCGGGACTCACGAGCCCCGAAGCACTCGGGGATGGACTCACCCCGCTGAAGGACCAAACGGAAGAACAGGACAGACCCATGACCACAACGAAAGCAACGAAACCGAATGGTGGAGCCAACGCTTGTCTGGCCATGGACCCGTCTGCCCTGAACGCCAACCTCATGGAGCGGGTACTCGATCCGGAGAACCTGCGCCGTGCATGGAGACAAGTGAAGGCAAATCGCGGAGCACCGGGGATCGACGGGATGACCATCGAACAATTCCCGGACTTCGTGCGTTCGCCGCAATGGAGCATGGTGAAAGAAAACCTGATGGCCGGAACCTACCGGCCCCAGCCGGTGCGACGGGTGTACATCCCGAAGGCCAGCGGGGGCCAACGGCCCTTGGGAATTCCCACGGTGCTCGACCGCGTGATACAGCAAGCCCTGGCGCAAGTGCTGGAGCCATTGTTTGATCCGGGATTCTCGGATCATTCCTATGGTTTCCGAAAACGACGCGGGGCACATGACGCCGTCCGGCAGGCTCGGGAATACCTCAAAGAGGGATACACGATTGCAGTGGATATGGACTTGGCCAGGTTCTTCGACACGGTCAACTTCGACATCCTCATGCAGCGGGTAAACCGCAGGGTATCCGACCTGCTGGCTCGGCGGTTGATCTGGCGCTACTTACGTGCCGGAGTGATGGAGAATGGGCTATGGAGCCCCAGTGGGAAAGGCGTACCGCAGGGCGGTCCCTTGTCGCCGTTGCTGGCCAATATCGTGTTGCACGACCTGGACATGGAATTGGAAAAACGCGGCCACAAGTTTGTTCGCTACGCGGACGACTTTCTGGTGCTGGTGAAGAGCGAGCGAGCCGGGCAACGGGTCATGGCGAGCCTGACGCGGTTTTTGGAGAAGAAGCTGCGTTTGGCCGTCAACCCCGTCAAAAGCAAGGTCGCCAAGCTCAACCAGTGCAACTTCCTGGGATTCACGTTTCGACGCAAGAAGATCGTCTGGTCGGATAAGGCGCTGGCGCAATTCAAACGGCGGGTCAAGGAATTGACCGGTCGGAGTTGGGGCGTCTCGATGGACTACCGGATGCAGAAACTCTCGGAGTACCTCCGAGGGTGGATGGCCTACTTCGCGCTCTCGGAATACTACCGCCCGCCGCCGGAACTCGATGAGTGGATTCGTCGCCGCCTGCGGATGTGCTACTGGAAACAGTGGCGCAGATGCCGCAAGCGGGTACGCGAACTGCTCAAGCTGGGGGTGTCGGAAAGCCAAGCAGTTCTGACCGCGCTCAGCCGAAAGAGCTACCCACCTTCGCGAAGACGCTACGGCGGGCAGGCTGGCACCTCCTTGCCCGGCGAAGCTCGGAGGACGAAGACGGGTCCAGGACGATGGCAACCCAAAGCGGCATGACCAACGCATGGCTTGAATCACAAGGACTCGTCTCGGTGCGCACCCTATGGATAGCGTTTCATTATCCGGCAACAAATCAGCCCGGATGACCGCTGCGGAAGCGGGTAAATCTTCTGAACCGCCGGATGCGGAGCCGCATGTCCGGTGGTGTGGGAGCCCTCGGCTAACCTGTACGGGTTAGCCGGGGCGACCCGATTCGGTGTCTTTATGGCCTCAATACCCTGTTTGTCATTTTTTGTCCTGCAAAATATTGGTTAATAGTTTCTTCATCCAATGACAAGGCAACACCACCTTTCGTCACGATAATTCCAGCGCGTTGTCCAAATGGTGGATTATCTGTCAATCGAGCGAGCTGATTTAGAGATTCAATCTGTATGTTGCGCGTGAAAATGGCTGGGGAATTGACGTCACCTGATGTGGGCAAGTCCTCAACAATACACCAGGCATTATTTGTGCTCTGGAAAGCTTCTGGATCATCGCTACCTGGAGAATGAATACCTGGTGCAGCAAAGAATGAAGAGTTAACTTTTCCTGATTCAATAAGTGTCCGAAAGTAATCGGTGCTTGTCTCGTAGCTTTTCGTTCCATCGGAGCGTGGCAGGAGCTCGTATGTCAGGATGTTGGAGGGTGGGTCTAGGGTCAGCGTGTAGTACAGGTTCCGTGCGTTCAGTATGACAGACGATATTTGCGCGCCTTTCATGTGGTCCCGCAAGAATAGGACAGCCGAAGTGGCGATCAGCACGATGATCAATACTATGCATGCCTTTTTCATTCTGCTTTCACCGAACTAGTTTATTCCCGAAAAAACTGTCGCTTATAGCGGTGGGCGGGTAAAGCATGGTCCTTGTGCCATGTCTTGCGACGATCTCCGGGTGGTTTGATTTCCCTGGACATGCCCACGCACGCTCTCATGGCGACAGAATGGCGGAAATCGGGGTGAAGAGCCAGTTAAATGTTGCAGTTTCTTGATTGTGCCATGGCGTGGACGCAGGGGTAGCGCTCAGGTGCCAAGAAGGCATGAGGCGAGGCGCAGGAAGCCGGATTTCAGGCGGGCCTTGAGGAATTGGAGATTGGTGATTGGAGATTTCAGATTGGGGGTGGCGATTGATTCCTCAATCACGTCTAGAACCGTTTGGGCCCTGGTTGGGCGGTGATTGGCGAGAGCATCGAGAGGGCTTGGGGCAATTGGAGATTGGTGAATGAAGATTTCAGATTGAGGGACCGTTGGGAAGGGATGGGGTGATGTGACGATATCGAGGGGGCTGGCGGCATCCGACGGAAGGAGGCAGCGCAGGTAGCGGGCGGTGGCTTCGAGGGTTTTGTGACCGAGTCGTTGCTGGAGTTCGGGGAGGGACATGCCGGTGCGGAGGGAAACCACGGCGAAGGTGTGGCGCAGGGTCATGGCAGTGACGGGACGTTCGATTCCGGCGGCGGTGGCGAGTTCCCGGATGCGTCGTTCGATACTGCGGGCAGAAAGCGGTTTGACGGGGTCGAGGCCGGGGAAGACGAGATCGTTTTCCATACCGAGACCGTTTGCAATCCTCATAAGGGTGGATTGAAGAGTGGAGATTTCAGATTGAAGATTCATGCAGTCGAGATCGTGCCAGCGGAGGTGGCGAAGTGTGCTGGGTTTAAGGCCGTGACCGAGGAGGAGGTGAAGGAGGAGCTGGTCGCGGAGGGTGTCGGCGGCATTGAGGAGGGCTTCGGTTTCGGTGGTGGTGAGGATGTCGGGGAGGGTTCGAGGCAGGCGTGGCCCGGTGATGCGGTGGAGGAGGGTTTGACCGGCGAGCTTATCGAACAAGGTGCGAAGGATGGAGATGTTCATGGCGATCCAGTGAGCGGAAGGGCGGGACCGGGCAAGACGGTGGAGATAAGCGTGGACATCCTCACGGGTGATGGCTGTGGGCGGTTTGGCTGCGTGGCGGGAGAAGGCACGGAGGATTTGGCGGTAGTAGAGGAGGGTGGAGCGGGCATAGCCGCGCTGCTGGAGGGCGGCGGAGGTGTCGCGCCAGAAGGACGGCCAGTCGGGCCAGGAACCTTGCAGGGGGAGTACGGGGCCTGCTGCGGCAAGAGGACGGCCTCGGGGCAAAAGCGGTACGGGTCCGGAACAATAACGGCGCTTCATGGGGTCGAGCCGGGTGTTTTTCGCTTGGTGATTTGCGATAGTGAAGGGACGGGGATGCTCCGGATCATGCGTAATAAAGTTTGCTGAATGGTCTGGAGTAGGCGAACCGGCGCGGATGGCTTTTCTACGGGAGCTGGCCGGGATGGTGTGAGCCGGTCGGCGATGCGGTCGATGGGGCTGGCCACCCCAAAGGGGCCATTTTTAACCACATGGGTGTAGAGAATCGGGTCTGGCATCCGGACCAGACTGTTCGTCGCCGCAGGGACGGGTCAGTGGATTTGGCATTCACGACATCCGGGTGGAAGGAATTGGTTCGGTGGGTTCTGTCGTGGCAGCCGGATGTGAAGGTCCTCGCCCCGGTGCGGCTGCGGCTACGGGTGGAGGAAAAGATGCGGGAGGCGCTGGGGGGAGTGACGATGGACGATAGACGATAGACGATAGACGACACGTCCGCCGGAGGCTCTGCGAAGGCGGATGGGCGATGATGGGTGCTTGGTGCTTCGTTCTTCCTGGTTCTCCGTGTCCCCGTGCCTCCATAAGCGATTTATGGCGTAGCAGAGCTCCTTGTCGTAATCCTAATCATTATCTCGATTACGATTACGATTACGATTAGGAGAGGGATTAGGATTAGGAAGGGGATTGGCGTTTTCCAACGACGTGGAAAATGGCCGGCAAAATCTTCCAAGCCTTGGATGGTTTTTTCCTCCATTTTCCAGGCCTTGGAACGGGCTTGGCGGGCGGGATAAAAATCGTCCCGGGCCGGACCGCTTTTCATTGATTTTTTACCCGGGACGTGGAAAGAAAGGGGTTCCCGTATGGAGTTGTAGTCGCGGATCGGGGCGGATTCGTGAACCAGGAGAAGATTATGGCAGAAGAGCTTCAGCATTTAATCGACCGGATTCAACGCGAGGCGGTGGATACCGGGGAGAAGGAAGCGGCGCGGATTGTCAGTCAGGCGCGGGAAAAGGCGGCGGCGATGATCCGGGAGGCCGAAGAGGGGGCAAAAGCCCACCGTGAAAAGGCCGAGCTGGAGGCACGGCAGTTCACCGAGCGGAGTTTTCAGGCACTGGAGCAGGCCTCTCGCGATGTGTTGATCACGGTGGGACAGAGTGTGGAACGGTTGCTGCGGCAGATTGCCGGGGTTGCGGTGGAGGGGGCGATGACCGGCGAGGTGATGCAGCAGATGCTGATCAAACTTGCGGAGGGGTACGCCGCCCATGCCGGAGCGAAGCTGGAGGTGATCCTGGGTGAGGCCGACCGTCAGAAGCTCGAACAGTTTGTTTTCGGCAAGCTGAAGGAGAAGCTGGAGGGCGGTGTGCACTTGACTGCGGATGCGGCGATGACCCAGGGCTTCCGGGTACAGTGGAACGGTGAAACCGCGGTCCATGATTTCAGCCAGGAGGCCATCGCGGACGCCCTGAGTGCATTCCTGCGGCCCAAGCTGGCCGAGGTGATTCACCGGGTGGCGCGGGAAACCACCCAGTCGCCGAGTGCGAGCGCATGAAATACGGGTATTTCGCGGCCAGTCTCCCAACCTTGACCTTCGGGGCGCCCGCGCCGATGGATCTGGAGACCTTTGTCGCGGAGTGCCAGCGTCAATTGGCGCCCGAAGCGTTTGGGGAAGTGGAAGCGCTGGCCTTGGGCAAGCCCGCCCCTTCGGAATCGCCCTCGGCCTTCTTTTGTGAGTGGCGCCAGGGTATGATCCAGATGCGCAATGCCATCGTGGGGGCCCGGGCCTCCCGTCAACCGGTGGCGGTGGATGAAAAGAAATTGGTCCGGCCTCATGCCGGTTATCGGGTCTGGCTGGAGGATGGGGTGCAGGATGCCTTTTCCCGTTCCACCCCGCTGGAGCGGGAACAGGCCCTGGACCGGTTGCGGTGGACCTATGCGGACGAGCTGTCCCGTTCCGCCCCGTTTGATCTGCCGGCCATACTCGCGTATACGGTCAAGTTGTCGATCAGCCTGCGCTGGCAGGCCATGACCGAGGAAAAGGGCGGGGAAAAACTGGATGAATTACTCAATGCGGTGATGACCACGTCGGACGAGGTCAAAGGTTGGCTGGCTCTCGCCAGCATGTAACTGAGCGGGAAGATACGAGACGACAAGAACGGAATCGGAATATCATGACGGAAACGAATGTCGGAACCATTGTCGGGGTGAGCGGAAACCTGGTCAAAGTGAAGTTTGATCATCCGGTCATGCAGAATGAAGTGGGGTACGCCTCTACCGGGGATGCCGACCTGAAGGCGGAGGTCATTCGGGTGCGGGGGAACATCGCCGACCTTCAGGTGTTTGAAGACACCACAGATCTGCGGGTCGGGGGCCAGGTCTCCTTTACCGGGGAGCTGCTCAGTGTCGAGCTGGGGCCGGGCCTGCTCGGCAGTATTTATGACGGTCTGCAGAATCCGCTGCCGGACCTCGCGGCGGAATGCGGCTATTTCCTGCAGCGTGGCAAGTACTTGCCGGGGTTGAACCGGTCGCGGGAGTGGACCTTCAAGCCGGTGGCTAAGGCTGGAGAGACGATCACCTCCGGGGGCACCCTCGGAACGGTCCCGGAAGGAATTTTTGATCACCGGATCATGGTGCCCTTCCGGTGGACCGAGCCCCATACCGTGGTGTCGATCGCGGCGGCGGGCTCTTACACGGTGGACCAGGTGGTGGCTACACTCAAGGATCCCCGGGGGCAGGAAAAGCAGGTGACCATGGTACAGACCTGGCCGGTCAAGATGCCGATCAAGGCCTATGCGGAGCGACTGCGTCCGGCCGACCCGCTGGTGACCCAGGTGCGGATTATCGATACATTTTTCCCGGTGGCCCGGGGCGGCACCTATTGCATTCCCGGTCCGTTTGGCGCGGGCAAGACGGTGCTCCAGCAGATCACCAGCCGGAACGCCGACGTGGATATTGTGATTGTCGCCGCCTGTGGCGAGCGGGCGGGCGAGGTGGTGGAAACCCTGCGGGAATTCCCCGAACTGACCGATCCCCGGACCGGCAAGAGCCTGATGGAGCGGACCCTGATCATTTGTAACACCAGCTCGATGCCGGTGGCGGCCCGCGAGGCCTCGGTCTATACTGCGGTGACCATGGCGGAGTACTACCGCCAGATGGGGCTGCATGTACTGCTGCTGGCCGATTCCACATCCCGCTGGGCTCAGGCCCTGCGCGAAGTGTCGGGGCGGCTCGAGGAAATTCCCGGCGAGGAGGCGTTCCCGGCCTATCTCGAATCGGTGATCGCCTCCTTTTATGAGCGGGGCGGGGTGGTCAAGCTGAAGGACGGATCGACCGGTTCGGTGACCATCGGCGGCACCGTCAGTCCGGCGGGAGGGAACTTTGAAGAGCCGGTCACACAGAGTACCCTCAAGGTGGTGGGGGCATTTCACGGACTGTCCCGCGAGCGCTCGGATGCCCGCCGGTACCCGGCGATTCACCCTTTGGAGAGCTGGAGCAAGTATGAAGGGGTGGCCGATACCGAGGGCGTTGCCTATGCCCGAAACATTCTCCGCGATGGCAATGAGGTCAGCCAGATGATGAAGGTGGTGGGTGAGGAGGGAACCTCGATCGATGACTTCCTCATGTACCTCAAGGGGGAATATGTGGATGCCGTCTACCTCCAGCAGGATGCGTTTGACCCGGTGGATGCGGCCGCGCCCGCCGACCGGCAGAAATATTTCTTTGCGCGCATCCAGAAGATTTTGAAAACCAGGATGAACTTCAGCGAAAAAGATGCTGCCCGGTCGTTTTTCCAGCGCCTGACCCAGATGACCAAGGACTGGAACCGGATTCCCATGGATGCGCCGGAATTCAAGGCGAAGGAATCGGAAATCGAACAGGCGGTCACGGAGGTGACGGATTATGCGTAAGGTGTACCAGAAGGTTGAACAGATCGCGGGCAGCGTGATTGTGGTCCGGGCCGAGGGAGTCGGCTACCGGGAATTGGCGATGGTCACCTCGCCGATGGGTCATTCCCTCGCCCAGGTCATCCGGCTCGAAGGCGATCAGGTGTATCTACAGGTCTTTGCCGGCAGCCGGGGGATTTCCACCGATGCCCAGGTCCAGTTCCTCGGGCGCACCATGCAAGTGCCGTTTTCCGATGCCCTGCTGGGCCGGGTTTTTACCGGCAGCGGCGAGCCCCGGGACAAGGGCCCGGCGATCGAGGAAAATCCCACCCCGATCGGGGGACCGTCCGCCAACCCGGCCAAGCGGGTGATTCCCCGCAATATGGTGCGGACCGGCATCCCGATGATCGATGTGTTTAATACCCTGGTGGAATCCCAGAAGCTCCCGATCTTTTCGGTCGCGGGCGAACCCTACAATCCGCTGCTCGCCCGGATCGCCATGCAGGCGGAAGTCGATGTGATTGTCCTCGGCGGAATGGGGCTCAAGCATGACGACTACCTGTTCTTCCGGGAAGTGCTGGAAAATCAGGGCGCGCTGTCCCGGTCGGTGCTGTTTATTCACACCGCGTCCGATCCGGTGGTGGAGTGTCTGATGGTGCCGGATATGGCCCTCGCGGTCGCCGAGCAGTTCGCGCTACAGGATAAGCGGGTGCTGGTGTTGTTGACCGACATGACCAACTTCGCCGACGCGATGAAGGAGGTCGCCATCACCATGGAGCAGATTCCCTCCAACCGGGGCTATCCCGGTGACCTGTACAGTCAGCTCGCTTCCCGCTACGAAAAAGCGGTGGACTTTGATACCGCGGGGTCGATCACTATTCTTGCCGTCACCACCATGCCCGGAGACGATGTGACCCATCCGGTCCCCGACAATACCGGGTACATCACCGAGGGGCAGTTCTATCTCCGCAATGGGCGCATCGAGCCGTTCGGATCGCTCAGCCGGCTCAAGCAACTGGTGAACAAGGATACCCGCGAGGATCACCGCACCATCATGGACAGCATGATCCAGCTGTATGCGAACTATAAGGACACGCTGGAAAAACAATCCATGGGCTTCCGAATGAGTGGCTGGGATCAGAAGCTGCTCCGCTACGGACAACAATTTGAGGACGAGATGATGGATCTGTCCGTCAATATCCCGATCGAGAAAGCCCTCGACCGGGGATGGAAAATTCTGGCCGACTGTTTCGATGCTGCGGAAACCGGCATTCCGACCAAGCTCACCCAGAAATTCTGGCCCCAGAAGGCGTAACCGAATCCGGACCGACCGTGGCAAAGATCAAACATACCAAGAACGAGCTGAAGGCCCAGCGAGACGGGCTGAAACGGTTCCGTCGTTATCTGCCCACCCTGCAGTTGAAAAAACAGCAGTTGCAGATGGAGATGCGCCAGCTCGATCAGCGGATTGAGGAAAAGGCCGCCGAGGAGCGGCGGTTGCGGGACGACCTGGCCAGTTGGGTCAAGCTGTACTCGGAGCCGATCGACCTCGCGACCTATCTGCATGTTCATGAAGTAAAAACCAGCCACGGAAATATCGCGGGGGTGACGATCCCGGTGCTGAACGAGGTGGTGTTCGAACGGTTGACGCCCGATCTTTACGAAACCCCGCCGTGGATTGACGATGGACTCGATGCCGCTTCCAAACTGCTGCGCCTGCGCATCGAGTGGGGGATTCTCCAGGAGCAACACCGGCTTCTCGCCGAGGAACTCCGGGTTACCAGCCAGCGGGTGAACCTGTTCGAGAAGGTCAAGATTCCCGAGGCCCGCGAAAATATCCGGGTCATCCGGATTTTCCTCGGCGACATGCAGACCTCGGAAGTGGCCCGGGGCAAGATTGCCAAAAAGAAGTCGGTGGGGGTGGATACATGATTGTTTCCATGGACCGGGTTACCCTGATCTGCCTCGCCTCGGACCGTAACCGAAGCCTCAAGGAACTGCAAAAAATCGGGGTGGTGCATGTCCGCAACCTGCAGATTCCCGACAGCCGGGATCTCGATGTGTCCCGCACGCATCTCATGCAGGTCCGCCGGGTGCTGGAAGTGCTTCCGAAAAAGTCCGACCGCGCCCCCTCCGGCCTGACTGCGGATGTCGTGGTCAGCATCCTCTGGACCCTGATGCAGGAGCGAAAGGAAATCGAGGACGAGCTATCCGACCTCCGCCAGGAGGAAAGGCGGATCGAACCGCTGGGGGCATTCAATCCCGAGCAGATCCGGGACTTGGCCCGGCATGGCGTGTTGATCAAGCTGATCCAGGCCTCGCCCGACAAGCCGGTGACATTGCCCGAAGGCTGGGTGCAACAGTTGATTCATGAGACCAAGGAGTCCCGTTATCTGGCCTGCTTTGGGCGTACGCCCGGCGAGGTGAGTGGCGGGGTCGAAATCCGGCTGCCGACCCGGTCGCTGGTCCGGATTCGCGAACGCATACAGGAACTGGAGGCGAGGATCCAGGAAACCGACGAAACCATTGCCCACCATGACGGCGATTATGCGGTGGTCGCGGATATCGCCCGCCAACTCGAGGAGCGGGTGCAGTTTCTGGATGCCCGCGAAGGCATGGGGAACGCGGCACCCATTGCCTACCTGCGGGGATACTGTCCAGTGGAGGATAGTCCGAAACTGCTGGCTGCCGCCCAAACGCAGGGGTGGGGGATTTCCATTGAGAAGCCCGATGACGACGAGGAAGTACCGACCCTGATCCGCAATCCCAAATGGGTGGAACCGATCCGGGCTGTGCTGGAAGGGATCAATATCCTGCCCGGCTACAAGGAAGTCGACATCAGCGCGGCGTTTCTTGTTTTTCTCAGTCTGTTCTTTGCGATGCTGATCGGGGATGCCGGCTATGGGCTTCTGTTTATCGGATTGACCTGGTTTGCGCGCCGCAAGGCCCCCCGGGCGCCCGCCTACATCTTTCACCTCTTGTACCTGACCAGTATCTGTACCGTGATCTGGGGAACCCTGACCGGGGTCTGGTTCGGAGCCTCCGGTTTACCCGCGCTGCTGGAGGATGCCAAAGTCGGCTGGCTCGGATCCGATCAGAACCTGATGAAATTCTGCTTCTTTATCGGGGCGATTCACCTGACCATCGCGCATCTCTGGAATGCCGTGCGGTTTGGCAAAACGCCCGCCACCCTCGCCCAGTTCGGATGGATCGGCACGACCTGGACCATGTTCTTTGCCGCCCGCAATATGGTGCTGGGCGAACCCTACCCGCCGGGCATCGGCTGGGTATTTGTCGGCTCCATACTGCTGATTCTGCTGTTCATGACCCCGCCGGCGAAATTGAAGAGTGAATGGTTCAACCATGTGATGCTCCCGTTGAACCTGGTCAGCAACTTTGTCGATGTGGTGTCCTATCTTCGTCTGTTCGCGGTGGGTTCCGCCTCGTTTGCGGTGGCGGCCGCGTTCAACCACATGGCGATCGGCAATGGCATCAACAGCGTGCTGGGCGGGTTGATTGCCGCCCTGATTCTGTTTGCCGGTCACGGCTTGAATATCATTCTCGGTGCGATGGGAATCCTGGTCCACGGGGTGCGCTTGAATACCCTCGAGTTTTCCTCGCACCTGGGCATGCAGTGGGCGGGATATCCGTTTGCACCTCTGGCCCGCAAGGCGGACCGGGAACAACCGTCAAAGTCATAAAAAATATCACATCGATGGATACGAAAGGGGAATACTATGGAAGCTGAATTGATGATGGGTTATGGAAAATTTGGTGCCGCTGCGGCACTGGCGTTTGCAGCAATGGGGTCCGCGCTCGGAACCGGGCTTGCCGGGGCCTCCGCAGTGGGGGCGTGGAAGCGCTGCTTTGCCCAGAGCAAGGCCGCCCCATTCATTCTCGTGACGTTTGTGGGGGCTCCCCTGTCCCAAACGATTTACGGAATGATCCTGATGAACAGCATTGTTGCCGCCGTTGCGGAAACCCCGACCAACTGGCCTGCGATGATCGGTGCGGGGGTATTCGGCGGCATCGCCATGGGCATGTCCGCTTGGTTCCAGGGCCGGGCCGGCGCCGGGGCGGCCGATGCACTCGGCGAAACCGGGAAGGGTTTCGGTAACTACCTCATGGTCCTCGGAGTCATCGAAACCGTGGCCCTGTTCGTCATGGTGTTCATTACCGCGGCGATCAAGTAGGCGGCCGTATGCGCTGACCGAAGGCAATGGAACCTCTGGCCCGGGTGGGGTCGAGGCTGACGGAATGGGCCGGGCAAGCCGGTTCATGTCGCCAGACCCCGGGGCTGGCTTGAACACGAATGCATCAACCCCAGGAGCTATCATGAATCAAAAAGGATTGTTGGGAGCGCTCTTTGACCTTTCCTTCTCGGAGTTTGTCACCACCCGGGTCATCAAGGTACTCTTTATCATCGGCATTGTGTTCGCCGGATTCGGTGCACTTACCCTGCTGGTGAGTGGCTTCAGCAGCGGGTTTGGCAAAGGACTGCTGATGTTGATTCTTTCCCCTCTGGTCTTTCTGCTCTATGTGCTCGGCGCCAGGATCTGGTGCGAGATCATCATTGTGGTTTTTCGTATCGCCGAGAACACCGCCCGCATCGCCAATACACCCCGTCCACCGGCCAGTCCGGAAGCTCCGGTAGAGCATCAGGACTGATTCGCCGCTGGCCCGGCGCATGATGCCGGGGCCAGCCTCGCCTCGAGCGGGAGGGGGTGGTTCCCCGCTCCGCCCCGGATTTTACCTGGTGGCCCCGCCCCCCCCCTCCGGGGCAACCCCGTCGAAACGTTTCGGATGGGGATTGACGGGGTGGTGCGGGTGCGGTATCAATGCAGGTCAATTTTCCGGTGCTCTGCGCCGGTTTCAACCGAAAGTCAGCAACAGGAGTATAATCTCATGGCGATTAAAGTCGGCATCAATGGGTTCGGTCGTATCGGCCGTTTGGTTTTTCGTGCGTCGTTGAACAACAGCGCGGTGGATGTGGTCGGGATCAATGATCCGTTCATCGATCTGGATTACATGGTGTACATGCTCAAGTATGACACCGTTCACGGCCGGCTGGATGTGGATGTCAGCATTGCCGACGGCAAGCTGGTGGTCAATGGCAAGGCCATTTCCATTTTCGGCTCGATGAAGCCGGAAGAAATTCCGTGGAGCGAATGCGGGGCGGATTACGTGGTGGAATCCACCGGCGTATTCACCGACATCGAGAAGGCCAGCGCGCACTTCAAGGGCGGGGCCAAGAAGGTGATCATCTCCGCGCCTTCCAAGGACGCTCCGATGTTTGTCATGGGGGTCAACCAGGAGAAGTACGCCACCGACATGAACGTGGTTTCCAATGCCTCCTGCACCACCAACTGTCTTGCCCCCATCGCCAAGGTGGTCAATGACAACTGGGGCATCGTCGAGGGTCTGATGACCACGGTGCACGCGATGACCGCGACCCAGAAGACGGTGGATGGTCCTTCCAAGAAGGATTGGCGTGGTGGTCGTGCGGCGGCCCACAACATCATTCCCTCGAGCACCGGTGCGGCCAAGGCGGTCGGCAAGGTGATTCCCGAATTGAATGGCAAGCTGACCGGGATGGCATTCCGGGTTCCCACCATCGACGTATCGGTGGTGGATCTGACCTGCCGCCTGGCCAAGCCCGCGAGCTACGAGGAGATCAAGGCCGCGATGAAGGCCGCCAGCGAAGGCGCGATGAAGGGTGTGCTTGCCTACACCGAGGATGCGGTGGTTTCCAGCGACTTCATCGGCGAAGAGTGCACCAGCGTGTTTGACGCGGATGCCGGCATCGCCCTCAATGATCAGTTCGTCAAACTGGTTTCGTGGTACGACAATGAGTGGGGCTACTCCAACAAGGTGGTCGACCTGATTGTCCACATGGCCGGTGTCGACGGGGCGGCGTAAGCTACCGCTGATTCCGGAGACCTCGACCAGCAACAGGATGTATCGTTCGCGGTGAACCCCGCGGCGGAGGAAGTATGGATAAACAGACCATTCGCGATGTAGAGTTGAAGGGCAAGCGCGTGTTGATGCGCGTGGACTTCAATGTGCCGATTCAGAACGGAGCGGTAGCGGATGACACCCGGATTACCAAGGCCCTGCCCACGATCAAGTATGTTCTCGATCACGGGGCCTCGGTCATTCTGATGAGTCATCTCGGCCGCCCCAAGGGCAAGGTGAACCCGGAGTACACCCTGCGGCCGGTCGCAGACCGGTTGTCGGAGTTGATGCACCGCCCGGTCAACTTTGTCGAAGACTGTGTCGGGCCCGAAGTCAAGAAGGTCGCCGACAACCTGCGCAAGGAACAACACATCCTGTTGCTGGAAAACCTCCGGTTTCATCCCGAGGAAGAGGGCAAGGTCAAGTTGGCGGATGACGCCACCGATGATCAGAAAAGTGCGGCGAAGGCGGAGATGAAACAGCGGCAGGATGCTTTCGCGGCGGAGCTGGCCTCCCTCGGGGATGTGTATGTCAACGATGCCTTTGGCACCGCCCACCGCGCCCATGCCTCGACCGCCCTGGTCACCAAGTTCTTCAAGACCAATGCCGCAGGTTTTCTGATGGAGCGGGAATTGCAGTACATGGGCAAGGCGCTGGCCAGTCCGGACCGCCCGTTCGTGGCGATTCTCGGCGGAGCCAAGGTCAGCGACAAGGTGAACGTGATTTCGAACCTGCTGACCAAGGTCGATGCCTTGCTGATCGGCGGGGCGATGGCCTATACCTTTTATCAGGCTCAGGGCTACCCCACCGGAAGTTCCCTGGTCGAGGCGGACAAAATTGGCCTGGCCCGCGATTTGATCAACCAGGCCAAGCAGCTCAATGTCCGGTTGTTGTTGCCCATCGACCATGTCATTGCCGATGCCTTTTCGGCGGAGGCGAATCATGAAACCGTGGGGCAGAACGGCATCAAGGACGGCTGGATGGCCCTGGATATCGGTCCCCAGACCGCAGGGCTGTACGGCGATGTGATTCGCCGGGCCAAGACGGTGATTTGGAATGGCCCCATGGGCTGTTTTGAAATGGCCCCCTATGCCGAGGGCACCATGTCGGTAGCCAAGGCGATTGCCGAAACCGATTGCATCAGCATCATCGGCGGCGGCGATAGTGTCAGTGCCATCAACAAGAGCGGACTGGCCGATCAAATTTCCCATATCAGCACCGGCGGCGGCGCGAGTCTGGAATTCCTCGAAGGCAAGGTCCTTCCCGGGGTGGATGCGCTGAGCGACCGCAGTTGATTGTTCCCAACCGAAAAGGAATCCATCCATGACTGTCAGTAAAAGCCGTAAGCCGATTGTAGCCGGCAACTGGAAAATGAATAAGACGGTGGCCGATGCCACCGATCTCGTGAATGCCATCAAGCGGGATCTCGCAGGATGCAAGGAAGTGGACGTGGTTTTGTGTCCGCCCTTCACCGCCCTCAAGGCGGTGAGTGACTTGATTACCGAAACCCATATCGACCTCGGCGCCCAGAACATGCACTGGGAAAAGAACGGGGCTTTCACCGGTGAGGTTTCCGCGGAAATGATCCGTGAACTCTACTGCCACTATGTCATCCTCGGGCACAGCGAGCGCCGGGCTTATTTCGGCGAGACGGATGAGATTGTCAACAAGAAGACCAAGGCCGCGCTGGAAGCGAACCTGACCCCGATTGTCTGCGTGGGGGAAACCCTCGATGAGCGGGAAAGCGGCCGGATGACCGAAGTGGTGCAAACCCAGGTACGGGGGAGTCTGAAGGGGCTTTCCGCCCGCGACCTCGCCGAATCGGTGATTGCCTATGAACCGGTCTGGGCGATCGGCACCGGCAAAACCGCCAGCTCCGAACAGGCCCAGGAAGTGCATGCCTTGATCCGCAAGGTGATTGAGGACATGGCCGACGAAGCGGTGGCCCAGAGTGTCCGCATTCAGTATGGCGGCAGCGTCAAGCCGGGTAATGCCGCCGAGTTGTTTGGCATGCCGGACATTGACGGCGGTTTGATCGGGGGCGCGGCTCTGGAAGCCCGATCCTTTATTGAAATTGTCCGCGCCGCGATCTAATACAGTTCGGTTTAACGAAGAGAAACGGGGTTCCCATGGAAGTAGTACGCGTGGTTTTATTGATCGTCGAAGTGTTGGTTTGCCTCCTGTTGGCCGCCATCATTCTGGTTCAGCAGTCGAAGAGCCAGGGGTTGGGCGTGGCCTTTGGCGGCGGAATGGGGGAATCCCTGTTCGGTTCCCGGGCCGGCAATGTTCTGACCAAGACCACCATCATTCTGGCTTCGGTTTTCGTCGCCAATACGATTGCCTTGGGGATCCTGTTCAGTCATCGGGAGTCCACCTCGATTCTCGATACCACCCCGGTACCGGCGATGCCTCAGCAGGCGGCCCGGCCCGCTCCCGCCCCCCAGGGGCAGGCGCTCCCGCCGGTCTCCCAGGCCCAGGGTACCATGGTCATGCAGGATCAGCCGGTGGCACAGGATCTGGCCCCGGTGGAACAAACCATGGCCACCCCGGTGACCTTTGATGACGCCATGACCATGAGCGCTCCCGAAGGGGATGTGGCCCCGGCTCCGGTTGCCAGTGATGAACTGCCGGAACCTGCTCCCCAGCCGTAACCGGCTTGGGGCGGCCGCCCTCCGTTTCTCTCTCGGTCTGATCTGGCTGGGTCTGTCCGCCTGCGGGTTCAAAGCCTCCGATTCCGACCGGGCGAATACCCTCGTTCAACCCACCCTCCGTATCCGGACGTTTGATCCGGCCCGCGCCGCGGATGTTCCCAGCGTCCTTGGGGTGGCCCGCATCTATGAAACCCTGTTGCAATACAATGACGAAGCCCGTCCCTATGTGCTTGAACCGCTGCTGGCCACCACGATGCCGGAGGTTTCCCCCGACGGATTGACCTATACCTTTCAGGTACGCTCCGGGATTTACTTTCAAGACGACCCCTGCTTTGAAGCCACCGGCGGCTGCGGCCGGGAACTGACTGCCCAGGATTTCGTCTATGCCATCCAACGCGTGGCGGATGCCCGGACCGTCTCGACGGGCTGGTGGCTGTTCCGAAACCGGATTGTCGGTCTGGACGCCTTTCGAGAAGCCACCCTGAAGGAACCCGGCCGCGAGGTGAATCGGCCCATCGAAGGATTGCAGGCCCCGGATGAGCGGACCCTGGTGATCACCCTGACCCAGCCCTATCCCCAATTTTTGTATGTACTGGCCATGCATTATGCCGCCGCGATTCCCCGGGAAGCGGTGGATTACTATGGCGACCGCCTGGGTCAGCACCCGGTGGGCACCGGCCCCTTCCAATTGGTTTCATGGGACCGAAACTACCGCGTGGTCTACCGGAAAAATCCCGGATGGGAATTGCGGGGGCGGGCGGAATCGATACCCGCCGCCAACCAACAGGCTCTGGGCGGTCGTGGCCTGCCGGGGTTGGATGGAATTGTTGATTTGGTGATGGCGGATGCATCGACCCGGTGGCTGGCCTTTCTGCGGGGCGAGTTGGACCGATGTGGACTTTCCCAGGACCAGTGGGATGTCGTGGTGGATGAGCACGGCGCGCTGCGCCCTGCCTTTTATGAGCAGGGTATCCGCATGGCCTCGGGACCCGCACTCCAGATATCGTATATCGCCTTCAACATGGATGATCCGGTGGTGGGAACCAATACCGCACTGCGGCGCGCGATTACCCAGGCCTTCAATACCGAAGAATGGCTGGAATTTCATAACCAGCGGGTGATGCGTCCCACCGGTCCAATCCCCATGGGTCTGGCGGGTTATCGGGAAGGGGCCTTGCCCTTCCCCTATGACCTGGCGGCGGCGCGGCAGCTGATGGTGGAGGCGGGTTATCCCGACGGCGTGGACCCGGCCACCGGTGAACGGCTGAGGCTGACCCTCGAACTGGGCCGCGCCGATGATCAGGAACTTCGTCAGACCGCCGAGTTGATCCGTCACTTCGTTTCCCAGATCGGGATCCGGCTCGAGTTGAATTTCAACCATGCCCCCCAATTCTATGACAAGCTCGAACGCCGGGCGGCCCAAGTGTTCTACCTGAGCTGGATTGGTGATTACCCGGATGCCGAAAACTTCCTGCAGTTGTTCTATGGCCCCAGCGCCTCTCCCGGTCCGAACCGCTGTAATTATGTCAATCCAACCTTCGACCGGCTGTTCGAGCAGGCGCGGGTGATGCCGGACTCCCCGGAACGGACAGCCCGGTATGAGGCGCTTGCCCAGATCGTGATTGAGGATTGCCCCTGGGTGTTCGCTTCCCAGCCCCGGGATGTGTTTTTATATTGGGACCGGGTCCGGAACCTCCGGCATCATGCCTTTCCCTATGGACGGGACAAGTATGTGACCATGGCTTCCCCAACCCTGAAGGCGGGGCCATGAGACGGTACCTTTTCCGTCGCATCAGCCAGATGGTGCCCACGATTTTCGGGGTCATCCTGATCACATTTGTTCTGTTCAATCTGGTCGGTGGCAGTCCCGCCCTGATGACTCTGGGTGAAAAGGCCGCGCCGAGGCAACTCGAGGAGTTCGATGAAGTTCGCGGATTCAATCGCCCGCTGCTCTGGGGATGGCGCGGCCCGACCCGGGCTTTGCCGCCCAGCGATTTTTCCCAAGGTGCGGGGGTCTGGGGAGAGATCGGTTCGGTCCGGGGGGAGGCGGCGCCCGGGGGCTTGCCCGCGCTGGTGATCGCCGGCCCCACCGAGATCGCCATTCCCATCTCTTTCCCGCTTCTACCCAATGCCTCCTACGAGTGGACGATCCGCTATCGACTTCCCGGGGCGCAGGCCGCTGGTTGGGCCGGGCATGAGCTGGCTGCCTCGGAGGCCTGGACCACCCAGTCGTTTGTGGTCCGGGTGGAGACCGAAGCCCAGCGGCGGCCGGTGCTGATCGTGGGCGATGGGGAATTGGAGCTTGCTGAAATCACCCTGCACCGTCGGGTCGACCATCCATGGCAGAGTCAATTTGCCGCCTACCTGGGCCGGTTGGTGCGGTTGGATTTCGGCCGTTCCTCCAGTGCGAATCGTCCGGTGATCGAGTTGCTGGCGTCGGGGATTGGTCCCACCCTCAGCCTGGCCCTGCCCATCCTGACCGGGGAAGTGGTGGTCAGCCTGTTGCTGGCCTTGATCTGTGCCCGCTATCGCAACCGTTGGCCGGATCGGTTCCTGCTGATCGCCAGTGTGGGGATGATGAGTGTGAACTATCTGGTCTGGATTGTTGCCGGGCAGTATCTGTTCGCCTACCGGTTGGGCTGGTTCCCGGTCTGGGGGTATGCCTCCTTGCCCTATCTGTTGCTACCGGTGGGGATCGGCATTCTGCATGGACTCGGCAGCAATGTCCGGTTCTACCGGGCGGTGATGCTGGATGAGTTGTATCGGGATTATGTGTGCTCCGCCCGCGCCAAGGGGTGCGGAGAGTCCCGGGTGCTGTTTCACCATGTGCTGCGCAATGCCTGGATTCCGGTGATTACCAACCTGATGTTGTCGATCCCTTTCCTGTATACCGGGAGCCTGCTGCTGGAGAGTTTTTTTGGCATTCCCGGGCTGGGATACCTGAGCGTGAACGCGATTCACAGCGCGGATGTTGATGTGGTGAGGGCGGTGGTCTTGATCGGTTCGTTTCTGTACCTGCTCAGCAATCTCACCGCTGACCTTCTCTATGCCTGGGTGGATCCGAGGGTGCGGCTGTCATGACGGGGACAGAATCCATCCCGAAACGGCAGCACTTCCGGAGCGTCTTGTGGCAGGGCCGCTTGACCCGGGTTTGCCTGGTGATCGTCGCGGTGTATACCCTGATGGCCTTGTACGGAGAGGGGGTTTATCAATGGTACACCTGGAGCGATCAGGTCGCACCATACCAGGTGCAAAATCTGCGCGAGCGGTTTCAACCTCCGGGGCCGGATCATTGGATGGGAACCGACTCCCTGGGCCGCGACGTGATGGGGCGGCTGATTCAGGGTACCCGTATTGCATTCCGCGTGGGCATTGTCACCTCCCTGATCGCCATCCCCATCGGGGTGCTCCTGGGATGCCTGGCTGGATATTTCGGAGGGAAAGTCGATGATGTCATTGTCTGGATCTATTCGACCTTTGCCTCCATTCCCGGACTGTTGTTTATTCTGTCCATTGCCATGGTGGTGGGGAAAGGTTTGCTGGGCATTTATCTGGGGATTGGGCTGACCACCTGGGTCGGGGTGTGCCGCTTGATCCGGGCGGAAGTCCTCAAGCACCGGGAACGCCCGTACGTGCTGGCGGCCCGGGGGCTCGGGTACAGCCATGCCCGCATCCTGTTTCGCCATATTCTCCCCAATGTGGCCCATATCGTGATCATTGCCTTTACCGTGCGCTTTCCCGCCTCCATCAGCACCGAGGTCTTCATGAGCTTTCTCGGCATTGGGGTCCAGGGAGAACCCTCATGGGGGCTGATGATCAATAGCGCCCGTCTCCGGCTCTGGGAGGGGGTGTGGTGGGAAATGACCTTCGTGACCCTCGCGGTCTTCCTGATCGTCCTCTCCTTCAACCTCCTTGGCGATGCCCTCCGCGATGCCCTCGATCCACGCCTGCGCACCGATGGAAATTAATCAGCGAAACCATGGCTTAACCACAAGCGGGATAAGCCCGATGCTGAATTCGTTGACGGTTGCCGGTCCTCGTTCAGATCTGGTCCGCAAGTGTAGTCTGTAAGACGGTGGTGAATTCGGGGGGGCAGTTGAAATCGTGTCCGGTGGCAGCCACGCGCGGCTCCCTCTGCGGCGGTTCCTTCTCGCGCCGTATCGCGGTCTGCCGTATAGTTGCAACATGACTCCATCCGGAAGTTGGATATACTGGGCGCTGCTCTCGGCCGTTTTTGCCGCGTTGACCGCGATTTTTGCTAAGATCGGGCTCCGCGGCGTCGATTCAGACCTGGCAACCTTGATTCGCACGTCGGTGATTCTTGTGGTTTTGGGTGGTTTTGTCTGGTTCTCTGGGAAATGGAGCGATCCGTTTCTCCTTTCTGGCAAGACCTGGACCTTTCTGGTTCTGTCCGCGTTGGCGACCGGCGCGTCATGGGTGTGCTACTTTCGGGCGCTGCAAATCGGAAAGGCTTCCCAGGTGGCTCCGGTGGATAAGTTGAGTTTATTGTTGGTTGCCCTGTTTGCGTTTGCCTTTCTGGGCGAGCGGCCTTCGGTTCGCGAGTGGCTGGGCATTCTCATGGTGGGGGGGGGCGTACTGGTGCTCGCTCTCAAGGCGTAGCCCAGACTGCCTGAGAGCAGATCCGGGAAGGATGTATGAAAATTTTACTGGTTGAAGATAACCCAGCCCTGCGCTCATCGGTTAAAAAGGGACTGACCGAGAATGGCTATGATGTGCTGGCTGCCGGATCCCTCGAACAGGCCCGCGGGTATGACGCCGGGGAGACGCTGGATCTGGTGTTGTTGGATCTGGGACTTCCGGATGGTGATGGCCTGACCTACCTGAAGGATTTGCGCCACCGTCAACCGACCCTGCCAATTCTGCTCCTCACCGCGAGAGATTCGCTGAACGACAAAGTGGCCGGTTTGGATGCCGGTGCGGATGACTACCTGGTCAAGCCGTTTGACTTTCAGGAGTTGCTGGCCCGGGTCCGAAGCCAGCAGCGTCGGCTTTCCACCACGCCAGCGGGGCAGGTCCAGGTCTTGCGGGTGGGAGGGCTTACCATCGATCTGCTCCGCCGGCAAGTCGAGCGGGACGGCCGGGAGATCGAGTGCACGGCTCGGGAATATGATGTGCTGGTTTACCTGGCCCAAACCCCCGGCTCGGTGGTGTCCCGGGACCGGCTGGCGACCGATGTCTGGAAGGTGAAGTCC
This sequence comes from Verrucomicrobiota bacterium, assembly GCA_024233345.1. Lineage (GTDB taxonomy): Bacteria > Verrucomicrobiota > Kiritimatiellia > CAIVKH01 > CAIVKH01 > JACKPT01. The sequence goes on from JACKPT010000001.1 coordinate 306,007, forward strand.
CGAATGACCAGCATGGATAATGTCATTGATGTCCTGATTTCGCGGCTGCGGGACAAGGTGGACGGACCGGGGCAATCCAAGTTGATCCATACCGTGAGGGGGTTGGGGTTTATGATGGGTGAGACTGCGCCATGAAGTCCCCGCTGCAAGTCCGGTACTTTCGCGGCCTTATCCGGCTGATCTTTCTGATGTTCGGGCTGTATGCCTTGATCCTGCTTGGATTCAACCTGGTCGAATGGCGCGAGCACGCCGCGCCATTGGCCGAGGAGGCGGGAGAGTTTCTGATCCTGTTGGTGTTGATGCTGTTCTCGATTCCCCTGATCCTTATTGCCGCCTGGCGCATTGCCGGACAACTCCTCGAACCCTTGCAGTCGGTAGTGTCCACCGCCGAACGCATTCGCGAGGGCAATCTCGATGAGCGGATTCCATTGGGACCGGATCGTGATGAACTGACCCGGCTCTCGGTGACCATCAACCATGCCTTTGACTCCTACTCCGGCGCGATGAACCGCCTGGAGCGATTCAGTGCGGATGCCTCGCACCAGCTCCGCACCCCCCTCGCGGCCATCCGTGCCACAGCGGATATCGGGCTCCAGCAGGAGCGGTCGCCCGAGGAATACCGGGATGCCATGGGCGCCATTCTTGAACAGTCCGGGCGGCTTCAACACACCGTGGACCAACTGCTTTTGATGGCGCGCATGGATTCATCGCTGCGCCAGCGGATGCAGTCGGTGAATCTGGCTGACCACCTTGCCGAATGGATTGCGGAAATGGCTCCCCTGGCCGCTGACCGGGGGATCACCCTGACGGGGGAGGGGTTGGATTATCCGGGGTGGATCTTCGGTGACTCCACCCTGCTCCGGGAGGTCTTCCATAACCTGTTGAACAATGCCATGAACGCGATCCCTCGGGAGGGGACCATTCGCATGTCCCTCAAGCCCGCCGAACCGGGGTGGCTCAACTGGCTTACCGAAGATTCCGGCCCCGGGATTTCCCCTGCGGATCGGGAGCGGATCCTCGACCGCTTCTACCGCGGCGCCACCGGTGCTGGTTCCGGCTCCGGACTCGGTCTGGCCATCGTCAAGGACATCCTCGCCCTCCACCAGGGGGACATCTTCGTAGACCCCAACTCACCACTCGGGGGGGCCTCGATCCGGATTCGCCTCCCGCTCGAAAAAACACGGGAGGCATAGCCGAAACCATGCCTCCCATGCCCTCCTTGGCGCTTCCGGTAAACCGGAATCACACAATCCGCTTAAAATCTATAGGGATGGTGGTGATTAAGGGGCGGGGTGTCAAGCACAAAAGAGTACTGATATCATGCGGTCAATAGGTATGGATGCTGGGGTCGATATGCTCGGCCCAGGCGAGAACCCCGCCATCGAGATTCCGAACCTTGGCAAAGCCGTGGTGGAGGAGAATGTTGACCGCGTTTTGGCTACGTCCTCCCATTCGGCAATACACCACAATGTCCTGTTCGGGATCAAGCTGGTCAAGCGAGTCGGCCAATTGCCCGAGTGGAATCACCCGGTCGGTGCCGGGGATGGAGCAGATAGCCACCTCGAATGCCTCGCGGACATCGAGTAGAAAGAGTGGTTCCCCCCGCTCCCGGGCGGCTTTGAATTCATGAACATTCATGGCATGTGGCTCCTGTTGAGGGGCGGTGTTTTGGCATAACCGGCCAGGGGAACTCAAGGTTCTAATCGTGGGGTGGTCGCCACAAACCGGACAATCGGTATTGCGGTCAAAAGACAGGACACGCGTGGCCATGGAAAGCGCATCCAACATCCACAAGCGTCCCTTCAAGGCGGTTCCAATCCCGGTCAGGACTTTGATCGCTTCCGTGGCCTGGGCGGTTCCAATGAATCCCGGTAAGACGCCCAGCACGCCGCCCGCCGCACAATCCGGAATGCTGCCAGGTTCGGGCGGCTCTGGATAGAGGCACCGGTAGCAAGGGCCTCCCTCATAATGAAGCACCGACACCTGGCCCTCATATCGAAAGACACTGCCGTAAATCAGCGGCTTGCCCGCGAGAACGCAGGCATCGTTGACCAGATACCGGGTGGGGAAATTGTCGCTGCCATCAATGACCAGATCACTCGCTTCGACCAGGGCCAGTGCATTGTCGGCATCCAGGGCGCAGGGATGGGTTTCCAGGCGCAGGTCGGCATTGAGCGCCCCCAGTGTCCTGGCCGCCACCGTCACCTTGAGCGCTCCGCAATCGGCTTCCCGGTAGAGAATTTGCCGCTGCAGGTTGGACTGGTCGACGGTATCGGGATCGACAAGAATCAGTTCACCGATACCAGCCGCTGCGAGATACTGGGCACATGGGCAACCCAGGCCTCCCATACCGACAATCAGGACCCTCGCCTGACCCAGTTGCGCTTGCGTGGCTTCGGAAAAATCCGGGAGGCTCAGGTGCCGCAGGTAACGGTGGCGGCCTTCCCCGGATCGGGGCGTTGGCGATGGCGGGGTGACCGCATGATTACTCATCCCACAAGGTCTCCGGGATCACCACCACGAGATCACCATCGAACAGCCGGGTATCCATCTGGTGCAGATACCGGCTGTCAATGCCATTCACAAACCAGCGGATCTGGGGGCGGGATCCTCCATCATCCGCCCACAATCGACCGGCGAGGGCGGGCCACTGGTGCGCCACGGACCCGCGCATTTCGCGCAGGCTTTTCGCGTCGTCGATCCGTAGACCGGGATCGCATCCGATCCCGGCCGCGACCCGGGGAGGGATCTGGAGTTGAATGGTCAACGGGCGGGAATAAACAGTTTTTGGCCGACCCGTAGCTGGTCCGGGCTGCTCAGGTTGCTCGCCTCGACAATATCGCTGACCCGCACCCCGTAGGCCGTGGCGATCGCCGACAGGGTTTCCCCTGCCTGCACGACATGTTCATAGCCCTCGCCGGAAAAACTCCGGGTGGAGGCGGGGCGCGAGCGCGACTGACTCTGTTGGGCGGCCAGCAGGGCGGAAATCTGCCGGCTCAATTCGTCCACCATTTGCTTTTTGTCGGCCTGGCGGGCGGCATCCACCGACCCGATCCGGCGGTTCAGGTCTTCCAGTGCGGTATTCAGGCCATCGAGCTGCCCCTGGATCACACGCGATTGGGTCGTGCCCGAGCTGTTCAGGTCCTGCCGAAGCCGGTAGACTTCCTGTTCGAGGGTCTCGGTCTTGGCCTTCAGAATACGAATGCTCTCCTGATAATAGAGCATATCCTGCCGGGCCTGCTCCGCGGCAATCTGTTGGTCGCGAGGATTGACCAGGCAGCCACTGGTGCCCAAGGCCACCCCCAGCAGCAGGGCCATACCTGCCATTCTATTGAGTCGGTTCATGGAAATACTCCTTATCGTGAAATCGTTAATACAGTAGACTATGGCCGTAGCGATGAAAAGCAATTCACAGCCTGGGTGGGTCGGGAGATTTTTTCCTCCCGGAAAGGAATGAATCCATGCACAACGATCTATTGATTTACAATGGCCTGGTCTGGCCTTCGGCGGATGATCAACCGATTCCCGATGGCTCGGTGCTCATCCAGGATGGCCGGATTGCCAAGGTCGGGCGGTTCAAGGCCAGGGCCAAAACCATGATTGATGCCGACGGCTGCCTGGTCATGCCGGGATTGATCCAGGGGCACATCCATTTTTGTCAGACCCTGTTCAAAGGGTGTGCTGAGGATCTCCAGCTGCTGCCCTGGCTCAAAAAGTATATCTGGCCACTCGAGGCGGCCCATGATCCGGATTCCCTGCATGCGTCCGCGCTGCTGACTGCGGCTGAGCTGATCAAGGGGGGGACCACCGCGTTCCTGTCCATCGAGACCGTCCGCCATACCGAGGCGGTGTTCCGGGCCGTGGACCAGGCCGGGTTGATGGGAGCGATCGGCCACTGTCTGATGGATGAAACCGGAGGCTACCGGCCGCTGTCGGTGTCCAATGAAGATGCCCTCGCTGAATGCGATGTGTTGCTGGATCACTGGGGCGATCATGCCCGGCTGAAACTCGCGGTCGCCCCCCGGTTTGCCCTGAGCTGTTCCGAGGCCAATATGCGGGAGGCATCCGGGTATGCCCGCGATCGGGGATTGCTTCTACACACCCATGCCTCAGAGCAGGTCGAAGAGGTGAATCTGGTGCGGGAGATTACCGGCATGGACAACATCGATTACCTGAACACGGTCGGCCTTACCGGCCCGGATGTCGGGCTGGCCCACTGCGTCCATACCACCGATGCCGAACGGGCCTTGCTGAAAGAAAGCGAGTCCCATGTATTGCATTGTCCCTCCGCCAACATGAAACTCGGTTCGGGCATTGCCCCGATCCGCGAGTATCTCGACCTCGGCATCCGGGTTGCGATTGGTGCGGATGGTGCCCCTTGCAACAACCGGCTCGATCAATTGATGGAAATGCGCGAAGCGGGCATGCTCCAGAAGGTCCGGCTCGGGGCTGAACACGGAATCACCGCACAGGAAGTGGTGCGCATGGCCACCCTGGGCGGAGCCAAACTCCTCGGGTGGGAACAGGAGATGGGATCGCTGACCCCGGGGAAGCGCGCCAACCTGATTCTGGTCGACCAGTCCGACTGGCCGGTCCTGCCTTCTTCCGATCCCGCCACCAATGTGGTTTATGGCAACTGTTCACGCGATGTGGTCATGACCATGGTGGATGGTGAAATTCTCTATGAGAATGGAGAACTGACCCGGATCGATGAAGAAGCCCTCCGGGCCACGGTACGGAAACAGCGCAAGCTGCTCTTCGAGCGCGCGGGGATTGCCTAGACCATGAGCTGCCATGACACCTGAGCGCATCTGGCTGGATCCGGGGGCGCCATTGGCCGAGGTGGTGGCCCGCCGGTTGTTGGCTGGACGGTCGCGTCCTTACGATTTCCGATCCACCCTGATTGTGGTGCCCACGCTCAATGCGGGGCGCCGGTTGCGGTATGCCCTGGCCCGATTCGCGGCCGAGTCCGGAGCCGGTGTGCTGACCGGACCGGTGGTTACCCCGGTTCAGTCCATGACGCTGGATGTCAACCGGGCCGGGATTGCCGACCCCCAGCAATCCATCGCGGCATGGGTCACAGTGTTGGAGAAAATTGCCATCGAAAACTTTTCCGGTTTGTTCCCGCTCCCTGCCGCTCGCCGGGATCCGGCTTGGACCTTGAAGACCGGGAAGCTGCTCCAGCAATTGAGACGCACGCTCGCTGAGGGCGGATGGCGTCCTGCCGATCTGGTCGATCTGGAATCTCTTCCTCTCTCTGAAAAGCGCCGATGGGAGGATGTATCCGCACTGGAGAGACTGTACCTTGCCGCCCTGACCACGCATGGGCTGGCCGATGATATTGCGGTGCTGTTACGCCACGCGGAAGAAGCCATTCCCCCTGCCGGGATTCAGCGGGTGGTGTTGGCCGGGGTTCCCGATCCTGCTCCGGTGAGCATTCGCGGTTGGACCGCCTGGCCGGAGACTCTGGCTTGCGAGGTGTTGATCCCGTGGACGGCTGATCAAGCGGATGCCTTTGATGACTGGGGGCGTCCCCGGGTTTCGGTGTGGACGGAGACTCCGCTGACCTGGGGTACCGCTGCTCCCTGTGAACTGGTTCCCACCGCCCATGATGTGACCGACCAGGTCGCGGCATGGTTGGATTCCGCAGGCGATTCGTTTGCCCTCGGTGTCCCGGAGTCCCGCCTCATGGAACCCGTGCTCGCGGGCGCGGCCCTCGCGGGTGTCGACGCCTATGACCCCGGCGGAACTCCGGTGCACCGGCATGCCGTTGGACGATTGATCGAGACCCTGTTGGATTGGTATCGCGAGGGCTCGTTGGACGAAGGGCTCCATCTGCTCCGTCATCACGATGTCGCACAATGGATGGTGCGGGAGACCGGTGTTGAACTCGATCGGGTGATGCGTGAGTGGGATCAGTATATCGAATCCCATTTACCCACTGGGTGGCGCGAACTAACCGAGGGGGTGAAACAACGAGCTGCCCGCTATGCGTCACTGGCCCGGGCCAGCGCTTTTCTGGACACCTGCCATGCCCGGCTCCGGTCCGACCCTCTGGCGGGCGTTCTGGGTATTCTTCAGGATCTCTACCGAGGCCGGACCTTGCAGCCGGGGCAACCGGAAGATGATGCTTTTCTCAAAGTTGGCCGATTGGCTGCAGAACGCCTTCGCGCCATCGATCCCATGACCGAAGGACGGGATCGCCTGTCCTCCGAGAACGCGCTTCAGGTTTGGTGGGACTGTTTGAAAGAGGAAGCCTACTACACACAGGTCGCCTCCGAGGCGGTAGAGTTGGAAGGTTGGCTGGAGCTGCCCTGGAATCCCGCAGATTCCCTGCTGGTCGTCGGACTCAACGAAGGCGCGGTCCCGGATGGCCGGATCGGGGATGTCTTTCTGCCCGACACCATTCGCGGGGTATTGGGACTGCGGACGGATGCCCTCCGCCATGCCCGGGATGCCTATCTGTTTGAACTGATCGCCCGGCAAAGACAAACCCGGGGAAAGGTCACGTGGATGGTGAGTCGTCAGTCCGCCGAAGGGGATGTCCTGATGCCTTCGCGCCTGCTGATGCAAGTTCCGTCCGGAGATCTCGCCGACCGTGTGTCCTGTCTTTTTGCCTCGAAGTCCAGTATGCGAGAACCTCCCGCTCCGGATGCCGGGTTTGCCTTGACCCCGCTGATCAAGGGAACCTGTCTGGAAGATCCCGGGTATCCGGATCATCTGTCCGCGTCTGCGATCCGCGATTACCTGTCCTGTCCGTTCTTCTACTATCTGAAGCGGGTGCTGCATACGGAGTCGGTCGCGGTGGGAAAACCGGAACTCGAAGCCTATGATTTTGGGAACCTTGTCCATGATGCGGTCACGGTGCTGTTTGAAGAGGCCTCGTTGCAGGCCTGCACCGATCCCCATCTGATCCGGACCGCCCTGAATGACCGGGTCAGTTCCCTGATGGCTTCGCAGTTTGGCCACCAGCGCCCCCTGCAGCTTCTGATCCAGGAAGAGGCCATTCGGCAGCGATTGGGCAGGCTGGCCGATGTGCAGGCGACAACGGCCCGGGAAGGCTGGCGGATCACCGGGGTGGAAGTGGATGTCTCCATTACGGTGGGTGAGGTTCAATTGTGCGGGCGGATGGATCGGATAGACCGCCATGAAAAGGGGATGATCCGGGTGCTGGATTACAAATCCGCCAGCAAGGCGAATCCGGTGAGCAAGGCCCACCTCGGTTCGGTCAAAGACCATCATCCTGCCTACCGCATTCTGCCCGACGGGAAGAAGAGTTGGGTCGATGTGCAGCTTCCCCTCTATCTCCTGTTTGCCCGTTCTCTGTATCCCGATGCGATGATCGAGGCGGGGTATGTGCAGTTACCCAAAGCGGTAAGGGACACCGCGATTGAGGTGTGGAAGGAACTCGGTGACTCGGAGCTGCTGGTGGATTCCGCCCGGGACTGCTGCCTTGGGGTGTATCAGGATCTTCGGGCGAAACGGTACTGGCCGCCTGACCCGTCCCGGACCTGGCGCGATGACTATGCCGCCTTGTTCCCCAATGGCATCGAAGGATTTGTCCAGCCCGCCCCGCTGATCCAAATCGCGGAAGGTGCGCCATGAGGGTGAACATTCCTCATCGGCTGATCATGGCCTCTGCCGGATCGGGTAAGACATTCCAGTTGGTAAGTCGCTATATCAGCCTGCTCGCGGTTGGCGCGGAACCAGGGAAGATTCTTGCCGCCACCTTTGCCCGCAAGGCGGCCGGGGAAATTCTCGACAAGATCATGCTCCGGCTTTGTGAGGCTTCGCTGCATGCTGACAAGGCCCGTGAGACGGCGCAGGAAATCGGGCAGCCCAAACTGACGTCGGCGGACTTTGCCCGCTTGCTCGCCTCCATGATCCGGTCGTTGCCCCGGCTGCGCATTTCCACCCTCGATAGTTTTATCATCGGGATCATCCAGAGTTTTCCGCTGGAGCTGGGGATCGAGCCGGATCTGAATCTGATGGATGGCGATGGCCCTGAAGCGCGCACGGTTCGGTCGGCCATCTTTCAATGGCTGTTCACTTCACGAGAACTGAGTGATGCGGATCGTCAGGCATTTCTGGAATCATTCAAGCTCGCCACCTTTGGCGAGGAATCGGTGGCCTGCCAATCCACCCTGGATAAGTTTATTCGCAGCTATATCCGATTGTTCGATGTGCTGGATCAACCCCGCCAGTGGGGGGCATGGGATCAGGTCGGGGTGGACCCGGATCTCTGGTATCACCAGGCCACTCGTACATCGGCGGTGAGCGCGATGGCGGCCGTGCGGCGCTGGCTCACGGAGTCATCCCTCGGCAAAAGTGTGACGGGGGCGTGGGAGAAAATGCTCGATGCCTTCGAACCGTCGCTCGATGGGGAGACAATGGTCGCACCGCCTACGGGCGTTCTTTTCCCCCGGGTGCTGGAAGCGATTCTGGCTCCCGGCGCCGAGGGAGGAACCGTGATCACGGTAAGTCGTAAGGAGATTTCCCTGCCTGCTGAGGTGGTGGACGCTTTACGAAGTCTGCTGGGGTCCGTGTTTGCCCGCGAGTTGGAGGCCTGCCGCAAGCGGGCGCTTGGGATGTATCAGCTTCTTGCCCTGTATGATTCGGTGCATCACCAGCGGGCGGTGGAGCGGGGCATCCTGACGTTTGAAGATGCATCGCGTTTGCTCGCCCGGCGCCGCCTCGCCACCGGCGACGATGGCGCTCACCGCGATGAGGATTTGCTGTGGATCGACTACCGCATGGATGGCCGGATTGATCATTGGCTGCTGGATGAGTTTCAGGATACCAGCACCATCCAATGGGAGATCATGAAGGGCATGGCGGATGAAGTGCTTCAGGACACCGGAGAGAACCGGTCCTTCTTTTGTGTCGGCGATGTCAAACAGTCGATCTACCGGTGGCGCGGCGGAAATCCCCGGTTGATGACGCATCTGCGCGACTCCTATCAGGGCCGCCTTGGTTCCGGGGAGGTGTTGAGCACTTCCTACCGCTCCTCCCCGCAGGTGATTGATTTTGTAAACCGTATCTTTGGCCATCTGGATGCGGTGACCTTGAATGAACCGCAGTTGGAAGCGAAACGCCGGTGGGATGCCTTGTGGAAGGATCACCAGTGCGCCCCCGGCAATCGACCCCTGCCGGGCTATGTCGCCCTGCTGGAGCCCCACACGGACGACCGGTTGGGTAAGCAGAGTCCCGAGGATGTGTACCAGTTGGTGGTGGATGTCCTCGCGATGATTCAGCCGCTTCAGCGCGGATATACGGTGGGAATTCTGGTGAGCAGGAACAGTACCGCCAACGCGCTCGCCCAGGTGATCCGCACCACCTTCCCCGAGTGGCCCGTCAGCCAATTGGGGGGCGCGGACCATCTCAACAATATGGCGGTACCCCTGATCTTGTCCCTGCTGAAGGCCGTGCTGCATCCGGGGGATTCGCTTGCCCTGCGTCATGGCCAGCTATCGCCGCTGGCTTCGCATCTGCCTCAGCTCGGTGAAGACGCCACGACCTGGCGCGCCGAAGAGCGGGAACGTCTACATCGCGAGGATCTCGCTGGCTGGATCAAGTGCTGGGCGGATCGGTTGCTGGATGCCATACCGCCTTCGCGCTTCCTGGCCTATCGGTTGCAGCGCCTTGGTGAATGTGCCGCTCACTTCGAAACCACCGGGGCCAATCTCGATCAGTTCCCCAACCTGGTCGCCGGAGCGGGCTTTTCGGAGGAAGGATCCGCCCAGGCGATCCAGATCATGACCGTTCACAAAGCCAAGGGCCTGGAATTTGATCTGGTGATCCTTCCCGAGTTAATGGGGGGGCTCGGGCGTAAGGATCAGATGCTGATTCGGGAACAGGAAGAAACCGGACGACCCGAGTGGATTCTGAAAAATCCCGCGTCCGCATGGCATGGAGCGGATGAGACGATTGTCCAGGCGGTGCATGATAATGAACGGGATGATTTCTTTGATCTGCTGTGCAAACTGTATGTCGCAGTGACCCGGGCCAAGCGCGCGTTGATCGGAATTACCACCTTCCCCGGAGAAAGCTCGGGTGCTCTTTCCGGCGGGGCCATCCTGAAGGAAGCACTGGGGGGTAATCGAAACGACCGCGTGTCCGAGCAGTTGCCGCTGTCCGATGGAAATTCGGCGCTTCTGGTGTATGAATCCTCGGCAGCGGAGCGGATCTGGTACGAAAAGAAACCTCTCGCCGAAAAAGACAGGACACCCCCGCCCGCACCGCTGGGGGAGCGCCGCCCCAATCGCAACACCGAGGCGGTACGCCGCACACCATCCGCAGAGGCCGAGGCCCCTCGCGATGCCGCCTTCCTCTTTGATGCTGCCGTACTGGACAGCCTCGAAATCGGCCATGCGGTCCACCACCTGCTCGAGCAGGTCACCTGGGTGGATGACGTCGATCCCGATGCCCTGTTCGCAGCATGGCTGGCGGCGGATCGGCCTGGGGACCGGGTCGCCGCCCAGGTCCGGCAGCACTGGGAAACCAGCTTGGCCGTTCAGGCCCTGGCCGCACCGGCCCGCACTGGGTATGCTTCGGTGGAGGTCTGGAATGAATATACGTTTGACTGTCTGCTTGCCGGGGAGTGGGTGACCGGAGCCTTCGACCGGATTGTGGTCTATCGCGATGATGCGGGAAAACCCGTCGCTGCGGATATTTTCGACTACAAAACCAACCAGATCGATGAACCGGATGCCCGGAACAAACTGAAGAAAAAATACCGCCCCCAGCTTGCGTTGTACCAGACCGTGCTTGCGGCGATTCTCGGCATCGATGTGGCCGCGGTGTCCGCCGCCCTGATTCTGACCCGGACCGGCGAAGTGGTTCCCATTGATGGACGACCATTGGACATGCCATAATCCCCCCACGCTTATGGAAACCTCCAAGGTACTACGATCCGCAGCCGTGGTCGGCAGCCTGACGTTGTTGAGCCGGTTTCTCGGCATGATCCGGGATCTTCTCACCGCGGGATTGTTTGGCACTTCACTGCCCATGTCGGCATTCGTGGTGGCCTTCCGCATTCCCAATCTGTTCCGGCGTCTGTTTGGCGAAGGCGCCCTGTCCTCGGCCTTTGTCCCGGTTTTCATGGAAGTGCGGACCCGGGAAGGGGCCGAGGCCGGCTGGCATCTGGCCAGCAAGGTGATCTCCCTGGCCGCGGTGGTGCTGGTGGGCTTCACCCTGACCGGTATCGGGTTGACCTATCTGCTGCAAACCGGCGCCGACTCCCTGAACCAGCGGGACCTGATCCTGTCCCTGACCCGAATCATGCTGCCCTATATGATTCTGATCTGTCTGGTTGCCCTCTGCATGGGCATTCTGAACTCCCTGCACCATTTTGCCATTCCCGCCTTCACGCCCAGTCTGCTCAATGTCGTTTGGATCATCACCCTTCTCGCGGTCTGCCCGTGGCTGGGCGACTCCCTCGAGGAAAAAATCTATGGTCTCGCCTGGGGCATCCTTGTCGCGGGCGGTCTCCAGCTCGGGCTGCAAATTCCGATCCTCCGGCGGCATGGTTTCCGGTTCCGGCCATCGCTGAACCTTCGTGATCCGAAGGTCTGGCGGGTCTTGCTGCTGATGGGGCCGGCCTCGATCGGGCTTGCGGTGACCCAGATCAATGTCATGGTTAACAGCCTGCTGGCGGCATGGATTGGCCCCTGGGCGCCCGCTGCCCTGTTCTACAGCGAGCGCCTGCTCTATTTTCCCCAGGGCATTCTCGCCACCGCGATGAGTACGGTCCTGCTCCCGGTGTTTTCCGGTCAGATGGCGCGGGCCCAGGATCAGGCTATGCGCCACACCATGAATCATTCCCTCCGGGTCCTGTGGTTTGTGATGACCCCGGCGGCGATTGGCCTGCTGGTGCTCGCCCGCCCCATTGTGCAAATGCTGTTCGAGTGGGGACGCTTCGACCGCGCCTCCACCGATCTCACCACCCTGGCCCTCCAGTGCTATGCCCCCGGTTTGATTGTGTTCAGCCTCGCCAAAATATTTGTCCCCGCTTTCTATGCCCGTCAGGATCCCCGGACCCCGGTGAAAATTGGTCTGCTGAGTGTCGGCATCAACCTGATCCTGAACCTGATCTTTCTGTTTACCCTGCCGTTATACTGGAAACACGCCGGACTGGCTTTCTCCACCGTCATTGCCGAGGGCGTCAACGGGGTCCTGCTGGGTCGGCAGGTGCATCGCCGAATCGGATCGCCGGGTTGGAAGGAAATCTTCTCGTCCGGCCTTCGAACCCTGTTCGCCTCCGGCGTCATGGCCCTCGCGCTTGTCCTGTCTTTTTCCCCCCTGCAGAAGGCTCTGGCCGCGATGATCCGGCCGGAAAAGATCGCCCAGATTGTGCTGGTGGGGCTTCTGGTGGTGATCGGAATCCTGACCTATGTTGCCGCAGCCGCGCTCCTGCGCAGTCCCGAACTGAACGAGCTGGCCATGACGGTGAAAAAGAAACTTCGCCGGGCATAACGCCACCCGGCACAACCCAGGGCACCACCCTCCGCTTGCCCTCGGCTATCGAGTCTACGGACCTTCAGCCCGCCATTTCAATGTATCGCCCATCGCGCCCAAACATCGGCACAATCAAGACGTTGCGATTTCAACTGGCTCTTCACTCCGATTTCCGCCACCCTGTCACCATGAAAACGTGCGCGGGCACAACCGGGAAAAGCAAACCATCCGGTGATCGTCGCAAAGACCGTGTCATACCTGGCCACCGCTATAAGCGACAGCATTTTCGGGAATAAACCTGTTGGGTCTGCCAATGAAGAAGTTGATCTATATGGCTTTGGGTTTCGTGGTTGCGGTTGTGACACTGTGCCATGCGGAAGAAGGTACCGTCTCGGCCAATGACATAGCCGTTCGCGTTATACTGCCTTCCGAGTATGAACGCATCATCACGTTCAAAGGGGATGAACACGCGACGCTTTTCCACCTGATTGTGCGCCTCGACGGTATCCCGGCATGGTCGGATCCATACGCCACCATCCTTCGGGAATCCGCCGATGAGGAAGACGCAATCAGGGTCAACACATGTCGAGTTATGAATATCCCCTTGGTGGACGAGTATCCGTTGAGAGATGGGGATGTGGTCCGATTCACCCCGCTGCAATTGGCGAAGTGATGCGAGAAGACCCAACAGTACGCCTCCACCTTACTCGGGTCTCGCGGGGGCGTCCAAACCTGCGTCTCAGCCGAGAAGGTGAGGCGCGCGTTCTGTATAAAGGACAATAGATAATGCCGATATACACATTGTTGCTGCTGGCAATTCCGATTAGTTGGATCATCTCGGAATTTCGCGGCAAGGTGTGGCACCGGATCACGCTTGGTATATTAACAATCGCTATATTTGCATTTATTATTAGCGAGGCCAGACTTGTGATTCCTCGATATCACGAGATGTTCCTAATCGGCAGCATTGAGACAGCCAACGACTTACTGCTGAACAACAGACTTGATACAGTTTCGTCTGAATTCGCGAGGTATGTGTCGTCTCTGGAAACCAACAATAATCGATATGGTGCCGCTCACAGCCTCTGGATAGGATTAAGAAACATAAAAGCAGAACAAGGCCTTGAGGGGACACCCGTTCCGGGCGCCCCCTCAGGCTGATCGAGCGAATAGAATTCAGCAACGAAGGAACTGTTCTTTCCAAAGAGCATGACCAGTAAAAAAGGATGCCAACAAACTGAGTCTGGAGCGTACGGCTTAACGCCGCCGCCTGATTTGTGACGTTCGGCGAGAAAAATGACTTGCTCTCCACCTGCTGTGTACGTACGGTGTACATATGGATGACATTGAGTTTGAATGGGATGAGAGGAAGAGCCGTGAGAACAAACGGAAGCACAAAGTCTCCTTCGAGGAAGCCCAGACGGTCTTCCTTGATGAGAATGCCATCCGGTTTTTCGATCCTGACCATTCACAAGATGAGGACCGGTTCTTGATGCTCGGGATGAGTTTCACGCTGCGCGTCCTCGTTGTGTGCCACTGCTACCGCGAAGGTGATTCAGTGATCCGAATCGTCTCCGCCCGGAAAGCCGACAAACGTGAACAATCAGATTACTGGAGTTGAACCATGAGAGAGCATTACGATTTCAGCAAAATGAAGGGGCAGAAGAATCCCTACAGCAAACAGTTGAAGCAGCCGATCACCATGCGAGTGGACAAGCCGACGGTTGCATACTTCAAGTCGCTGGCCGAGGAACTCGGCATGCCCTACCAAAGCCTGATCAACCTCTACCTCAGGGACTGTGCTCTGCATCACAGGAAACTGGAGCTCAAGTGGGCTTCATAGGGTGGGGGGCTAGGCCCCCGCGCCCTGAAAAAGTTTGTTCAGGCGATTCTGGATATCCACATCCTGAATGGCTTCGACCAACGGATCCAGGTTGCCCTCGATCACTTCGTTGAGGTTGTAGAGGGTGAGATTGATCCGGTGATCGGTCACCCGGTTCTGGGGGAAGTTGTAGGTGCGGATGCGCTCGCTGCGGTCTCCGGAGCCGACCTGGCTCTTGCGTTCGCTGGCTTGTTGGGCGGCATCTTCCGCGCGGGCCCGGTCCAGCAGTTTGGCTTTGAGGACCCGCATGGCCTTTTCCCGGTTGATGTGCTGGGACCGTTCATCCTGACTTTGAACCACGATCCCGGTGGGCAGGTGGGTGATGCGGACTGCGGATTCGGTTTTGTTGACCTTCTGCCCGCCGGGACCGGATGCCCGGTACAGATCGATTCGTAGATCCTCCTGGTCGATGGCGACCTCGTCCACCTCTTCCGCTTCGGGCAGCACCGCCACTGTGGCTGCCGAGGTGTGGATGCGGCCTCCGGCTTCGGTGACGGGAATCCGTTGCACCCGGTGGCCGCCACTTTCGTAGCGCAGGGTGCGGTACACCTCGTCTCCCTCCACAAGCAGAATCACTTCCTTGTACCCGCCCATACTGGCAAAACTCGCGTCGATCACCCCGACCTTCCACCCCCGGATCTCCGCATAGCGGGTGTACATCCGGCATAGATCGGCCGCGAACAGGGCGGCTTCCTCGCCCCCGGTGCCCGCGCGAATTTCCACAATGGTGTTGCGGCTGTCGTCCGGATCCGGTGGAAGCAGGGCAATCATGGCCTCCCGCTCAACTCCGGGTAAAACGGCTTCAATGCGTTCGAGATCCGCCCGGGCC
Source organism: Verrucomicrobiota bacterium (assembly GCA_024233345.1). Lineage (GTDB taxonomy): Bacteria > Verrucomicrobiota > Kiritimatiellia > CAIVKH01 > CAIVKH01 > JACKPT01. Next base: position 321,174 of record JACKPT010000001.1, read on the forward strand.
AATGCCTTCATTTCCCCATCGGTGGATGGGTCCTCAATCAATTGGCGGGAGTCCCGCTGTTCTTCCAACAGGTCGAGATAGCGCCGGCCCCTGGCCAGAATGTCGGTCAACCGCTGGTGCTCGCCGATCAAGCTGCGGTAGCGCTGCTGGTTCGACGCCGCGTCCGGCTGGGCCAACTCGCGCTCCAGTTCCTGCACCCGGTGATCCACTTTATCGATATAGCTTTGGTTCAACATTGCAGGAGGTGAGAGTAGAGCGAATTACGTCTTTATCAAGACATCGATTTTTACCGAAACATCGGCAATGGCCGAATGATCGGCGTGCTCCTCAAATCGGGCACCACGAACCCGCCAATCGAGGCTTTTAATGTGATCGGATAAAATGACACCCTTGGTGACGAATCATCTCCAAGCTGTTCAGTCCCGCCCGGATTGACTATACTGCCACCGTTCGAGTGCTGCCCAAGAAACCCCATCAACCGATCAAGGAAAGGAACCAAGATGAAAAAACAAATCAGTCGTATCTCCGTAGCCCAGACCAGCAAAGTCGCCGCGCTTCTGTATGTCATTTTCAGTTTACTCTATACCCTGATTGGAATCCTGATGGTCGCGTTTGGCGGCTCACCGATGAAAGTGGTCGGATTCATCTATATCTTCATGCCGGTGTTAGCCGGAACCCTCGGCTACCTGTTTGCCGCGTTGGGCTGCTGGCTATACAATGTTGTGGCGAAAAAGGTCGGCGGGGTTGAATTTGAGGTGACCGACGTCGCGGAGCCGTCGTCGGATACCCCCGAAGCCTGAGGGGAGTTACCGGAGACCGGATGGGAATGATGAAGGTGGCGGAGGATGCCCGGGCGACCTGGACCGAACCGGAGTGGCGCTCGCGGATGGAGCGTCACACCGGACGTCTTTCGCCGATCCTCTCGGCGCATCTGGATCGCGCTTCGCGACAAGAACCCCATCCGGTCATTGACTTCCTGTTCAAGTACTATTCCTTTTCCCCCGCCCATCTGCTGCGTTGGTCTCCGGGGGTGGGGGTTGTTTTGGCGGGGGAGATACCGGATTCGCTGCAGGCAATCCGGGAAGGATCGGTCACCCCGGCGGGCTGGTGGATGGATCCCGGACATTTTCCCGAAGCCCGGCGGGACCCCTTGACCTGGGTTGTATCCCTGCTCCGGGCGGTGGCCGAACGCCCACCGAGGTTCGGTTGCTTTGGTTTGCATGAATGGGCGATGGTGTACCGGAGTGACTCGGTCCGGCACCCGCAGTTGCCCCTCCGCTATACCGTCGAAGAGACCGCGCACATTGTGGACGCACTACCCATCGCCTGCTCGCACTATGATGCATTCCGCTTCTTTACACCGGCAGCCAGGCCGCGGAACCGGCTTCAACCCGACCTGGCCTCGCGCATCGACCTGGAGCAGTGCGGTTGTCTGCATGTAAACATGGATTTATACAAATGGTCGTCGATGTTCTACCCATGGATTTCCAGCGACCTGATTGCCGATTGCTTTCTGCTCGCCCTGCGGATCCGTGAGGTCGACATGCGTGCGAGCCCCTACGACCTGACCGGGCTGGGGCTCGATCCGATCCCCATCGAGACCGAGGAGGGCCGCTGCCAGTATGTGGAATGGCAGAAGACCTTTTCTGCCGAAGCCGCGCCTTTGCGCCAACGGTTGATCGAGGCGCTGGCGGAACTTATCCGGCTGACCGGCCGGGCCTGAGGTCCAGCCACTGCCGGATCCACTCGTGCACGGTGGCCTGAGGTACACCCCCGTCAATGAACTCGTCGAAGGCCGCTTCCCGCTCCAGCGGCCCGGTGGGTCCGTCGATCACGCTGATGGGGACCGGATCCCGGGTGTGGCCGCGCAGGGCGACCGGGGTGCGGTGATCCATGGAAAGGATGATCCGATATGGCTCCCCCCGTTGCTCCAGTGCCTGCCAGACCGGGCGCACGATCCGGGCATCAAACAATTCGATGGCTTTCTGCTTGAGGGCGGGGTCACCCATGTGCCCGCATTCATCCGGGGCTTCGACATGCAGGTAGGCAAAATTTCCACCCCGGTCCAGAAAGTCGAGGGCGGCGGCGACTTTGCCCTCGTAGTTGGTGTCGATAAAACCGGTGGCCCCGGGAATACGGGGTGCGTCCAGCCCGGCAAGGACCCCGAGCCCGCGAATGAGATCAACGGCGGAAACGATCCCCCCGTGCAATCCATACCGCTCGGCAAACGATTGAAGCTGCATGGATCTTCCCTGGCCCCAAAGCCAGATCTGGGTGGCGGGAGCCTTTCCCTCGCTGATCCGCTTGCGGTTAATCGGGTGGTCGGCAAAGATCGCTTTGGATTGTTCCATCAGCTCGCGCACGACCGCCTGTGCCTCCCCGGAGGGTAAATGGGCTTCCACCGGCTGATCCGCGATGTCGTGAGGGGGCTGGGTTTTGATGCCTTCCGGACCCTGTGTCCAGACCAGCAGGTGCCGGTAGCTGATTCCGGCGTGGAAGGTGCGATCCTGGCTGCCAAGGGCCTCCTGGATTGCCGCCATGAGCTCACGGGCCTCTTCGGTGCTGATATGACCGGCGGAATAATCCGCCATTTTTCCATCCGTCACAGTCACCAGGTTGCACCGCCAGGCCATGGCGTCGGCGGCGAGGGGTATGTTGGCCCCGGCCGCCTCGATCGGCGCGCGCCCGGTATAGGCTTCCAACGGGTTGTATCCCATCAGGCAAAGGTTCGCGACATCACTGCCGGGAGCCAGCGGTTCGGGCACGGTGTCGACCAGGACCGTGGTGCCGACGGCAGCCAACTGTCGCATGGTGGGACAATCCGCTGCCTGCAAAACGGTCTTCCCGCCCAGGGCCGCCACCGGATTGTCGCCCATGCCATCACCAACCAGATATACAATCTTCACAGTTTCACCTCGTCCCTTACCGTAGAAGAGCGGACGGCAATGGTCATTAAAAAATTTGGTTCCGGTTCCGAATGCCGCCGCGCTTTCCCTCGTCAAGGTGTCCTGCTACAGTCCGCCTCATGCGTTGGTCATGGATCAGGGAAGCCCTCGGAACGGGCACATTGCTTCATTTCATGGTATCCAACCTCCGGCAATTTCGCCGGGGGATGGTGCTGGCGGTGCTGCGCTGTGTGGTCATTGCCCCCATTCCCTGGATGTTCAAGGAAATGATTGATGCCCATATCCCGGATGGAAACCTGCGGGGCGTCTTCCAGTTGAGCGGGCTGTTTCTGGTCATGCTGGTGCTGCATTACCTGTTCGCGGTGGCCGGAGCGAAGGCGATCGCGGAAAAAATGGCGAACCTGATTCTCCAACTGCGGGCGGATATTTTTGACAAACTCAATGAGCTGAACTTTGCCTTTCTCGACAAGCAGCGCAGCGGCCGGTTGTTGTCCAAGTATGCCTTCGATACCCAGAAGGTGGAAATGACCATGATGCAGACCATGAACCAGTTTTTGCCGAACCTGCTCTATAGCGCCTGCATCACCGGCTTGCTGGTGTGGATGAACTGGCGGCTCACCATTGTCCTGCTGTTGATGATCCCCCTGTTTGCCTTTATGCGCACGGTGTTCCGGGACAAGATTCGCGAGCGCAATGAACGGTCGCGTCTCTCCCAGGAAAAATTGTCCGGCGCGGCCAGTGAGGTGATTACCGCGCTGCGCTTGATCCGGAGTTTCGGACAGGAGGACCACGTGATCCGGCATGTCGGCAGTTACAGCGAGACCTATGCCCAGTCGCGGTTTGACCTCACCATCATCAATTCTATTTTCGGCACGTTCACCTATGTCAGCACTCAATTCCTGGCCCTGGTCACGGTGGCGGGGGGGGCGATCCTGGTCATCCAGGGGCAGATGACCCTCGGGACCCTGACCGCCTTCATGGCGGGACTGCCCATCATTATGATGCCAATCCATTTGTTTGTGGGTATGGCCGAGCAATACTTTTCCGGGCAAGCGAGCTACCGGAGTATCCAGGAGCTGCTGGGCTCCACCTATGTCGAGGATTGGTCGGGTACGCAAATCCTGCCCGACCAGGAGGGGCGGGTCGAATTTCGGGATGTGACATTCGCGTATGATGGCGACCGCCCGGCGGTCAAGAACCTGAGCCTGACTGTTGCCCCCGGCGAGCACCTCGCGCTGGTCGGGCCGTCCGGCGCTGGCAAAAGCACCGTCACCTACCTGTTGCTCGGCCTCTACCAGGCGCAGTCCGGGCAGATCCTGATCGATGGCGTGGATCAGAATGAATTGGATATGAAGGATTTTCGCCGCCATACCGCCGTGGTTCCCCAGGACAGTCTGATCCTGTCCGGCACCATCGCCGACAACATCCGGTTTGCCCGGCCCGATGCCACCGATGAGGAGGTGCGGGAGGCGGCGCGGCTGGCCAACGCCGATGAGTTTATTGATGAGATGACCGAGGGATATGAAACCCTGGTGGGGGAACGCGGAGTCATGTTGTCGGGTGGCCAGCGGCAACGTATTTCCATTGCCCGGGCGATTCTGCGCAATCCCCGCATCCTGATTCTAGATGAGGCGACATCTTCCCTCGATACCACCAGTGAGCGCCTGGTGCAGGAAGCCCTGAACCGGCTGGCCACCAAACGCACGGTGATCACCATTGCCCACCGTCTCAGTACGATTCGTGACGCCAACCGGATTGTCGTGCTGCGGCATGGCGAGGTGGTGGAGCAGGGAACCTACCGGGAGCTGGTCGCGGCGGGGGGAGCGTTCAGCGACCTCCTGCGCGCCCAGCATGATGGGGTCCTGCCGGGATAGAAAAATCATCCCGGCCACTGGACATTTGCCCGATCCCGCGCACATTAGGGCATGGATCAAACTGCCCGATTACCTTTGTTCCCCCTGCCGATGACCGCCTGCCCGTTGGAGATTGTTCCCCTGCATATTTTTGAGGAGCGATACAAGGCCATGATCCACGCTTGTCAACAAGCGCAAGCGGTCGGCGGGCTGGGTGAGTTTGTCCTGGTGTATCAGGCCGGAGCCAACCGGGCCGAAGTTGGAACCTCGCTGCGGTTGTCCTCGGTCCTGCAGGCCTATGCGAATGGCTCGATGGACATCCTCGCCACCGGGACCAGGCGGTGTCGTATTCTCCGCGAATTCCAGGACCAGCCCTACGGTGAGGCCGAGGTCCAGTGGGTGTGTGACGGCCATTCGGACTGGACGGAATCCCTCGCCACCGAAGCGTTTCAACTCCACCAAACCCTCCTCCAAATGAGTACCGGCCACACCCCGCCCGACTCGTTCTACTCGGGAAAATTTCTCTTGTCGTTTGCCCTGATGGCCTCACTGGGACTGCCCACCGAGGAGAAACAGGCACTGCTGGAGTTGGACAATGAAGATGAGCGGTTGGGGCAGGTGATTGGTCACATGAAAAAGGCAATTCGTATTCTGGAAACTGCCCGCGGTTTTCAAGAGGCGGTACAATCCTGGTGGAATTTGAACCGGGTGGTGCGCAAGTGGAAAACCAGCAGCCCGCCATGACCGGCGAGATCAACGTGACCCCCACACCGGACGGGGGAAGGATACTCGAAGCGGAACTGATTCTGCCCCGTCCGCTCGATGAGCTGTTTTCATTTTTTTCCGATGCCTCAAATCTGGAGCGGATTACTCCGTCCATGCTGCATTTTCACATTCTGACACCCCAGCCCATCGTCATGGCGGAGGGGGTGTTGATCGACTACAAACTGCGCATCCACGGGATCCCGGTGAAGTGGCGAACGCGCATCTCCGCGTGGGAGCCAAACCACCGGTTTGTCGATGAGCAGATCCGAGGACCCTACCGCCGGTGGATTCATGAACACACCTTTGACGCGGTCGAGGGCGGTACCCGGTGCCGGGACCGGGTTGCGTATCGCGCCCCCGGCGGAGCCCTGGTCAGTCGCTGGCTTGTGGATCGGGATGTTCGGGCGATCTTTGGCTACCGCCACCAGAGGCTGATTGCCCTGTTGTCCGGGTGAATGGAGCCAGACCCCTGGCGCAATCCTGGCGTGGCGTCGCTGCGTGTCACCGGTTGCAGAATTTTTCCCGCAGTTCCGCCGCAGTCAGAAATCCACGGGACGCCGAGGCTTCGCCGATCTTCCAGCCTGCGAAATAGGCGGCCTGGTGCAGGGCGGTTTCGGGTTCAAGGCCAGAGACTATCCCGTGAATAAACCCGGAAAGCAGCGCGTCACCAGCCCCGATGGTATTGTGGACCGGGCGGGGCGAAACGGCAGGCACGCGAATCGGCGGTTTATCCCGTTCAACCAGCATGGAGCCCTCCGCGCCACAGCCCACAACCAGCACGTGGGTGTTCAAGTGCTTCATCACCTGCTCCGCCCACTGCTCGGGAGGGACGGGGAGTTGCTCATCGCTGCAAAACAGAAAGTCGGCAGCCTCCATGAAATCCCGGTTGTATGGATCATCCAGGCTGTTGATGGTGTGGACATCGGTTGCGATGGGAATGCCCCGGGTCCGGATTTCGCCGAGAAACCTGCGGGCAAAGTTGATGTTGCAGACCAGCGCGAGGTCTACCCCGTCCAGGGCCTTCTGGAAGACTTCGTCCGGATAGGTGGCTTCCTGAATGTCTTTCAGATCAACATGAATCTGCCGCCGGCCCGAGGGCTCAAACAGAATCACCGACTGGGGGGTGGCCGGCAGGGTTTTCAGCAGAAACCGGTCATCGATCCCGTCCGCAGCCATGGTGGCCTGGACCAGACTGGACAACTCGTCCTGCCCCACCATGGCGGCCAGCCGCACCTGATGCCCGAGCCGGGTGAGGGCTGCGGACAGGTTATAGCCGACCCCCGAGGTGCGGGTTTGGATGCCATGAAAGGGAAACCGGACCGGCTGGTAGGAAAGGGGGAAGGCATCCACCGCCACCGTGGTTTCAAGGTTGATCAGCCCGGCGATAAGAATCGTGGCCACGGGCCCCCCGGCTCAGAGAATCTTGAATTTTGGCAGATCCTGAATATCCACCATGCCCGCGAGCTGACCGTGGTCATCCACCACCACGATGTCGTCGATATTCCGGTGCTGGTAGAGCGCGAGCATTTCTGCGGCGAGGACATCCTTGTGCAGCGAGACCGGATCCCGGGTCATCACGCCATCGATCGGCTGGTTCATCAAGTCGGGGGTGGTGGTGATATGCCGCCGCAGGTCGCCGTCGGTAAAAATTCCGATGACCTTGTCGTCCGCGTCGAGTACGGGGACCGCGCCGGACTTGGTTTCGGTCATCGCCACCACCGCGTCCTTGACCGTCTGGCCGGAGCGGATCCGGGGAAGCCGGTCCTGGTTGCGCATCACATCGGAGACCCGCATCAGCAAGGTGCGCCCGATCGCTCCCGACGGATGGAGTTTGGCGTAGTCATCCTTTTTGAAGCCCCGGGCCTCCAGGAGTACCATGGCCAGCGCATCGCCCACCGCCAGGGTCCCGGTGGTGCTGGTGGTGGGGGCGAGGTTGAACGGGCAGGCTTCGCGATCCACCGCAATCGGGATCACCGCATCGCTGAGCCGGGCCAGCGAGTTCTCGCGGTCCGCCGTCACCGCGACAATGGGAATTTCCTTGCGCTTGATCTGGGGAATCAGGGTCCGCAGCTCATCGGACTCGCCACTGTAACTGAGCGCGAGCACACAGTCCCCGGACACCAGCAGGCCGAGGTCGCCATGCATCGCATCGGCGGCATGAAGAAAAACACAGGGCGACCCGGTGCTGGTCAGGGTCGCGGCAATCTTCTGCCCGATCGGCTGGTTTTTGCCCACCCCGGTGACCACAATCTTATGGCCGGAATTCACGGTGGCGAGCAGCACCTCAACACCCCGGTCAAAGTCTTCTCCCAGGCTGTCCTGTATTTTGCTCAGCCCTTCGATCTCGATGGCAAGGACTTCTTTGGCGCGCGCTGAATACTTCAAGGGTCGATTCCTTTGTCTATCGGTTGTACGGAATCTTCCAATCCCTGGAATCCGACCCGGAAAAAGTTCCAATCCTTGGAACTTTTTTCCGGTCCGTTTCCAATCCTTGGAAAATCCCCTCTACCGTATCGGACAACCCGCCGGACCGGCAAGGCTGATCCTTCACCCAGGATCGGTCTTTGTTTTTCCGGTGCCGTTTGGCTAGAGTACTGTTCATGGTTGAGAAACAGACCGGTTACCAGTTTGGAACCTTTAAAGGGGTGTTCATGCCGAGCATCCTCACCATCCTCGGGGTGGTCATGTACCTCCGATTCGGGTGGGTGCTTGGACAGGTGGGGCTGCTTGAGACGCTGTTGATTGTCACCCTGGCCAGCTCGATCACCTTTCTGACCGGTCTTTCCCTGGCCGCGCTCGCCACCAATATGCGGGTGGGGGGCGGGGGGGCTTATTATATTATCTCGCGATCGCTGGGCATTGAGGCGGGGGCGGCAGTGGGCCTCCCCTTGTACCTGGCCCAGGCCCTGGGTATTGCCTTTTATGTCGCGGGGTTTTCCGAATCGGTCTGCGCCGCATTTCCGATGTACGATGCCCGGTTGGTCGGGGTGGTGACCCTGGTCGTTCTCGCCGGTCTGGCATGGTGGTCGGCCAGCATTGCCCTCAAGACCCAGTATCTTGTATTGGGGCTGATCGCCTTTTCCCTCGTCTCCTTTTTTCTCGGCACCCCCATGGAGGCGGTGGATCCCGAGGTCCGGGTCAAGCCGCTCCATCTCTATTCCTTCTGGGCGGTCTTCGCGGTGTTTTTCCCCGCAGTGACCGGCATCGAAGCGGGGATCGCCATGTCCGGCGATCTCAAAAACCCTGCGCGGTCGCTTCCCCGGGGCACCATCGGCGCCGTGCTGGCGGGCTATCTGGTCTATCTGGCCATCCCCATCATCCTGCATCATGCCGTTCCCGACGCAAACCGGCTGGTCGAAGACCCGCTGATCATGCGGCAGGTTGCGCGGTGGGGAGACTTTGTGCTCTACGGTGTATGGGCGGCCTCCCTGTCCAGCGCCATGGGGGCTTTGCTGGGCGCGCCCCGGACGCTTCAGGCCCTCGCCCGAGACCGGGTGCTGCCCCGCTTTCTGGGAAAGGGATTCGGCCAGGGACAGGATCCCCGCATCGCCACCCTCGTGTCCTTTGTCATTGCCCTGACCGGCATTTTGCTCGGCGACCTCAATCTCATCGCCCCGGTGCTCTCGATGTTCTTTCTGACGTCCTATGCCCTGCTGAACCTGTCGGCCGGCCTGGAGGATCTGATTGGCACCGCATCGTGGCGCCCGAAATTCAAAATCCCCGGCTGGGTTTCCCTGCTGGGGTTCGCCGGTTGCGGGAGCGCGATGTTGATGATCAATGCGGGTGCGACTCTGGTCGCCGGCGTGGTGACCGGATCGGTCTATGCGGTGATGAAACGGAGAAATCTGCGGGCGCGATGGGGCGATTTGCGGCAGGCTCTGATGCTCTCGGTCACCCGGGAGCTGCTGTACCGGATGGCCGGCCGCCCGAAAACTGCGCGGACCTGGCTTCCCAATATTCTCGTGCTCAGCGGCGCCCCCAGTCGACGGTGGTACCTGATCGAACTGGCCAATGCGGTGTCGCAAAACAAGGGGCTGATCACCGTGGTCACCATGGTGCCGGAAACCAACTGGAATGCGGAGCGGGACCAGGCCCTGACCGAATCGATCCGGAAAAATCTACAGGCCCGGGATGTGCGGGCCCTGGTCCGGGTGCGGCCGACCGATGATGTGCTCGAGGGCGCGCGGCATGTGATCCGGAACTATGGCTTTGGCCCCCTGATCCCCAATACCATTTTGATCGGAGAAACCGAAAAGCGGGAAAACTTCGAGGAGTTTGCCCGGCTGATTCAATTGGTGGCCGCCACCCGTCGCAACCTGGTGGTGATGCGCGAGGATTCGACCCTGGTGGGCTTGGTGGAAAAGGCGGTCAACCTGGATAACCCCGGCTATGGCAAGCCGGATCCGTCGGGCGAGACCGAGCCGAACCGGTTGCGGCAGGTGGATGTCTGGTGGCAAGGGCAGTCCCGGAATATCGGGTTCATGCTCGCCCTCGCCTATCTGCTGGTGCGCAGTCCGGCGTGGACCCAGTCAACCCTCAACCTGAAAATGATCGTTACCACCGAAGAGGATCGGGAATCCGCCCTCGCGCAGTTGAACGCCTATGTGGAAGAGGCCAGGATCGGATCCTCCACCCATACCGAGGTACTGCTGCTGCCGGCGGGACAACCGGTCTTTACCGCCATCCGTGAGTCCTCCCGTGATGCCGATCTCGTGGTGCTGGGTATGCGCCCCCCCGACGAGGGTGAGGGCCTCGCGGCCTACAGCCTCTACTATGCCGACCTCCTCAAGCACACCCACGACCTGCCCCCGACGGCCCTTGTCATGTCAGCCGAAGAGATCCAGTTCCATGATATCTTTGAGCCGGAGCACTGAGTACCGGGGTCAGATGAGTACCGGGAGGAGTACCGGGGTCAGGCAATTAGTCACCCCACAGCACCCAACACAGGGGTCGGGCAATTAGTGGTCACCCACAGGGGTCAGGCAATTAGTGGACGGATAGAACAAATGGCGCTTTCTCACATTGCGGGTGATCCTGCTCAGGCCTGATTCATCTACTTTTCTATTTCGTAGCGTCTGGATTGTGGTGGATTTGGGGCAAATATACTCTACGGGTCCCTCTCCGTGGGGTGGAATATTGCGTGGTGGACAGACCCTTGCATTACCCGTCTCGTACCGAGGTGGCGCTGCTTGAGTTGTCGAGTGATTTCGGGCTTAACCGGCGATCGATTCCCTAACCCGGCGCCAGGCACAGAGACCGCCATCGGCAGGGTCGGGCGACACTGCGACGCGATGGCGGGCCATGGTCGCTGCGGGCTTGTAGCTGCTCATCACCTCACTCAGGAAGATGCGGGAACCGATGACAAGGCCGTCGGTCCAGTGGCGAACTCTGCGGCCAACATCTGTGGTGAAGCCGGAGGGCTCCTGCTCTGCTCCGGGCTTCTCCAGCAAGACCACCTCCATCCATACCTTCAGTTCATCGAGACTCTTGAAGTTGAATAGATGTGTGAGCATGGGAAGAGCGTGCTGCATGACTTTGTCTGCGAAGGGGTGATTCCCCGACTGGCACCACATCCCATGTGAACAGAAGCGGTAGTCGGCGACACGGCGTACCATGCCCGCTCGCACCGGATTGTTTTCGATATAGGCCCAGCATCGCCATACCGCGAGACCGGATTCGAGCAGGGTATGCTTGAAGCGTCCAGCCCACAAAGCTCCTCGGCGACGAATCTTCCGGGTACGATTGAACCAGCAGGTGAAGAGCTGTTGGAGATGCCGCATGAACCAACTGATGTCCCGACAGCGGGCTTGCCATTGACGGCAGGCTTTGCTGCCCGGCTTCAGGGTTCGCTTGCCGTCATGGAAATCCTTGTACCGGCGGCAAACCTCCTCGGGGGCAGGCAGTTCGGCGGGGGTACGAACAACCAGGTGATAGTGATTGGACATCACCTGATAGGCGATCACGTCGACCGTATACAGTACACAGATCCGATGGAGGATTCGGACAAACTGTTCCTTCTCCACCGAGCCAAAGGGCCGGTCATTCTTGGTCCCTGCAGTCCGGTTGTAGCAATGGTACCAGGCCGCCTGGCCTTCGAGCTTGATTCGTGGTTGTCTCATCTTCGTTTCCTTTCCATGGGCTCCATGCCCTATCTCCTTAAGGAAACGAGATGAGGCTTTTTTCAGAAAAAGCTTTGACGTGTTATTGTCTTTTACTGCAACTCTCTACCGATAAGGGTGTTATGATCGTGAATTAATTACCTGTCCCCAGTTTCCACGAGAAGGATATCTTTCTCCTGAAATTCACGAAGAACGGTACCATTCAGTGGGCAAGGTCATTTGATACCCAGCAGACCAGCGCCCTGGTTCTGTTCCCCTATGGCGCGGAAGATATTGCCATTTCTCCCTCAGGGAACGTGTCTATCGTAGGGATTTTTCAACCGAATGCGCCCGACCTGGACCCCAGCATTGATGTGGCGGCAGTTACGGGAGCCGGTGGGCAGGATGCGTTCGCGGTGCAACTTGATAGCGCCGGATACCTGCCCGGCAGCACGCTGCCTTCCTTCGAGGTCACCACCACGGCTGACACGGGGGCCGGCTCGCTGCGAAGGGCACTGGAATTCGCCAATCATACGCCCACACCCGACACGATTACGTTCAATATCCCCGGCGCCGGTCCCCATACGATCTCCCCGCTCTCACCGCTTCCCGCCCTGCCGTATCCGGTAAGTCTTGATGGACTGACCCAGCCCGGCGCTTCAGCCGGGAGCTGGCCGCCCGATCTGCGCATTGTGATCGACGGGACCTCCGCCGGCAGCGGCGCCAATGGTTTCGACCTGGATAGCAAATACCTGGACCACCCCCGCTTTATCCGCGGCCTGGTCATTCAGAATTTCGATGGCTATGCGCTTGATGTCGGTCTCGGCTATCGCGCGCTGACCGTTTCGGACTGTTTTATCGGGACGTCCTTGGACGGAACGACAGCTCAACCCAACGGCGCCGGGGGCATTTATGATGAAAGCGGGAATGTGACCTACTTCTCTCCGGAACTGCTCAATGCCTACGGCGTGGCTGGGGGAGGCACATTCGGCCGCAATCTGATCTCCGGAAACGGCGGGCCCGGGCTCTTTGTTGAGGACGGCGGTTTCACCACGATACAGAACAACTACATCGGAACGACCGTGACCGGAGCTTCCGCGCTCCCGAACGCGGGCGCCGGCATTCTCCTCGACGGCAACACGACCGTCGGGGGCGCGCCCGCCGCGCGGTATTTCACCATCGGTGGATTGATCGCGAGCGAGGCCAACCTCATTGCCTACAACGGCGGAGGCGGCGTGCGTCTCGGGTTGGTCAGGTCGGCACGAATCTCCGGCAACTCCATACACAGCAACGGTGGTTTGGGCATTGAGTTTTCCAGTTCTACGCCGTTGGGAAACGATGTGGCCGATCAGGACGATGGCTCTCCGAACAACGCCATGAACCACCCCATCATTGAACGCGCCATCCTGTCCGGCGGGCAGACCTTGGTGGACGGTTGGTTGGACGGGATCCCCGGCGGTCGCTTCCGCCTTGAGTTCTTTACGAGCTCGTCGGCTGATCCCTCCGGCTCGGGAGAAGGTGAGACGTTCTTGGGGGCGAGTTGGGTGGAGACCTCTCGTGGGCCTGCTGTATTCTCCGTCACACTGCCTGCGGTCGGTACGGGTCAGGTGATCTCCGCGACCGCCACCGCCGACGAACGCAGCACCAACGGTGAAGGCACGAGCCAGTTTTCACCTGCGGTTACGGTGGTAGCACCCAATGTCACGACGTTCGCGGATTCCGGTCCGGGTTCCTTCCGGCAGGCGCTGATGGATGCCAACAACCATGCGGGGCCGGACATTCTGGTGCTGGACCCCGGACTGGCGGGTCAGGTTCTCAAGCCCACGACAGATCTCCCGCCCATCACCGGCGAAACCACGATTCAAGCCCCGGAGGGTTTTGTCCTTTCCGGCAACAACACCCGGCGGCCTCTGACCATCAATGCTCCCGGCCAGGAGGTCACCCTTATCAACCTGATCCTGGAAGACGGTTCCGCCGATGATGGCGCGGGCATTCTGCACATCGACGGCACGCTGAATCTGCGCCGTTGCATCATTCGCGACTGCACCGCCACCGGCGATGGCGGAGGGCTGGCGGTTCAGGCTGGGGTCGTGAACGTGGAGGATTGCCGATTCACGGGCAATCACGCCGACGGCAGTGGCGGCGGAATCGTGCGATTGGGCGGAGATCTGAATGTCGATCGCGCGCTGTTGGACGGCAATACTGCGGGCGTGTCCGGGGGCGGCGGCTACTGTGCTGAGGGGGTCTTCGGGCAGCCTTCACAGTCATCTGACTATCGGAACACAACCTTCTGCAACAATTCGGCTCCGCTGGGAGGCGGGTTCCGGCGGGATTCCAGCCAAGGCAGCGCGGATCTCAGCTTCTGCACGATTGTTGAGAACACCGCGTCCACCAGTGGCGGCGGTATTTCCGCCGCGCTCGGCGACCTGACTGCGGTGAACTGTATCGTATCCTTGAACACGGCGCCGGCCGTCACGAATGCTGAAAACATTTCCGCCATCGACAATTTCATCGGCGGCGATCCGCAACTGGGCCCGCTTCGGGACAATGGCGGCTTCGTGCCGACCTTCGCACTCCTGACTGGCAGCCCCGCGATCAATGCATTTCCATCGAGCAGCGCCACCGGAACCGACGCACGCCAGGCGCCGCGCAGCTCCGGCGATCGGGCAGACCGTGGCGCCTTCGAATTCTACGAGGGGCCTTCCGCGGAGGACGCACCCAGCTATTCCAGTTGGGCCAACAAGCTGCCCATCGGGGTGCGCGGCGAAACCGACGACCCGAACGGCGATGGGATTTCGAACCTGGAGTCGATGTACTTCGGTCTCTATGCCCTTGGCTCCAACGACGTCCAAAGGTTCGGTCTGCGGCGGAGCGATTCCGGAGATGTTGTCCTCAGCTACTCCGTCCCGATCTGGATGTCCGGCACCGACGTCAGTTCCTCAATCTGGGTCGCTGACGAACTGCCGTCGACCGGCAACCCCAACCCGTGGTCCGCGGCTCCACCCAGCGTCGAGTTGGGATCGACAACGGCCAACATCGACTATGAACTAGCCCTTCCGGTGGATGCGATCCCGCGAAAAATCGCCACCTTTCGCTTCTCCACCGATGTCCCGTAGCTCGAGAGCAATTCCCCGAATACATTCTGTCGAGAAACGGGGCAAAAACGAAATAGGAGAAGCAGGGGTCAATTCGTGGAGCAGGGCCTTGAGGGGCTTTCCACAGGGTTGCTCGGTCTACTCCCAGCCCGCGCAGCCGGGGTAACATCTCTTCTCTGACTTTTGGGCTCATTGGCATCCTTTCAGATGCTGGTATCATGCTTTTGGGGTCAACGCCCCCCGCGACCACTGCCGCCAAGACCCATCAGGGTCACACTGTATGAGTCAACCGGATCGGCGGGGTCGAGCTGCCCATGGTCTTGTTCTTTCTGAAGTATCCTGATATTCTTTGCTTGGAAGCGAGGTGAGGGGCCGCATTCGGACCGCAGGGTGAGCTGGATGCCGGAGCAAAAACGAGAAGGAGTTTGGGTCGAGCAAGCTGGCGCGGAACCGGTCCTGCAGGCGGGCACGGTCGTGGGTCATTACCGAATCATCGGGTTTATTGCCGAGGGTTCGATGGGGCGGGTGTATGAGGTGGAGCATGTCACGCTTCGCAGTCGGCATGCGCTCAAAGTCATTCTTCAGCGGTATGCGGCGGATGAGCGATTTGTAAAAAACTTCCGTCGAGAAGCCCGGTTGATGGCCAACCTGCAGCATCCCAACATTACCCACGTCACGGATTACGGGGTCGAGCAGGGTCTTTGCTATTTTGTCATGGAGTATGTGGCCGGGGCGGACGGGAAATGGATGACTCTGGAGGACCGGTTGGGCGGTTCTGGTCCGATGACGCCATTACCGGCGGCGGAGATCCTGTCGATTTTCTCCCAGATTGCCGAGGCGCTCGTCTACTGTCATCGCTTCGAGGGCAAGGGAGTGATTCACCGCGACCTGAAGCCATCCAATATTCTGCTTCGCCCGGGCGAGGGGGGGCGGGATCACGTGGTGATCTCCGATTTTGGGATCGCCCAGATCTGTTCGGACATGGCGTGCCTATCCACGGTGGAAGCGGTTCCGGGAGGGGCGGTCCCGGCGGACATACAGGGCGTGAGCGGTACTCCGGCATACATGAGCCCTGAGCAATGGCAAGTGGGCAATGCTGCGGGTCCGGAGAGTGACCTGTTTGCGGTCGGGGTCATGTTGTACCAGGCACTTACTGGGGCGATGCCGTTTCAGGACAGTCGAGCGCTGATGGGGAGTCACCCACCGGCGATAAAAAAGCCCAGCGCGTTTGGCCGGTCGCGGGGTTGGGACCGCCTGGTGATGCGGTGTCTGTCGGTAACGCCGGCCCGCAGGTATCACGATGCTGCAGATTTTCTTCGCGATCTGGGAGCGCTGAGCCGCCCTCGGTTGCCCCGAGTCCGGTTGGCGCTGGTTGGCAGTCTTTTGCTGGGAGTCTGTCTGGCCTGGGGGTGGCCCTGGATCCGTGGCCTCGCGGCCCGGCCCGAGGCCGACGTGGGGGCGACCGAGCCATTGCCTGTGTCTTCCGAGCCTGTCCCAATGGCGCCCCCACGGGGGGCGGCTCCGGTGCGGACCGAGCCATTCCCGGTTAGTGTTCAGATCCGCATCGCGCCCGGTCACGCCCTGCCTTATGCCCTCCCGGTGCAGGGAGAGCTGCAAGTGGATCAGGGGGTTTGGCATGTTGTCACCCTTCCGCATGTGGTTTCGCTGCCGGGTGGCAAGCCGTCCCGGTTGCGTTTAAGGGTCGCCGGTTATGAGGAGCCGCCGCCGTTGGTGCTGGATCCTGCCGCGGATGGCACCAGACAGTTCTTTGATCTGGTTCCCTTGCCCGCACGGATTAAAGTCACCAGCAACGCCGCTCATGCGGAAGTTCTGGAGGGGGAGGTGCGCCTGGGGCGTGTGGGGGAGGTCCTGGCCCTGGCCCCCTTCAGGGATCACCGCTTGCTGATTCACTCCCCCCGGCACAAAGAGCAAGTTCTGACCATCCGGCGGCCCGAACCGACCATCGGGGAACCGCTGGTCATGTCTGTCGACCTGGTGCCCATTCCCGGGCGATTGCGAATCGATGCGATGGGGGCGGACGGCTATCATCCGGGTAAGCGGGCGGATATCTATGTGGATGGTCATTTGATCGGACACGAGCTGCTCCCGTTCGTGATGCAAAATCTCACCCAGGAGACCGTCAGGGTCGCGCTGGATGTCAAGGGATTCAAGCCCACCCAACCCCGGGAGGTGACGCTGGAGCCCAATCAGGTGGTGTCCGTGGATTTTGTGCTCGATTATCAGGAGGCCTGGTTGACCTTTGATGTGGAGCCTGCGGACAGCATGATTCTGTTGTCCGGCAAGCGGGTGCAGGGGGACCGGGTCAAGGTGGTTCCGGATCTGTTGTATAACGTCCGGTTTGTGTCGGAGGAATACTGGCCTGTGGATCAGAAGGTGGCCCTGACTGCGGGGGAGACCCGTGTGGTCAGCGCCCGGCTCACGCCCCGGTGTTATCTGCGGATGGACTTGCAGCCGACCAATGCGGTTGTGTTCATGTCGGGGCGTCGTATTACCGACCGAAAAATTGAGGTCGAGCCGGGTCGGTTTTATGCGGTGGAAGTCCGGGCTTCCGGGTATCAGACCGAGACGACCAATATCTGGCTGGAAACGGGGGAATCCCGCACGGTGTCGATTTCCCTGCGCAAAAAACTATTTGGCTTATAGCCCATCCATGGTGTGTCTCTCCCCTGGTTGCAATGGGTCCGGTATGGAGTACGTTGGGTCCAACAAGGATGGTGATATGAAGAAACTTTTAGTTCTGGGGGCGAGCAGTAGTCGTGAATCAATCAATCGGGTATTTGCCCGCTTTGCTGCTGAGCAGGTGTCGGGGGTCCACTTGGTTGAGGTGGATTTAAGTCAGCTCAACCTTCCTCTGTTTTCCGTCGACCTCGAACGGTCTGATGGCATTCCGCCTGAAGCCCGGGATTTTTATGCGACCATTGCCGGGTGCGATGCCCTTGTGGTTTCGCTGGCCGAACACAACGGGAGCTATACCGCTGCGTTCAAAAATCTGTTCGACTGGACCTCCCGCCATGAGTCGAAGGTCTGGGCCGACAAGCCGATGCTTCTGCTCAGCACCTCTCCCGGCGGTCGGGGGGGGGCGTCGGTGATGGCGGCAGCATTACAAACCTTTCCCCACTTGGGGGGAAAGATCATTGCCCACTTCTCCCTACCCTCGTTTGGCGACAACTTCCAGCCCGGACAGGGCATCACCGACCCGGCATTGAAAGAAGCCTTTGATGCCCAGGTGGCACTTTTCCAGGCTGCGGTTTCCGCTTGAGCTGACCACAACTCTTCTTTGAAGCCTTGCCCCCTACCGTCTCGCTCATAGTAGAGACAAATTGACCCTGTAGATGGGCGTGTATCACTCCCAATGTGTGACATTTAAGGCACATATCTGATTTTCAGGCGTAACGCATCTACTTGTATCGCAGCTCATTGTAATAATTATCTCTTGGTTGGCATGTCTCATGCTACTTGGTTTGTTGAAAGTAACAACCAATGCCCATGAAAGGGCGAAAGGAGATGAGAGAATGGTATGGCCAGTAACGATGTGGTGGGATGCGGATCCGGTAGCGGATATGCGGCGCATCCAGCGAGAGGTGAACCGTCTGTTTACGCAGGCGGGGCCGGGGGGGGATGCTTTCCCGGCAGCGAACCTGTGGGCGAATGATCACGAAGTCATTCTGTCCGCGGAGATCCCCGGAGTGGATCCGGCGAAGGTGGATCTGACCGTTCACGAGGATCACCTGACCATCAAGGGTGAGCGGAGTGTTGATCAGCCGACCGAAGGTGTGACCTGCCATCGGGCCGAGCGTGCGGGCGGGGCTTTCGTGCGGTCGTTCCGTCTTCCCTACGCGGTGGCGGCCGATCAGGTCAAGGCGACCAGCCGCAACGGCATCCTCAAGGTGACCCTGCCGCGGGCGGAATCCACCAAACCCAAGCAAATTGAAGTCCAGGCCGGTTAAGGCCGGTCAGAAAAGGAGATCACACATGACGACGACCATGACAGAAACCAAGAAAGAACAAGCTCCCCGTGAACTGCCGGTGATCCGGCCCGCGGTGGATGTGTATGAGAAGGCGGATGCCCTGCTGCTGGTGATGGATATGCCCGGTGTCTCAAAGGACCAGGTTCATATTCAGATCGAGCGGGATGTGCTGACGGTGCAGGCAGATCAACCGCAGGAGACCTGTGAAGGTTATCAGGCGTTGTACCGGGATTATGAACCGGGGTCGCTGCGCCGGTCCTTCTCACTGAACCGGGAAATTGACCGGGAGAAAATTGAGGCCAATCTACAGCAGGGGGTGTTGCGGCTGGTGCTTCCCAAGACCGCCGCGGCTCAGCCTCGCAAGATTGAAGTGAAGGAGGAATAACCATCGAAAGGAGGTGACGCAGTATGAATCTGATTCCATGGAAACGCCATCGCGATGAAGTGCCGGTCCGGTATCGTGATTCGTCGGACCCCTTTGCGGTGATGCACCAGCAGATGGATCGTCTGTTTGATGCGTTTTTCCATGAGGGATGGCCGACAGAGCCGCCGTATTCGAATCCGGTTCTGCCTTCGGTAGAGGTCTCGGAAACCGACACTGCGGTGACGGTTTCCGCCGAGCTGCCGGGTATGGAAGAGAAGGACATTGATGTCCGTATCGACCAGAACCTGCTGACCCTGAAGGGGGAGAAGCGGGAGGAGACGGAATCGAAGAAGGGCGGCTGGACGGAGCGCCGCTATGGTCGGTTTGATCGCTTGATTCCGCTTCCGGATGGGCTGAAGGCCGACGAGGCCAAGGCGGTGTTCCGGAAGGGGGTGCTTCGAATCGAAATTCCGAAGGACCCGGAACAGCGGGAAGGCGCCCGACGGATCGATATTCAGGTTGAATAAACCGATGCGGCCGGTGGTGCCGAACCTGGTGCCCCTGGTTGGCCAGTGCCGACCGGGGGCGCTTTGTGTTTGCTTGCGGCTACGAGAACGGCGCAGGGGTTGTGGGGGCGATCCGGCCATGGTACACTGTCCGGCATGTTTGTACGTTGGGTGACTCGATGGCTTTTGGGGGCCCTGTTGGTGGCGGGCACCCAGCAGGCTTGCGCGGCGAAAAAGTGGCGGCTCAAGGAGGGGTGTACCCTCATCGATCACCCGGCTAATGACGGCGACAGCTTTCATGTTCGGGTCAACAAGCGCCACTATCTGTTCCGTTTGTATTGGGTCGATACACCGGAGACAGATCTCAGCCTTCCGGAGCGGGTGGCGGAGCAGGCCGCTTACTTCGGCCTGAGTCCGGAGGAGACGGTGAAGGTGGGCAAAGAGGCCGAAGCTTTTTCAAGAAAGTTTTTGCAGGGGAGTTTCACGGTCCACACCAAATTTGCCGATGCCATGGGCCGGAGCGCGCGTGACCGCGACTATGCCATCATCGAAAAAGACGGGACGTATCTCCATGTTGAGCTGGTGCGAGCAGGCCTGGCCCGAATCCACGGACTGGAAGAGGTGTCTGAGGACATGCCCAGCCTCGGGACGAT
The DNA here is from genome assembly GCA_024233345.1 of Verrucomicrobiota bacterium. GTDB lineage: Bacteria > Verrucomicrobiota > Kiritimatiellia > CAIVKH01 > CAIVKH01 > JACKPT01. Next base: position 341,403 of record JACKPT010000001.1, read on the forward strand.
GCGGATGCGCTTGAAGGCGGCCGAGGCCGAGGCCAAGCGGGAAGCGCGGGGGGGCTGGTCCAGGCACCGCGATGGCGGCAAGGTGGCAACCTATACCGGACCCTACACGTTACCCCGTTCGGTAACAGTGCTGGATCTTCAAGATCCGACCCGTGCCCTCGGGGTTCTGAGAGCCGGAGCGGGTATCGAGGTACTCGGACCGGAATCCACGGTGCTGACCCGCATCCGTTTTCAGGCCGGTGAAGCCAGCCGGGAGGGCCTGTGCCGAACCGTGGAACTGGGTCTCTAGTCGGGCCTGAAGGACCTGTTTCGGCTTGCCATGGGTTTCCAGTTTCCGGAAGAGTGCGGGTGAATCGACTGTTCAGAGCCATGGGAGAATGTGATCATGCGACTTTTTGTCATCAGGATTGTTGCCGCTCTGGTTGCGCTGACCGGCCCCGTGTGGGCGGGAGCGTATACCGGATTGACCCTGTCGAGTCCATTATTGTTGAGCGGTACCGCTGGATACCGGTTCGGCGATGATCTGGCTCCTGGTTTCAAGCCGATCGTGGAGGCGGAAGCGGGTATCGGTGGCGGGCAGCTTTCGGTGGGGCTGGATTCCCTTGGAACCGGATTGGGGGCGGCGATCAAGGCGTCCATGCTTCGGACTTGGTTTGAACCGATCGATCTCGATCCTGATCAGACCTACCTCGGACTGCAGTTGTTGATCGGCTACAACCAACTGGTCGCCGGGGTGGGGGGCTATCGCCGGATCGAGGGTGACGACGACGAATGGTTGTCGATGATCATACTGGGATTCAGGTTGTAACACCCTGCCCGGAAAATTCTCATCATGATTTGATGTATTCCTAACCCCGGGAATGAGGCTTCCCGCTATCGTTTCATGCAGGTAAGACCCATGAAACGATTCCAAATTCTCTGCTGTTTGTTGTCCGTCCTCTGGGCGGGGACACCGCTTCTCGCCCAGGAAACACCGCTGACCTTCGGGGCCGCGTATCCCATTGTGAATGAAGTTGGCGACTTGTTGCCGGGACGTAATGTCTCCTCGGTGTATTGGGGGCTACCCTATGTCACCGGAGCTGTGGTGCAAATTCTGCATGCGATCGACGGGGTGATTTATCCACCCAATCCCGATGGTTCACCGGGCAGCACAAACAATGTGGTCATCCAATCCCTGCGGATTGGCGATGGGGCGGATGGTTCGGTGTCGGAGTCCGGACTGTTCAGCGGTTCGTTGGGTTATTTCCCTCGATCCTCGATGACCGAGTCCCCCTTGATCTTTGCCCGGGTATTCAATCGGGAGGCGCTCGATGATGTTTCCTTCTATGGTGATTCACAGTTGTACGAAGTGCCGGTGCTGGGGGATCCCTATGGCCGCTTCATGGCGGAAATTGATTGTGCCTGCGTACCTCTGGACGCCACTGACGAGGATGGCGATGGCTTGAATGCCTCGTGGGAGAAAAGCCTCGGAACCAATCCGCAGGTGCCGGATACCGACGGCGATGGGATCAGTGACTACCATGAACAGATCGCCAAGACCGATCCGCTGTCTTCCGGCAGTTATCTGGAAGTGGACCAGATCGAGTGGACGGCCGGGGGAGGCATGCGGGTTTACTGGCGGTCTGAATCCGGAGTGATCTACCAGGTGGTGGCTGCGGATATCGGCAGCCTGAGCGGGGTGGCTGCTTCCGAATCGATTCTTGCCGACGGGGCTCCGGTTTTGTCGGTGCTGGTGACCAATGGGGTGGGGGCTGGCGCAGGGCAGTTCCGGGTCAGGGTCCTGACCCCATCGCCCTGACCGCAGGCCGTCGCGGCCCAGTCGGGACATCGCCCAACCGGAATTCCGCTTGTGTTCTCCGTCCGTTTCCGATGACATGACGGCTATGCCCGATTACCCGCAGTGCATTTTTTTTGAACATGCCTGACGCCGGGTTGTCGATGATTCAAAACAAGCATCTCAACCTTTCTGGATGAGCAGATTATGATTACCGTTACAGCACTGAAAAAGAACTTCGGCGCGAGGACCGCAGTGAACCAGGTCTCGTTCGAGGTGGAGAAGGGAACGGTTCTTGGATTTCTGGGGCCGAATGGTGCGGGTAAAACCACCACGATCCGAATGATTGCCGGGTTCCTCATGCCCACGGAAGGCTCGGTCACGGTGCTGGGCCATGACGTGCAGGCAGACCCGGTTTCCGCCCAGCGCCAGATCGGCTACATGCCGGAGCGAACCCCGTTGTACGAAGACATGACGGTTGAAGGTTTTCTGCGGTTCATTGCTGAAGTGCGTGGCTATCGCGGTGCGGAACGAACCGAGCGGGCGGACCAGGCGATCCGGGCCTGTATGCTGGACTCCGTCCGCCACCAGGTGATCGATACCCTGTCCAAAGGGTATCGGCAGAGAACCTGCCTTGCTCAGGCGATCCTCCACGACCCTCCGGTACTGCTGTTGGATGAACCGACCGAGGGGTTGGATCCCAACCAGAAGCAGGTGGTCCGGGAGATGATTGCCCGAATGGCCAGTGAAAAAGTCATCATCATCTCCACCCATGTCCTCGAGGAAGTGGAGGCGATCTGCAATCGGGTCATCATCATCAGCAATGGCTCGGTGGTCGCGGACGGAACCCCGGCAGCGTTGAAACAGCGGAGCAAGCACTACAATGAGGTTCATCTGAGTCTGGGGAGCGCCTCGGGCCCGGCGGTGAAGGCGCTGAGTGCACTCGACGAGGTGCAGCGGGTCGAGGTTGTTGCCGAGAGGGATACAACCTGCGAATTGCGGATCACCCCCAAGCAGCAGGCTCCGGTGATTGCTGCCGTGTTGAAGGCTGTGGCCAGCCACGGCTGGCCGGTAACGAACTTGAAGGTGGATGGCGGCCGGCTTGAGGAAGTGTTCCGGCAGATCACCCGCACCGAAGATGCTGCGTAAGGAGAAATCGTCTATGTCATCCCGTACTACGATACGAGCGATCCTCAAACGGGAATGGGGCGCCTATTTTAACTCCCCCATCGCCTATGTGTTCATGGTGATCTTTCTGGTCATGGCGGGATTTTTCCCGTTTGCGGTATCGGGTCTTTTCGAGGGCGGTCAGGCGACCCTCCGCCCCTTTTTCTTCTGGCATCCCTGGCTTTATCTGATTCTTGTGCCCGCGGTGGCCATGCGGCTGTGGTCGGAGGAGCGGCGTTCGGGCACCATTGAGCTGCTGTTAACCATCGGGGTCACCCCCACCCAGGCGGTGGTGGCAAAATTTATGGCGGCGTGGTTGTTCATGATGCTGACCCTTGCCCTGACTTTTCCGGTGGTGTTGACCCTCATCTACCTCGGCAATCCGGATCTCGGGGTTGCGTTCACGGGTTATCTGGGAAGCCTGTTGCTCGCTGGTGCTTACCTGTCGGTCGGATTGCTGACCTCGGCAATGACCCGGAACCAGGTGGTGAGTTTTATTCTCGCGGTGTTGGTGGGGCTGTTCCTTCTCCTGGCCGGCTTTCCGCCGGTGACCGAATTGCTGAGCCGGTGGGCTCCGGAGTGGCTGGTGGCCGTGGTCGCGGGGTTCAGTTTTATGCCGCATTTTGAAACCATGCAGCGGGGCATCCTCGATCTGCGGGATGTGGTCTATTTTCTGAGTGTCATCGGCTTCATGTTATGTGCGACCCATGAGGTGCTGAAGAGCAAGGCCGCCGAGGGTTGATGGAGGGAAACAAGGAATGACCAGTAAACAAACCGTGCTTCGATGGTTCACCGGGTTGGCCGGTGTGGGCCTGGTGCTGGGGTGTCTCGTGGCGGCCAATGCGGTGTTGTCTTCGCTGCGGATCCGTGCCGATCTGACCGAGGACAAGTTGTACACCCTGTCCCAGGGTACCGATGAGGTGCTCGCCGGCCTCGACCGGGTGGTTACCTTGAAGTTCTATGCCAGCCGCGACCTCGCCTCCCTGCCCATTCCGCTGAAGAATTATATGCAGCAGGTGGCCGACCTGCTGCGCGAGTACGAAATGCGCGGCCACGGGAAGCTGGTACTCGAAGTGTATGATCCCAAGCCGGATTCGGATGAAGAGGAATGGGCCCAGAAATACGGGGTCGCCGGGCGACCGATCGACAGGATGAGCGGAGAGAATTTGTATTTCGGACTGGTTGCCGTGGCGGGTATTCAGGAAGCGACCCTGCCGTTCATTGCCCCCGCTATGGAGGACCGGTTGGAATATGAAATCACCCGGTTGATTGACGAAGTATCGCGGTCCGCCAAGCCCAAGCTGGGGGTGCTCAGCCCGCTGGAAATTCTGCCGGGGGCGGCTTCCCCGATGATGCGACAGCGCAGCGCGAATCCCGGTTGGATGTTTGGTCAGGAGCTTCAGCGGCAGTATGATGTGATCAAGCTCACGCCGACCCTGACGGAGATCCCGGAAGAGATCGATACTCTGGTGGTGATTCATCCCAAGAATTTCCCCGATACCCTGCTGTTTGCCCTCGATCAGTTTGTCTTGCGGGGTGGACGATTACTCGCGTTCATGGATCCCCTGAGCATGGCGGACCAGGAGCAGGGGAGCGCCGAGCAGTTTCAGATGATGATGGGCTACAGTTCCAGCCTGAGCCCCTTGCTGAAGGCATGGGGGCTCAGCTTCACCGATGAGGATGTGGTCTCGGATCTTGGCAGCGCCAGCGTGGTGAATTTTGGTAACGGCATGTCGGAGAGGCTGCCCACCTGGTTGACCCTGATCGGGGATCGGCTGAACCAGGAGGATATTGCCACCAGTTCGTTGAATTCGTTGATGCTGCCGTTTGCCGGGGCCATCACCGGAACCCCGGTGGAGGGGTTGACCGTGACCCCGCTGTTGCAGACATCCAAGGATGGGGCCTTGATCAGCGCGATGACCGCCAGTCAGGCCGGGGTGGAAAAGATGCGTAATGCCAAACCCATGGGGGTGATGGATCTCGCGGTTCGGGTTCAGGGAACGTTTCCCACCGCATTTCCCGATGGTGCTCCCGGAACCAATGAGGTCGCGAAGCTGTTGACGCAAAGTGAGGTTCCCGGCGTGGTCATTCTGGTGGGGGATGTGGATGTCATCTATGACCGGTATGCGGTCCGAACCATGAATGTGTTTGGTCAGACCCTGTACGAGCCGATGAATGACAATATCGCACTGGGGATGAATCTGGTCGAGCAGATCACCGGTAGCGATGCCCTGGTGGGATTGCGGAGCCGCCGGTTGGTGGAGCGACCGTTTACCCGGGTGATTGAATTGCAAAATGAGGCCCAGCTACGGTGGCAGGAGGAGGAGTTGAACCTGGTCACGTCGTTGCAGGAAACCCAGCAGCGGATTAATGAATTGCAGCGAACCCAGGCTGGGAGCGCGGATCAACAACTCATCATCACCCCGGAAATGCAGCAGGAGTTGGAGGCTTTCCGTGACAAACGGTTTGAAATTCAAAAGCAACTCAAGGATGTGCGCAAGAACCTGGTCCGTGACATCGAGCAGTTGGGGACCAGGGTCAAGGCGATCAATATGGCCCTGATGCCTGCCCTGGTGGCGCTGTTCGGGGTGGTGCACGGGGTGCGCCGCCGCCGCAAAGCGTTGCGCAGTGCCGGGCCGTTGCGGGAGAGCCACTCATGAAAATGAAAACCTTAACCGTACTGGGGATCCTGCTGATTTGCCTGGTCTGGCTGGCGCAGCGGGCGAATCACCGGAATCCAGGGGCCAGCCGACCAGACTCCGGGGTATCGACCGGGGAGGCTTTGCTGCCCGATCTGGATGTGAACGGGATCGACCGGATCGTACTTTCGACCGCGACCAATGAACTCGGGTTGGTGAGGACTGACCAGGGTTGGGTGATGGAGACCCTGTATGGCTACCCGGCGGACTTTGGTGCAGTGGCCAATTTCCTGCGTGCCTTGCCGGATCTGAAGGCTGGTCAGATCATGCATGGCGGCGATCAGGAGCTGGAGACCTACGGGCTCGACGCTGGCGAGGCCAGTGAACGGATTCGGGTGACCTTGAGCGGCAAAGCTGCGGGAGCGGTCATCGATCTGGGACTGATCCAGGAATCGGGTGCCTCCGCTCCGGGCCTGGGCCTGCCGATTGGGCGGTTTGTCCGGATCAACGACGGGCCGGTGGTACTGGTGGATCCCACCTTTCAATCCGTCACCCTCGATCCACCCAACTGGTATCAGCAGGAGCTGACCCGCATCACGCCCGACGAGTTGTCCCGCATTGAGGTGGCGGCTCCGGAGGGTGCCTATACTCTGGAGAAGACCAATGGCGCCTGGCAGGTGGCGGGCCTCGGCGATCGGGAGGAGGCCGATCCCACCGTGATCAATCGCCTTACCACCTCGCTTCAGTATTTGCGGGCGGATGACGTTCTGGATCCCTCACGTTCCGATAAGGAGCTGGGCATGGAAAACCCGGTTCAGTTTGTCGCCCGGACGACCAATGGCCTGGAGGTTGTGGTCACGGCCGGAACGCCGGATCCGGAGGCAATCCGGAGTGCCATCCGGCTGTCGGTGGCCGCCGATGACGGCGGGGATGAGCCTGTGCCGGGCGATGTGGAGTCCATGCAGCGCCGGTTCAAGGGATGGACCTTCCTGGTTTCCAGTTATCAGGCTGGCGCCTTCCGGATACCCCGTGGTGAGTTGGTGAAACCGGTAACCCCGGCGTCGCCCGCGGGAGAGGATTCCGCCCTGCCGCCCTCCCCACCAGCGGTACCTTGATTCATCCACTTCGCTTACGAGATTTGTTCTCCAGGAAGTAAACCTCGGATTTACAGTTTGGCTGTTGTGTACGGTTGGCCATTTGCTACCTTCATGCCATGAATGGGGCAGTAAAAGGCAGAACAAGTTCGTTGGCCGCGGGTATCTTCATCCTGACCGTGATGGCGGCCCTGGCGCAACCCGGTTGGCGGGATCTGGAACCGGGGACATTCGATCAAACCCTGGTCCATGACGCCGCCCGCACGGTGCTTCAGAGTGACCGGTACCGCTGGCGTCATGCGGCATCGGACCACTTTATCCACCACTTCGAGCGGCAGATGTTTGCCGTAAAGGTTGCCCGCATGGGCGAGTTTTTTTACCAGCGCATCACCGGGGACTTTCCCGGCTTACCGGATTCCCTGTCGGCCCCCTCCCACATCCTGGTCTTTCGGGATGAAAAGGACTGGGCGGATTTTCTCGGGAGCTACCCGGGGGCGCCGGAGTGGTCCGGATCCATGGTGGCCGGGCATGTTCTGTTTCTTGCCCAGCAGCAATCGATTTCGGACAGTGGGGATGTACTGGCCCACGAAATGACGCATCTGGTGCTGAATCGATTGATTCAGGGCCGCATTCCGCTCTGGCTCAATGAGGGATTGGCCGAATGGTATGGCATGACCCTCTATGCGGAATTTAAAGGAATTAAGCGGAGTCTTTCTTCGGAGTTTCGAGGCGAGGATGATCTGTTGCCGGTATCGGTGATGTGGGATGCCCGCACCTATCCGGAGGACCCCTTGATGGTGCGCCGGTTTTACCACACGGCAAAATGCATGGTGGGATTGTTTCTCACCGAATTTCCCCGGGAGCGGATGGAGCAGTTGATTGCCGCCCTGAGCGCAGGGCAGCCGGTGCAGGATGCGGTGGCTTCCATATATGAGTGGCAGGATGCCGAAGCGGTGGAACAGGCGCTGCGCAAGCGCGTCCGGTAGAAGTCGAATGTGATGAATGGGGACCATGGCATAGCGGTGGGATGTGTCGGGAGGGTAGGCCTTGCCGTCGGATGGCTGCTGCTTGTTCTCGGATGTGGCCAGGGGCCGGATCTGATCAATGAAGAACTGCCCACCCGTCCGGTAACCATCGGCGACATGGTCATGAAGCGTCACACTGCGGAAGACCCCCGCACCAATGCCATCCAAAGCGAAGTCAGGCGGAAGGTGGTGGAGGAGACGTTCCGGGTTCCCCTCATCTTTGCCAACCCGGTGGCCCAGGTTGCATTCGAGACGCAGTTTTATTTTATCAAAGACATCTTCCGGCAGCCGAAGATTGGCACCCTGTTACCGGTGAAGAAAATCAACGGCGAGCTGTTGTGGGCGAACATCAGTGTGGTGCGGTCCAATTACATCGAAATCCTCAGCAATGATCGGATCATGACCTTGGACAAGCAGGATCTCTCGCCGGAAACCCAGGCTCTGCTCTATACCAACTACTTTGCCGCCAGCTTTGCCAAGCAGAGGGTGGAGGAAGCGGCGGCCACCGGGATTCTGCCCACCACCAACCTTCCGATTCGGACCTATCGGGGAACAAATGCGATGGCGGACCGGATCCTGATCGATGATATTGGCGAAATCTCCATGGGGCCGGGCATTACTTTTGTGACCAAGGAGTCGTCCCTGCTTTTGCGGGGTACCAAACTCAAGGCGTTGGAGCACTACAACGATTGGGTACTGGTGGAGCATCCGGTGACGCCGGGTGTGCCCTATGGCTGGATCCCCTGGTTCTCAACCATGTCGGCGAGAGGAGAGGATCTCTCGGGATACTATCAGGATGTCAGTTACCTGATTGAATCGGGCTTGGTGATCTCGGTGGACCCTGCCCAGCGCAAGGTCTGGGTCAACACCACGGTCTGGGACTCGACCATGGCCTATTCGCTGGAGGGCATTTGCCGGACCCTTGCCGACTACACCCGCCTGAAAATTGGAGGCAAAAGCACCCGGATCGATGTCATCGGGGTGGAAACCGGCAAGCGCCTGGCCAACTATAATCGCATTCATGGCGTCAAGAGGTTTGAATGAAATCCGGTACTCTGTTTTCGGCGGGCAGATACATTCGGCTGATGCTTGTCAGCGCGTGGCTGGGGTCCGCAATGTCCTGGGGCCAGGGACTGGACCGGGATCTGGAAAAATGGCTGTCGGGCCAAAAGTTCCAAGTCCGTTCGATTGCCGGGGTCATTCAGTTGACCCACCGCCAGTATCCTCCCATGACTCTGGTAAGGGAGGGCGACCGGTTTACGGTGGAGGCCCGCATCCCGATCCCCTATCGCCTGCGTGCTCGCGAGCGGGCGCTGACCGCCGCCTTGAACCGCCTGGCCGACAGCTATGCGAATCGCGGTCATGTCGAAACCTCTCCCGCCGAGGTTCTTCTCACGCAGCATTATCCGGCCGCGATGGCTCCGCCGGATCGGGAACGTTTCTGGACGCAGTGGCTCGCAACGGTGGAGACCCTTGCCGATGAAGTTGCCGGACTGGACGGGCAATTGGTGGCTCCTCCACCCAATCCCCTGGAAACCTGGACGATCGGGTTGGCTCCGGGTATTTCCCTCACCATGGTTTGGATCCCCGCAACCGAGGACGATTTCTGGATGTCACGCCATTCAGGGGCAAATACCTTTATGATGGGGAGCCCGGTCACTGAGCCGGGGAGGGATGGCGATGAAGTGCCACACCCTGTATCGATTCCCTCGGGTTTTTGGCTGGCACGCACCGAGGTCACGCGGTCCCAGTGGGATGCGGTGATGACACACAGCGAAACCCGATTGGATGAGCTGGAACCGGTTGAGGTTTCGCGGCAGGAGGCCGATCAGTTGATCATCCGGTTGAATGTGATGTTTCCGGCCAAGGGCTTTCGCCTGCCAACCGAGGCGGAGTGGGAGTATGCCTGCCGGGCAGGGACCACCACAGCCTATAGCTTTGGGGATGTCCTGGATCCCGATTATGCCTGTACCCGGGAGTCCGGGCGGCGTGAGCCCATGCCGGTGGGCAGTCTCAAGCCCAACGCATGGGATCTGTTTGATATGCATGGCAATCTGGCGGAGTGGGTTGGCGACGAGTACCAGGCCTACCTCGCTCCGGTCACCGACGAGGAGTGGGTTGGCACGCACCATTCCGTCTTCAGAGGCGGCTCCTACCTGTTTGATGGGCGCTATGCCAGGTCGGCCTTTCGCGGCGGCGGCAACCCGGCAATTCGCTATCCCGGTGTCGGGTTGCGCATTGCCAGAGATGATGTGCCGTAAGTTATTCCGCCGGCATTGCGACCAGAATTTCTCCGGGTAGCAGCAGGACTTCCTTATGGAGGGGCTGTCCGGTAATCACGTTTTGCCAGGGCTCCCGGGGAAACTGTGTGATCGGGATCCGGGCTTCTGCCGAACCGAAGTTCACCATGACCGCCACCGGCTTCCCTTGCCGGGATGTCCGAAGATACCCCCCGACATCCGGAGGCAACCCCTCCATCAAGAAGGTGATCTCGGTGGACTGCAGCGATGGCTCCGTACTGCGCAGGCGTGCCATGGTGCGGGTGAAGTGGTAGAGTCGCTTCCCGTCAGGGGTTTCTTTCAGTGCCCATTGAATGGGGTTGTGGCCTACCAGCTTGCGGGTATTTTCGCCAAACTCCTGCCCGGCATAAATCATGACCGGACCGGGCGCGGTCAAGGTCAGGCCCATGGCGGCCTCGGCCCGTCTCACCGCCTCTTCACCGGGGTAACCCTTTTCGGTCAGGAGGCGCATCACCCGCTCCTCGTCGTGACTCTCGGTGTAGGCAATGCGCTCAAGGGCACTGGCAAACCCCAGTCGGGTGGGGTCCAGAACATCCATGAAGTGATTCGGATCAAGCGAGGCATTCTCCAGCATTTCCCGAATGCGCCAGCGGAAATGGGCGTGCCAGGTGGTGTCCATTTCGGTCTCTCGCTGGAGGGCAGGATCTTCCGGCAGGTGTTCGGAAATATGGATGGATCCGGGGTCGGCCTGTTTCCCCGCGTAGGCAAACCATCCCGCGCCCCAGTCGTTGTAGCCGGACCATTCGGTAAACCGGGTGGCATCATAACGAAAACCATCGATCCGATACTCGGTCAGCCACCAGGACAACAGGTCCGCGACATGGGTTTTCCATGCGGGCGAGGTCTGATCAATATCCGGAAAGCCCCAGTTTTCACCGTCATAAAGGCGAAAATAGGGACTGGCCTCGTAGTCATTGCCATAGAGCTGGTACAGCGCAGAGGCATAGTCGGCATGGTTTAGGACAATATCCATGATCACGGCAAGTCCCCGGGCATGCGCGGCATCGATGAGCGCTTTCAATTCGTCGGGGGTTCCGTAGCTGGCCTCGGGAGCAAGGTAGTAGGAAGGATTATAGCCCCAGCTATGGTCACCCGCGAACTCTGTAAACGGCATGGGCCCAAGGGCGGTAAATCCCAGATCCTTGATGTAGTCCAGGTACTCAATCATGCCGAGGTAGCCATCCTCCTGCATGTCGCCGATGTGAAATTCATAAATCAGGAGGTTGTCGAGGGATGGCCGGGAATATGGGGGGGAGGACCACACATAAGGGGGGGCGTCCAGCCTCAGCACGGCTTTTGCATCCTCCGGCTTCCAACCGGGCTTTCCGGAGCTATCCCTCCACGATACCTCGTGGGCATAGGGATCTCCGACCACCCGGTCCCCCTCGATCCGGTACTGATACCGATAGGTTCCGGGGGTGATGGCCATGTCTATCCACCAGGTCCCATCGGTGGTGACATTCATAAAGTGACTGGTAGGGTTCCATCCATTGAAGTCACCGATCAGGGAGACAAAGCGTTTACCCGGCGCGTACAGGGCGAACCGTACCCGGCCATCCCCGACCGGGTGGCCGCCGAAGGCAATGGGGCCCGCAGGTTCTCCGGTCACGATGTCCGGTTGCACCCAGAGAGTGGTGGTTTGCAGGGCCACGTCCTGGTCGCGCTCCGCCCGCACCGTGATGGTGTGAGGGCCGTAGGGCAGGGCATGCAATGGGTAGGCGCCATCCTGGCCGGGCGAAACCAATTGACCGTCGATCCATACCTCCGCCCGGGGGGCATCGGTTTGGAAGGTGAGGTTTTGTCCGGGAAGCCCGCGAATGATCGGGTTGGGCATCGTCACGGTCAGGGGGAATGCCGATTCTTCCGGGGTGGGC
>JACKPT010000002.1 GCA_024233345.1 Verrucomicrobiota bacterium
TGATTGGAAAAATCCTCTCCAAAAGTTCCAATCCTTGGAACTTTTGTTTGCTGAAATTCCAGGCGTTGGAAGATCAATGGCGCGCCCACCTATCAGGACGAATTTCATGAAGCGTATGTCGGTAAGCGGTCTGGCTTCAGCCGATCAGGATGCCCACGGATCGCACGGATGAAGCACCGGGAGGGTGCTTGCTTCAGGGATCCGGTGAGACTATTTCTGGTGCACTGGCCATGGTGAACAGGATGATGCGCTCCCCGGTTTTGACGCTGATGTCGGTGTGCAGGCTGCGGACCGGGATGTGGAGGATGTCCTCCAGCATGGCGGCGAGCTGGGGGCGCGCTTTTTCCAGCAGTTCGGTTCGGGTTTGTTTGATCAGGTCTCGCCCCCGGCCGGTTGGGTCTGTTCCGGCAAGATGCGATTCAGCGCGGGTAATCACGCCCTTGAGCCTGATCAGCACCATGTCATCGATGAGGTAGGTCCGGGCTTCCGTGGGACCGCGTCCCATAAATTCCCGTTCAAACTTCACCATGGCCTGGGTGATTTTTGCTTCGGTTTCCCCGCGTGTGGACTGCATGCCGGGAGTCTACCGGGTCAAACGGTTGGAGCGCAATCACCGTGTTTGATGCTTGCGCTCCTCCCGACCGTGCCCAGTGCTATTCCTCCGGATCAATCATGGGGTGTGGAATGAGTTGTTCATATTCCTCCACCGCTGCTCCGGCCAGGCAGGCCTCGATGATCTTCCGCCCCAGGGGATCCAGATCGGGCACGAGAAAGCTGTCGAGTTGCTCGTGGAAGAAGTTGGAGAGCATGAGGGCCCCCAGATCATAGGCTTCCAGCCCCACCTCCTTCTGGGTTTCAACCCGCAGCAGGATGGAAGGGATGGATTGACCTTCCACCACCATGCTGTTCATCGAGTAGCCGAGCAGCGGACACCGGGAAGGGGTCACCTGCCCGGCATGGAACCGGGCCCCGCCCCGCCGGGCGAGGTATTCGCGGGCGATCCACTGCGGCATGAAGCTGGTTTTCCATGCCCCGATATGCTGATTCGGGCAAAGGATGTAACGAACCTTCGGGGTGTCTACGATTTGCTGGAGCAGGAGATTCGCATGGTCGACCATCCGCCCCGTCGCAAACGGCCAATAGGAGCCGACCCCCTCGGAGCTCATACCCTCCGAGGCGACAATACTGGGATTGGCATGCCCTCGCGGTGCGACCAGCCGCCACAACCAGGCCAGCGAGGGAGGTAGCAGGTGGAAGATGCCGAGAATTCCGTAGGAAGGTTTTTCCTTGGTGCAGGGGGGCGTTCGGACCCCGAAGCTGCGAACTTCCACCGACGCCGATCCATTCACAATGCCGGGCACGGCTTTACGCGGCACGATCACCCGGGGGTTGGGGCAGGGTTTGCCCGGTTCATCCATGATGTGATCCCAGATGAGTGCGGTACTTCCCGGCGTTGCATGGATATTCAGGAACAGCAAGGGCTCCTTCGGGTGGATGGTCATCTCCTCCAGATGCGGGTCGACCCCATAGCGGGTGATATGGTTCACCCGGACAAACCATCCCTGTTCGGCATCGATTACCGACAGCTTGCCATCGCGGCGGCTGAGGGATGGATGGCACAGAGCCATGTCATCGGTGACGGCCCGCAGGTCGCAATTGCGGGGCAATACGATGTTGCGCTTTTCTCCGGAGAGGATGTTTTCGCCGAGCAGCAGGCTCCCGTCTTTTTCGCGGTGTACCTGTTCGAGCATTTCGCTTTTACCGCCACCGCTGGCGCCCTCGTGCATGATGGTCACTTTGTTCTCGTAGGGGGTGATGACCTGCACGGTCGAGCAATGAGCGGTCACCCACTTTTCCTTTTCCCCGAGGGTCAGTAACACCCCGTAAATCCCCTTTTTGGCGCTCGGGCCCGGATAGAGGTTGTAACTGAAGAGTTCGTGCCGCTCAGGGGTTCGGTTGTGCACGACCATCTGCCGGCCCTCGAAATGGGTGTGCCGGAAAATCGGGGCGACATAGATGACCGCCTTGGGATTGAAATCATCCGGAACCTGATCGGCTTCCAGGATGCCTTGGAGCAGGGCGAGCCCGAGGGCAAAGAACCCGGCATTGGCGGGACCAACCACCAGGGCATCCGCGCCGATCCCCTTGGCGCCGGCCAGAAATGGGAACAAGGCAAGCTCCTGGGTCTTGAGCCAGTCGAAAGTCTCCTGGCGCAGGTCGCCGAAATCACGGTTGAACAAGTCGGCATACCGGGGCTTGTCGGTGGGCCGGTCATCGGCAATTACCATGCAGTCCGGATCGCGCCGACGCATGTAGGGCTCGGTATAGTTGGCGGCAATTCCGTTCTTCACCCGGCAGACTTCGACTTCGGTAAACGGTCCTTTCCCCGGAATGTCGTAAATGACTTTGTGGACCCCATTTTGCTCGTCGCGCATCGCGAGCTTGAAAAGGTCCACCTTGTTGCGTGCCACCACGAACCCCGGACATGCAGTCAGAATTTCCTCCAGCTCGGTGTGCGGCGTGAATCCCAGTTGTTCTTGTAAGTTCATCTCTTCCCTTTCGTTGCGTGTAGAGCAAAAAAAAGACCGAAAAACCCAAGGGGTTCTTCAGTCTCACTCTTCCTCCGTTCCGACAAGGCCCGGGGGAAGCTTGTTCCTTTTCTGTTTGCTGAACGGCTTGCCCTTCCCGCAGGACTGGCCCTCCGCTCAGGCGCACAACCTCCAGAAAAAACCGGGTTCTGTCAAACAGAAATGGACCGAAATGTGAATCCTGGTTTCTTCCCGGCAGGATTGGTTCAGGCGTCTACATGGTCGTTGTCAGGAAGTCATATGTCTGAATCGAGTGAGCTGCCAACCCCGTACTGAGTTGATGAACCAGACCTTGCCGGTGTGGAGGTCCTCCCAGTGCAGCACCTGCTCTTGAATACGGCGCTGGTTCAGCAGGGTCTGGCGAAACGTTCCGTTGAGGAGCCCACAGGTGACCGGGGGGGTGAGCCATTGTCCGTTGCGTTCGAGGACGAGGTTGCCATAGGTGAATTCGGTCACTTCGCCCCGCTCATTCATCAGCACAATATCATCGGCGTCTCCCATCGCCGCGCGGGCCTGGTCGTAGGCCTCCCGCAGCAGGGTTTTGTGATAGAGAAATCGATTGGATGCGTGGATGCGAAAGGGTTCCGGGGCAAGGCTCAGGGGGGGGGGCTTGGGTTCCGGTTGCGCGACAAATGCTGGAACCGGGCGGATGGTGATCTCACACTGCCCGCATGGATAGGCGACCAGCCGGATCCGGTGGGAGCTGGTCAATGCCTGGGTTCCCTCCATCACGCAAGCCCGGACGGCATCGATATCCACGGGGGCCCCCAGTTGCTCCGCACTCTGCGCCATGCGTGAGAGATGTTCCTCGTAGAGATAAATGCCCGGTCCCGGTTCGAACCGCATGGTTTCCAGAAATCCCAATCGCGGCGTGTTGAGAATCGCAGCCTTGGCCAGGCATTCACGATATTCGGTGTCGGGTGTGGAGTCCCACACCACACCGCTGCCCGTGCCATAGGTCATTGTGCCGGCATGTTTGTCGATCCATACGGTCCGAATCGCCACCTGCATCCGGATATCGCCGCCCGGCAGCAGATGTCCGATGGCTCCGGTGTAGATTCCCCGGGGCGTATGTTCGACGGCGGAAATAATTTTGGTGGTTTCCACTTTGGGGGCGCCGGTAATCGAGGCGCAGGGGAAAAGGGCGGTCATGATGTCGGTAAAACCGGCGGGTGTGATTGCCTCCACGGTCGAGGTCATCTGCCAGACCGTGGGGAGGGGAGAGACTTCAAAAAGACAGGACACGCGCACGTCGCGGGCCTGGGCAATCCGGCTGAGGTCATTCCGGATCATGTCCACGATCATTATATTTTCTGCCCTGTCTTTTTCGGATTGGATCAGCTGTTCCCGCGCGTCCCGGTCCTGCTCCGGTGATGCGCCACGCGGGGCGGTTCCCTTCATCGGGCGGCAGAGAAGCGTGGATCCCGTCCGGTGGAAAAAAACCTCGGGGGTGACGGAGCAGACCGCAAAGTCCGGGGTATCGATCAGCATTGACCCGGGCGTGGGTTGGGCATCGTACAACCGGGTGAACAGAGCCAGTGGCTCGCCGGTCACGGTCGTGGTCATGGGGAAGGTGGCGTTGACCTGATAGGTGTCGCCGGATGCGATGCGGTCCCGAATGATCGATAGGCGTCGGGTGTATTCTGTTTCGTCGAGCTGCGGTATCCATATCCGGTCCGGGTCTTCAGGGCTCCTGGGGAGCGAGGTTTCGACCGGATCCCGGAACGCGGCAAACCATGCGAGCGGCGCCGGGCATTCCGGGTGGGTGGTCAGCGCGGCGTCAAAGGCCGGCCCGGCTTCATAGGAGACAAAACCAAGAACATGGTGCCCCTGTAGCTGCAAAGCCTCCGCACCTGCGACGACCCGTTTGACGTCACCGAGGGTTGTCGCACAGAGAATCTTCACCGGATCGGAAAAATGCCACCACCGGCCCAGACGGCCTGGCGACGGTATCCAGATCTGGACCTCCCGGGAATCGCTCACAGCACGAACCGGAGATCAGAGGGGAACGAGGTCCTTGTATAGCACACGCGACCGTCGCTTGCTCTGATCGTAGATGGTCCGCCGCTGTGGGGGCAACAGGTCGGGATCGCCAACCAGAAAGCCGCCCTTCTGTTGGAAGTAGTTGAACGCCTGGGTGGAAAGGGCAATCAGGCGCTTGGCCCCGAGCTCGCGTGCGGTGGTTTCCGCATAGTCCATCAGCTTCCGGCCGATACCCTGGTTCGCGTGGCTCTCCGCGACAATCAGGCATTCAAGCTCCATGACCTCCGGATCCGATCCGGGATAGGGAATCAGCCCAAAGCAGCCCACCACATTGCGGTCGATCTCAAAGACATGAAAGTCCCGGATCCGGGTGGTGATGGATTGCCGGTTCCGGGGAAGCACCTGTTTGAACTCCACGGATTCCCGGATCAGGTTGAGGATGGAGCCTACATCCCGCCGCCGGGCCTGCCGGATCGCCTCGTATTCATTGGCATAAATCATGGTGCCAATGCCCTCGTTGGAAAAAATTTCCTGAAGCAGCGCGGCATCTTCACGGCCATCGATCAAGTGGACCCGCGATACCGAGTTGCGGCAGGCCCGCAGGCCATGTTGCAGTTTGGACTTCATCTCCTTGTCCAGGTCGGCCGCATGTTTGTGCAGAAAGGTCTCCGCCTCCTCGATGGAGAATTGGGCCCGCAGTGTTCCGCTGTCCCGAACCCCATTGCTGCTGCCGACGAACATCAGCTTGGCCGCGTGCAGGGCTTCGGAAACCTCGAGGGCGACCCCGTCGGAATTGACCCGGTACGTTTGCCCATTGCCGTCGAAGCCCAGCGGCGGAATGATCGGGATGATGTCTTCCTCGATCAGTTTGAGCAGAAAATCGATCTCCACCCGCTCCACCTGCCCGGTGAACAGATGGTCCTCCCCGTCGATAATGCCGGCGGGATGGGCGATGATCGCGTTGGTGACTGCCGCCTGCTGATCGGCATCCCGCAATCCCTCAAGAATCCGGTGGCTGATATGGTTGGCCGCCATGGTGGCAATCTTGAGGGTCTGTTCGTCGGTGATGTCCATCCCGTGGGTATCCGACACGGTGATCCCGAGCTGGGTGGCGAGGTCTTCAATAAAGATGCTCGCCCCGTGCACCAGCACCACCTTGATATTCACGCTCCGTAAAAAAGAAATGTCGAGCAGGAGATTGTGAAAATTATCCGACGCAATCACCTCGCTGTCGATGTTCAGCACGAAAATCTTATCCCGGAATCGTGCGCTGTAGGTAAGGATGCCCCGCAGGTCGGCAAGCTTCATAATTCTGGTTCCAACATGTGATCGATGATCTCCGCTCAACTCGCTCCAAAGATTCAATAAAGCGGGGGGGGATGCAATGTTATCTTTTGCCGGCCCGGATTCTCTGGCCCCCATGGCGATGCAGCTCGGGCAATCACGAATGGACCCCCATGGGTGTGAATAGGGTGATGAGGGGGGATTGGCTGTGGCCATACGAGGTTAATGGGCTCATGACCTGTACGGGGACCCTGGCGTCACGGCAGCGTTCAGGGGAAGGGATGTCGCCATTTCAATTCCCGGAAGATCTGGAAGTCGCGATCAGTAGAGATCCATTCGCAGTCGTACTCGATCGCGAGTGCGGCATGCCATGCATCGGCGACCTTCTTCCCCTGGATCGAATAGGTTGCACATAATTCGGTGAAGATTTCCCAGTTACGGAATCCGGGACGGAGCAGTTGCGCGGTCGACCTTTCCACAAGACGGTTGCAAAAGGCGATGGCCGTTTTTGTGGGGGTCGGCTCTCTGAAAATTCGCGGGTTTGTGACCACCCGGATGAAGGCGCTGAGCACAGCTTCGGAAAGGGCAAAAGGGGCTGGTTGGGTTGCCACCTTGGTCAACCACGTGGCGTAGTCAGCATGATTCGGGATTGAGTCGGGGCGATGGGCATACACCAGCACATTCACATCACACAGAATCAAGATTCAGTACCCCGAAACGTCTCCCGGTCTTCGGCCGCAATCAGTTCGCTGGTGCGGTCCAGGCAAATATCCGGGTAGACACCTTGGCTGCCATAGGTGATCAACTTGAACGGCTTTTTTTTCGTGGGGGATGCTTGAAGTGCCCGTCGACCGGCATTGGCGAGGAAGGCGCTCAGGCTGAGGCCAGATGCTTTGGCGGCCTGCTTTAACTGAGCGCCGAGCTCATCGTCGATGAATATGGAAGTCCGCATGGTATTACCGTAATACTTTCGAGTGGGCGTGTCAATCAGGCGGCGAGGGAGATCCTTCGGTGGGGCAGCAGCATCTTGTCACGGCTCCCTTGAATGCGGTAACGTCACATCATGGTCACCACGTCTATTCACGAACGGCTGCGGAGTGCGTTTCCAGAGGCAGGGTTCGGGTCGGCAAGGGAAGTGCGTGGCGGCATCGTGCGCGAGGTGGGGGGGCGGCTGGCCCGACCCTTTTCCGAGCGCCATCTTCACTGTGTCTGGTATGATGCCAAACTCCGCCCCCCCGGCCTGACCACCCTCGACGGCGAACCGGTGGTGGTCGAGGATCCCGGGGCCTGGAACCTCGAGGCCGGTCCGGATTTTCTTGGCGCGGTGATCCGGATTGGCAAGGAGGAGCGGCGGTTCAGCGGGGATGTCGAAATCCATATCCGGGGCAGCGACTGGAACGCCCATGGACACCAGAACGATCCCCGGTATCGCGGAGTTAAATTTCATGTGACCTATCATGCGGGTCCGTCCATCGCCGACCACCTGCCTCCGGGCACGCTGGAGATTCCCCTGCAACCGGCCCTGCAGCGATGTCCGGAGTTTGATTTTCATGCCATCGAACTGACTGCTTATCCCTATGGCGAACGGGCCGTCCATCCTCCCTGTCGGGCTATTCTTGAGACCTGGGATGCCGACCGGAAAATGGAGCTGCTCAAAAAGGCAGGACAAAGCCGGTTGCTCCAGAAGGCGGAAATGCTCCACGAGCGGATCGAACAGGTCGGGGATGAACAGGCGTTTTACGAACAATTTATGATTGGGCTTGGCTATCGGGACAACAAGGCCGCTTACCGTCAACTCGCCCGGTTGCTTCCCCTGTCGCGCTTGCGGGAGTTGTCCCAGGGGGATTGGAATCATGCCTATGCATTGTTTGCGGGGGCGGGGGGGCTGCTGCCGGATCCGGATACCCTGACCGACCCGGAGGCCAAGGTGTATGTGCGCGCATGCTGGGATCACTTCTGGCGAGACCGGGACCGGCTGGCGGGGGAGCCGCTGACCCGGTCAGACTGGAAGTTGTCAGGGCTGCGTCCCATGAATTTTCCCGCCCGGCGCCTGATGGCGGCGGCCCAGAAATTCACTACCGATGAGGTGTTCAGAGATCTGGATACCCTAAATGGCCTGCGGATTGATCAGGCCCTCTCTGCGTGGATGCGGATGATGGGTCCATGGGAGGACTCTTTCTGGTCCCGCCGGGTTTCGTGGGATGGAAAATGGCGGCCCGGGAATGCCGCCACCCTGATTGGGACGGACCGGTTGCAGATCCTGTTTACGAATCTGGTGGTACCGTGGATGGCAGTGCATCGCACACCACCCGAAGCGCTGGTCGGATTGGAAAGCCTCCCCGCCGAAGGCACCACCAGCGTTTTAAAGCAGGCCGCGTTTTATGTATTCGGTCCGGATATGCCATCGGTCTATCTGAAGTCCGGCCTGCGCCAGCAGGGACTGTTGCACCTGTTCCATGAATTCTGCCTGCGCGACCGGACCCGTTGCGTGTCCTGTCTTTTTCCCGGCCTGCTTGGGCAGGCTGATTCTCCCTGAACCCAACCACCCGATCGGAAGCCCATGAAACTTGCTACGTACAACATCAACTCCATCCGCAGCCGGATTGACAGCCTGCTTGGTTGGATGGATCAGCATCAACCCGACATTCTCTGTCTTCAGGAAACCAAGGTGCAAGATGCGGACTTCCCGTTCGAGCCGTTGGCGGCCGCAGGTTATCATGTCGCGTTCGCGGGGCAGAAGTCCTACAACGGGGTGGCGATTCTTTCCCGCAACAAGCCGAATGCCGTGATCAAAGGGTTCGATGACGGCGGCCCGGCCGACGAACCGCGTCTGCTCCTCGCCCGGTTCGGTGACCTCACCGTGGTCAATACCTATGTGCCCCAGGGCCGGGACATCACCCACGAAATGTTTGCCTACAAGGTGGCGTGGTTCGGGCGGCTGCGGAAGTTTCTCGACCGGCATGTGAAGCCCTCCGATCCGGTGGCGTGGGTGGGGGACCTGAATGTGGCGATCCAGCCCATCGATGTGTACAACCCCGAGAAGCGTGCCAAGCATGTCTGTTACCACCAGGATGCCCGTGATGCCTTCGCCCGGTGTATCGACTGGGGCTTCACCGACCTGTACCGGACCAGTCATCCCGAGGGTGGTGAATACACCTTCTATGACTACCGGACCAAAGACTCGGTGCAGAAGGGTCAGGGCTGGCGCATCGACTACATCCTCGCCACCCCTTCGTTGGCCGAGCGGGCCAGAACCTCCTACATCGACCTCGAACCCCGTCTCGCCCCCGTCTCCTCCGACCATACCTACCTGGTCGCGGAATTTGCGGATTGATCAACCCAGGTCCTCGCGTTTGTGGTCTTTGATCCCTGCCGCCTTGCGCGGCAGGTGAATGAATTGTTTTGGTTAGACAGGATGGCAGAGCGCCCGGAACCCGAATGGCGCGAATCGGGTGCGCTGCTCTGAACCTCGCTCGGTCCGGGTTCTGACCGGGTTGTCTCTTTTCTGTTCTAGCGACCGAACGTCGTCCCCTGCCGCGCAAGGTGGCAGGGGCCGTGGTTGCCGAATCAGTTGGTTGGCGGCTTGTCTGGCAGGGAATGGCTTTTTCCTGCGACGGTAACTGTCTGCGGTTGATTGTCACCGCTCTTGAACAGCCTGTGACGGGTCATGGCGAAGAATTCCATCAGCATCACCAGCATCAGTGACTTCACCAGGGTATCGGAAAATCGCAGCGGGTCCACCCAGGTCACGATAAACAGACCGGCGAGGACCAGGTCGGAGATGCCGGACAGGAGGTACTTCATGACCCCGTAGACTGCGGCCGATGGGCCTGGGTTGCAAATGAAAACAGGTGGTTGGATTCCTGCCAGTGAAGGGCCATCCGAAGGTGCAACAATGGATTGATCGTGATCTCAGTGAAGGAGGAAGAATGATTGAGGACAGAGAGGCACGTCTGGCCAGGTGCCATCATCGGGGTCAGTTATCCGTTCCTACGATCGCTTCCATGGACACGCCGCAGCCACGGGTGCGGAAGAACCGGTGGTCATGGGAACCGAAGAGACCATCCTGGGTGGTGTGCCATTCGTCGAGGTTGCGGCTGGACTCGATTTTCACCGTGGCGTTGGCGGCGGCAGCCCAGGTTTGGCATGCTCGCCCGGCAACGCTGGCATCCCGCAGGGTGTAACGGATAACGGTGTTGGTGAGGGGGTCGTCGTAGGACAACGTCCCGAGATCATAGACGACCAGGCGTAGATCCATGGGACCGGAGAGCGCGAACGGGGCATTGGATGGATTGCCTTCGCTGCCGGTGGTGCCGCCGATCCGCACGGTGGGCACGAGTCGTTTGAGGTAGGTTGCCGGCAGATTGGTGACCAGTCCGGGGGAGACGCCTTCCAGAGCGATTTCGCAGTAAAGGGTGCCGATGTGCCCGGTAAGATCAAACTCGGCATTGGTGAACACCGCGACCTTGCCGACGGGCAGGGAGAGGGTATCGCCATAGGCCAGTTCCCCCTCCTGCCCCCGGGCCACCCGGCCAGCGGCAGCAAGAACCACTGCAACCAGCAGCGCAACCACCAGTGCGTGCCGCGTCATGGTCATGGCCCCAGCAGTTCGGCGCGGGCGCGGAAGAACTTGTTTGAGGTCGAGGCCGGGTAATTACCCGGCGAAGCGGAAACCCAGTTCACCATATCGCTGCTCGACTCGAGACTGATCGCGACGTTTCCGGTGGCATCGGAGGGAACCACCACTGCGGCGAGAGGCAGGATGTTATCGCTGGAGCCGGTGGTTCCGCAGCAGTCGGTAACCACCGCATCCTCGATGAGGACGAGGGCGCGGATGATCATATTGGCTTCATCAAAATACAGGGTGCCCTGGTCATTGATCACCAGGCTGAACGTGCCTCCCCCGCCAAACTTAAACGACTCGCCCGATGCCGGAGCACCCTCGGTGCCCTTGACAATCGAACTCCCGACCCCGAATGTCGGCATCAGCTTATGCAAGGCGGTGGCCGGCATGAATTCCACCTCGCCCTGTACGCCGCCCCACAGGGCAACCTGGGCAAATTCCGTGCCCCCGAAGTTATTGATGTTGAAGTAGGCGCTGACAAAGGTGGCCACCTTGTCGGCGGGAACGACCAGCGGCGTACCGTACTCCATCGTGACATACTCCTTACTCCCCTGGGCGAACGAACCTACGCACAGGCACAGGGAAATCCCCAACAACACACAGAACCTGAGTGATGACGTCATAAACAACCTCCTTAACAGCACTACATAAAGAGAAACCCCGGTAAAGTCAACCTCTCTGGGGAACAGCGGTGGATCGAAAATCGCGTCGTGCGCCGAGGCGTTATGGGATCAAAGGGATTATTTTCACCTGAGTAAACCAATCAATCCCCTGGGTCATCATTCTCTTTCAGAGGAGCGCTTCAATAGCGGCGCAAGTTCGCGCCAATTCATCCGGATGCGGAAGCTCACCAGCCTCAGCCTTGCGGCGAATCTCGGCGATGCGTTGCCGAAAACGGTGTCTGAGAATCCGCAACTCTCGCAGCTTTCGCATAAATTCTCGGTCAAGACGGAGCAGCCGAATTAAATAGGCGGCTGGTGGCCGCCGTGCTTGTATGATTCCGTCGGGCCTTACCATAAAGTAGGCACTGCGGTCGTCCGCGAATGGATCAATGAAACCTTCCGAGCCGTTGTGTGTGCCTTCACTGCCACGAACCGGCCACCAATCCGATTTCCAAATGTTGCACCGACCGCAGGCGTAATGGAGGTTTCGCGGGTCATTAATGAGGTGTTTGAACTCTGGGAATGACTCCGGGCGGAAATGGTCAAGCTGCATTGCCTCGGCACCACCCACTTCGTTTGCCATCGCGTCGCAATACACGCAGCGATGCTGGCAATCCTCAGCGATCTCGGACTTGTAGTGCGAGTAGGTGTAAAACGTCCCATCCGCTTTGACTGAATAGGCTTCCCTTCGTTTAAGTACGGGGAAGAACAAGTTGCCAGCGGTTGCTTTCATGGGTCAGAGCAGTCGTTCGGTGTTGAGCAAGCGCTTCAGGTTTTCTATCTCAATGTCCATCTTTCGCTGCTTCTCCCGCTCGGCAGCGGCAACGGGTGCGATGCGTTCAGATTCGAGTGCTTTCAGCTCAAGGAACTCTTTAGGGTTCAAATCGCTATTCGTGCATCGTACCAACAGGTCGTGGTAGCGCTTCTCCCGCTCCGCGAGCACGCTGCCCACGATTTCAATCTGGCGGGAAAGTCGCGCCTTGAATGCCTGCGCCTCTGGCGAATTCGGATTGTTGATGATCCTCTTCTTCGCGAAGATGTTCTCTACAGCCCATCCCTGATGAGTAAAATCGTCGTCGGGGTAGTTTGTGAGGATGAAGATGGGCAGGTTGCCGCCGATGGCACGCAGATGCGCGGCTAGTTCCGCACCAGTGTAGGTCACTCCACCGGCAGTGTTGAGACGTTCGTCAAGAATAAGCGCCGCAGCGGTTTTGTCGGCAATGAGAACCGAATAGTCGGCGAGTGTGGGGAGAGGGGCGAGCGGCTCTATATTGATCCCTGTGCCGACGAAGACCTCGCGCAATACATCCACGCAGCTGCGGCGTTCCATCTCATCATCATCTATTAAAAAAACAGGCTTGCTCATAGTTCGGTGTCATCGGTTGTAGCTGCGGGAATACGGATTTGAAACGAAGCTCCGCCGAGGTCACCCTTGGCGATGGCGGCAATGGAACCGCCGGTATTCTGTTCAATAAAGTTTCGGACGATGGTGAGTCCCATGCCAGTGCCAGATATGTGTCCACTCGCATTCCGCTTGGTAGAAAATGTCGGTAGAAAAATGCGCTCCTCCTGCCCGGCGGGCAAGCCAATACCATTATCCTCGAATGTCAGGAGGAAGACTGCCCCTGCTGGCCGAAGCGTGACGCGAATTACGCGCTCGTAATTCTCCTTGCGCTCACGCAACGCCCATTCCGCGTTGGTGATGAGGTTCACAAGGACGCTTTCCCAATCAATCTGGTAGCCTTTGATTCGGCAAGGTTCGGCTGGCAGGTTTCCCTCAACATCGAGCGTTATGTTTCGCTGCACTCGCAGAGACTGGTCAAATGTCGTGAAGATGTTTTGCACAACTTTCTTTAGGCAAAACGTAGTGCTCTTGCGCTTCTCCGGTTTCACGTTGCCGATCGAAAACTCTGCAAACGTCTCGATACGGCGCGCCTGCGTTGCTGTATCCGCCAGTTTGCCTGTTACTTGCGCTTCCACCTCAGCGTTCGCGAAAAAGAAGTGTTGAGGGAGGTTACGTTCCAGCCATCCAGCATTTGCCGCGCAACTACTCGCCCAACCCAACGTTTCGTGGCCGAAAGCAGCGGCCAATATGCCTAGTGACGCAAGGTTAGCCATCGTGTCCTTCTCGCGAGACTCGCGCTCATCTTCAGCACGAAACGTCTTGGAGGATTGCTCCAGCTTCTCCTTTGCTTCTGCCAGCGCCTTCCGTACGTCGGCAATTAGCTCGGTTTGATTAGGCGGTGTGGGTGAAGATGTCTCAACGGCTGGCCTCTGACCAACGAGCGCAGTCAAAGCTCCCGCAGCCTCCGTGAGGTTCTTCAGTGCATCGTCAGCTTGCGACTTGGCCTCGTCCCGAGGTGTCAGCTTCGGCAGACGAGACATTTCAAAGTCTTGATGATTCAGCTCAAAGAATCGAACTGTTTCTTCCGCAAAGACCCGGAGGTGAGAAAATGCCTTTCCCTCCACCAGGCCTTCCCTATTCGTCTGGTCGAGCAGTTCTGCATTTTTCTCGCGACTCAAAAAGACGGCGCCAACGACTTGATTGTAGCCGATGCGCCAATTGCCTGGCTTGTCATCCTGTTTGACCCCTTCGGGGCTGGACATGCGCCGATATGCGAGTCGGAGCCAGTCGCCTTCTCCATTCGGATTGCCATAAGGCTTTACTCGAAATCCATCGCGATAAACGCGCAGCCCTTGGTTTGCCTCCAAGAACGTTTTGATGGCATTTAAGCCAATCGTTTGGTCTCCCAATGTCGATTGCTTTCTCGGGATGAAGTAAAACTCAAACTGCAAGGGGCCACAGTGAGGCACCACGCCACATCCGGGAAATCGCTTCTCCCACGATGATGGTCCTTCTTCGTAGACACGATTGTGATGAGCCGAAGCCATCTTCATGTGAACGGAACCATCTTCGCCGATGCTAGCGGTGACTTTCCATTGTGCAGCTTGCAGTAAGGAGCTAGGCGTTACAATCGGCCCATCGACAGCATTCAATCCTAGACCGGAATCCAATTGGATTAGAAAATCTGCCCCTGACGAGAACGGTGAGACTAACAGAGATAACTCAGATCGCAAGTCCACCAGCGTGCTCTCTTTCCACTCATCCTTCAACTCGGTCAATATCAGCCGCGTGCCGTGCGGGTAATCCCGCCACTCGCCAGAGAAAGGGTCTTGCCGAAGATTCGGTATACCATAGACCTTCAGGCGGATCTGCTCCAGGCGCACATCTTCTTTTTCGAATCGGCTCCAATCTATCGGAAGTTCGATTCCTTCCGCTGCACCCTCGACTATGGATTGAAGTTTTGTGTGCCGCGCGAGTCGGTCCAATCCCAGACGGCCCAGCCCCTTCTCCCCTGTGAGCACTCGTTTTCTAGTGTTGCGTCTTAACTTCACCTTGTTCGTGGTGCCGATGACCATCCAGTAGTTCAGCAAGTCGTCAGCAGTCATGCCACACCCGTCGTCCTCAATCACCATCTGTGCCGCTTGCGTTCCAAGGCCGTTGAACCGGATGCGAACATGAGAGGCGCCGGCATCGTATGCATTCTTTACGAGTTCTAGAATCGCGATGATTGAACTGGAAATGCTTTCGCGCCCTAATTGAATCGCCAGTCTTGCCTCGACCCCGAAATACGCCTCAGCGAGATGCGGGCGCTCATCGTCCAGAGAATTCTGTGTAACCTCACCGCTCATAGTATTGAAAATGGAATGTCCGCAACAGCGCCCACGGTAAGGTGACGGCACCGGATACGTTGGTTGAGGAACTCATTTACCCGCTTGGTGTGAAGTTTCTCCATGAGTACTCGGCAGGTGTCCGCAGATTTGTTACGCGGTTCACAGACGATGAGATGGTTCTCCACGGCTACAGGCTTTGTGCCAAGGATGACGGTGGCAGCGGCGCGATATGGATGGCTTGGGCGCGAGGTGCGTCGAAGAACGACGAACGGTGGCTGGTAGGCTAGTCCTTCGTGGCGTCGCTTTTCAGTGAATCGGGTGACTTCCTTCCACATCGGGATATTGCGCGGATGGATGTAGCGGCGGAGGGGGCCCGTTTCTTCATCACGATGTGGAACGACACGGCCAACATGGACCGTGAAGAAGTCGCCCACCGTTGACGTGCGGGGCGCGGCGCTGTTTGTCCAAAGATACAGCGGGGGGCACTCAGCTTCAACTCGGCGGGTGAGACGAAGAAGAAACACATCCACGTCAGCGCTGTCGTCGAACATGCCATACGGCTGAACGATCTCAACGTCAGCTAGCTGGCTGATCCGTCTCCGCCAGTGTTCTGAGAATGAACCCGAGCGCAGAACTTCCGGGAGAATCGCGAGCATTCGCGTGCCCGGCTTGGCCCGTTCGAGCGCCGTGATTACAAATGCCGCCGCTTCGGTCATGCGTCCGCTGGCCCAACTGCAGCCTGCGGGCGCCGCCACTTTGCCGAAGGGTGGATTCAACAACAGATGAGTGGCGCAGGAGAAAAGTGCTTCCTCCTTGAGACCATCGGAAACACGGATGCCCGGGAAAAGGTCGCTGTCTGAAAGCCGCAATGCTTCGTCGGTCCGGTGCCGTTGGCGGGCGAGCAGGACGAGACGGGTTCTCGCTCCTTGGATGAACTCACGGTGCAGGTCCGTGCCTGTGAGTTGGCGTCCCCATAGTCGCAAGGTGTCCGCGAGCGACTTGCCCAAGCGAAGTCTTCTTGCCACCGCAATAAGCAGGTCGCCCATGCCGCAGCTTGGGTCGTAGAAAATGCTGTTGGGGCCGAAACGGCTGTCGCAGTCAATTAATTGAGAGCCGAGGTCGGTGCCGGTGAAGAACGCACCAAATTTCCGTCGGGTTTCCAGCGGTGCTACTCGGCGGAGTTCGACGCTCGCTTGCCCATTCAGAGCCGCGTCAACCCGAGTGTCCCAACCTGCCACGCGATGCGATTCCACCGACAGACGTTTCAAGGAGGAAATGTAACCGGAGTAACCTCTGAACGGGCTGTGATTGACTTTTGTCGGTACGTCTTTCATCGGGGATTCAGTGTCTCAAATATCATGTCCCGGCACAATTCAACATTCGTCTGCAAATGATGTTTCCATGAAGTGTGAGGGGGTGCATGAAGTCAGGTAGCCAAGCGGATGAACGATGAACGAATTTCCGGGTATCATTTCAGGCCGTTTCATTCTTCATTCGGGTCGAACCGCAGGTATCTATTGAGCATCATAGGGTTACACATGCAAGGGTGCATTCAGAGGAGGCTTAGAGCCTCTTTTCAGGGCCGATAAATGGCGTAAGACTCTTGAGATCAAAGGGGTGCAAGTGAGATCAAAGGTATTTTTTTCATCTCCATAACCAGTCAATCATGACAGCATCGAACAGGATTTAGTCTTTCGCTCCACTAATTGCCTGATGCTGTCTTTTGATTGCAGAAGGTTTGCAGTTCCTTGGTTGCGGAAAAAACATCTTCGGGAAGGTTGGAGAAGCCGTGAAGGTATAGCAGGATCTGGCGGTAGCCCGAGGCCTTGATTTCGCTCAACAGCGCCTTGCTCCCGATTTCCTTGTGTTTCCCCTTTTTGATTCGACGGCAGCAAAAAAACGACCGGCTGGACGAGTTGTTTTTCAGGTCGAAAACAAAGTTTGGGTTAAGTTTCGGTTCGGTGTTTTCTGTCGGCATGCGGCTAGTAATAAATAACATGATGCGCCCCCTTTCATCTATGAACCTAAAACACGAGAGAAGTACCTGAAAGTCAATTTAACGTCATACAATTCCTTTTCGGCATACACATATTCCTCCCGATCCTGCTCACAATCATAACCAGATGAATTGACACAAATCTCGTGAATCACTAAATTCGTGATATGAAGAATGTGACGATCAGTTTGCCGGATGAGTTGGCTCACCGGGCAAAAGTCTTTGCCGCGGAACAGAATACAAGCGTCTCCAAGTATGTCGGTGAATTGCTTGCCGAGCGGTTAGAAGCGGAGCGAGGGTATGGCAAAGCCTTGAAAGCCTGGCGTGCGAGGAAGCCTGTGGTTCTGCAGGATGCAAGTGGGTCTTATCCCAAACGGGATTCCCTGCATGAGCGCTGATTGCTTTGTCGATACCAACATCCTAGTGTATTCGCGGGACTTGGGAGCTGGAGAAAAACAGGTCCGGGCGTCTGAACTGGTGCTGGAGCTCTGGAACAACCGTCGGGGACGAGTCAGCATTCAGGTTCTGAATGAGTATTACGTAACCGTTACCCGAAAGCTTCACCCCGGCCTCTCCAGTGAACATGCGTGGGAAGATGTAAGCCTCCTCTGTGCATGGAATCCAGTTCCCATGGAGTGGTCGTTGTTGGAGCGCGGACGCCGTCTGCATTGTGAGTATGCTCTTTCCTGGTGGGATGCCCTGATTCTTGCTGCGGCACAAGTTTCCAACTGTGGCATTCTTTACAGTGAAGATTTGACGCATGAAGAGGTGTACGGAGGCGTGATGGTGATCAATCCTTTTCATCAAGGTTTGTGATGAATGAATCGCTGAAAGCTGACGTCGTCATAGC
This sequence comes from Verrucomicrobiota bacterium, assembly GCA_024233345.1. Taxonomy (GTDB): domain Bacteria; phylum Verrucomicrobiota; class Kiritimatiellia; order CAIVKH01; family CAIVKH01; genus JACKPT01. The sequence goes on from JACKPT010000002.1 coordinate 17,663, forward strand.
CGGTGGAGGTGCGGCGGGATTTTTTGCTGCGGTGACCTGTGCGGAGGCGAACCCGTTGCTGCGGGTGGTGCTGCTGGAGAAGAGCCCGGAACTGCTGGCCAAGGTGACGATCTCCGGGGGAGGGCGGTGCAATGTGACCCACGCCTGTTTTGACCCGGATGCTCTCTGCTCTTTTTATCCCCGGGGTTCGCGTGAACTGCGCGGGCCGTTTCACAAGTGGCAGCCCCGGGACACGGTGGCCTGGTTCGAGATCCGGGGAGTGCCGATCAAGGCAGAGTCGGACGGGCGAATGTTTCCAGTGTCGAATAAGTCCACCGACATTACCGGGGCCTTGATCTCTGAAGCGAAACGGCTGGGAGTCAACATCTGGACCTCGTGTGGTTTAAAGACGGTGAGAAATCAGGAGGGCGGTGGATTTCGGCTGGTCCTGTCCAATGGTTCGGAGCTGACCTGCGAAAAGCTGATGCTGGCCACCGGGGGCAATCAGAACTCCTCGGGATTCGATCTTGCCGCTTCACTCGGTCACACCATCGTGGATCCGGTGCCCTCTCTTTTTACCTTCCATGTGGATGATCCGCGTATTGCCGGTCTACCCGGAATTTCGGTGCCGGATGCGGTGGTGTCGGTACCGGGAACGAAGCTCAAGCAGACAGGCCCGCTTCTGATTACTCACTGGGGGCTCAGTGGTCCTGCGGTTCTGAAGCTGTCGGCATGGGGGGGCCGGATATTATGCGACCTCGATTATACCTTTCCTCTGCAGATCAACTGGGTAGGGGGGCAAACCACCGGTCAGGTCACCGAAGCCTTGCGGAATTTCCGCAAGCAACAGGGAGCCCGGACCGTCACCGGACCTTCGCCGTTCGGTCTGGTCAGCCGATTATGGGGATCACTCTGTGGGGCGGCGGGCATTGAACCGGAAGTGAACTGGGCGACGCTGACCGCGGGCCAACTCGATGCGCTGCCCCGTGAACTTTGTGAAGGGGAATACAGGGTCACCGGCAAAAGTCTGTTCAAGGAAGAGTTTGTAACCTGTGGCGGGGTGAAGCTCAAGGAAGTCGATTTCCGGACCCTGGAAAGCAAGGTCTGCCCGGGGTTGTATTTCGGCGGGGAGTTGCTGGACATCGACGGGGTGACCGGTGGATTCAATCTCCAGGCCGCCTGGACCACCGGGCGGCTCGCCGGGTTGGCCATGGCGGACGAGACAAAGGAAGCGACGCCGGGTAGAGCAGCAGGATGATGGCCCACGGATAGCGCCGATCCGCACGGATAAAGGAACGGATTGTGGCCCACGAATCACACGAATTGCACGAAACAGGGTAGGGTGGTTTGGGGGTTTGAGATCGGTGAAGATCTGTGTGATCTGTGGGTAGTTTTGCGATTCCCCTCTATGGAGGAACATGCGGCCCACGGATTGCGCAGATCTGCACGGATGAAGGTGCGGGATGATGGCCTTTACTATTCGTGAAGATTCGTGTGATTCGTGGGCCATCCCTGAACTGCCCACGAATCACCCGAATTGCACGAAATAGGGTGGGGTGGTTTTGGGTTTTGTGATCGGTGAAGATCTGTGTGATCTGTGTGATCTGTGGGCAGTTCAACGATTCCCTCTCATGGAGGAACATGCGGCCCACGGATAGCGCTGATCCGCACGGATGAAGGAACAGAATGATGGCCCACGAATCACCCGAATTGCACGAAACAGGGTGGGGTGGTTTGGGGTTTTGCGATCGGTGAAGATCTGTGTGATCTGTGGGTAGTTTTGCGATTCCCCTCTATGGAGGAACATACGGCCCACGGATAGCGCCGATCTGCACGGATGAAGACGCGGGATGATGGCCCACGCATTTCACGAATCCCACGAACTAACCAGAGATGGTTTTGGCGCTTGAGTTCGGGTTAGTCTTGATGAGCAAGCTGCTCCAACAAGGCCAGGGCGGCTTCGCGACTGGAGGCAGGATTCTGGCCGGTGATCAGGTTGCCGTCGACGACCACGTTGGGCTGAAAGTCCGGTCCGCCCTGAAAGGTTGCCCCGAGTTCTTCCAACTTGGATTGGAGCAGAAACGGCACCGCGTCCTGAAGGTTTACGGCATGCTCCTCGCTGTCGGTGAAACCGGTCAGGGTCCGGCCCTGCACAATGGGTTGTCCGTCATCGCCTTTGACCCCGACGAGCGCGGCCGGACCATGGCACACAAAGGCGGTGGGGCGGTCTGAGAGCAAAAAGGATTCGACGGTTTCGGAGACGGCTTGAGACGAGGGCAGGTCAAACATCGTGCCATGCCCACCGGGGAAAAAGACGGCATTGTAGCAGCCTGAGGTAACAATCTTGAGCGGCGTGGAATCCTTCAGCACCTCCATGGCTCTGGCGCCATTTTCCGGCATGGTCGATTCGGTGATGCTTCGCGGATCAATCGGCACCGGGCCGCCGTTCGGACTGGCGACGGTGACGGCATACCCCGCTTCGACAAACAGGTCATAGGGCACCGAAAATTCCTCCAGCCAGACCCCGGTCGGTTCCCCGTTGGGCATTTGTCCTACACCGGTTAATACCATTAAAATCATACCGGCTATGGGTTGCATGGTCATTTCTCCGTTCTGTTGATCATTTGCATACCACAATACATGCAATTGGCGGGCATGCAATCACCCTGGAACTGCTGCATGTCAGACTTTACTGGCCGGACCGTGTCTCCACTTTCATCGAGATGTCCATGGCCTTGACGGAATGGGTAAGGGCCCCGACCGAGATCATGTTCACCCCGGTTTCGGCGATGGCTCGTACCCGCTCGAGGGTAACGTTGCCGGAGGCTTCGGTTTCTGCCTGGTTCCCGATCAGGGCGACCGCTTCGCGCATGGTGTCGAGTTCCATATTGTCGAGCATGATGATGTCGGCTTTGGCGGCGAGGGCTTCGCGGACATCGGCGAGGGTTTCGGTTTCGACTTCGATGCGGATGTCCGGATGGGCCGCGCGGATCTTCTGGACCGCGGCGGTGATGCCTCCGGCGAGGCGGAGGTGATTGTCTTTGATCATCGCGAGGTCGCTGAGGGTCATGCGATGGTTGGTGATGCCTCCGACCTTGCCCGCGTACTTGTCGAGGATGCGCAGTCCGGGGGCGGTTTTGCGGGTGTCGAGAATTTTGACCGGAAGATCCTTCACGGCATCCGCATAGGCGGCGGCTGCGGTGGCGATGCCGCACATCCGCTGGAACAGATTCAGAGCAAGCCGCTCACCGGAAAGCAGGGCGCGTATGGGGCCGGAGAGCTCGGCGATGATATCGCCCGCGCATACCCGGTGGCCATCGGTGACGCGGGCGTCGATCTTGATGGCGGGGTCGAGTTTGTGGAAGACCTGTTCGACCACCGGCAGTCCCGCGATGAGGCCGGGCTCTTTGGCGCGGAGGATCGCGCAGCCGGTATCGGTTTCCGCGAAAAGGGAAAGGGTGGTCACGTCGGTGCCCGCATGGTCCTCAGCGAAGGCGAGGTCGAGCAGGGGATTGAGGGTTTCGAGGTCAAGGAGGTGGATAGGGTCAGTCATGTTGGAGTCTCAATTTTGGTGTGGTGGGTGGGGACGTGCATACGATGAGCCGTTGGCGGATAGTCGACGTGCCCAGGCCGTCGCCGGCGGTGTTGTCGGGGGATGGCGCGGACAAGAGTCCAGCGCCACCCCCTCCGCCTTGCCGGACAACGCCCTGGACGCGCCGACTCTCCGGTCCCGCATTCGCGGGACTGCCCAACGGCTCACCGTGGTACCACTCGCGCCGTTGGCGCGAGGTAAAAGAGATCCCTGCCGCCTTGTGCGGCAGGTGAATGAATTTGGAGGCTATGCCAGCATCCAGCCTCCAGCCCCCAGTATCCAGCCCTCTCATCCCCACTTGACGATCCTCGGTTCGGTGCCTCGCTGGAGGGTGATATGGCCATCGAAGGCACTGTTTTCTTCGGGAAAGTCTTCGCGAATGTGGGCCCCGCGAGATTCTTCGCGGATCAGGGCGCCCCGGACGGTCAGTTCACAAACCCGAAGCATTTTGCGGAGCGAGCGCCCGCCCCATTGGTTCATTAGTTCTCGTTCCTCTTCGCGGATGCGTCGGAGCTCCGTGAGGGCTTCTTCCAGTTCGGTCTTGTTGCGGAGGATGCCAACTTTGTCGGTCATGAGATGAGAGACATGCTCGCGCAATTTCTGGACGCGCCCGGTATCTACGGGTGCGTTGTCCCGGTGGGGCAGATTGCGGAGCAGGTCGGCAGTGGCGGGGCCTTCCTCCATGTTGACGGCGCCCTCGACCGCGCGTTTGCTGAAGACCAGGCATTCGAGCAGGGAATTGCTGGCGAGCCGGTTGGCCCCGTGGACCCCGGTGCAGGCACATTCACCGCACGCGAACAGACCCCAGATACTGGTGCCAGCCATACGCCCGGTGACCACCCCCCCGATCCAATAGTGGGCGGCGGGAGCGACCGGGACGAGGTCCTGAGTAAAGTCGACCCCGTGGTGCAGACAAGCCTGATGCACATTGCCGAACCGTTCGATCAGCTTCGCGGCATCGAGATGGCGCAGGTCCAGGAATACATGGTCGGTCCTGTCTTTTCGCATCTCCCGGAAGATTGCTGCCGCCACCACATCGCGGGGGGCGAGTTCGCCGCGTGGGTCGTAGTCGAGTACGAATCGTTTGCCATCCGCATTGACGAGGTGACCGCCTTCGCCGCGCAGGGCCTCGGTCATCAGGAAGGTTTCTCCCGAAGTGGTGTACAACGCGGTGGGGTGAAACTGGACAAACTCCATGTCGCAGACCTGTGCGCCCGCCATATACGCGAGGGCAATGCCGTCGCCGGAAGAGGAGGGCGGGTTGGTGGTGCGGTGGTAATTTCCTGCTGCGCCTCCGGTGGCGAGAATGGTGGCCCGTGCAGAAATAAACAGGGGGCTGGTCTTATCCTTCACGAAGGCAATCGCCCCAACGCATCGGTTGTCGCGGATCACCAGTTCGGCCACGGTGGTCTGGCCCTGGAGAAGAATGTTCGGATTCTGGGAAACCCGCTCGACAAGAAATTTGACCACCGCCTGCCCGGTCGCGTTGCCGCCAGCGTGGAGAATACGCCGGTGGCTGTGCCCACCTTCAAGTCCGAGCGCGAGCCCGCGCCGTCCTTCGTCAAACTGCATCCCGAGCGAGATCAATTCGCGCACCCGCTGGATGCCTTCACCAACCAAAATCTCCACGGCAGCTTTGCGGCACAGCCCTCGTCCGGCGGCGACGGTATCGTCGAGATGGAAATACGCCGAATCCTCGGGATTGATGGCGGCAGCGATCCCGCCCTGCGCCCAGAAGGAACTACTCATGTCCATAGCGGACTTCGACACGAGGGCGACGGTGCCATTGCGGGAAGCCCAGAATGCTGCATACAGCCCCGCGAGCCCGCTCCCGATGACCAGCGTATCGACCTGAAGGTATTCGTGAGGCGTGGTGGATGGCGTGGGCATGGAGAAGAGGGTCAAGGGGTAAGGATGTGCGAGGTTGCCAATTTCCGGTTCGGCGGGACGCCGAACCCTACCCATCGTTCGTTCGGGCTAGGTAGGGTTCGCCGTCCCGGCGAACCGAGCTGCGCTTCCACTTTCATGCGACGTAGCGTGGGGCTCCCGCCCCGGGTTTTGAGGAAGGCGTGCCGATACCGACTCAGAGTAAAAGTTCCAATGGTTGGAAAAACCCTCAATAAAAGTTCCAACGATTGGAACTTTTTCGTGTGCATTTTCCAGGCGTTGGAAAACCGGTCAGGCATCTTGAGCCTTGATGGCATCGACGAAGGCTTTACCAAAGACCGGAAGGTCGATAGGGGTGCGGGAGCTGATCAGGTTGCCGTCGATCACGAGGGGTTCATTGAGCCACTCACAGCCCGCATTGATCATGTCGTCCTTGATTCCGACAGTGCTGGTGGCGGTGCGGCCCTTGAGGATGCCGGCGGAAATGAGGATCCAGCCCGCGTGGCAGATGAAGGCGATGGGTTTTTTCGCGGCATCAAATTCCTGAACAATCCGGAGGACATTGGGGTCGCGGCGAAGTTTATCGGGGGCGAAACCGCCGGGGACAAGCAGGGCATCGTAGTCGGCGGTTTCAACATCCGCGATGTCCTGATTGGCTTTGCAGGGATAGCCGTGTTTGCCCTGGAAAACCCGGTTGCTCTCGGGGGCGGCTACCGTGACCTGCCAGCCTTCCTCCTCAAGACGGAGCTTGGGATACCACAGCTCGAGATCTTCGTAGATGTCATCGACCAGAGAGAGAATCTTTTTCATGCTTGCTTCCTTGTTGTCTTGCCGGAGTGTACGGGAAATGCCGAGGCTTGCAAATCTTTGTAAGACGGCCCACGAATCTCACAAATAACCACGAATCAGGAGACACAAGGTCATGCCGGAATTGGCGGAAGTGGAAACAGTAAGGCGGGCGGTGGAGACGGGTTTTCGCGGGAAGCGGATTGTTACCGTGATCTGTCGCCAGGATCCGATTGTGTTTGATGAATTGGGGCCGCGGGCGTTTACCGGCCGGTTGCGCGGTCAGACCCTCATCGGCACCGGCCGGAAGGGGAAATTCTTTTGGCTGACGTTTGATGGCGGGTGGTCGGTGCTGATGCATCTGGGGATGACGGGGTGGATCGAGCAGGGCCGATTCGGCCAGATGGATCTGCGGTTTGCCCGGATGCAACTCGAATTCGAGGACGAGACCTGGCTGGCCTTTACGGATCCCCGGCGGTTGGGCCGGATCCGACTCCGAACAGATCCGCTGGGGGAACCGCCGGTGTCAAAACTTGGTTTTGATGTGTATTTGGACGATCCGGGACGGGACTGGTTCGCCGCCGAAGTGCAGAAGCGCAAGGCCCCGATCAAGGCGATTCTCCTCGACCAGGGTTTCACTGCGGGTATCGGTAATTGGTTGGCCGACGAGATTCTGTTTCAGGCCAGAATCGATCCCCGACGCCGGGGTGATACCTTGACCAGAACAGAAGCCCGAGCCATTTACCGGGCGATGAAGCGGATTGTGAATCGCGCGGTTAAGCTCGGCGCAGACGATACAAAATTTCCGAACACCTGGTTATTTCATCATCGATGGGGAAAGAACGCCGAGGCCCGCACGTCAACCGGTGACCCGATCGAGCACTGCACGGTGGGAGGGAGGACAACCGCCTGGGTTCCGACGGTGCAGGTATGAAGTGTCCGCTCTTGGAAGGATCTCAGAGCTTGCGGTAGTTCACCAGTTTGAGGTCGGAGATGCGGGCGAAGTGCTCGGTGTTGGCGGTGACCAGTTCTGATTCTGCGTCAAGCGCGGTTGATGCAATGAGAATGTCAAAGTCACCGATCATGCTACCCTGGCGCCGCAGTCGGCGACGAATCCGGCTGGCGATTAAAGCAATGGGGCGGGTGACGTCACGTTTCTGGAAGGGCGCGAGAAAATCAAGGCCCTCCCGGTATTGCTCGTAGCCTTCAAGAAACTCCACCTCGCTGATGACGGAGATGGCGCAGTCCTCATCCGGATGGGATTCGAGAAACCGGGTGGCGGGGCCTTTGGTTCCATTGACAAAGTCTCGCTGGAGGTCGATCAGGAACGTCGTGTCATAAATCTTCATGACGATTTTTCTGACCAGGGGGAGGGAGATGTGGTCCGCGCCTGGTGGACATCTCGTTTTTCCCAGTAGTCGGCGGCTTTGCGATCCCCATAGGTCGCGCCCCGCTCACGAAGAACCTTGAGGATGGATTTACCGGTTGCGTCATCCGGCACAAACTTAACCCTACGAACGACTTGAGAAAATGATTCGCCTGGCTTCTTCGCCTTCCTGAGCTTTTCATAGGCGTCGAGTTCCAGTGATATGGTCTTGGTTGCCATGCATGAATTCATGCATGAAATTGACGATATGTCAAGGTTATGCTTGCGGCAGGACTTCACCCTTAATCCTTTGCCCGGATTATTCATGAACGCCAGAGTGTTCAACCTAGGAAGAGCAGTTGAACGATGTGATGGATTGAATCGGCGGGCTGAAGGCCAGCAAACTCGGTAGCCCAGGGCAAGCGAAGCGCGGCCCTGGGTTGTGGGTGCGAGACCTCACCGTTGAGCGCGTAGGGGCGAGATCTTGGTCCGGTTGTTCGGGTCTCGCTCCATTCGCGCTCCGGGCCTTTTTTCTTTTTTTCCTGGGGCTGCGCCGCGCTTGCCCCAGGCTGTCGAATGGTGGGCCTTCAGCCCGACGGGTAGAATGGGGACAGTCAATTTTTTGAGGTGTAGCTGGCCTCGGCACTCGTTTACCGGCGGGACAAGCCCGCCGGGGTGTTGTCTGCTGCTTTCTTGCTGGAATTTACTTACTACGCCCGACGATCAATCCATGATCAAGTCCCTACAGGACATCGATTGCCGTGGCATTGATGATGAGGGCTCCTTCGGTGGCTTGTGGGGCAACTACGCCTTTTACCCGGATTCTGCTGAGTTCCTTCAGGCCTTCCAAGCCGCGGATGCTGTGTTTGATGACCTGACCGTTTGCATCCACGACCTGGATGGTGGCGGTTCCGGCTCTCAGCGCTTTCGGGTCATCGCAGCAGTTGTCCCATGGCGTATCGCAATGACCCTCATCGCCACGGAGATCACAGGAGGTTAAGGTGCCTTCGTCGCCGACCACGAACAGGGCGCGGTTTTCAACGAAGGGATTCATATCGCCCATGACCTTGGCTTCGACCACAACCGTATCACCGGGGCTGACCGAGGTGCGCAGTTCGGGGATGGGTTGAATCGACTCGGTGGCGGCGACATCCTGAAAAACGGCGGCGAGGGCGTCGGGAACCGATGGCTCTGCACTGGCCGATGGAGCCGGGGCGGAAGATTGGCCGCAGCCCACAGCGAGCAGGAGCAGGCCGGCGATTGCGCTTTGTATGATCTGTACTTTCTTCATGGTATGTTCTCCTTGGTGCTAATCCCGCAAAGCCTGCGGGAGACTGGGTTTTAGACATCGAATGGCCGGGGGAATCGATCCGACAAGTCCGAGCAGGGTGCCCGCGAGCAGGCCCGCGAACAACGTCTCTGGACCGAATCCGAGCCGGAAGGCTCCCGCGCTTAAATAGATCACCCGGTCGGCCAACAGCAGGACGGCCGCAAGGGCACCGAGCAAGGTCCCGAACAACGAGGTCATCAGGGATTCCTGAATGAAGGAAATGAGGATCGCCGTGCGTCTGAATCCGATGGCCTGGAGGGTGGCGATCTCTCGAACCCGCGAGGCGAATGCCGCATAGAGAGTGTTGAGTCCGCCAAACACCGCAGCGGCGGCGATCAGGGCCGCGGTGGTCCAGGTCATCGCTCGAACCGGCGCATAAAATGTGGCGAGTCTGGCATAGTAGCTCTGTTCGGTGACCGCACTGAGTTCGAGGTCGAGTCGCTGGCGGGTGAACAACTGCACATCGGCGGGATCGCCCTCATCCAGCCGCACCACGACCGCGCTGACGGTCTCGCGCTGAGCGAGGGTCCGCAGGTCATTGAGGTTCATCCACAATTCCGATTCCAGGACCGTACCCGGTGCAGCAAAGATTCCGGACAGGGTCAGTGTGGCGGAATCGAATCGCAATTCGGTGCCGGGGACGAGGTCGCCTTCATCAATGCCGAATCGTTTCCATGCGAGGCGTCCCGCCATGATTTCTCCCGGGCCCGGGAAGTGCCCTTCCATCACGGTGACTTCGGGGTGGGTGAGTAATGCCTTGGCGGTTACCCCCCGGACAAGGCCTCGAATGCGTGTGCCATCGGGGAGACCGAGGTTGGCCATGTGAATAATCTGTGGCGAGACCGCCCGGTCTCCCAGGGGGGCATAGATGCCGGATACACTGGCTTCGGTAATCCCGGCAGCCTGTTCGGAGACTTCGCTTCGCTGCATGCTTTCCTCGCTGCCCTTGCCAAGGATGAGCATGTTGCGGGGGGAGCCGGAGGCGCTGAGCGTTTTCCGCATGCCCTCATTCAGGGCGTGGGCTCCCATGACGAGGAAGACCACGAGGGCACTGCCCCCGAGGGTCTGGGCGAGTCGTGTCCGGTCCCGGTAAAGATTTCGAACCGCATAGCTGAAGGGGAGCAGCATGATCAGGTCCTCAAACTTTCTACGATGGGCCGTCGTACCGCCATCCAGGCCGGATAGGTGGAGGCAAGTCCACCAAGAACAAGCGCGAGCAAGAGCCCGGACAGGAATAAACCGGGATCCGGGGTGATGGACATCACCTGACCTTCATTGCCAAAGGTAATGCGGCTTATGGCGAGAAATCCCATGGCACTGCCTGCGCCGATCAGTCCTCCCGCGAGCCCGAGCAGCAGTCCCTCGAGTAAAACCAGCCAGGCGATTGCGCTGTCGGGATAGCCAAGGGTTTGAAGCACGGCATTCTCTCGAATTCGCGTGCGAACCACGAGCAGGACAGCGTTGGCGACCAGGCCCAGCACTGCGATCACGGCCCCGAGTCCGATCCACCGGGTAAAGCCGGTCAGCTCGATGAGTTCCCGCGCGGCCTGAGCAAAGAAGGCTTTCTCGGGTTGGGTATGGGTGGGTTCCTCTGCGGTTTTGAATGTGGCGTCAATGGCCGCCGCCACCTCCTCCAGATGGGCGGGATCTTCGACCCGAACATTGAACTGGGTGACTTCTCCGAGCCCGCGGCGTGAGGCTTGCTGCAGGAAGGGCAGATGGACATAGGCCACATCATTGTCCTGCAGGTTGGGGGAGGTCAGGATGCCGGAAATGGTCACCCGGACCCCGGCGGCCTCGAAGGCGTCCCCGGGTTTCAGGCCCCGGCGGGCGGCAAAGTTTTCCCCGATCAGGGCGCCGTCGTCGGTGCGTTCCCAGTCTTCGCGAGAACCCTCGGTGACCTGGATTTCCGGAGCGAACCGGGCGAGCTGACGAGGGGGAACGCCTCGAAAAGTCACGATGTCGAGGCTGGCCCCGCAGTTGTTGACGGTAATCTGAATCGGTATGACCTCGCGCACCCCGGGGATGCGGCGAATTTCATCCTCGTAGTACAGGGGCAGTCGGCTGGTCGAGGGGCAGTAGCGGTTTTCCCGGTAGACCACGAGGGTTACATCCGAGGCCTGAACGGCCGTGGTTCGGGAGACCGCGGTTTGCATGCTTTCCACGAGGGCATAGAGAAACATCCCGGCAGCAATGCCCAGTACGGTCAGCAGGGTGCGCACCCGATGCCGGAGAAGTTGTTTGGCGGCGAGGGGTATGAGATTGAATGCGGCTTTGGGGGTCATGATACCGCCTCCAGGAGTTGACCCTTTTCGAGGTGCAGGGTGCGGGATGCCGCACCGGCAGCCTTGGGATCATGGGTTACCATCACGATGGTCTTGCCTTGTTCGCGGGACAGGGTCTGGAGCAGTCCAAGGATTGCATCGGCGGATTCACGGTCGAGGTCTCCGGTAGGTTCATCGGCGACCAGCAGCGGCGGGTCCGCCACCAGGGCACGGGCGATGGCCACCCGCTGTTCCTGTCCGCCCGACAGCTCGCGGGGAAAGTGATGCATGCGGTCTGACAGGCCGACCAGGGACAGGGCCGCTTCGACTTTTTCCCGCCGCTCCCGGCGCTTGAGGTCATCGAGCAACAGGGGCAGCTCCACGTTTTCGAATGCGGTCAGTACCGGAACAAGGTGATAGAGCTGGAAGATATAGCCCACCTGCCTGGCCCGCCATGCGGCCAGGGCGCGCCGGGATAGTGCATGGATGGCGACCCCATCTACTTCGATAGAACCGGATGTGGGCTGATCGATGCCAGAGAGAAGATTCAACAGGGTTGTTTTTCCCGAGCCGGACGGCCCCATCATGGCGAGAAAATCGCCGCGCGGAATATCCAGATCAAGGGTATCCAGCGGGGTGACCAGATTCTCGCCCTTCTTATATTGTTTGGTCACGCTGAGGCAACGGATCAGGATGTCTTGGTCATTTTCCATCTCGTTCTCCAGGTAGCATTTTTACCAGCGCGCCGGGTTTGAGATGGTCGGCTCCATCGGTGACCACCTTTTCGCCGGCTCTCAAACCTTCCAGCACTGCGCTCAAGCCATTTTTCTCCTCCAGTCCAAGCGTGATCGCCCGGTACTCTGCAGTCTCCTGCACAGGATCAATGACCCATACCGAGGCTGCGTCTCCGTCTGCTTCCAGCACCGCGGCAGTGGGGATCCAGATCATCCTGGTCCCGGTTGGGTGCATGGGGTGTTTGAGCGAGCCGAGGAATTCGGCCCGTCCCAGCATTTCCGGTCGCATTCCCGGCTCGGGTTCAAGGATGGAAACTTTCACCTGCAGGGTATTGCGGGTGAGATCGGCTTCACCGGTCACCCTGGAAACCACCCCGGTAAAGACGCGGTTGGCAAAAGCCGCCGTGACGAGACGGGCGGTCATACCAGTCTCGATTCTCCCCGCATCGGAGAGGGGGACATCCACCCTCATTTGCAGATGATCCGGGTCATACAGGGTGACAATGGTTGCACTGTCCGGGTCATCCATCGAGGCCATGCGCTTCATTCCGGGTGCGGCATGTCGCTTGAGAACGATACCATCCATCGGGGAAACGATCCGGCATCGTTCGAGGTTGAGTTGGGCCTGATCGAGTCCGGCCTGCAGACTGTTGATGCGGGCTTGTTGCTGTTTCATTCTAGCGCGGCGGACGGCTACTCCGCTGCGTGCAGCTTCCAGCAGGGCTTGTGCTTCGGACTCCGCAAAAACAGCGGTGACTCGCTCAGCCTCGGCAATATCTCCCGCTTCCAATGCGCGGAGGCGGTTGGCTTGATCGGTGGCCTGGGCGAGTCGGGCTTCGGCCGCTTTTGCCTCGGCCTCCGCCGCGACGATCTCCTGCTCCCGCACCGCGAGGTCGGCCAACGCTTCGGTCAGGTCGGCCTGCAGGCGGGTAACCTCGAGGGTCAAGTTGGTGGAATCCAGGGTGGCGAGCAGGTCTCCGGTGCGCACGGCTTGACCTTCGAGAACGTGAACTGCTTCGACAAAACCGTCGACCTTGACCGCAACCCGCACCGGATAGGGGTCGGGTTCGAGCCAACCCGAGGCCTGGGCAATCATCGGACCGGGCGTGTCATGGGATACCACCGGGGTGACGCCATCGGTTTCCAGATAAAGAGCAGGGGCCACAGTTACCGTTGTCCGAGGCCGCAAGCGGTCCCCAAACAGAACCGCGAACAGGGCTGCGATTCCGAGTAAAAAAGCCAGCAATAAGAGCAGGGGGGTGGCATTGCGTGGGCGCGAAGCCGGTGGTTGCGGCGTGCGTCGCAATGATTCAAGAGATGCGTGAGTAGATTTCATAAGCCTGAACAAACGAACATGAAGGATGGGATCGATTGATCCCGGTGGAATGAACGTATATCGGCGGATGCCGATGTCAGGTCAGACTTACAAAAGGAATTGGCAGAGCGCCAGGTGCCGCCTTGGACTGGGAGGTGGACCGCACGCTTCTGGGCCGCTCACGCGCAAAACGGGTTCATCATACCTGATGGTCGCAACTTCGAGGGAGCCGGAGGCGAAAGGAGCCGGGCAATAGGTGTCCCGACCCTGAAGGGTCAGTGGCTCAGTCGATAGATCCAGGGTAAAACAGCAGAGGGGGGAGGATGAATCCGCGTCATGATTGTCGGCGGGTGCGTTTCCCTTGTCCCCGCAGCAAGCCATGGGGGCGGATGCCTCGTGTTCACAGCAACAAGTGCAGATGCCGGAACCGGGTTGAAGACAGGCGTGAATAGGCACCGGGGCCAGAGCAAAGACAAGAGCCATGACGACCAGCATTAGTGCCGAGGGCAAGGAACTCGCTTGAATCGGGATTAACCTCATCACATCTATAGAATCACCGGGTTGCCTCGCTTTGTCAAATCTTGTCATCGTTCCTCTCTGGGGTTCCGGACAGGATCAGCGCTTCGATGAAATTTCCAGTCATGGCATGTTGGGCCAAGGTCCCGGTTGCGGGCGTGAACCATTGTGGGCGCACGGTTGGATTATCCGCCAAATCGCAGATGCGCGGCAGCTTCACGGGCCAATTGCAGGGTGGTGTCCAGGGCTTCGCCACACAGGGTCAGGTGCCCCATTTTTCTTCCGGGTTTGGATTCGGCTTTTCCGTAGATATGCAAGTGGGCGCCGGGGGTTGCGAGGGCTTGTTCGACTCCGGTGGGCCAGCCCGGACCTTCGCTGCTGCCGAGCAGATTGACCATCGCCGCCGCGGGGGTGATGAGGGAGGTGTCGCCGAGGGGCCAGCCAAGGAGGGCTCGCAGGTGGTTTTCAAATTGGGAGCAGGGGCAGGCTTCAATCGTGTAGTGACCGGAGTTGTGGACCCTGGGGGCCATTTCATTGATGGCCACCGAGCCATCCGCAAGCAGAAACAGCTCGATTCCTACCGATCCGACAAGATCGAAGGCTTCCACCGCTCGAATCGCCATGTCCTGTATTTTTGCCGCCAGTCCCGGGGGGAGGTCCGGAGCGGGGGCGAGCACCTCATGGCAAATATGGTCTTTCTGCCGGGTTTCCACCACGGGATAGGTCCGGGTCTCGCCGGTCCGGCTTCTCACCACCATAACCGCCAATTCCCTGACAAACGGGCAGTACTGTTCAACATACAGGTCCTGGCCGTCGTGACCCAACGCCGCATAGGCGGCTGGCGCCTGTTCGGAGTTCCTAATGGTCGCGTTGCCCTTGCCGTCATAGCCGTTGCGCCGCTTTTTCAGGACCACCGGCCATCCCCACTGATTTCCGGCCTCCACCAATCCGGAGGGAGAATCGACGGCACAAAATTCCGGCAGGGGCAATCCGGCTCGCTGGAGGGTCTGTTTCTGGGTCAATTTGTCCTGAATGACACGAATGGCCCTGGCTGAAGGCAACAGGAGCGCGGTGTTTGCCCTTTCCAGGGCATCGAGCGCATCGGCATCCACAAATTCATTTTCGAGGGCGATGACATCGGCTTGTTGGCTGAAATGGACCAGGTTTTCCGGGGTCCAGGGGGCGATTTCCGCCGCGCTAAAGGCTTTCGGGATGAGCGCTGCGTTCGAGGGTGCGAGTACCCGGACCGATAGACCGAGGGGGGCGGCGGCATCGGCCAGCATGCGGGCCAATTGGCCGCCGCCGAGCACGCCGATCACGGGTGAATAATTTTTTTTAGACATTTTTTGAAATCTTTGGTTGACACACCGGGGGTCTTCCATGGAGTATGACCCGGTTTTTCCACGGTACGAAGGCGCTGAAAACGCTTGAAATGCCGTTTATAAAGCACACAGGTGATTCCGGCAACTCTGTTTCATTACGGATCAGGGGGTCGGAGTCGTCCCGTGTAGAGAGGAAAGCCCCTGAGCTATTCGATCGGGAGGCGGGCCGTCGGAAGCGGCGGTCTGGTGGGTGTTTTTCGTGTCCGGTGGGGCGGCACGTTCCGGATCGCTGAACAGCAGGCGAGAGTGCTGGAGACGTCGTAGCCTACGTAGCTCAGTTGGCAGAGCACGTCCTTGGTAAGGACGAGGTCAGCGGTTCGATCCCGCTCGTAGGCTCCAGTTTAGACAACCGAAAACCAAAGAAGAGCAGGCTAGGAGAACAACATGGCGAAGGATAAATTCGAGCGGACCAAGCCGCACATCAACGTCGGAACCATTGGGCACGTCGACCATGGCAAGACCACGTTGACCGCGGCAATCACTCACGTACAGGCCTTGAAGGGCATGGCCACGGACATTTCATATGACCAGGTGGCCAAGGCTTCCGAATCACAGGGCCGTCGCGATCCCACCAAGATTCTGACCATTGCGATTTCGCACGTGGAATATGAATCCGACACGCGCCACTATGCGCATGTCGATTGCCCGGGACACGCGGACTATGTGAAGAACATGATCACCGGAGCGGCCCAGATGGACGGCGCCATCCTGGTGGTGAGCGCGGCCGATGGCCCGATGCCCCAGACCCGTGAGCACATTCTGCTCGCCCGTCAGGTCGGTGTGCCTTCCATTGTGGTCTTCCTGAACAAGGTGGACACCGTGGATGATCCCGAACTGCTGGATCTGGTTGAACTCGAAATTCGCGAGTTGCTCAGCAAGTATGAGTTCCCCGGCGACGACGCGGCGATCGTCCGCGGTTCCGCGCTGGGCGCTTTGCAGGCGGGCACCCCGGATGATCCCGGAACGGCCTGCATTCAGGAGCTGCTCAACGCCATCGATGAAAACGTCAAGGAGCCGGCTCGTCCGATCGACCAGCCCTTCCTGATGCCGATCGAAGACGTGTTCTCCATCGAAGGCCGCGGCACCGTGGTCACCGGTCGGGTGGAGCGTGGTATCATCAAGGTGGGCGAAGAAATCGAGATCATCGGTCTCAAGGACACCCAGAAGACCACCATCACCGGCGTGGAAATGTTCCGCAAGCTGTTGGATCAGGGCCAGGCCGGCGACAATGTCGGTTGCCTGCTCCGCGGGTTGAAGAAGGAAGATGTCGAGCGCGGCCAGGTTCTGGCCAAGCCCGGTTCGATCACCCCCCACACCAAGTTCAAGGGCGAAATCTATGTCTTGAGCAAGGATGAGGGCGGTCGTCATACCCCGTTCTTCAAGGGTTATCGTCCTCAGTTCTATTTCCGTACCACCGATGTGACGGGTGACGTGGTTCTCCCGGAAGGCGTGGAAATGGTGATGCCGGGTGACAATGTCAGTCTTGACGTGACGTTGTTGACTCCGATCGCCATGGAAACCCACATGCGGTTCGCGATTCGCGAAGGCGGACGCACCGTGGGTGCGGGCCGGGTGGTGGAAATCACGGCCTGATCACGGCGGGAACCAGGGAATCCCGCCGCCCGGTCATGCCGGTGAGCGGGATTCCCGTTTGGTCTCCCGATCCCTGAGAGGTGCGGAATCTGGATGGAATGCATCGCGGTGATGCTCTCCGGGCCGGGAAACCGGCAGGTCCGATTCGGGAAAGGCGCCAGTGGAGCGCGGGGTCGTTGAACAACGAAAGAAACGGACAACCGAAGAGCATGAAACGCAAGAGGGTGAAAACGTTAGGCCAGTAGCTCAATTGGCAGAGCATCGGTCTCCAAAACCGAGGGTTGGGGGTTCAAGTCCCTCCTGGCCTGCCAGTCATGCCGCAACCATCGATTTTCCGGCCCGCAACGGCACATAGGTATAACATGAGCAAAGCGACAAGTGTATTCAGTGGAACCCGGACGTTCCTGGATGAGGTAAAGGCGGAACTGTACAAGTGCGCCTGGCCAACCCAGAAGGAACTGGTGCAATCGACCATCGTGGTGATTGTGTCGGTGATTTTGCTGGCCATCATCGTGGGGGTCAGCGACCTGGTGTGGATGACCGCGTTGCAATGGATCATCGGCTAAGGGTTTGAAAGGGCGTCATGGATAAACAGTGGTTTGTGTTGCATACCTTGTCGGGGCAGGAACAGAAAGTCCGCGACAACATTGCCAAGCGGGTGCAACTGGAAGAGTTGCAGGACTACATTGGCGAAGTGCTGATTCCGACCGAGCAGGTGTCGGAAGTCAAGCGTGGCAAGAAGACCACCACGACCCGGAAGTTTTATCCGGGGTATGTGCTGATCAATCTCGCCTTGTATGACGAGCGCAAACAACTGGTGGACAAGTCCTGGTATTTCATTCAGGAAACCCCGGGAATCATCGGCTTCATCGGGGGTAACCGCCCGGCGCCGTTGCGGCCCGAGGAAGTGAACAGCATTTTTGCTCAGATCGAGGAAAAGCAGGAGAAAGTACAACCGAAAGTCAATTTCAACGCGGGAGAAACCGTCAAGATCAACGATGGTCCGTTCCTCAACTTCAATGGTGTCATTGAAGAGATTGATCCGGAACGCGGCAAGTTGAAGGTCTCGGTTTCGATTTTTGGCCGCTCGGCGCCAGTGGAACTGGAATACTGGCAGGTTGAGCGCGTCTAAGCACCGCAAGGACACATACACATGGCAAAAAAAGTAACAGGCATCATCAAGTTGCAGATCCCGGCCGGCCAGGCCAACCCGGCCCCGCCGGTAGGGCCCGCGCTCGGTCAGCAGGGGGTCAACATCATGGGCTTCTGCAAGGAGTTCAACGCCGCGACCCAGAAGGAAGCGGGGATGATCATTCCGGTGGTCATCACGGTGTACCAGGATAAATCCTTCACCTTTATCACCAAGAGTCCGCCGGCTTCGTCGCTGCTCAAGAAAGCCGCGGGCATTGCCAAGGGTTCGGGCGTTCCCAACCGCGACAAGGTGGGTAAAGTGACCCAGGATCAGATCCGCGAGATTGCGCGGCTGAAGGTCAAGGACATCAACGCGCGGAGCGAGGATCAGGCTTGCCGGATCATCGCCGGAACCGCTCGCAGCATGGGAATTGAGGTGATCTAATGGCGACGCACGGGAAAAAATTCAGCGCGGTGGCCGAGAAGATCGACCGCACGCATGTATACGAGATTCAGGATGCAATTGAGTTTCTGAAGAAAAACACCTTCACCAAGTTTGACGAGACTGCGGAGATTGCCTTCCGGTTGGGGGTTAATCCAACCCAGTCCGATCAGAGTGTCCGGGGAACCGTGGCTCTGCCGCATGGTACCGGAAAGAATGTCCGGGTGTTGGTGTTTGCCTCCGGTCCGGCTGCGGAAGCGGCCCGTGAAGCGGGTGCGGATCATGTCGGGTTTGAAGACCTGCTGGAAAAGGTCAAGGGCGGATTCACCGAGATGGACGTGGTCATTGCCACGCCGGAAGCGATGAAGGAAGTCCGCAAGCTGGGTAAGGTGCTCGGTCCCCGCGGATTGATGCCGAACCCCAAGACCGGAACCGTCACCGACGATACCGCGACTGCGGTCAAGCAATACAAAGCGGGGCGGGTGGAGTTCCGGATGGACAAGAACGGCAACCTGCATGTCCCGTTCGGCAAACTGTCCTTCACCGGTGAGTCCCTGGCGGAAAACTGCCGGGCAGTGATTGAAGCCGTGCAGCATGCGCGGCCGACCGCGGCGAAGGGTGTCTTCATTCGCCGCTGCACCATCAGTTCAACCATGATGCCCGGTCTGCACGTCAATGTGCGGGATACGGTGGCGGCATAACCGGGAAAGGTGAACCCTCATGAGACCTGAAAAAACATCAATTATCAGTGAATTGAAAGCGAACCTCTCCGGTTCGGTCTTTGTCATCCTTGCCGACCACAACGGCTTGACGGTGGAGAAGACCAACGAACTTCGTAGCCAGCTCGACAAGGCCTCGGCCAAAGTCCAGGTGGTGAAGAATCGGGTGTTTGGCCATATTGCCGACGAAGTGGGCCTGAGCGGCTTGAAGGATGGGGCGAAGGGCCCCTCCGCCATGGTCTACGGCAGTGGAGACGCCGCCGCGGTCGCCAAGATTCTCAAGGATTTCATCAAACAGAATGAAAAGCCGGTCATTAAGATCGGCGCGATGGAAGGGGTCATCCTGTCGGCCAGTGATGTCGACGCCCTGGCTGCCCTGCCTTCCCGCGAACAGCTTTTGTCGATGGTGGTGGGCA
This sequence comes from Verrucomicrobiota bacterium, assembly GCA_024233345.1. Taxonomy (GTDB): domain Bacteria; phylum Verrucomicrobiota; class Kiritimatiellia; order CAIVKH01; family CAIVKH01; genus JACKPT01. The sequence goes on from JACKPT010000002.1 coordinate 37,115, forward strand.
CCATAGCAGCACCCATGAGTCAGTTGGTCGGCGTCTTCCAGCAGAAGACCGCCAGCCTGCTGTACGCTTTGAATGCGGTGATCGACAAGAAAAACAACCAATAAACAATGTCCGTACGTACGCGATAGTAGGAGGAAATACAACATGTCAGAAGAAACAGCGGTTCAAGAAGAAAAGGTCGAAGCGACCGGTAAAATGGAAGAATTTGTCTCGTGGATTGAGTCCATCTCCGTCCTTGAGTTGTCCAAGCTGGTCAAGGTGCTGGAGGATCGTCTCGGCGTATCCGCCGCAGCTCCGGTAGCCATGGCCGCCGCCCCCGCAGGCGGGGCCGGTGATGCTGCCGCCGCCGAAGAAAAAACCGAATTCGATGTGATCCTGGTGGAAGCCGGGGCCCAGAAGATTCAGGTCATCAAAGAGCTCCGTGGTCTTACCAGCCTCGGCTTGAAGGAAGCGAAGGACCTTGTGGAATCCGCGCCCAAGCCGGTCAAGGAAGGCGTGACCAAGGAAGAGGCCGAAGAGGCCAAGAAGAAGCTCGAAGGCGCTGGCGCCAAAGTCGAAATCAAATAAGTTCGCTTGTTGATTGGGCAGCCGCCGCGACCGGTTGAGGTTTTCAACCGGTCGTGTGCGGCTGGTAGTGTTTGTTGCTCGTGGTGGGTTTTAGGGGCGTTTCCGCCCAAAGGTGAGTCATGGCGAATCGAAAGAATTTCGGACAACTCAAAGACATTATTCAGCCGCCGAATTTGATTGAAATCCAATTGAATTCGTACCGGGAATTTCTCCAGCTGGAGGTGCCTCCGTCCAAGCGGGTCCAAGTCGGGCTGCAGGCGGTGCTGAAGGAAGTCTTTCCGATCGAAAGTTACGATGGGAAAATGGTGTTGGATTTTGTGAAATACGAAATCCAGGAACCGAAGATGAGTGCAATCGAGTGCATCCGGGAGGGGCAGTCGTATACCGCTCCCCTGTATGTGACCTATCGGCTCACCGACGGCAATGATGTCCGGGAAGAGGATGTCTACATGGGGGAGATTCCCCTGATGACCGACCAGGGCAGCTACATCGTCAATGGTGCGGAGCGGGTGATTGTCAGCCAGCTCCACCGCTCGCCGGGGATCTGCTTCGAGCAGAGTGTCCACGCCAATGGTTCCTTGCTGTATTCATTCCGGATCATCCCGGATCGCGGCTCCTGGCTCGAAGTCCAGTTTGATACCTCCGATACCCTGAACATTTATCTCGACCGCACCCGCCGCCGTCGGAAGTTTCTTGCCTCGACGTTCCTGCGGGCGCTGGGTTACGACTCGGATGACGATATTCTGAGTCTGTTTTATCCGTTGGAAGAAGTGACCCTTTCCGGTTCCAAGACCGATGAGGAGTGGGCGGTCTATGTGTTGCGGGAAGACATTATTGATGCCGCGACCTCCTCGATTGTCGCCCGCAAGTATGAGCCGTTGAGCCGGGACCTGGTCAAGCAGGTGAAAGCCGCCGGGGTCAGCAAGGTGCAGGTGGTGAATGTGACGTGGGATGAGGGCTTGTTGCTCAAGACCATCCAGAAGGATGCCACCAAGAACACCGAGGAAGCGCTCAAGGATATTTACATGAAGTTGCGTCCGGGCGACCCCCCGACCACATCCAACGCCAAGCAATTGCTCAAGCGCATTTTCTTCGATCCCCGCCGCTATGATTTGAGCCGGGTGGGCCGCTACAAGATCCAGCAGAAACTCGGTTTGCAGGGGAACGAGGACTCCCGGGTGCTGGAAAAAGAAGACCTGATTGCCGCGATCAAGTATCTGGTCAACCTCCGCAACGGCGAAGGCACCATCGATGACATTGACCATCTTGGCAGCCGCCGGGTGCGCACGGTCGGCGAGTTGCTCGAGAACCAGTGCCGGATCGGGCTTGCCCGGACCGAGCGGTTGGTCAAGGAGCGGATGACCGTCTATGACGCGAGCGCCACGGAGAAATTGACCCCCCAGAAGCTGGTGAACCCCAAGGCATTGTCGGCGGTGGTCCGCGATTTCTTTGGCCGCAGTCAGTTGAGCCAATTCATGGATCAGACCAACCCGTTGGCGGAGTTGACCCATAAGCGCCGTCTGAGCGCGCTTGGCCCTGGCGGTTTGAGTCGGGATCGCGCCGGGTTTGAAGTCCGCGACGTTCACAGCAGTCACTATGGCCGCATCTGTCCGATTGAAACCCCGGAAGGCCCCAACATCGGTCTGATTTCCTCGATGAGCATCTATGCCCGGGTGAATGAGTTCGGGTTCATTGAGAGTCCTTACCGCCGGGTGGTGGACGGCAAGGTCACCGAGCAGGTGGATTACCTGACCGCCGATCAGGAAGAAAATTATGTGATCGCCCAGGCCAATGCGCCGCTCGAGGCCAACGGCAAGTTTTCGTTGCCCACGGTTTCGGTGCGATTCCGCGGGGATTTTCTGGAAGTGCCCCGCGACCGGGTCCATTACATGGATCTCTCGCCCAAGCAATTGGTCAGTGTCGCGGCGGGTTTGATTCCCTTCCTCGAGCATGACGATGCCAACCGCGCCCTGATGGGCTCGAACATGCAACGACAGGCCGTGCCCCTGCTGGTGTCGGAACGGCCCTACGTGGCGACCGGTCTGGAAAGCAGGGTCGCCCGCGACTCCGGGGTGGTGGTGGAAGCCACCGATTCCGGTACCGTGGCCTACGTCTCTGCGGACAAGATCATCGTTTCCAAGGATGGATCGGTTCCGAACAAGAAGACCCCCAAGACCGATTACCAGGTCTATGAACTGCGCAAGTTCATGCGGTCCAATGGCGGAACCTGCATCAACCAGAAGCCGATCGTCAAGCTGGGGCAGAAAATCCACAAGGCGGACATTGTCGCAGATGGTCCGGCGACCGATCAAGGCGACCTGGCCCTGGGCCGCAATGTACTGGTGGCCTTCATGTCCTGGTGCGGATACAACTTCGAAGACGCGATCCTCATCAATGAACGGCTGGTCCGGGATGATGTGTATACATCGATTCACATCGAGGAATTCGAGTGCGGAGCCCGGGATACCAAGCTCGGCCCCGAGGAAATCACCAAGGACATCCCGAATGTCGGGGAAGAGGCGCTCAAGGATCTGAATCACGACGGGGTGGTGCGGATCGGTGCGGAAGTCAATCCCGGGGATATCCTGGTTGGTAAAATTACCCCCAAGAGCGAAACCGAATTGGCTCCGGAAGAGCGGTTGCTGCGGGCGATCTTCGGCGAGAAAGCCGCCGACGTGCGTGACACCTCCCTCACCGTGCCCTCGGGTACCAGCGGGATCGTCATGGATGTGAAGGTCTCCTCCCGGAAGGAAACCAAGCAGACCAAGATGTCGGCCAATGAGCGGCGCAAGCAGCTCAAGCAGCTCCAGGATGAGTTCGAGGAGAAGAAGACCCGTCTCACCGAGGATCTCACCGAGGCGCTCAGCAACATTCTGCTGGGGGAAAAGATCCCGCTGGATGTGGTGAACGTGCAGACCGGGGAAATCATCATCCCCGCCAACCGCAAAATCACCAAGACCCTGTTGCGGAAACTCGCGGCCGCATACGATCATATCGAAATCGATCCCAGCCCGATTCAAATTAAAATCCAGAGCATCATCAATGAGTTCTCCGGCAAGTTTGCCGAACTGGATCTTGAGCAGGAACGGGATCTCGACCGCGCGGAAAGCGGCGATGACATGGACTCCGGCATGATCAAGCAGGTCAAGGTCTATGTGGCGAGCAAGAAGAAGATTTCGGTCGGTGACAAAATGGCCGGCCGCCATGGGAACAAGGGCGTCATCGCCCGGATTGTTCCCGATGAAGACATGCCCTTCCTTCCGGATGGAACCCCGGTGGATATCGTGCTCAACCCGCTGGGGGTGCCTTCCCGCATGAACGTGGGACAGGTGCTGGAGACCCATCTTGGCTGGGCCTGCAAGATGCTCGGCATGCACGCGGCAACGCCGGTGTTTGACGGTATCTCCGAGAAGACCGTCCGCGACCTGATGGTGGAAGCCGGGTTGCCGCACTCCGGCAAAATCCGGCTGATTGACGGGCGCAGCGGCGAGCCGTTCGATCAGGAGGTCATGGTCGGGATCATCTACATGCTGAAGCTGCATCACTTGGTCAGCGACAAGATCCATGCCCGTGCGGTGGGTCCCTACTCACTGGTGACCCAACAACCACTGGGCGGCAAAGCCCAGTATGGCGGTCAGCGCTTCGGGGAAATGGAAGTGTGGGCGCTGGAAGCCTATGGCGCGGCGTATGCCCTTCAGGAGTTGTTGACGGTCAAGAGCGATGATGTGGCCGGCCGCACCCGGATTTATGAATCGATTGTCAAAGGCGAAAATATTCTGGAGGCCGGCCTGCCGGAGTCCTTCAACGTACTGATGAAGGAAATGCAGAGTCTCGGCCTGGATATTCGCGTACATCGGGAAGAACGATAAGTTTACCGGACCCAACCGGCATTTGAGGGAGATCACCATTATGGTTGAAAACACCAGCGCAGCAGAAATTCTGGGATTGGACGTGCAGAATGCGTTCGACCGGGCCAGCATCATTATTGCCGCCCCGGAGAACATCCGATCCTGGAGTCACGGGGAGGTCAAAAACCCCGAGACCATCAACTACCGTACGTTCAAGCCGGAAAAGGGGGGCTTGTTCTGCGAGCGCATTTTTGGCCCGACCAAGGACTGGGAGTGTAGCTGCGGAAAGTATAAGCGGATCAAGCACAAGGGGGTGATCTGCGACCGGTGCGGAGTCGAGGTGACCTTGTCCCGGGTACGGCGCGAGCGGATGGGCCATATCGAATTGGCGGTTCCGGTCTCCCATATCTGGTTCTTCAAGTGCACCCCCAGCCGCATGGGGCTGGTCCTGGACATGACGGCCCGCCATCTGGAACGGGTTCTCTATTACGAGGATTACGTGGTGATTGATCCCGGCGACACCTCGCTGCAGGAAAAACAACTGCTGACGGAAATGGAATACCGCGAGGCCCAGGACAAGTTTGGTGACACCTTCGTTGCCAAGATGGGGGCGGAAGCCGTCCGCGACCTCATGAAGCGGATTGAACTGCGGGAAACCATGACCCAGCTCGAAGCGGATATGGAAAATACCCGCAGCAAGCAGACCAAAAAGAAGCTGACCAAGCGAATCAAGGTTCTGGAAGCCTTCGAGCGCACAAATTCCCGTCCGGAGTGGATGATTCTCGAAGTGCTGCCGGTGATTCCTCCGGACCTGCGTCCGCTGGTCCCGCTCGAGGGCGGACGGTTTGCGACTTCGGATTTGAATGACCTGTACCGCCGGGTGATCAACCGGAACAACCGGTTGAAAAACCTGCTCCAGCTCAAGACCCCGGATGTGATCATCCGGAACGAAAAGCGCATGCTGCAGGAAGCGGTCGATGCATTGTATGACAACGGCCGTCATGGCCGCGCGGTGACCGGGGCCGGCAATCGCCCCCTGAAGTCGCTCAGTGACATGCTGCGGGGCAAACAGGGACGCTTCCGCCAGAATCTGCTCGGGAAGCGCGTGGATTATTCCGGCCGTTCGGTCATCGTGATCGGGCCTGAATTGACGTTGAACCAGTGCGGTCTGCCCAAGAAAATGGCGTTGGTTCTGTTTGAACCCTTCATCATTCGCCGTCTCAAGGAGATGGGGGTGGTGCATACCGTGCGCAGTGCGAAGAAACTGATCGAGAAAGAGGCCGACGAGGTTTGGGATATTCTCGATGAAGTGACCCGCGGTCATACCGTGATGCTCAACCGCGCTCCGACCCTCCACCGTTTGAGTATTCAGTCTTTTGAGCCGATTCTCATCGAGGGCGAGGCCATCCGGGTTCATCCCCTGGTATGTACCGCGTACAACTCGGACTTTGACGGCGACCAGATGGCGGTTCATGTTCCGCTTTCGGTGGAAGCCCAGTTGGAGTCCCGGTTGTTGATGCTGGCCACCAACAACATCTTCTCCCCGTCGAGTGGCAAACCCATTACCACCCCGACCCAGGACATTGCCCTCGGGTGCTATTACCTGACCATCGAGTCCCAGCGGGACCGTTTGCGCCGCATCCAGAAGAAGCCGAGCGATGCCGAGGTGATCGAGCATTTGCCGATCCTTGCCAACAGTGAGGAAGTGCATACCGCGTATGACGAGGGTGCCCTCAAGGTGCATGACCGGATTCGATTCCGCAATCCCGATTACCAGACCGACACCCTGTACGGGAACAAGGATGCCCGGGTGATCACCACCACCATCGGCCGTGTGTTCTTCAACGAGGTATGGCCCGACTCACTGGGATTTGTGAACGACACCGTGACCAAGAAGCGGCTCGAAGAGTTGATCTGGCGGTGCTACCAGGTGGCCGGCCATGATGAAACCGTCAAGATGCTCGACCGGTTGAAGGGGCTCGGGTTCGAGCACGCCACCCGGGCCGGTATCTCCATCGGTCTGGTCGACATGATCATCCCCGAGGAAAAGAACAAGATTCTGGCCCAGGCCCAGGCCCAGATCGACGAAGTGGAAGCCCAGTACCGCAAGGGTATTATTACCGACGGTGAACGCTACAATAAGATCATCGATATCTGGACCCATGCCACGGACGAAACCACCACGGTGATGTTCAGTGCCCTCGAGTTCAATGAGAACCGCGATGATGTCAACCCGTTGTTCATGATGGTGCACTCCGGAGCGCGCGGTAACCGTCAGCAGATCCGTCAGCTCGCGGGTATGCGCGGTCTGATGGCCAAACCCTCCGGTGAAATCATCGAGCGCCCGATTCTCTCGAACTTCCGCGAGGGCTTGAGCGTTCTCGAATACTTCATCAGTACCCACGGTGCCCGCAAGGGTCTGGCCGATACCGCGTTGAAAACCGCGGACTCCGGCTACATGACCCGCAAACTTGTGGATGTCGCCCAGGATGTGATCGTGGTCGAACAGGACTGCAACACCCTCAACGGCATCGAAGTCAAGCCGATCTACGAAGGCGACGAGGAACTGGTCCCGCTGAGCGCACGGATACTCGGACGGACCGCGCTCGACGATATCCGGGATCCCCGAACCCGTGAAATTATCGTGGCGGCTTCTCAGGAAATTGACGAAGTGGCGGTGGGCAAAATCGCCGCGGCGGAAATTGAGTCTCTAAAGATCCGTTCGGTGCTCACCTGCGAATCCCGTAACGGCACCTGTGCCAAATGTTATGGACGCAACCTCGCCACCGGCGGATCCATCGGGCTCGGTCAGGCCGCGGGCATTATTGCGGCCCAGTCGATCGGGGAGCCGGGTACCCAGTTGACGATGCGTACATTCCATATCGGCGGTACTGCGAGTTCGGTCTTCAAACAGCCCCAGATCATTGCCAAGCATTCCGGTATTGTACGTTACCAGGATCTTCGCACGGTGCGGGCGCTGGATGGCAACTATATCGCGCTGAACAAGAATGGATATGTCAGCATCTATGACGAGGAAGGCCGCGAGTTCGAACGCTACAATGTGGTGATTGGCGCGGTGATCTCGGTCGCGGATGGCGATACGGTCAAGAAGGGCAACAGCTTTGTGAAGTGGGACCCCTACAACGTGCCGATTCTATCCGAGCAGACCGGGGTGATCGACTTCCATGACTTCATCGAAGGCGTCACGGTCAAGAAGGATGTGGATGAGTCCACCGGGCTCGAGGGCACGGTGGTGCTCGAGCACAAGGAGGACCTGCACCCCCAGATCTTCCTGAAGCACCCGGAAACCGGGGAGACCCTGAGCTACTACTCGATTCCCGCGGCGGCCCACGTGATGGTGAAGAAGGGCGACTCGGTGATCGCCGGTGCCATTCTTGCCAAGACCCCCCGCAAAGTGGTGCGTACCAAGGACATTACCGGTGGTCTTCCCCGGGTGGCGGAGCTGTTTGAAGCCCGCCGTCCCAAGGAAGCGGCAGAAATTGCCCGGATCGACGGTATCGTGGAATTTGCCGGCACCGCCCGCGGCCGGCGCAAGCTGGTGGTGCGCGACCAGGTTACCGGTGACGAGGAGGAACACTTGATTCCGATGGGCAAGCACATCGTGGTGTTCCGGGGCGATCATGTGAAGAAGGGCCAGCAGTTGACCGAAGGTCCGGTGGTGCCTCAGGAAATTCTCGAGGTCTGCGGACCCCAGGAACTGCAGGAGTATCTGGTCAATGAAGTGCAGATGGTGTACCGCCTCCAAGGGGTGGAAATCAACGACAAGCACATCGAAATCATTGTCCGCCAGATGCTGCGGAAAGTCCGGATCACCGAACCCGGGGATACGGAGTTCCTGTGGAACGAACAGGTGGAGAAACAGACATTCCTCGATGTCAATGCCAAGGCCATGGCAGAAGGAAAGCAGCCGGCGGAAGCCCAGCCGGTACTGCTTGGGATCACCAAAGCCTCGCTGGAAACCGAGAGCTTCATTTCTGCGGCATCCTTCCAGGACACCACCCGGGTCCTGACCGATGCGGCAACCCTGGGCCGGGTGGATTATCTGCGCGGCTTCAAGGAGAATGTCATTATGGGGCACCTGATTCCGGCGGGGAGCGGATTTCCGATGTATCGGAATATCCGGTTGGTGCCACTCGGCGAGCCGATCTCGGTGGAGGAGATGCTGGGCGAGGACTTCCTGGAGACGAAAACAGAAAATATCTAAGCAAAAGGTTGTCATGCTGGGAGCGCTTTGCTAGTGTTCCGCGCTCACTTGGACAAGCAGGATCAGAAGAATATGCCTACAATTAATCAATTAGTTCGGAAAGGCCGCGTGGCGTCCCGGAAAAAGAACAAGGCGCCGGCGCTGGTCGCGTGTCCGCAACGACGTGGTGTGTGTCTTCAGGTGAAGACCCAGACCCCGAAGAAGCCGAACTCTGCGCTCCGGAAGATTGCCCGTGTCCGTTTGACCAACGGGATCGAAGTCACCGCCTACATTCCCGGGGTTGGACACAACCTTCAGGAACACAGCATGGTGTTGATCCGGGGTGGCCGGGTGAAGGATTTGCCGGGTGTGCGTTACCACATTGTCCGCGGCTCCCTCGACTGTTCGGGGGTCAATGAGCAGCCACGCTGGGGCCAGCGCAAGCGTGGACGGTCCAAATATGGCACCAAGCGGCCCAAAGCGAAGTAAGGAATTGAGGATCTATCATGGCACGACGACGCAGAGCTGAAAAACGAACCATCACCCCCGACCTCCGTTATGGGAGCGAGGATGTCACGCTGTTGATCTCCAAATTCATGCGGAGCGGAAAGCGATCGGTGGCGGAGCGGATTGTGTACGATGCATTCGAGCAAATCCGGGAGAAAACCGGTAGTGATCCTCTCGATGTTTACCTGCAGGCCCTGAACAATGCCAAGCCCAAGGTGGAAGTGAAATCCCGCCGGGTGGGTGGTGCAACCTATCAGGTGCCGGTGGAAGTGGATGCGTCGCGCCAGGGAGCGCTGGCCATGCGCTGGTTGGTGCAATATGCCTCGTCCCGCAAGGGGATGCCGATGAAGAAGGCCCTCGCGGCGGAGCTGCTGGATGCCTACAAGAACACCGGCAATGTGATCAAGAAGCGGGATGACACCCACAAGATGGCGCAGGCAAACAAGGCCTTTGCCCACTACCGGTGGTAATGAACAGCCGAGCCCAATATGTCAACTGTGGAGGATTCATCGCATCAGCATGTGACTGACCCGGCCTCTCCCCGAGAGGCGGACGGGCGTTCGCATGCCTTGAAGATGATCCGAAACATTGGCGTCATGGCTCACATTGACGCCGGCAAGACCACCACCACCGAGCGTATTCTCTTTTACAGTGGCCGGGTCCACAAGCTCGGTAATGTCGACGAAGGCTCGGCGGTCATGGACTGGATGGTCCAGGAGCAGGAGCGCGGTATCACCATTACCAGTGCGGCCACGACCTGCCTCTGGCAGGGCCACCAGATCAATGTCATCGACACACCCGGTCACGTCGATTTTACCGTCGAGGTCGAGCGATCCCTCCGGGTCTTGGATGGCGCGATCGGGGTTTTTTGCGGGGTCGCCGGGGTGCAGCCGCAATCCGAAACCGTATGGCGGCAGGCCAAGCGCTATCGTGTACCCTGCATTGCCTTCATCAACAAGATGGACCGCATGGGCGCCCGCTTCCCGTGGGTGGTGGCAAACATTCGGGAGAAGCTGAAAATCAATCCGATCCCGGTGCAATTGCCGATCGGGAAGGAAGATGCCTTTGAGGGTGTGGTCGATCTCGTCACCATGAAGGCTTATTCGTTTGATCGGGAAAGCCTGGGGGCTCACGTCACCGAGATGGCGATACCGGATCATCTTTCGGACGCCGCTGCGGTGGCCCGTACCCACATGCTGGAAGCGGTTGCCGAACTGGATGAGGAGATCCTCGACGATTATCTTGGCAACCGGGATATTTCCGTCGAGCGGCTAAAGGCGGCAATCCGGAGAATCACCCTCGGTCATCTCGGGGTGCCGGTCTTTTGCGGAACCGCCCTCCATAACAAGGGGATTCAGCCCCTGATGAACGCGATTCTCGATTATCTCCCTTCTCCGCTGGATGTGCCGCCGGTGCGCGGCCATGATCTCAAGAGCGGAGCGGAGGTGGTCCGTCAGGCCAGCGATTTCGAGCCCCTCAGTGCCCTTGCCTTCAAGATTGCCAACGACCCCTATTTCGGGAAGCTCGTCTTCGTTCGTGTTTATTCCGGTTGTTTGAAAAAGGGGCAGGCGATGTTCAATCCCCGCACCCGGAAACGGGAGCGCCTGATGCGGTTGATGCAGGTACATGCCAACCAGCGCGAGGATGTGGACGTGCTCTACGCGGGAGAGATCGGGGCTGCGGTTGGGTTGAAGGCTGCCTCCACCGGGGATACCCTGTGCACGGAGCAGTCGCCGATTTTACTGGAGCGGATCAGTTTTCCCGAACCGGTGATTTCCATGGCTATCGAACCCAAATCCCAGGGGGACAAGGATAAGTTGACCCAGAGCCTGGCCATCCTCTCCGACGAAGACCCGACCTTTCGGGTGAATATGGATCCGGATACCGGACAAACCCTGATCAGTGGAATGGGGGAGCTACATCTTGAAATTATCCGCGATCGCATGATGCGGGAGTTTCATGTCAAGGCCAATGCGGGCAAGCCGATGGTGGCCTATCGGGAGACGATTGAGCAACCGGCCTCCGCGACCAGTGTATTTGATCGCGAATTGGGTAGCGATCGTCACTACGCCGCCGTCGAAATTGAGCTCAAACCCAGGCCCAGACAATCGGGAAATGAAGTTTTTATCAAGGCCAGACCCGATGAAATTCCTAAGGAATTTCATGATTCTGTGCTCGAGGGGATCGAATCCGGACTCCTCACAGGATTTTTAGCAAATTATCCGTTGATTGATGTTGAGGTCTGTGTTAAACATGGCGCCTTTCGTCCCGAGGACTCAACCGATGTTGCGTTCAGATCGGCGGCGATGATGGCGCTTCGTGAGGCGATCAGCCAGGCGAATCCAGTGATTCTGGAGCCCATTATCGCCATGGAAGTGATTGTGCCGGAAGAGCATTTGGGCGATGTGTTGGGCGACCTGAATAGTCGTCGTGGACGGATAAAAGAAATGGCTGCGCAGGATGACGCGCAGATCATTCATGCGGATGTTCCCCTCGCGGAATTGTTTGGGTATGCGACTGCTTTGCGGTCGCTCAGTCGAGGGCGGGCGAGTTCGAGTATGGAACCGAGCGCGTTCGATGTGGTACCCAAGGAACTTCAACAACAGATCATCAATCGGTAATTTATGAACGGTCAAAAAATTAGAATTCGGTTGAAAGCATACGATCACCGTGTGTTGGATCAGTCTGCCGGGGACATTGTGGAAACCGCCAAGCGCACCGGTGCGCGGGTTGCGGGTCCCATTCCGTTGCCGACCAAGATTGAAAAGTACACGGTCAATCGGAGCCCTCACGTCGATAAAAAGTCGATGGAGCAATTTGAAATCCGCACCCACAAACGGTTGCTGGATATTATCGAACCGACGATTAAAACCGTCGATGAACTTAAAAAGCTGAATCTGCCCGCCGGGGTGGATATTACGATTAAAATCTGAGGACTTCCATGCAGGGTATACTCGGTAAGAAAATTGGCATGACTCAAGTCTTCGACCCCAGCGGCGCCCAGGTGCCGGTGACGGTGGTAGAGGTCGGTCCGTGCGTTGTCGTGCAACGGAAGCGGGCGGAGAAGGACGGCTACGATGCGGTCCAACTTGGGTATGGGGAACAGAAACCGCAACGGTTGAGCAAGTCCGAGATTGGCCACTGCCGCAAGGCCGGTGACAAGTTGGTCCGGACCCTGCGGGAGTTCCGGGTCCCAGCAGACAGCGACCTGAAGGAAGGCGATATCCTGCAGGCGGACCTGTTTGATGGGGTGGCCTATGTGGACATCACCGCGCAGACCAAGGGTCGTGGGTTTCAGGGAGTGATGAAGCGGCATAACATGGCCGGTCAGCCCGCCTCCCACGGACACACCATGCACCGTCGCACCGGGAGTATTGGCGCCCTGACCAAAGAAGGTCGGGTGTGGAAAGGCAAGCGGATGCCGGGACACATGGGCAATACCCAGGTCACCACGTTGAATTTGAAGGTTCAGGAAGTGTTGAAGGATGACAACGTGCTGTTGGTCCGTGGCGCCGTGCCCGGTCCGAACGGTGGCCTGGTTGTGGTCCGCAAAGCTCTCAAGAAGGCGGCGAAGGCGTCATGAGTACACTAGCGATACACAATTCGGAAGGCAAAGCGGTTGGGGAAGTTCAGATCCCCGATGCCATGCTGGAACGCGAAAAGGGTGCGCAACCGGTCAAGGAAGCCGTGGTGGCTTACTTGGCGAACCAGCGCCAGGGGACCGCGTGCACCAAAACCAAGGGCGAAGTCGCTGGTTCGGGCTCCAAACCCTGGCGTCAAAAGGGTACCGGCCGGGCTCGTGCCGGCTATCGTCAGTCCCCGGTCTGGCGCGGAGGCGGTGTGGTCTTTGGACCCAAGCCCCGCAGTCACCGCCGGGACATGAATCGCAAGACTTCCCGTCTTGCCCTGCGCCGTGCGCTGACCGAAAAAATTGATGCCGGCACATTGAAACTCGTGGAATCCCTCACCCTCAGCGCTCCCAAGACCCGGGAACTGGCCGGGCTGCTGAAAAAACTCGGCACCGCCAAAACGGTGTTGATCGTTACCGAGCAGCCGGAGAGCCATCTGATTCTGGCCGCCCGGAATATTCCCGGGATCGAGGTTACAACCGCGAGCCTGCTCAATGTCTATCAGGTCCTGCGGCACGTGGATGTGGTGATGACCGGCAGCGCCCTGGATGCGCTTAAGCAGCGATTGGGTTTTGAGGAGGTTCAGTCATGAGGTCCCCACACGACATTATCCGGCGCGTCACCCTGACCGAAAAAGGCACCCGCCTTCAGGAGCAGGGGAACCAGTACTTGTTCGAGGTGTATCCGAGCGCGAACAAAATCGAGATCAAGCATGCGATTGAAGAACTGTTCAAGGTCAAGGTGGACAACGTCAACACCTTGAACCGGATCGGCAAACCCAAGCGGGACCGCCGGTCACGGATGGGGCGGACCGCCGCACAGAAGCGGGCGATCGTGACCCTCAAGCAGGGCGACACCATCGAGTTGACGTAACAGGCAGGATTTCAAGCTATGGCAATTCGCAAACATAAACCGACAACGGCATCCCAGCGGCACACCGAGCTGCCGGATTTTTCCGACATCACGCGCAACCGCCCTGAGAAGTCACTGACTTCCAAGAAAACGAAGAAGGCGGGTCGCAACTGTTACGGACGGATTACCGTTCGTCATCGTGGTGGTGGCCACAAACAGCGCTACCGCATCATTGATTTCAAGCGTGACAAGCGGGGTGTTCCCGCCAAGGTAGCGGAAATTGAGTATGATCCCAACCGCTCTGCCCGCATCGCGCTCCTGCACTATGCGGATGGCGAAAAGCGGTACATCCTCGCGCCGGCTGCGCTTCAGGTGGGCGATGCCCTGCTGGCCGGCCCCGAGGCGGAGCCCAAGGTCGGCAATGCGCTCCCCCTGTCCAAGATTCCCCTGAGTCTTCCCGTTCACAACATCGAACTGCGTCCCGGCCGGGGCGGAGTGCTGGTGCGCGGCGCGGGCGGGTCGGCCCAAATCATGTCCCGTGAAGCCGGCTATGCCCAGTTAAAGCTGCCGTCAGGCGAGATTCGTCTGGTGCCTGAACAGTGCTACGCGACCGTCGGACAGGTTGGCAACTCCGATCACCAGAATGTCGCGCTGGGCAAAGCGGGGCGGAAGCGCTGGCTGGGTATTCGACCCACCGTTCGCGGCGTGGCCATGAACCCGATCGATCACGTCATGGGCGGCGGTGAAGGCCGGTCCTCCGGCGGTGGTCATCCCCGGTCCCCGTGGGGCCAGCTCGCCAAGGGCAAGCGCACCCGGAACAAGAAACTCAGCAGCACCAAATTTATCGTCAAGCGGAGAAAGTAATCTATGGCACGCTCAATTAAAAAGGGTCCGTTTGTTGACCAGCATCTCATTGATAAGGTCGAGCGGATGAATGCGACTGGACAAAAGCGCCCGATCAAGACGTGGTCGCGCCGCTCCATGATTCTCCCTGATTTTGTCGGCCATACCATGGCTATTCATAATGGAAAGACGTTTATCTCCGTCTTTGTAACCGAAAATATGGTCGGTCACCGTTTGGGTGAATTCGCCATGACCCGGGCTTTCCGGCGTCACGGCGCGGCGACCGATAAAACAGTTTCCCTGAAGTAATCAGGGGATCATCCCGATGCGCAGATGGACGGTCTTTTGGGTCGTCGTAGCCTGGGCGTCGGTGGGGATCTGCCGTTCGGGAGTCGCGGAAGCGCCCCCGGCGGAGGCGGAAACCGACCCGGGGTCGGAACTGAATCGCCTGCGGGCGGAGAACATTGCATTACGCGATGTGATTCGAGCCTTGGACGAGGACGTGGAACAACGGACCCGGATGTTGGCGGAAGCGAGGGCCGAGGCTGATCTTTTGCGCGCACGCGCAGAGGAGAAGCGAATGCGGGAGCCGGTCGGAACCGGGCGGCTCAACCCCGCGGTCCTGGAAGATATGCGAGTCATCTCGGTGGATCGCGATCACGGTGTGGTCGCCATCTCCGGTGGCGCCGAGCAGAACCTGCGCGTCGGAATGACGGGGGTCATCGTTCGGAAGAATAAGGTCATTGCGACCGTGCGGTTGGGCGAGGTACGTCCACGGGTCACGGGAGCGGTGATTGTGAAGCAGCCGGGCAGGCATTACCCCGAAGCGGGGGACCGGCTGGTACTAGGAACAATGGAAGAACGTTAGAGGTTTTCGATGGAAGTGATGGCTATCGCGAAAGATGTTCGGATGTCGCCCAGCAAGGCGCGTGATCTCGCACGCGCAATTCAGGGGCGCTCGGTGTCCGAGGCATTGAAAATAACGGAATTCAGCGAGCGCAAGGCGGCCTTCCACCTGGGGAAGACCCTGAAGTCCGCCATTGCCAACGCTGAAAATAATTTCGAGTTGTCGGCGGACGATCTCGTGGTCAAGGAAGCGGTCGTGGATATGGGGCATACCCTGAAGCGCTGGCAGCCCAAGGCACGGGGGAGTGCGGGAAGAATTTTAAAACGTTCAAGTCACATCAAGATTGTATTGACGGATCAGAAATCCGCGACAGTATAACGGGCCATTTTCCGTTTGTCGAAAGGAGCAAGAACTTGGGACAGAAAGTAAATCCAAATGGGTTGCGAGTCGCCGTTACAAAGAACTGGCGATCCCGTTGGTATGCGGACAAGAAGGAATTCGGTCCGCTGCTGCACGAGGATATTAAGATTCGTGACATGGTGAAGAAGCGCCTCAAGGATGCGGCGGTTCCGGAAATCCTGATTGAGCGGTATGCCAACCGCGCCCGGGTGACCGTGCTGACCGCACGTCCGGGGATTGTGATCGGGCGCAAGGGCGCAGACATCGAGAAGCTTCGCGAGGAAATCGGACGGCTGACCGGCAAGGAAATCTATATGGATATCCGCGAGGTCAAGGATCCGGACATCACCGCTCAATTGGTGGCGGAGAACATCGCGGTTCAGCTCGAGCGCCGGATTTCCTTCCGTCGCGCGGTCAAGCGCGCGGTTCAGTTGGCCATGGATCTCGGAGCGGAGGGCATTCGTGTCCAGGTTTCCGGACGTCTGGGTGGATCGGAATTGTCCCGCACCGAGGGGTACAAGGACGGCAAAGTGCCGCTGCATACCCTGCGCGCCAATGTCGAGTACGGTTTCACCGAGGCCAATACCGTAGCCGGAAAAATCGGGGTCAAGGTCTGGGTTTGCAAGAAGCAGGTCGCAGCGGAAGAGGTAAAGGAGAAGTCACATGCCACTTATGCCTAAACGCGTCAAGTACCGGAAGGTACATCGCGGATCACGACGGGGTGTGGCGCAAACCTGCAATGCGCTGGCATTCGGAGAGTATGGCATTCAGGGCCTGGAGCGGGCTTGGCTGACCAATATTCAGATTGAAGCCTGCCGGGTTTGCATCAGCCGCGCCATGAAGCGCAAAGGAAAACTTTCGATCCGCATTTTTCCCGACAAGCCCTATACCAAGAAGCCGCTGGAAGTTCGCCAGGGCAAGGGCAAGGGCCCGGTTGAGGGGTGGGTCGCCGTGGTGCGCCCGGGGACGATGTTGTTTGAATTGGGCGGTGTGCCTGAGTCGGTTGCCCGTGAAGCGTTCCGGTTGGCCGCAAGCAAGCTGCCGATTGCCACCCGTTTTGTAACCCGAGGTTCCTGATCATCATGAAGGCCAAAGAGATTCGAGAATTAACCAAGGAAGAATTGCAGCAGCAACTGGATGATGCTCGCCAGGAGTTGTTCAATCTTCGTCAACAGCAGGTGACGGGACAGTTGGAAAAACCGTCCCGCATGCGTGAGGTCCGTCGCACGATTGCCCGGATCATGACCACGCAGCGATACAATGAGGTGCATTCATGACGGCAGGATCAGAACGTGGGGTCCGCAAGGTTCGAACCGGTACCGTGACCAGCGACAAAGGTCGCAAAACCATTGTGGTTGAAGTCACCCGGCGGTTTCGTCACCCCCTGTATGGAAAAGTTGTAACCTCGAAGCGCAAATTTCACGCGCATGACGAGGAGAATACCGCAAAAATCGGCGACGTGGTCCGGATTATGGAAACCCGCCCGATCAGCAAGCTCAAGCACTGGCGTCTCCTGGATGTGGTCCGGGTGGCGGGAGTCTCGGAGGTTCGACACAGTTCATGATAACGGTACAGACACGACTGCAGGTTGCCGATAATTCGGGTGCGCGTTCCCTCATGTGCATTCATGTGCTGGGACAGCGGAAACAGTTTGCCCGGATCGGTGATATCATCAAGGTTTCGGTCAAGGAAGCGATTCCCACTGGCATGGTCAAGAAGGGGGAAGTGCACAACGCCCTGATTGTTCGCACCCGTCACTCGATTAAACGCGCGGATGGCTCCCGGTTGAAGTTCGACCACAATGCGGCGGTGATTGTCGATGACAATGGCAACCCCAAGGGTACCCGCATTTTTGGTCCGGTGGCCCGCGAATTGCGGGATAAGAATTACATGAAGGTCATTTCCCTGGCCCCCGAGGTGTTGTGATGAGTGGTTCCGTTCTGGTCAACAATCCGTCCGTCCATGTCCGCCGCGGCGATGTCGTCGAGGTTCTGTCCGGTGAAGACAAGGGCAAGTCAGGAAAGATTCTCACGGTGAACCGGGTCAAGGGCACGGCAATCGTGGAGGGCATTCGCTTCATCAAAAAGCATATGCGGAAAACCCAGGAGAATCCCGAGGGTGGGATCATCGAGAAGGAAGGACCGATTCCGGTATCGAAATTGAAGGTCATCGAGCGGTCGAAAAAGGCGGAATAACCCCGTCCAGGCAAGGTAACGATTTATGAATGTGGCAACCATTGCAGAAAAGTACACCCAGAGTGTTCGTGAAGATCTGCGCAAGTCGCGCAACTACACAAACACCATGGAAATTCCCCAGATCAAGAAAGTCGTGGTGAACATGGCGGTCGACACCTCGGTGGACAAGGACCAGTTCAAGGTCATGACCGAGGAGCTCGCGCTGATCGCGGGCCAGAAGCCGGTGATCACCTATGCCCGGAAGAGTGTATCGAACTTCAAGCTGCGTGAAGGGATGCCGATCGGGGCCAAGGTGACCCTCCGCGGACGCAAGATGTATGAATTTCTTGACCGTTTGCTCTACGTGGCTCTGCCCCGTATTCGCGACTTTAGGGGCATCTCCAAGAAGGCGTTTGACGGGCGGGGAAACTACAATCTCGGACTGGGGGAGCAATCCTACTTTCCGGAAATCGATCCCGACCGGGTCAAGCGGACCCAGGGTATGGATATCACCATTGTTACGTCGGCCAAAACCGACGAGGAAGCGTTTGAGCTGCTGAAGAAACTCGGCATGCCGTTCGAAAGTTAATTTCAGGAGGAACCACGTTG
Organism: Verrucomicrobiota bacterium; assembly: GCA_024233345.1. Taxonomy (GTDB): domain Bacteria; phylum Verrucomicrobiota; class Kiritimatiellia; order CAIVKH01; family CAIVKH01; genus JACKPT01. Next base: position 55,594 of record JACKPT010000002.1, read on the forward strand.
GCTAAAACTTCACTTATTGTTAAGTCCAACCGGAAACCAAAGTTTTCGGTTCGCAAGTATCATCGCTGCCGCCGGTGCGGTCGTGCGCGTGCCTACATTGGCAAATTTCAACTCTGCCGTATCTGCTTCCGCGAACTGGCTTCGGAAGGCAAAATTCCCGGCGTGGTCAAGTCGAGCTGGTAAGGGTAATACTATGAGTCTTCAGGATCCCATTTCAGATATGTTGACGCGCATTCGCAACGCGTCCGCGGCCGGCCACGATCAGGTGGTGGTGCCCCATTCGAAACTCAAGTACGAGCTTGCCCGCATCCTCAAGCAGGAGGGATTCGTGGACCGGGTATCGGTGGATGACACCGGTTCCTACAAGGTCATTCAGCTGGGGTTGAAATATGACCGCAAGGATCGCTCGGTCATTCACGGCTTGCGTCGGATCAGCCGCCCCGGTCTTCGCCGGTACGTGGCTGCGGATGAAGTGCCGCGCGTGCTCGGCGGCATGGGCATTGCGGTGTTAAGTACGTCCAAGGGGATTCTCACGGACAGGGAAGCCCGCCGGGCCAAAACCGGCGGAGAAGTCGTTTGTCACATTTGGTAAAGAGGTTGCATCATGTCACGTATCGGTAAAAAACCGGTCAATGTACCGTCAGGGGTCACGGTGACTGTGGAGGGATCCACGGTCGCGGTGAAGGGTCCCAAGGGTGAATTGACTCAAGAGATTCCCTCCTGTTTGTCGGTTGCGGTCGAGGACGGCCAGATCACGGTCAGTCCCAACGATCAGAGCAGCCGCGCCCGGGCCATGCACGGGACCATTCGCAGTCTCATCGATAATATGATCGAGGGAGTCAGCAAGGGATTTGTGCGGGAGTTGGAAATTCAAGGGGTCGGATTCCGGGCCGCCGCCCAGGGTAGGCAATTGACCCTGAGCCTCGGCTACTCCCACCCGATCATTTTCGAGGTCCCGGAAACGATTCAGGTCGACGTGAAGGATGGTACCGCGCTGACGGTTACCGGACCTTCCAAGCAGATGGTCGGCCAGGTCAGTGCGCGCATCCGGTCCTTTTATCCGGCCGAGCCCTACAAGGGCAAGGGCGTGCGCTACAAGGGTGAACACGTTCGGCGCAAGGCCGGTAAGGCGGTGGCATAACATGAGTGGTTTGAAGACGAATCAGGAATTCCGGAAACGGCGTCACTACCGGGTCCGCAAGAAGATCAAGGGAACCGCGGAGCGGCCCCGGATGGCGGTGTTTGTTTCGAACCTGCACATGTACGTGCAGTTCATCGACGATGCGGGCGAGCGCACTCTGGCCGCTGCATCCACCCAGTCCAAGGGATTCTCCAAGGTCAATGGAAAGAACGATTCCGAGACCGCCAAGGCCCTGGGCGCATTTGCCGCCGAACAGGCCAAGGCCGTGGGAATCGAGCAGGTTGTATTCGACCGCGGCGGCTTTGCCTTTCGAGGGCGGATCAAGCTGCTCGCCGATGCTGCCCGCGAGGCCGGGCTGAAATTTTAACCACTGGGAAGGTACGCGACGTGAGCGAAAAAAAAGTAATCGAGAAGAAAATGGATATTGAAGAACGCGTGATTCATGTGAATCGCTGCGCCAAGGTCGTCAAGGGCGGCCGCCGGTTCAGCTTCAGCGCCCTGGTGGTGGTGGGGGATCGGAATGGAAATGTCGGTTACTCCATCGGCAAAGCCAACGAGGTCGCGGATGCAATCCGCAAGGCTACCGAAGGGGCCAAGCGGAACATGGTGCATATCACGATGAAGGACAAAACCATTCCTCACGAAGTCTACGGTAAGTTTGACGGGGCGCGGGTCTATATGCGTCCGGCGTCCGTCGGTACCGGTGTGATTGCGGGCGGCGGCATGCGGGCGGTTCTCGAACTTTCCGGTATTCGTGACGTGCTGGCGAAATCCATGGGCAGCACCAATGGCATGAATGTCATTCGGGCAACCATGGCTGCCCTCGAATCCCTACAGTCCAAAGAAGAAATCATGGGGGCCCGGCAGTTGGCCAGGGCCTGAGCATTCAGCGGGTACGACTATGTATTTACATTCCATTCAAAATGTTGAAGGCGCGGTTCGCAAGAAGAAGCGTGTCGGTTGTGGCGAGTCCTCGGGACATGGGAAGACATCCTGCCGCGGTACCAAGGGGCAAATGTCCCGATCCGGCCACAAGCGCAAGCCGGCGTTCGAAGGCGGACAGATGCAACTCATCCGCCGGATTCCCAAACGGGGTTTCAACCGGGCGTTTCGCGAGGTCGCCTCTCCGGTCAATGTGCAATCGCTGGTGCGGTTTGATGCCGGTACCGCGATCGATCCTTCGGTCCTCTATGCCGCCGGGATGATTCCGTCGGCGGATGCCCGGGTGAAGATCCTCGGCACCGGAGAGTTGGATCGGAAACTGGACATCAAGGCCCACGCCTTCAGCGAGTCGGCGCGAAAGAAAATAGAAGCGGCCGGCGGTACGTGTGAACTTCTTGCCTGATAGGATTCCTTCCTGATGCTTTCAGCCTTTGCCAACAGCTTACGTGTTCCCGAGCTTCGACAGCGCATTTTTTTCACCGTGGGCTTGATTGCGATCTGCCGCCTGATGGCGTCGGTGCCTACGCCGGGGGTGGATGCGGTGGCGTTGCGGGAGCTGATGCGCCAGATCCACCAATCTGCGGGAGGCAGCTTCCTCGGCCTGTTCAACATGTTCAGCGGAGGCGCGCTTGCTCAGTGCGCCGTAGGCTCGCTGGGAATCATGCCTTATATCAGCGCCTCGATTATTCTGCAGTTGATGACCGCGGTGGTTCCGGCCCTCGAGCGGCTTGCCCGTGAAGGCGATGCCGGCCGGCAGAAAATCACGCAATATACCCGCTACCTCACGGTTGTCCTGTGTGTGGTACAGGGGTATGCCATGGCGGTGGCGTTGGAAAATCCCCAGACCTTTGGCGCCAATGCGGCGATTGTCATGATCCCTGGTTGGGGATTCCGCCTGTTGACCGTCATCACCCTGACCACGGGAACCCTGTTGTTGATGTGGCTGGGAGAACAGATGACGGAGCGCGGCATCGGAAATGGTATTTCCCTGATCATTACCATCGGTATTGTCAGCCAGCTTCCCGGAGCGGTGGCCGCGACCTGGAATATGTTCCAGCCGGTGGACGGCGTGGCGCAATTCAGCATCTTCCATTTGATCATGTTGCTGGCCATGCTCCTGGTGGTGATCGCCGGTGTGGTGGCGATGACTCAGGCCCAGCGGAAGATTCCCGTGCAGTATGCCAAGCGCGTAGTCGGCCGAAAAGTCTATGGCGGTCAAAGCACCTATATGCCCCTGCGGGTCAATTACTCCGGGGTTATGCCGATCATCTTTGCCCAGGCAATCCTGATGTTTCCCCCCCAGATTCTACGCCAAATCCCCGGGGATATCTTTCAGCGGATCGCCGGCGCGCTGGCTCCGGGTGCTTTGTGGTTCAACATTATCTATGTGCTGATGATCATCTTCTTCTCCTACTTCTGGGTGGCCACCCAGTTCAACCCGATTCAGATCGCTGACGATCTGAAGAAGAATGGCGGTTATGTGCCGGGAATCCGCCCCGGACGCCCCACCGCGGAATACCTGGATCGGGCCATGACACGGATTACCCTGGCCGGTTCGGTGTTTCTCGCGATTATCGCGGTGATTCCTACCATGATGGGGAAAATGTTTAACATTCCGTGGATTGTCTATCAGTTCTTTGGCGGTACCAGTTTGTTGATCATGGTCGGGGTGATGCTCGATACCATGCGGCAGGTGGAATCCCACCTGGTCACCCGATACTATGATGGTTTCCTGAAAAAGGGCCGGCTGCGGGGGCGTCGCTAACTTATGGAAGCGGTGATTCTTCTGGGTGCGCCCGGTTCGGGCAAGGGCACGGTTGCCGAGGACCTGAAGGCCAGTGTGCGGTTTGAGCATGTGTCCACCGGAGACAAACTTCGGGACGCGGTCAAGGCGGGGAGTGCGGTCGGTCTTGAAGCCAAGGCGTATATGGAGCGTGGTGAGCTGGTTCCGGACGAGGTGATCATCAAGATCATGGACGAAGTACTGCGCACCGGTTCCCCGGATGCCCGGTATATGTTTGACGGCTTCCCCCGCACCGTGCACCAGGCTGAAATGCTGGATCGAAGCCTGGCCGGATATGGCTCCAAAGTCAGCCATGTCTTCTTGCTCGATGTTCCTCGCGAGGTGCTGGTGCGGCGCATATGCGGCCGCCGGATTTGCCGACAGTGCGGTGCGGTCTATAACATTCACACCAAGCAGCCCAAGGTGGCGGGTGTCTGTGACCAGTGCGGAAGCACGGATATTTACCAACGTCCCGACGACAATGAGGAAACCCTCAATAATCGGCTGGACGTTTTCGAACAGCAGACCGCGAGCCTGATCGCCTATTATGATCAGACCGGGGTGCTGGTACGGGTTCCGGCGGAGGACCGGCTGGAAACCGAAGAAAAGATACTCGAATATTTTAAACAATCGTAAGCGGCATCCGGTCAGGCCGTGGGCAGGACGGGGATGTCGAAAAAAGATCAGGATGCGGAATACATTCTACTGGACGCACGTGTCTTGGGTGTGATAGATGTGACGGCCTTTCGCGCCCAACTGCGGAATGGCCATGAGCTGGTCGCCTTTGTTCCGCGCGCGCGGATGCACGAGGTGACCTCCCCGAGCATAGGCCAGTGGGTTCGGGTGAGATTCTCGCCCTATGATATGAGTCGGGCTGAAATGGTGGATGATGGACAGGTGATGAAATGAAAGTACGAGTTTCTGTGAGACGAATTTGTGAACGGTGCAAGTTGATTCGCCGTAAAGGTGTGGTCCGGGTGATCTGTACGAACCCGCGCCACAAGCAACGTCAGGGTTAAGGAGAGCAATCGTTATGCCGCGTATTTTTGGTGTGGAAATTCCAGGTCGCAAGCGCACGGAGTATGCGCTGTGTTCAATCTATGGGATTGGACTGACCCTGGCCCGGGAGATTTGTGAGAAATCGGGGATCGATCCGGCGAAGAAGGCGGACGCTCTGAATGATGAGGAGCTGAGCCAGATCTCCAAGCTGTTGCAGACCGAGTATCGGACCGAAGGTGATCTTCGCCGGGAAATCTCCGGAAATATCCGGCGCTTAATCAGCATCAACAGCTACCGCGGTTCCCGACACCGTCGCGGTTTGCCGGTGCGCGGACAGCGTACGCAAACCAATGCCCGTACCCGCAAGGGACCGAGGAAGACCGTGGGGGCCGTTCGCGGCAAGGAAGCCCGCGCCGCCGCCAAATCCGGCAAGTAACCGACGTTGATGAATGAGGAGTTGATGGATGAGTCAGGAATCTGAAGAGAAGAACGTGCCGGAAGAGGCAGAAAAAGTACCGGTCGCCGCAGAACCTGCGGTCACCGAAGCGGTGAAAGCCGAAGACGCTCCGGCGAAAAAGCCGGAAGGAGCCAAGGGGAAGAAAGCGGCCAAAGCCGGGGACGGCGAAGAAGCCAAGCCTGCGGCGGAAGCCGCCGCGCCGGAAGTGGAAACCGCCGCCAGCCTGCTCGACAACAACGCGGTCGCGGTGAAGCGGGTCAAGATCAAGGGAGCGAAAAACATTCCCTTCGGTATTGTTCACATCACGGCCACCTTCAACAACACCATCGTTTCCATTTCCGACATGACCGGTAATGTGATCGGGTGGAGCACCGCCGGCCGTTCCGGGTTCAAAGGTTCCCGGAAAAGTACCGCGTATGCGGCGACCATGGCGGCCCAGGATGCCGCCCGTCAGGCGATCAACCACGGTTTGCAGGAAGCGGAAGTGCGTGTGCAGGGGCCCGGTTCGGGGCGTGAATCCGCAATCCGGGCCATTCAGGCTGCGGGTATCAATGTGTCGGCGATCCGGGATGTGACGCCGATGCCTCACAATGGATGCCGTCCGCGCAAGCGCCGCCGCGTCTAATTACAGGATTTCGAGGAGTACGGTTATGGGAAGATATACGGGTCCAGCGTGTAAACAATGCCGCCGCGAGCGGATGAAGCTCTTTTTGAAGGGCGATCGCTGCTATATGGCGAAGTGTCCGATTGAAACCGGGCGTCCGGCTCCGGGGCAGCACGGGCAGCGCCGCAGCAAATTGTCGGACTATGGTGTTCAGCTCCGCGAGAAGCAGAAGCTTCGCCGGATGTATGGCTTGCAGGAATCCCAGTTCCGCCTGTTCTTCGAACGGGCGCAAAAGGGACACGGCATCACCGGCGAAAAGTTGCTCCAGATGCTGGAAATGCGGCTGGATAATCTGGTCTATCGTCTGGGGTTTGCCCCCTCCCGCCGGGCTGCTCGCCAATTCGTCCGCCATGGCCATATTCTGGTCAACGGCCACAAGGCCTCGATTCCCTCGATGATCCTCAAGGCCGAGGACGTGATCAAGGTCGCGGATAGTGAAAAAAGCCGCAGCTTTGTCAATCAGTACCTGGAGATCGCCGAAGCCCGGGGGCTTTCCCCGTGGGTTCAGATCAACAAGGAAGCTTTGGAAGGTCGGGTTCTCCACGTGCCGTCGCGTGAAGAGATTGCTCCGATCGTGGATGAACAGCTCATCGTCGAGTTGTACTCCAAGTAAACCCTCCCCGGTTTCGGACGGACGACGCCGGGAAAACATCGAAACACCATACGAGCCGACTAACGCTCGGCCCTGGGAGAATTCGTTATGCCACGTAGATTAGGTCGCTTCGAAATGCCGAAGCGTGTTGTCAAGGATGAAGCGAGTGCGACATCCACCTATGCCAAGTTCATCGCCGAACCGTTTGAAGCCGGGTACGGGCGCACGCTGGGCAACTCCATCCGCCGGGTCATGCTGTCGTCGCTGGAAGGCGCGGCGATTTCCTCGGTCAAGATTGACGGCGCGCTCCATGAGTTTTGCACCCTCGAAGGTGTGCGTGAGGATGTCACTGACATCATCCTGAATCTCAAGCAGGTGCTGCTGAAGTCATTCAGCCGCGAAGTCCACAAGTTGTCCATCAAGGTCGAGGGCCCCGGCGATGTGAAGGCGGGGGATATCGTGACCGATGGAACGATTGAGGTCCTCAATCCGGATCTGCACATTTGCACCCTGGATGCCGACGGACGATTTGAGGCGGAGTTCGAGGCCCGGATTGGCCGCGGCTACTGCCCCGCCGACTGGAACAAGAAGGAAGAGAATCCGATCGGGGTCATTCCCATCGACAGCCTGTTCTCCCCGGTCCGACGGGTCGCCTTTGCGGTGGAAAGCACTCGGGTCGGCCGCCGCACGGATTATGACAAACTGGTCCTCGAAGTCTGGACGGACGGACGGGTTACTCCGGATGAAGCCATGACCCTGTCGGCGGCAATTCTTCGGCATCACCTGGATGTGTTTGTCAGCTACGACAAGGACGTGGTGGAGTTCGAGGAGAATGAGCAAAAGGTGGACGCTGAGAAGGAAGATCTCCGCAAGAAGCTCGGTATGAGTGTCAATGAAATCGAACTGAGCGTCCGCGCGGCCAACTGTTTGAACAATGCCAACATCACCACGGTGGGCGAATTGGCCCAGAAGACCGAGGCGGAAATGTTGAAGTACCGTAACTTCGGTAAAAAGTCCCTGAATGAAATTAAACAGAAACTCACCGAGTTGGAACTCGGCCTGGGCATGACGTTTGACCCCGATCTGGTCAAGTCGGTCCCGGTCTCGGTTTCTCCGGAAGAATCCTAACAGAGTGCGATCATGCGACACCGTAAACGAACTGTAAAACTCGGCCGCACATCCGAGCATCGCCGATCGATGCTGGCAAATCAGGTCTGCAGCCTGATCGAATCAAAGCGGATCACCACCACCCTGGCCAAAGCGCGGGCAACCCGCAGCCTCGCCGAAAAGATGGTCACCCTGGGCAAGCAGGAAACCCTGGCGGCTCGTCGCCGGGCCATTTCGGTCCTGCACAACAAGACCGCGGTGGCGGAATTGTTTTCCTCGGTGGCTCCGGCCATGAAGGATCGGGCAGGCGGCTATACCCGGATTATGAAACTCGGACCCCGCTCCAGCGACGGATCGGAAATGGCGATTCTCGAATGGGTGGATTATATCCCGGTCGCCCGTAAGAAGGCTGCCAAGGGTGACGCTCCGGAAGTGGGCGCTTCCGAAGAAAAATCCTGAGGCCCCTTGACCATGGTATCCAGAGGATTCATCCGGGCAGACCGCTGCCCGGATTTTTTTCAACGACCGGCTTGAACACGAAAGCCCCGGTATGGTTCTAATCGACAGGTAACGCTATGGCCCGACGTCAATCAGCAGCAATCGAGAAACGGCCCTCGGGATTGCAATCCGCGTGGTTTGGTTCGCTCCTGACGATCTTGTCCGGTCTGTCGTTTCTGTTCATGTGCATGACCATTCCGCTGGTGGGCAAGGCTGCGGTGATGACCTCTCATGCCGCGGCGAACTTCTACACCTTCCTGGCCATCCTTCTGCTGTCCCTGACCCTGGCGGTACTGGCGACCATTTCCAAGCTGGAGCGCCGTAAGGTTGATGGCAGCCCCTTGCCCTGGTTCTCGTTTATTCTGGTGGGGGTTTGTCTGCTCCTGCTGGTTTCCCTGCTGCTGGGTTTGTTGAAGATCTGATCGCCTCCCCGGGCCGCCTGGATGGAAGCGGGTGGCGCGGGATAATTCGCTTGTCCTGTCTTTTCGGGGGCGGTATCCTTTCGCACCTTGAACATGAAAACCTTGACGATCATTCGAGTGACCACGGATGAAGTCTCCTGAGGGGGCCTTCCGGCGGATGATGCTGTCGACGAAGTGACCCCTCCGGTGAGGGGTTTTTTTATAACCATAAGGCAGGAACGCGAGATGCAGGAAATTGGATTGGGTTTGCTGGGTTTTGGCACGGTGGGTGCCGGAGTGGTTGAAGGACTGCAGCGGAATGGCGATCTCATTGCCGCGCGGGCGGGCGTGCGCCCGGTGCTGCGCAAGATCGCCGATCTGGACCTGGACCGTGACCGTGGGGTGGTGGTGGATCGCTCCATGCTCACCACCGATGCGACTGCAGTGATTCACGATCCGGAGATCCATATCGTGATCGAATTGATCGGGGGTGTGGGGATTGCCCGCGAGCTGGTCATGGAGGCGCTCAAGGCCGGTAAACCGGTGGTGACCGCGAACAAGAAGCTGCTGGCTGAGTTCGGGCATGAATTGTTTCCGCTTGCCGACCAGCATCAGGTGGACCTGCGCTTTGAGGCCAGCGTCGCCGGTGGCATCCCCATCATCCAGGCTTTGCGGGAGGGGTTGATTGCCAATCACATTCCCAATGCCTATGGCATTCTCAACGGGACCTGCAATTATATCCTGACCCGGATGGAAGAGGAGGGGAGGCCGTTCGATGAGGTCCTGCAGGAAGCCCAGGATGCCGGCTATGCCGAGGCGGAGCCCAGTCTTGATATCGATGGCCACGACACCGCGCACAAGGCGGCCCTGCTGGCCTCGCTGGCCTATGGATTTCCCTACCCATTGTCCCGGTTGCATGTCGAAGGGATTCGCGGGATTGCCCGGGAGGACATCGAGAATGTCTGCGAACTGGGGTACCGCATGAAGCTGCTGGCCATCCTGAAGAAGACCGGTGACCAGGTGGGCGTGCGGGTGCATCCGACCCTGGTTCCGCTCGATCACATGCTGGCCCAGGTGGGCGGGGTATTCAACACGGTCATGGTGACCGGCGATATTGTGGGCGACACCCTTTATTATGGGAAGGGGGCGGGCCGTCTGCCCACTGCGAGTGCGGTCATCAGCGATATCGCCGCGATTGCCCGGCAGCTGGCGACCCAGTCTTCGGGGCATGTGCCGGCGTTTGTGCCGGAAGGGGGACAGCCGCAGATCCAGCCCATGGATGAAGTGCTGGCCCGGAATTATCTCCGGTTGTCTCTGATGGATCGTCCCGGCGTCCTCGCCCATGTGGCGGGGATTCTCGGGGAACATGGGATCAGCATCGAAACGATGGTACAGAAATCACGGAGCCGTGAAACCTATGTACCGGTGATCCTGATTACCCATCAGGCCCAAGAAAAAAATATGCGGGAGGCGGTTGCCCGTCTGAACGAATCCGAGCATGTCGGCTCGAAGCCGGTCCGCTTCCGGATTGAGGATTTTGCCTGAGGCAGTGAAAACAGTATTGATGTTTTGGGACGGCGCGGCGGATGAACCCCGGCCGGAGCTTGAAGGGGCCACTCCCCTGGCCTTGATGCGGGGGGGTGTATGCTCGCAGCTTGCCGAAACCGGTTCGACCGGCTGGGTGGATTGGTCACGGCTGAATTTTCCGATGCGGTCGGCATCCACACTCGCTCTGATGCTGGGGGTGCAGGAAGGGTTTGCCGCGAAAGCGATGCGTGGACCGTTGGAGGCGGTGACGGTTCAGCCGTCTGACCGGTTCGGGTTCGCGTACCGGGTGAATTTGATTACCAGCGATGGTCGATCCATCGAACAGAACCGGGTGACGGAATGCACGGTGCAGGAAACCGAGGCCCTGTTGGACAGCCTGCGGAAACACCCGGCCAGCCGGGGAGTGACCTGGTCGGGCATCGGTCCGGGCCTGGCTGTGTTGATGACCGAAGCCCGGAGCGATGAGATGGTCCCGGGCGTTCCGCCGGAAGTGGGAGCCTCGGTATCGGAGGAGGACGAATCCTTTCCCGCCTGCTGGTTTCGTGCATCTGCGGAGGTGCTCGAAGGGCACGCGGTGAATGATGTGCGGGTGGACCTCGGGGATAACCCGGCCAACCGGGTGTGGTTGTGGGGAGGGGGGGAGCCGTCGGAAATTCGGCGGGCCTTCCTGGGGGCGCCCTTGCGGGCCAGGATGGTGACCAATAGCCGGATGGCTGCGGGCCTGGGTCTCCAGTGCTCGATGCAGGTGGCGGAACTGGGTGACCTGTGGAGTGATCTGGTGGTGCCGGAGGTGCCGGATGCCCAGACGTGGGGAGAATGGCTCGCAGAGAGTGAATTATTGGCGGTGTATGTTGAGTCGCCGGGCGAATTGGGCGACTATCACGGACCGATGGCCAAGGTCAAGGCCCTGGATCGGATGGACATCCATGTGCTCAAACCAATGATGGATGCGGTTCAGGCTTCACCGGAGCCGGTGAGAGTGATGCTGGTATCGGCCCCGGCGGAGGGCCGCGCGGAAGAGATTGTGCAACCTGTACTCCTGTGGGGACAGGGCATTGAACGTGACAAGACCACGAGGTGGAATGAAGAGGCATGCCGGGGTGGATCCCTCCAGGGGGTGCAGCCGACCCGACTTGTGGCGAGACTGGTAGGAGAATAGGTAATGGCATTGATCGTGCAGAAATATGGCGGGAGCTCGGTGGCGGATGTCGAATGTATGCAGCGGGTGGCCCGGCGGATCCTGAAAACCAAAAAGGCGGGAAACGATGTGGTGGTCGTGGTGAGTGCCATGGGCGACACGACGGATGAGCTGGTCGAGCTGGCCCACAAAATCAACCCGGATCCCCGGGAGCGGGAACTGGACATGCTGCTGGCCAGCGGGGAACAGATTTCCTCGGCGGTGCTGGCCATGGCACTGCACCAGTTGGGAGCGGATGCGGTTGCCATGAGCGGACCTCAGGCGGGCATTTTTACCGATCTGTTTCACACCAAGGCCAAGATTGTGGAAATCCGGCCCCAGCGGATTCTGGACCAGCTTCGCAAGGGGCGCATTGTGATTGTCGCCGGATTCCAGGGGTTGAACCCCGAGGAGGATATCGCGACATTGGGCCGGGGCGGTTCGGACACCACCGCGGTGGCCCTGGCCGCAGCCATCAAGGCGGACCGCTGCCAGATCCTCAAGGATGTGGAGGGGGTCTATACCGCGAACCCCCGGGTGGTGGAGCGAGCACGGAAGCTCGATGAGATCGCCTATGACGAGATGCTGGAATTGGCCAGTCTCGGCTCGGAGGTCCTCCAGTCGCGCGCGGTAGAGTTTGCTAAGAAGTATTCGGTTGTTTTGGAAGTGGTTTCGAGCTTTGTCGAGAAACCGGGAACATTGGTACGGGAGGTTGATCACATGGAAGATATATTGGTACGGGGAATTGCAGCAGACAAAAATCAGGTCAAAATCACCTTGAGCGGGATCCCGGATCAGCCGGGGATGGCGGCCAAGTTGTTTCATGAGTTGGCCGGTGCCAGCATCAATGTCGACATGATCATTCAGAATGTCAGTGCCCAGGGGGTGACCGACCTTTCGTTCACCGTGCCTGCGAGCGAGTTGACCAAGACCCGCAAGACCCTCAAGGCGATTTCGTCCCATGTTGGGGATCGCGAGCCGGACATCGACGCGGATATTGCCAAGGTCAGCATTGTCGGGGTGGGTATGCGCAGCCATTCGGGGGTGGCGCACCAGATGTTTGCCGCCCTCGCCAAGCACAAGATCAATATCGGCATGATCTCGACCTCGGAGATCAAGATCTCGGTGGTGATCCGTAAGGAGCATGCCGACGATGCGGTGCGGGTGCTGCACCAGACGTTCGGACTGGATAAAAAGTCCGCTACCCGGCCCGGCAAGAAACCCGTGAAAAAGTCGGGCAGCAAAAAACGATAAGGATGGCGGACCCGAGGCGGGCAGGCGACATGCCTGCGGTCGGGGCCGCCGGGAAGGCATACCATGAAGCGGATTGAAATCTATGACACGACCTTGCGGGATGGAGCCCAGGGCGAGGGGGTCTCATTTTCGGGACCGGGTAAAATCAAGGTGGCGCGGTTACTCGATGAATTCGGGGTGGACTACATCGAAGGTGGCTATGCGGCATCGAACCCGAAGGACATGGAGTTCTTTCACGAGTTGGCCCGTCACCCGCTTCAGCATGCCCGGGTCGCGGCGTTCGGCAGTACCCGACGGGCGAATATCCAGGCTTCCGCTGACGGCAACCTGCAGGCCTTGATCCAGGCCCGGACTTCGGTGGTGACCATCTTCGGCAAGAGTTGGCAATTGCATGTCCGCGATGTGCTGAAAACCACCGACGAGGAGAATGTCCAGATGATCGGGGACTCGGTCCGGTTCCTCAAGGAGCAGGGCAAGGAAGTGGTGTACGATGCCGAGCATTTTTTTGACGGGTATAAAGACAACCCGGCGTATGCGGTATCGACCCTGATTGCCGCCAACGAAGCGGGGGCGGACCGGATTGTGCTCTGCGATACCAATGGGGGAACCATGTATTACGAGCTGGCTGACATCACCGAGGAGCTGGTGCGCCGGTTTGGGGGTAAGGTGGGGATCCATCCCCACAATGACTCAGAATTGGGGGTGGCCAATGCGATGGCTGCGATTCGCGCGGGGGCGATGCATGTCCAGGGGACCATCAATGGCTTTGGCGAACGGTGTGGCAATGCGAACTTGTGTTCGATTATTCCCAACCTCGCCGAAAAAATGGGGTATGAGGTCCTTCGCCCGGGGAGTCTGAAAAAACTCAAGTCGGTGGCTCAGTTTGTCTATGAGATGGCGAATGTCCGGCCCAATCCCAAAATGCCCTATGTTGGGCAGAGTGCCTTTGCCCATAAGGCGGGTATGCATGTGGATGGGGTGCAGAAAAACCCCCGCAGCTTCGAACATGTGGACCCGGCCTCGGTGGGCAATGAGCGCCGGGTGCTGATTTCCGAGTTGTCGGGGACAAGCAATATCTTTCTCAAGGCGGTGGAGATGGGCCTGCAGCTTGACAAGAAGTCTCCCGAGGTCAAGGCGATCCTCAGTGAATTGGAGCTGTTGGAAAAACAGGGGTACGAATTCGAAGCCGCAGAGGCGTCGTTCAAGTTGCTGATTCAGAAAGTGCTCAAGGCCCACAAGCCGTTTGTCACCCTGGAGGGTTTCCGGGCGATTGTGGAGAAGCGTAGTAAGGATGAAGCCTGTATCTCCGAGGCCACGGTCAAAGTGCTGGTCCATGGGGAGCAGGTCCACACCGTGGGCGAGGGGGATGGTCCGGTGGATGCCCTCAATGCCGCGCTGCGCAAGGCATTGGAGACATTCTATCCGGCGATCAAGGATGTCAATCTGGTGGACTATCACGTCCGGATCCTTGACCCGGAGGAAGCCACTGCGGCCAAAACCCGGGTGTTGATCGAATCCACGGATGGCCATGACTCCTGGGGAACGGTCGGGGTTTCCGAGAATATCATCGAGGCTTCGTGGGAGGCACTGGTGGACAGTGTGGAATATAAATTGTTTCTGGACGAACAGAAGAAGAACGCATCATGAGTGAATTGCCCAAGCATTATGACCCCAAGGCCATCGAAGAGAAGTGGGGCACCTGGTGGGTGGACCGGAAGGTCTTTCATCGCACCCCGGAAGAGGGTGGGGACCCTTATTGTATTGTGATTCCCCCGCCCAATGTGACGGGTATCCTGCACATGGGGCATGCCTTAAACAATACCCTTCAGGACATCCTGATCCGGTGGCGCAGCATGCAGGGCCGGAACAGCCTGTGGATTCCCGGAACCGATCACGCGGGAATTGCCACCCAGAATGTGGTGGAGCGCGCGCTCAAACAGGAGGGCAAGACCCGGGATGATCTCGGCCGCGAGGCGTTTGTCGATAAGGTCTGGGAATGGCGCAAGGACTATGGTGGGACCATTATCCGCCAGTTGAAGAAACTTGGCTGTGCCTGTGATTGGGAGCGCGAGCGGTTCACCATGGACGAGGGACTCAGCAATGCCGTGCGTGAGGTGTTCGTCCGGCTTTATGACAAAGGTCTGATTTACCGGGGCAAGTATATCATCAATTGGTGCCCCCGCTGTGAGACCGCTCTCTCCGATGAGGAAAGCGAGCACCAGAGCGTGAAGGGCAAGTTGTACCATTTCCGCTATCCGGTGAAAGGCGAGGCGGGCCGGTTTGTCACCGTGGCCACCACCCGGCCGGAAACCTATCTCGGGGATACCGCAGTGGCGGTCAACCCGAAGGATGAGCGCTACGCGGACCTGGTCGGAAAGACCCTGCTGCTTCCGGTGCTGAACCGGGAAATTCCGGTGATTGCCGACGACTTTGTCGATCCAGCCTTTGGCACCGGGTGCGTCAAGGTGACCCCGGCCCATGATCCCAACGATTTTGGCATGGGGCAGCGGCACAACCTGCCGATGATCAATGTCATGACCGATGACGGCCATATGAATGACGAGGCCGGTCCGTACCAGGGGTTGGAGCGGTTTGCCTGCCGCAAGAAGATCATGGAGGACATGGACGCGGCGGGGTTGCTCGACAAGGTGGAGGACCATGACCATGCGGTGGGTCATTGCTACCGGTGTCATGCGGTGGTGGAACCCCGGCTTTCCCCCCAGTGGTTTGTGAAGATGAAGCCGCTGGCCGAACCGGCCCTGGCTGCGGTGCTGGACGGGCGCATTACCTTTTCCCCGGCACGATGGAACAAGGTCTACACCGAGTGGATGGAGAATATTCGTGACTGGTGCATTTCCCGCCAGATCTGGTGGGGGCACCGGGTGCCGGTGTTTTATTGTGATGCCTGCCAGCACGAATGGGCGGATCGCGGGGAACCCGGCGCGTGCCCGCAGTGTGCTTCCACCGCCATCCGGCAGGATGAGGATGTGCTCGATACTTGGTTCTCCTCCTGGTTGTGGCCATTCAGTGTTTTCGGATGGCCGGAAGCCGGCAAGGATTTGTCCTTCTACTATCCGACCCATTCTTTGGCCACCGCCTCGGAGATCATCTTCTTCTGGGTGGCCCGGATGGTCATGGCGGGCTTTGAGTTCATGGGCGATATCCCGTTTCGCGAGGTGTATATTCACGGCACGGTACGGGACGACAGCGGCCGCAAAATGAGTAAAAGTCTGGGCAACTCGATTGATCCCCTGGAAATCATTGAGGCATACAGCGCGGATGCCCTCCGCTTCAGTTTGATCATGCTGACTGCGACCGGACAGGATGTGTACGTCTCGAAGGAAAAATTTGAGATCGGCCGAAATTTCGGAACCAAGATATGGAACGCCGCGCGATTCATGCAGATGCATGCAGCGGATGTGGATCTGGATCCGCGCAGGTTGAACCTGAAGCCGGAGTTGTGGTCTTCCGACGACTGGCACATTGTGGCCAAGGCTGAGGACGCGGCCAAGGCCGCCGAGGATTGCCTGGAGCGGTTCCGGTTCAATGACTACGCCCTCGCGGTCCATGACTTTATCTGGCACGAGTTTTGTGATTGGTATGTCGAGTATGCCAAGAAGCCGTTGAATGGGGAGGATGCGGCCGTCAAGCGCGAGGTACTGCAGGTCATGTACTACACCTTTTCCCGTGCGCTGCGGTTGCTGCATCCCCTGATGCCGTTTTTGACCGAGGAGTTGTGGCATGCCATGGGGTATGGTGAGGCGGACCGCTCCATCCTGCATGAAGCATGGCCCCGGGATCAGGAGAACCCGTTGCGGAACCTGGCTGAACCGCATGTGGTGTATGTGGACCGGAAGCATCAATTGATTCGGGATGCCCGGACCCTGCGGAGTGATTATGATCTTGCCCCGTCCTTGAAGCTGCCGTTGATCATCAAACCGACCGATGCGGCGGAAGCCGACTTACTCAAGGCGGATGTCGAGGCCATCGCCGGGCTGGCCCGGGCGGAATCGGTTACCGTGGATGCGGGGTATGAACCGGAGCAGGTGATGCCTAGTGTGATCACCGCCCTCGGTACCGTCTATATGCCGCTGGCCGGCGTGGACCTTGAGGCGGAGGCGATCCGGTTGGGTGAGCGGTTGCGAAAAGAGCAGGAACTGTTTGCCCGCAGCGCGGCCAAGCTGGACAATGAACAGTTTGTCCAGCGGGCCAAGCCGGAGGTGGTGGAACAAGCCCGCGAGCAGCACCGGGAGATTGGTGAACGGGTCGCAAAACTGACCACCTTGATCGAGTCCCTGAAAAGCATGGGATCATGACGGAGAACACGATGACCGAATCCTCCTCTTTTTACGTCACCACGCCGATCTACTATGTGAATGACAAGCCCCATATCGGGCATGCCTACACTACGATTCTCGCCGATGTCCTGACCCGGTACCAGCGGTTGCTGAAACGACCATCCTACTTTTTGACCGGGACCGATGAACACGGACAGAAAGTGCAGCGGGCCGCCGAGGCGAACGGAATCACCAGCCAGGAACAGGCCGATCGCACGGTGGTCCGGTTTCAGGAACTCTGGAAGCGGCTCGACATCACCCATGACGACTTTATTCGCACAACTGAACCGCGCCACAAGGAGGTGGTGCAGGAGATTCTCCAGGACCTCTATGATCGGGGGGAAATCTACAAGGCGGAGTATGATGGTCTGTATGATGTCACCAGCGAGACCTTTATCACCGAGAAGGATTTGCCGGAAGGCAAGACCGTGGATGAGCTTCCCAATATCATGCGGATCAAGGAGACCAACTACTTTTTCCGGATGAGCCACTATCAGGACTGGTTGATTCAGTATATCGAAGACAATCCCGAGTTCATCCAGCCCGACTTCCGGCGCAATGAAACCCTGGGATTTCTTCGCAAACCCCTCCAGGACTTGTGTATTTCCCGACCGAAATCCCGGCTGAACTGGGGGATCGATCTGCCCTTCGATCCGGATTATGTCTGTTATGTCTGGTTCGATGCCCTGGTCAATTATATCAGCGCGATTGGGTACCGCCGGGACGAGGCTCGATTCCAACAATGGTGGCCGGTGAATTATCACCTGATCGGGAAGGACATCCTGACCACTCATACCGTGTATTGGCCGACCATGCTGCAGGCGATGGGCCTGCCTCAGCCGAGGACAATCTTTGCCCATGGCTGGTGGCTGTTCGGCGACACCAAAATGAGCAAGTCACTCGGCAATGTGGTGAACCCGATGGACTTGATCGACCAGCACGGGGTCGATGCCTTTCGCTACTACGTGATGGCGGAGATGACCCCGGGCCAGGATGCCAGCTTTTCCCACGACGGGTTTGTGCGCCGTTATAACGCGGACCTGGCCAATGACCTTGGGAACCTGCTAAGTCGGGTGGCCAGCATGCTGGGCCGTTACCACGAAGGCCGCATCCCCCCCCGTCCGGAAGCGCCGCAAGCTGGTTCACCGGAGGCGGAAGTGTGGGCTACCGTGCAGACGGCCGCCAACGAAATGATTGGGTCGCTTAAGACCATGCGAATCGACTTCGGCATCGCCCGGGTTATTGATGCAATCAAACACATCAACCGGTACCTGGAAATCAAACAGCCCTGGACTCTGGCGAAACAGCAGAAGACAGAAGCGTTGCACCAGACCCTGTATGTGGCGGCGGAGTGTCTGCGGGCAGCATCGGCCCTGTTGTATCCGGTCATGCCGGAGCGGATCGGGGCTCTCCGGCAAGCGCTCGGTATGGCGGACCGGGAGCCGGTCATTGACCGGGTCCGGGAATTTGGCGTGTTGGAACCAGGAACCGCCCTTGCCCTCGAAGGCGCTTTGTTCCCCCGCATCGACCGGAACCCTTCCGAGGCCCCCCCGGCTCCCGCCGCTCCAGAACCGGTCGATGAATCCAACCTGATCTCGATCGAGGACTTCAAAAAGGTCGAATTGAAAACCGCGAAGATTCTTTCTGCGGAAGCGATGCCGGGTGCGGACAAGTTGCTCCTGCTGCAGGTGGCTTGTGGGGGGGAAACCCGGCAGATTATCGCCGGAATCGCCAAGCACTATACCCCGGCCGACCTGGTGGGAAAAACCGTGGTCGTGGTTGCCAATCTCAAACCGGTCAAATTGCGTGGCCAGCTGTCACAGGGCATGGTGCTGGCCGCATCATCCGGTGAAGTCTTGAGCCTGATCAGTGTCGACCGCGAAACAGAGTCCGGAGCAATCGTGCGCTAGCCCGAACTCCGTTCCCGCAAAGATACAACCCCTGGGCTGAAGGTACAGAAAAGGTGTGTGGTGGGTCCGCATGGCACTTCGCGCCGCCCGCCAGGGGAATCGATACGGTTGACGATGGTCCGGAGGACCTTCCCGACCGGGTTGATTCACGCAGGCCCATCCCGCCGATGGTGTTTGCCATGCGCCCGATATTTTTGATAAACACAACTCTACTATGAATACAACAAATCAGGCACCTGGATCCCCGAGTGGATCCCCCCGGTCGGTATGGATCACCTTCACCCTGTTCTTCATCACGGTCCTGGCCCTTGCCGTGGTGATTTATCTCATCGTGCAGCCGTCGGAGCAGCAGCGGGAAGTCATTTTGAATTTGGTCGAGTCGGCGCCGGATGAAGTACCTGAAGTGAATGTCGGATCCATCATTGATCTTTCCGAGCAACCGGATGCCGCAGTGGTTCTTGGCGGTCGATATCGTGTGCAGATCCGTGAAAACTCCCGGGATGGTTCGTCCGGAATGGTGCGTATTGGCGGGATGATTACCTTTGTGGACGGGGCCGCTGCGGGCGATGATGCAGTGATTGAAATCACCCGGGTGCGGGCAACCACCGCACAAGCGGTGGCGCTGTCGGTGGAAAGCCGTGACACCCTATCCGCTCCGCCTCCGCGCCCCGCGCCGGTGTCCGCCCCTCGTTCCCCATCCTTTTCCAGCGGCGGTATGGTGGGGGGAGTGCTGACCGGGGTGGTCAGTTACATCGGAAGCCGGGGTGATGGGGCGGTTAAGATCAATGGCAAGCCGGTCTATGTGAAGGGAGCCAGTGTTGTCAACCAGCAGGTTGTCTTCCGGGTCTCCCGTGAAGAAGATGCCTATGCGGTGGGCGACCTGGTGACCGTCCTCAGTGCCGATGCCGCGCCGGAGGCCTCGCCCCCGGTCATCGCTACCACGGATGAACCGGCTTCCGCCACGGGCGAGGATGGCCGCCCGGTCAAGGCTCCCCATATTCAGGTCGGCATGACCTATGAAACCGAGGTTACCGGGGTGGATCGATTCAATGAAGCCAATGGCATGACCCGGATTGATGATCTGGTCGTCATTATTCCCGATACCAAGGTGGGGGACCGGGTGAAGATTGAGATCACGGAGCGAAAGAACCGCTACGCGGTTTCCCGGGTGATCGAGTCGCTCGACTCGACGCCGGCGGAATAATTCCCGGCGACACTCATGGCGCGCATTCTTTCAGACGAAACGTCGCTAACCCGCCGTAAAAAGCGGTTGCAGTCGGAGTCGGCCTATCTCCATCGCCTGGTCGCAATCGAGGCGATTGTCGCTGGGGTTTGCTTGCTGGTCGGAGCGGTTCTGTATGTACTCAAGGACTCCCCGGCCCTGTTGTGGATCGGCGGCGCCATGGGCCTGCTGGCGTTGGGCCATTGGATCAAGGTTCGCCAGAACCAGCAGGACAGCCAATCCCTCGGCGTGGGGATTGAAGGCGAGGCCGAAGTGACCCGGAGGCTCGCGGAATATCTCGATCAGCGCCACTATCTGTTCAACGACCTGCTGATCAAGCATGGTCGCCGGAGTGCCCAGATTGATCATGTAGTGATCGGCCCGGGCGGATTGTTTGTCATTGAGACCAAAAACTGGGGCGGCACCATCAAGGGGTTTGCCGACGACCAGGTGTGGCACCAGGAGAAGCGGAACCTGTCCCGGGTGGTAACCCTCCGGAATCCCGTACTCCAGAACCGGGACCACGCGGAGATTCTGTCCAAGGTCATGGAGAGCTACGGCATCCATTGGCCGGATATTGTATCGGTGCTGGTCAACCGGAATCCCCGGGCTCGATTCATCATTGAGGGCATGCAGATTCCCGTGCTGGAGCCCGGTGAAGCCTGTGAGTGGATTGCCGGTTACCGGGGCGAGAAAACGTACAGCGATGCGGATATCGACGAGGTCGTAGCTTTGCTGCAGAAGGTCTCCCGCACATGAGCCACCCGGTAGCGCGCATGCTCTTGATTGTTCTGAATACCATCGGGCTCGCCCTGTATATCTATTGGCTGGCCACCCGCGAGGACCTGATTCTGTATTCAACCGCCGGAGTGCTCTATCTCCTTCCCTGTGTTCCCTTCATCTTTGTGCTGATCGCAGCCTGGCATGGCAATCCGGTCAACGAGGATGAAGAGTAGATGGATGATCACCCCCAACAAGAGGATCGCTGATGAGTGACCGAATAGATGAAGGCTCGAAAACGCTGGCCAAGGTATTGCTCGCCTCGATGTTGATCGGGGTTGGCGTGGTGCTGGTTCACCCGGCCTATCGGGCCACCCTCCTTTCGATGTGGAAAGGCGATCTTTCCGCGTCTCCAATCTGGGAATCCAACCGTGACTATTACCCGATGAACAGCCAGGAAGTGGAAGCGTCCCGTGAATATTCAGAATAACATTATTGCCTTCTGCTATTGGTTTATTGCCGGTCTCATCGCTGCCATGCTCTGGCCGGTCGGTGCCTTTCAGGCGCCATGGCTGACCGCGCTCGCCGTGGGCTCCTTTCTTCCGCTGATCGCTCTGCTGCTCGCGATGATGCTCAAGGGGGTATCCCCCCGGACGATCCCACGGGGCTTGTTGTGGGTCTTGATCGCCCTGCCCGCGCTGCTGTTGGGATACGCCCGATACAACGCGGCAAACCAGGTCCATGACGACTATCTCGGGCGTCTTTCGGTCAGCGAGGAGGGCGCCCTGAGTCTTGAACAGCAATTATCGGAAACCGCCCGGATGCGATTTGCCCTGGTGGAATCACCGGGACAGGATCTCGCATTCCGCTTGATCGGGGAGCTGGAAGTCAGGACCACGGTCCTCGATGATCAGGGCCTGCCCACGTTGGCGGAAGGCGGTCTCTGGGAATTCCATGCCCAGACCATGATCTATACCAGCGATGTGGTTCGCTTTGAAGCGGATGCCCCGGCTGGCACCGGTCAGACGTTGGACCAGCCCTTTTCCCGTATTCTCGGAATTCAGCTCCTGGAAGGGGATCCATCCGGAAAACTCGATGTCTACCAAATTGCCAACCATACCCGGTCTTTTGTGCGGGGACGTCGCATGCAATCGCCGGTCACCGTGCTGGGCCGGATTTCCCAGGATCCCCGGGTGTACTCATTCAAGACCGTCATCATGGTCAAACCTGCGTTCATTCAATACCCAGCCGGCGGAACCTTTTTCCCGGTTCACGGGGGCGAAATTCAGGTCACCATCAATCCCGATATGCCGGGCTATGAAAAGCTCGCCCGCACCGATGCCAATGGCGCGGATGTGATGGTGTCGGGCGAGTTGACCTTTGCCCGCGGTCCCTCGAATCCCGGCGGATTCGATGCCGCACGCTTTTTGCAGAATTATAATATATTTGGCACGATGTTTCTTTACTCGCCCCGGGGCAGCGATCCACTTCCCATTGCCATGATTGGCACCAAGGAGGGGGAGGTCAGGCAGGCGATGCCGCTGGTCCGGTTTTCTCTGGGCTTGCGGGACCAGGTATTGACGGTGATCAAACAGACCATGCCCTATCCCCAATCCGCATTCTTGGGGGGGGTGATCCTGGGACTGCGCTATGGATTGCAGGGGGTTGAGTGGGATGCCGACCAGTCCGGTGATTCGGAAGAGGATTCCGGGCGACCGATGTCGACCACCATCGTTCAGGACTTCAAGGCTTCCGGGGTGAACCACGTACTCGCGGTCTCCGGTTTGCATGTGACAATTCTGACCGTGATGTTCCTGGCGATCTTCACCCTGTTCAAGTTGCCCCGGCAGGTGTTTGTCCCTCTGGTCATCCTGGCCCTGATCGTTTTTGCTGTCATCACCGGAGCCCGGCCTTCCACGTTGCGGGCGGTGATTATGAACAGCCTGTTTCTGCTCACCTGGGCTTACCTGAACCAGGGGCTTCGCTCCTCGATTCTGTTTGGTGTTCCGGTTGCGGCGTTTTTGATTCTGATCCATAACCCGTTGGTCGTGGTCGATCCATCCCTGACCTTGTCCTTTGGTGCGATTCTTTCGCTGGCCCTGCTGACCGGCCCCTTCCATGAAAAACTCCTGCACCTGCAGGGTTCGGTGTTTGTGGCTGCGGTTACCTTCGCGGTGGTGCTTTCGGTGGTGGCAACCGCCAATTGGTTCCTGATCACCTCCTGGCGATTTCTTCTACCTTTAGGGGTGTTGATGGTCCTCCTTTTCCGATGGATGGCGCCATGGTCGGGAACCGAAAAGGATCCCTTTGCCCGGCTCCGGTTTAGCGGAATACCCTCGACGGTAGGCGCCTTTCTTGCCGCCCAGCTTGCCATTCAGATTGGCATGATGATCCCCCTCTCGGCCTTTTACTTCAGCCGCTGGCCGTTTGCCGGAGCCTATGCGAACTTGATCGCGATTCCACTGATCGGCCTGGTGGTACAGCTTGGCGCCATCGGCGGTTTGCTGGGGTTGATTCCTGGGGTCGGGCCATTCATTGCCCTGATCCTCAATGCCGCGAACTGGCTCGGGGCCACCCTGTTTGTGGATGTCGCGCACTTTTTCGCCAAGTACTTTCCGTACCCGTTTGTGCATCGCCCCTCGCTGGGTGAGCTCTTCTTCTACTATGCGGTGGCCTCCGCATGGGTGTGGGCACCCCGTTGGTATCCGGGATTGAAAACCTGGTGTGCGACCAGGGGGGCCACCTCACCGTGGGCTCCGCGGGCGGTCAGTGCGGGGCTGATTGTCCTCTCCGGCCTTCCATTTCTGCTGGAAGGAAACCACGCGCGTGGCAAGAACGAGGCGATGATCGAAGTGCTGAGCATCGGATTCGGAAGCAGCATCCACGTGCATGCCCCGGATGATGGACATCTACTTCTGGATGTCGGTTATTCCCAGCAGGATCTTGCCCGGCGGATCGATGCCGAATGGACGGTGCTGCCCTATCTGTCCCACATCGGGGTCAGGCATCTCGATGGACTGGTGCTGACCGGTACCGCGGCCGAACGGGTGGCCGGTACCTCCTACCTGCTTGATCATCTGCGGTGCGATCACCTGTGGATGCCCGATGGCCTGGCCCGGATGATGGCGAGGGAAGTGGCGTCGCCTTACTTGCAGGGCGATGGTGAGGAAGCCGGGATCGTATACCAGCGGTTGATGCGCCCGATTTTACCGGGGGTTCGTCCTCTGCCGACCGTGCTGGCTGCCCGCGCCCCTTCGGCCCAAACCTGGCTTGCCCACTCTGCAGTGAAGCCTTCGATTTACCGCGCAGGTGAGGTGTTGTATGACTCGGCGGTCGGGGAACCTTTTCAGGTGGTGATGCTCAAGGTGGGGGATCCATATGTGGATGCGGCCGGCGATGTGCACCAGGGCTCGGTGTTGCGGATCGACCATGGGTCCTTCCGGATGCTGGTGATTTCGGATATCGATTTGGACCTGCTCTCCGGGGTAAGCGACCGCGAGCTCAAGGCGGACATCCTTGTGCTTCCACGCCGGACCTTGCTGGATCCAGGCTATGTTCGGGGTGATCGGCGCGTGCAGACCATGGAAAGTCAGGTACGGTCTCTCTTGCAGCGAGTCCAGCCTGAACAGGTGATCTTGGAGTATGCCTATCCGCGGGCGGTCATGGGGGGAGCCACCCGGGATGTGACCCAGCGGTTCCAGGTGCTCGATCGCCTGTTTCGCCGTCAGCCGGACATCCGGTTTTATGTCACTGAGCGCACCGGCTCGATCCGGATTCACACCACCGGTGATTCGTATCGGGTCGAAACCATGGCGGAGCGAAATCGCAGTCGCTATTCCGGCGATGCCGACAATACCGTATCATCAATCAGTGTAGGTTTCTGATGAAGGCACTGGTGACCGGGGCCGGGGGCACCCTGGGGCCCGTTCTGGTGGAAATTCTTCGCGCCGGGGGATGGGATGTGGTTCCCTGGTGCCGAACCGTAGTGTCGCCGGAAGATCCGGCCGCGTGTCAATCCTTTCTGGATCGCTGTCGGCCTGATGTCTGCTTCCATCTGGCGGTTGGACCGGTGGACTGGACCGGACTCCTTGCCGACTACGCGGCCCGGCGGGCAATTCCGTTTGTGCACACCAGTTCTGTTTCGGTGTATGGCGGACATCAGACCGGCCCTTTTTCCATCCACGATGTGCCCGAACCACAGGATGACTATGGCCGTTACAAGAAAGCCGGGGAGGATCGGATTGCCGACGTTTATCCCGGAGCCGTACTTGTCCGTATCGGATGGCAGATTGGTCTTGTCCCCGGCGCCAATCACATGGTCGATCATCTAACCAGAACCCAGGCGGAACAAGGCCGGATCACGGCGAGCCGAAATTGGTTTCAGGCCTGTTCCTTTCTGGATGACACCGCCCGCACGCTGGTGGCGCTGGCCGAAGGCAACCTGGCCGGCCTGGTCCACCTCGATGCCAATCCCGGCATCAGCTTTTATGAATTGGTGGCAGGGTTGAAGCAGTATTTGAAAACCGATTGGATCCTTGACCCCAGCGACGAGCCCGCTCTGGATAATCGTTTACTGGATGACCGGATCTCCATCGCGTCGGTTGTACGTTGGTAGTGAAAATTCCGCCATCGGGGTCCGTGCCGCTCCTGCCTGCCGTTGGCCAGGTACGGGCGAGCAAAAAAGCAGGCCCGCGGGACAAATCGCACAAGCTACCCCGGTCCCGGATGAATCATGGTCTATGCCCCATCCCCGCCCGGCCGGCATTCAGGGCTTGAAGACCGAAACCTGAAACCTTCTCGAAACCGATTGGCAAAGGTACCGAATCATACCCATGGACAGTATTACCCGGCCTGCTTGCGGATCTCCAGGATTGCCTCCAGCTCTGTGCCGGCCTTTTCCCACTCCCGGGTCAGTGCTTCCACTTCCTCCGGGATGGCCGATAGCCTCGCGTTGATCTGGGCGTAACTCATCTCGGCTCCGGACTCCAGCGATGACACCAATTCGGCCTGTTCTTGCTCCAAGGCATGAATGCGCGCTTCATACTTCTGGAGCAGGGCTTCCAGTTCACGCTTGCGGGGCGCGGTTTGTTGCAACCGTGCCGCCCGCTCCTGCCGACTGGCTTTGGCGGAGCCGGAGGCGGGTGCCGTAGTGGTCCGGCTGGAGAGGGTGGGGGATGGATTCGCCTGAGCCAGCTTTTCCAGATAATAATCATAGCCGCCGTGATATCGATTCACGCCCGGGGGGGCGATGGCCAGGATGCTGGTGGCAACTTTGCGGACAAACGCCACATCGTGACTGACAAAAAGCAGGGTTCCCTCATATTCGGTCAGGGCCTGTTCGAGCGCTTCCCGTGATGGAATATCCAAATGCGTGGTCGGTTCATCAAGGAGGAGAAAGTTGGGCGGATTGGCAAGCAACCGGGCAAATGCAAGACGGATTTTCTCTCCGCCACTCAGAACTTCAACCGACTTTTCGATGGCATTGCCTGCGAAGCCGAACCCGCCCAGCAGGGTGCGCAATCGCGGTTCGGTTTCTCCTGGTGCGGCTTCCCGTACAATCTGCAGCACGGTGGCCGAAGGGGACATGGATTCGGCGAAGTCCTGGGTCTGGAAACCCGGCTGAACTTTGTGACCGAGGGTTCGTTGTCCGGTGCGTAGGGGCAGTTGTCCGGCGAGGATGCGCAGCAGGGTGGTTTTGCCCAACCCATTCGAGCCGACCACTGCGGTCTTGTCTCCCCGCTGTACCGCCAGGTCAAGGTCGCGGAACAGCCACTGGCCCTCCTGATAACCGAAACCCGCCGATTCCAGCCGGATCACCTCGACCCCGCATGCCGGTGGGGTGGAGAGCCGAATCCTGCCCTTGGTCCGAATGTCCTCAATCAGGTCGATGGTTTCCATCTTCTCCAACTGCTTGATCCGGCTTTGCACCTGGGTTGCCTTGGTGTTCTTGGCCCGGAACCGCTCAACAAACCGCTCGATTTCTTTTCGCTTCTGGTCCTGGTTTTTCTTCTG
The DNA here is from genome assembly GCA_024233345.1 of Verrucomicrobiota bacterium. Lineage (GTDB taxonomy): Bacteria > Verrucomicrobiota > Kiritimatiellia > CAIVKH01 > CAIVKH01 > JACKPT01. The sequence goes on from JACKPT010000002.1 coordinate 82,358, forward strand.
GGCGTTCAGCTGCCGCTGTCGCTCAGTCCGCTCCAGGATATAGGTGTCATAGGGGCCGCGATACAGGGTCGCTTTGCCTGCATACAACTCCAGGGTTTGCTCGGTCAGGCTGTTCAACAGGTACCGGTCATGGGAAATCAGAAGCAGGGTGCCCCGAAAACCCTTGAGATAGCGCTGCAGCCATTCCACTGCTGGCAGGTCCAGGTAGTTGGACGGTTCGTCGAGCAACAGCAGATCCGGCTCGCTGATCAGGATTTTGGCCAATTCCGCCCGCATTTGCCAACCCCCGCTGAAGGACTGGAGGGGATTGTCCAACCGGTCCGCAGCAAATCCCAGACCGCCCAATGCCTCTTCCGCACGAGCCGCCCGGGTATAGCCACCCTCATGCTCGAACCGGGTCTGCAGTATGCCCAATTCTTCCAGCAGGGCTGCCCGATCCTGCTCCTTCGGATCAGCCAGGCGGTGCTCGATCTCATGGATCCGCGTCTCCATCCGGGTCAGTTCCGACAAGGCTTCTGCCACATAGGTGCGCAAAGGCATCTCTTCACTACCGAGGGCAAGGATCTGGCGCAGGTACCCCAGGCGAACCCCCGACTGGACCTGGACGTCCCCCTTGTCGGCCTGGAGGTTGCCGGTGATCAGTCCAAACATGGTGCTCTTGCCGCAGCCATTGGGACCGACCACCCCAATCCGCTGCCCGGCCAGAATGCGGAAGCTGACCCCGCCGAGCAGCTCCTGCTCGCCGTAGCGCTTGGTCACCTGACGGAATTCGATCATCGGACTCGCGGGCCCTCATCGCCGGTGAGCCTCTTCCGGCCGCCTCGCTGGAAGCCGCCCGGTTCAATGGTGCTGGACTGGGTTTGATTCATGGAAATGCAGGCCAGTGTGGGTCGGGGTTCGCGAAGAGTCAAGATGGGGAACGGGGGCCGGATCAGGGTGGGTTCTGCCTCTGGATCGCAGAGAATGGTCGACGCCTTTAGAAGCGGCCACCGCGAAAATGGATCGGGCAAGGTGGCAATAATGCTTACCGTAAAGCATCACCTCGGGTAGATTGGTAAAGGACACATCCCAATGCCATCCACTTTACCGACAATGCAGGCTGCCTGCTTTCTGGCGATCCATGAGTGCCAGTGCCGGGTCTGGTCTTCAAGGGATGTGTTGGTATCATGAGCCGACGAATCTCAGGGGCCTTTCCGGTCGTTGTGGGGTGTGGCTCGCTGCTCCTCGCCGCAAATGCACTGGCGCTGCAATGGGCGGGGAATGCCAGCAACAATGCGGACCATGGGGTAATCGCCTCTTCGCAACCGCTGGTGATCTCGGTGGAATCCTATCCGGCCCAGTCGGCGCTCGGGGCACGTGTCCTGTTTAGTATCAACGGCGGTGTGGACTGGGATTCCGTGGGGATGGCGTATGCCGGACCTTCGCAGGGCGGAGCCAACGACCGGTGGAAAGCAGATCTCGGAACCTTTGCCCAAGGCACCACGATTCGTTACGCGATTGAAGTCACCGGGCCGGATCAGATCCTCTGGGACAGTCAGAATGGCCAGGACTACTTTGTGACGGTCAGCAATGAAGCGGCCGCGATCCGGTGGATGGGCAACCTGTATACCTATCCCGAGTACGGTTCGCTCGATCCGGGGGCTGATCTCTGGATCAATGTCCGCATGTGGCCGCCGGGGGTGGGGCAGTCGGCGTTTGTCGGCTATTCCATCGATGATGGGCAATCCTGGACATCGGTTGGGATGTCCAAGGATGCCCCGGTTGATGGTAACGATGCCTGGCATGTCAATGTGGGTGGATTTCCCGCAGGCACCTCGGTGCGTTATTATGTCAGCGCCGCCAATGGAAAAGGAGACGTCTTTTGGGACAGTAACCAGGGGGCGGATTACCGGATGCGGGTCAACTCTCTGATCCGTGATGTGTATACCGATAAAGGACGGCACAATCCCGGTGAAACCGGGACCATTCTGGTGGATCTCTACAATACCCAAAGCGAGGTGACCGGGGTGGTTTCGGTCAAGGTGATGTGGCTCACCCGGGAGGTCGCTTCGTTCGAACAAGCGGTGACCCTGCCGCAGTGGAGCGGGCAGCAGTTGTCCTTTCCCTGGGTCACTCCGGGTGACGACTATCGGGGGTATGGCATCGAGGTGGATCTCATTGTGGACGGTGAGGTCCGCGATACCCGGTCCAGTGCGATGGATGTGAGCAGCGATTGGATCCGATTCCCCCGGTACGGCTTTTTCTGTGATTACTATCCGGGCGATGATGCGGAGGGTAAGGCACGCACGCTGGCCAAGTATCATATCAATGCCCTTCAATTTTATGACTGGAAGTGGACCCACGACCGCTTGGTGCCCTATGCCGGTGCGGAGGTGGCGGATTTGTACACCCAGCCGGATGGGCGGGTGCAGTCCTTTAACACTGTCAAAGCCAAAGTGGCGGCAGCCCACAGCCGTAATATGGCGGCCCTTTCGTATGCCTTGATGTACGGAGACAGCGGAAATGACACCGCACCGGAACAGGTCACCTGGGCCGCGTTTACCCAACCCAATTCCACCGATCTCGCGGACATCCGGACCCATAAGGTCGGGTACACGATCTGGGTGATGGATGTCTCTCATCCGGGATGGAAGTCACACATCATCGGGCAATTCCATGACGCGATGGACAAGGCGGGCTTTGACGGCATTCATCTGGATAATCTCGGCGGCTCCTGGAGCTACCCGTATAACTCGGCGGCCGGGATTGACGAATCGGTGGCGTTTCCCGCGTTTATCCGGGAGGCAAGAGACAGCCTGCGTTCCGTCTATCCCCAGGCCCGGGTGGCCCACAATGATGTGGCGGGAGGCTATCAGGCTGCGATTGCCGGTTCGGATGCCGATGTGTACTACACCGAGGTCTGGACCCGGGATACCTATCAGGATATTCGCGAGAATATTCTCAGTGCGAAGGCGGATGCCGGTGATAAAGCGGTGGTGCTGGCGGCTTATATCAACCGGCAATCATGGGAGACCATGAGCGAACCCACCGCGCCTCCACTTCCCACCTATATCAATGACGCATCCGCCAAGCTCATGGCGGCCTGTGTGTTTGCCAATGGCGGGTTTCGCGTCGAACTGGGCGAAGACGGTGAAATGCTGGTCAACGAATACTTCCCCCTCCGCTCACCGCGTATGCATGATGGGCTGAAACGTTCCATGCGCGACTATTACGACTTCGCCGTGCGCTATGAGAACTTCCTGTTTTTCAACACCCTGGGAAATGTGGTGGACGGCACCGATGCCATGCGCCTCACGAGCGCAACCCATGCCCTCACCAAGGAGGCTACCTCAGACGCCATCTGGGCCATCACGAAGGAGTGGCGGGACGAATATCTGGCCCTCAACCTGATCAACCTGAACGGTGTGGATACCCAGTGGCGCAATCCCAGCCCGAACCCGGTTCCGCAAAAGGCAATCGCGCTGATGTGTCATACCCGGAAAAAAGTGCAGCGTATTCTGCTCGCCAGTCCGGATGATGGCCTCGGGCGCGCCACCGAAATCCCTTTTTCAGAAGGGCTTGATGCGGATGGGTACTATGTCACCCTGACCGTTCCCGACTTGCGGTTTTGGGATCTTCTCCTTCTCGACCAGACGACAAAGATCAAGGTGGATGGCTGGCCCGGAGAGTGGTCCGGCGTTCATACCGGAGCCCTGCATAGCGTTGCCGTGGATGCGAAAGAATGGATCTACCGCGGAGAAGTGGGTGATCGCCGCACCTTCGCGGGGTCTGCCGCCGATGCAGATATCACTGAGGTACGGGTGACCTCGGATGATACCTATGTGTATTTTCTGATTCGGTTTGCTGAGGTGAACGACGCGAGTCTTCCCGGGGTGGGGATTGCCTGGAACAACTATTTACGGGATGCCTCCGGGCGCTTCCCATGGATTGGTGATGCTTCGACACCGGATGGGTCGATCGGCCTGGAGCATCCTTCGCAGTATGCCAGCCGCCAGATGCAGTTTTATTGGGCGGGTGGGGCCCCGGCCATTCGTCTTTACAACGGGGAAGGGTGGTATGTTCCCAACCAGAGGGATTCCGCCATCGCGGTCAGCGAGGAATTTGACGCGCTGGAAGCTCGCATTCATCGCGCCGATCTCGATGCCTTTGAGCCGCAGTGGGTCACCTTCTCCCTGGTATCCTTTCGAAACAGCGGGAATGAACCCGGAACCGATGCGACCCTTGACTCCCCCGATGACAACAATGATGCACTGGATGTCATGGGAGGGGTGCCCGGGGTGAGCGAAAATGCCTGGGCCCGCGATCTGTCCGACAATCGGGTCGGCTTGAGTTATGACCTGATCCTGACCGCCGATGGTGTGGAAGCCCCATCGCAGGCCCTGGTGGTAGCTCCCGCCCCGCTCACCTCCTGTGATGAAACCGTCACCTTGCGCTATAACGCGCGCGGACGAACCCTGCATGGTGCAGAACAGGTGTATCTGCATCTGGGTCATAATGGCTGGCAGGATATCCTCGCCACCTCTCCTGCAATGACTCCCGCAGGTCCGGATCAATGGGTCCATACCTACACCCTGCCGCTGGGAACCGAGCAATTGGACCTGGTGTTTTATGATGGCTCCGGGCGTTGGGATAACCGGGGTGGCGAGGATTGGCACCTGCCGGTCCTCCGGTGCGTCCCCGATGCTTCTGACGCAGTTTTCGAGCTGTCGATGCGCCAGCCATCAGAATGGAACGTCGCGTTTCCTCGCACCCTGGAGGGCTATCGATACGAACTCTTTTATCGCACGAACCTGGTCTCCGGTGCCTGGACGCCCCTGGGTTTGAATCTTCCCGGCAGCGGTGATGCCCTGTTCCTTGTTATCACAAACCAGGCCCCGACCTTGTATCTGCGCTCGGGCGTCCAGCCCGTTGACGGAAGCACGGGCACACCGTAGCGACAGAGAAATTTCATCGCATCTGCCCTGCTCCCGACTATGATGCTTCAAGGAAATGAGGAGCAGAAATCTATGATCCATGTAAAAGTGATTGGTGCGGGAGGCTATGGCGGGGTCGGTATCATCGAACTGCTGCTGGGGCATCCCGAGGCAAAGATTCAAACCCTGGTCGCGGCTACCGAAACCGGAATGAAGGTCAGCGACCTGTATCCGCATCTGAGCGGCTTCTGCGATCAGGTCATCCATGCCCCCGGCGACCCCGAGGCTGCGGAACCTGCGGATGTGGTGTTTTTCTCGACCCCGGACGGGGTGGGGATGAAGCAGGCCCAGGGCGAACTGGACGCCGGCGCCAAGGTGATCGATTACAGCGGGGACTTCCGGTTCACCTCCCTGGCGGACTACCAGGATTATGCCACCCGGATTGGTAAGGATCCCAATCATGCCTCGCCGGATCTGTTACCCCAATCCGTGTATGGGGTACCGGAGTTGTTCCGGGAACAGATTCATACCGGCCGGTCGCTGCTCGGAAATCCCGGGTGTTTTGCTGTGGGGGTCATCATCGGTTTATCGCCCGCGATCAAGGCTGGTTTGATCGAGCCGGCCGGGATCATCTGTGATTGCAAGAGCGGGGTTTCCGGCGCAGGGAAAAAGCCCGCCCCGGGCTTTCACTATCCCGCCCGGTATGACCATATGAACGCCTATCGACTGACCGGCCACCAGCATGTTGTGGAAGTGGAAAAAGCCCTGGGCACCCTTGCCGGCACCCCGGTGAATGTGACCTTTACCGCCCAGGTGGTACCGGCCTGCCGGGGCATCCTGTCCTGCCTGTACGGCCGTGCAGTGCCGGGTCTGACCTATGGCCAACTGCTGGAGGCCTACCGGGCGTTTCACCGGGATAATGTGTTTGTGCGGATCTTTGACCGGACTGCATCGGTGGGAACCGCACATGTTCGGGGCTCGAACTACTGTAACCTGATCGTCGATCTGGACGAACGCACTGGGATGGTTCGGATCATCTCCCACATCGACAACCTGATGAAGGGTCAGGCGGGCAGCGCCCTCCAGAACATGAACCTGCTGTTCGGATTGCCGGAAACCATGGGGCTTGACCGGCCCGGCGCTTATCCCTGATCGATGATGGTGACCGGCACCCGGATTTCCAGGCTCTCCCGGGGGAGACACCGCTCTTCACTGCAGGCGGTAAAGGCCACGGACAGCTTCAGTTCGACGACGCTTGTGGGCGCCGAATGCTCGATGTCAATGCGATAGGTAAAGGTCGTGTCCACCGCGCTGCGACCTGCCTCTTTCAGTCCGCGGGGATAACCGATCTCCACCGTCACGGGTTCCTGTTCCTGCAGATGCCATCCCGAATCCAGGTGGAGCGAGAGAACCAGTTCTGCTGTGGTGCGAATGGGGAGATGCCGGGGGGTGAGCGTAATTTCAAGGCTCAGGGGAACTTTTCGAAAGCTCAGATCAGGGACAGGACTGGAGGAGATTGTGGATGCCTCGCCAGCCTGTAACAGGCTCAGTGCGGCGTGGTAGGACAGCGTTCCGGTCGGTAATGGATGGAGCCAGCCGGAGGCCGCATCGAGCAGGCGCCACGCCTGTTCGCGGTCGCGGGAGTCACCCGTCTGTGCTGCAAGCGAAGCGAGGGCCAGGCAGGCCATGCCATTGCCCGAGGGGGTCGCCTGATCCAGAGTATCACTGGTGGGGATAAACAAAGCCTCATGTTCCTGACTGGTCGGACGATAGATTCCGGTGTCGCTGAGAAAGGTCTGGTCAAGCGTCTGCAGCAGCTCCCTGGCTTGATCCCGATACCGGGTGGTGCCGGTCACCCGAAACAGGTCTACGAGGCCCCAGGCCATGGCCGCGTAATCCTCGAGAAAACCGGGGACAGCTGAAGGTTTTTCGCGCCAAGATCGCATCAGCTTGCCGGGGGCGGGCGAGAGATGCTCGAGAACCGCCCCGGCGGCTCGCTCTGCCGCCTCGATCAAGTCAGCGCGATGGGCGATGCGACCGGTCACCGCGAGCCCGCCAATCATCATGCCATTCCAGGCTGTCACTGCCTTGTCATCCCGGGCCGGTTGGGGGTGAGTGAGCCTTGCCTCTTGTAACACCTTCAATAGTGCATCCGCCCTTGTCCTGTCTTTTTCCGGCAACCGCGCGTCAAGGTAGGGCAGGTTTTTCCCGGTAGGTTTTCCTGTCGCCTCATCGTGCGCATTTCCCTCGGCGGTGCATCCATACCATCGGCAAAACCTGCGGGTATCCGCCGGGCCGAGCCGTTCCTCCAGTTCACCCAGGGTCCAGAGGTAGGTTTCTCCCTCGCCCGACCCGGTGTCGGCATCCAGGGACGATGCAAAAAGTCCATGTTCGAGCAGCAAGTCTCTGAGTACCCAGTCGCAGATGCGTTCCGCGATCATTAAATAGACAGGATCCTCCAGTTGCGATGAGGCTTCGGCATAGACCCGGGCCAGCAGGGCATTGTCATAGAGCATCTTCTCATAATGCGGAAGAAACCACCGCTCATCGGTTGCGTACCGATGGAATCCGCCGCCAACCTGGTCATGAATGCCGCCGAGCATCATCGCGTCGAGGGTGCGCCGCAGCATTCCGTCTGATCGGGCATCCGGCTTGCTCCGGTTGGCGGTGGCTAGAAACAGCAGGGCGGCGTGGGGCGGAAATTTCGGGGCCCCGCCAAAACCGCCGTGCCGGGCATCAAAGGTCTTGGCCAGTGCTTCGCCGGCCCGATCCAGATACATCAGGGCTGATGGCGGGTGGAGTCTGGGTACCACCGCGGGCCGACTGGTCGCATACTGTGCGAGATTCTTGGACAGGCTGGTGGCCTGATTTTCCACTTGGGGCCGTTGTTCACGCCAGAGCGCGGCCAGACGCTCCAGCAGGGTTGCGAAACCCATGCGACCCGGTCCGTCCTCAGGCGGGAAATAGGTGCCCGCGTACCAGGGGCGGCCCTCCGGGGTCAACCAGATCGAATTGGGCCACCCGCCGCGGCCCGTAAACGCTTGGGTAACCAGCATCATGGCATCGTCGATATCCGGCCGTTCCTCCCGGTCCACCTTGACTGGCACCGTGAACCGATTCAAAAGCCCGGCGATCCCGGGATGCTCAAATGATTCCTGCTCCATAACATGGCACCAGTGACAGGCTGAATAGCCAATCGAAACAAACACCGGCACATCCCGGTTTTTTGCCTCGGCAAAAGCCTCGGCACCCCACGGATACCAGTCCACCGGATTGGTGGCATGCTGGAGCAGGTACGGACTGGTGGCATGGATCAAGCGGTTGTATGCCTCTCCTCCATCCAAAGGCAGGCCGGCAATGATTTCAGGGGAGGGCAGCGGTGCGCGATTCATCATGCCTCAACCTATCCCGCCCGGCCAACAGATGCAAACCCCCAACCTGCAGCCCCCAACCTGTAGCGACAGACTTGACCTCCTCCCTCCGAATCCTCTACAGTGCCTCCCTCACTTCAAGCGGGTGTTGCTTAGTGGTAAAGCTCCAGCCTTCCAAGCTGGTCACGCGGGTTCGATTCCCGCCACCCGCTCCATGCTGAAACTTCAGCTCCGTACCGTTCCTTCTCCAAGGAAGTTTCGACGCTTTCTGGGTTGCTTTGTTCTGAATGCCCACGGATCTCGGGGATCGCACGGATGAGGACTTGGTTGATGAAGTGATCCGGTTCCCGGAATATATCAAAGCTGGTGGTGGGAGAAGGATTCGAACCTTCGAAGACAGAGTCGTCAGATTTACAGTCTGATGCGTTTGGCCACTTCGCTATCCCACCGCCATGGTTTCATCCTGCTGGATGCAGTTGGGTAGTTTTAGCCAGCCGGTCCCAGAGATCAAGACTGTTTTTCAGATTGGATCCGAATTGCACTCGAGGGTTGACAGGAAGACGGGCAGACTTTAGAAACACCACCTGTCTTTGAAACAGCATGGGGGGTTAGCTCAGCTGGGAGAGCGCGTGAATGGCATTCACGAGGTCGTGGGTTCGATCCCCATACCCTCCACCATGTTTCGGTTTGAGCGATCAGGCTCAGGTCTTCTGAAACCCTTTGGGCAGTTTTTTCCACGCGTCCTGGAATCGTTTTCTTCGTTTACGCCTCACCAGCCGGGCTTCAGCAATGAGGGGCTGGAGGGCGGCATCCTCCGCTTCGGCAAGAAACTGAAGGACCATATCCACGTCATGGAGTTTCCCCAGTCTGCGTTCGCAGGTCCGGAGTTTTTCGTAGAGGGCTTGGGTTTCCCGGGTAAACAGGCTTGGCATCAGGGTGTGGAGGTAGCGCAGGCGCCGGATGAGGATGCGCAGTTCATGCAGCTTTTGTTCATTGGAGGATTGGGCGAGGTTTCGCTTGCGCCGGATGCGCCGGACGGTTTTTTCGACCAGCACTTTGCCGGTGTGCAGGGTGGCCTCGGGACGGGCTTTTTGCTCGAATTCCCGTAGTTCCTGAATGGCGCGACTGATATGGCGATGGAGGGTTTTCCCGCCCGGGGTTTCGGCGAGCCTGTGGATGGCGGTGTAACGGTTTCTACGCCGGGCGGTGAGGCGGCTGCGCAGTTGACGATAGGCTGCTGTGCACTTTTTCCCGCCGGGCTTGTCCAGGTCCTGGAGCAGGGCGAGGCTGACATCCAGATCTCGCGCGGGCCCGAGCGTGCGGGCCACCTGCTTGAGGTGTTCTCCACATTGCCGGGCTGGCTCCGGATAGACCCCAAAGCTGATCAGTACCCGGGATTGCCGGACCGCGGTACGCAAATTGTGCAGCGTCTCCATATCCGGCTGCCGACGGTAAATCCGCCAGGCCGTGGCCACCTCCTGCAGGGATGCGGTCAGGGCATCCAACATTTCCCGCGAGCAGGATCTCCGGGCGCTTTTCTGGGGCGAGGCCATCAAGCCAGTCCCGCCGGGCGCTCAGGCACAAATAGATCTCGCCCGGTATGCTGCAATTGCTGGGCGGCCGCACAGGCTTCCTCGTAGAAGTACGCCTGAGAGCGGAGGGTGTCCTTTGTCCGACCCGGCTTGAGCCTCCGGTACACCCCGTCGGGCTGCTGACCACGGCCCTTGACATTGTCTTTGAAGGCGACGGACAGAATGTGGGTCAGGCGTTCCCGGCAGTCGTCATCGGCGATGGGGATCAGCAATTCGACCCGCTTATCGAGATTGCGCTGCATCCAGTCCGCACTGGAGATGAAGACCTGGGGTTCGCCGCCCTGGTGAAAGTAGAGGATGCGGCTGTGTTCAAGAAACCGGTCAATGATGCTGACCACCTCGATATTTTCGCTGAGACCGGACACTCCGGGGCGCAGGCAGCAGATGCCGCGCACATTCAACTGGATCTTCACGCCGGCCTGGGACGCCCGGTACAGGGCGTCAATGATTTCGGGGTGGGTGAGGGAATTGATGCGGGCACGGATCATCGCTTCCTGCCCCTCCCGGCTGCGCATGGCTTCGCTTTCGATCAGATCGAGCAACCGCTCTTTGATGCCAATGGGGGCGGCTTCGATTTTGCGGAAGCGAATGGGTTGGGAGTAGCCGGTGATCATGTTGAAGAACGCGGTGGCGTCGGCCCCGTAGTCTTCGCGGCAGGTCAGGTAACTGATGTCGGTATAGAGGCGAGACGTAATCTCGTTGTAGTTTCCGGTGCCAAAGTGAACATAGCGCTTGATGCCGCCGGGCTCGCGCCGGACAACCACACAGATCTTGGCGTGGGTTTTGAGCCCCTTGATGCCATAGATCACCTGGACGCCGGACTGTTCGAGGGATTGCGCCCAGTGAATATTGCGGGCCTCATCGAAACGGGCTTTCAATTCCACCACCGCAGTGACCTGTTTGTCGCGGGATGCGGCCCGGGTCAGGGCGGCAATGATCGGACTGTTTTCGCTGGTCCGGTACAGGATCTGTTTGATGGCGAGTACATCGGGATCGTTGGCGGCCTCATCGATGAACCGGATCACCGGATCGAAACTTTCATACGGGTGGTGCAGGAGCAGGTCCTTGCGGGATAGAATGTCAAACATCGGCACTCCGGGCGGCACCCCGGGGGAGGGTTGCGGTGGCCATGGTTTATCACGCAGGTGGTCGAACCCGGTGGCGCGGGCCAATCCGAAGTAGGCGGACAGGTCGAGGGGGCCATCGAGGTCATAGATTGCATCTTCCCGGACATCAAGCGCCTGGATCAACCAATTGCGGAGATCTGCGCTGGTCCGGGCGTCAAGCTCGAGGCGGATGCAGTCGCTTTGTTTACGGGCATCCAGTACCTCCTTCATCCGCATCATCAGGTCGACCGCGAGGTCTTCCCGCACCCCCATATCCGCATTGCGGGTGATCCGGAAAATTCGGCATTCCACAATCGGTTCGCCGGGGAACAGTCGCTGGACAAAGGTCGAGACCACGTCTTCGACGAGCGCGTAATTGTGTCCTTCATCGATAGGCACGGTGATGAAGCGGGAGAGTTTGCGGGGGATGGGCACGACGGCATGGCGGTCGGGGAGGCGCTTCTTCCCTTTGCCGGACCGGGCGGAGGGTTTGAGCCGGACAATCAGGTTGAGGTTCAGTCCCGGGATGAATGGGAACTCCTCATCGTCCCGCACCGCGAGGGGGGAGAGGATGGGATAGAGATCATGGTCAAAGACCTGTTCGAGGTATTCATGCACCGCAGGCGTTGCCTCGTCCATGGTGATGCGCCGCAGTCCCTCGCTCGCGAGCTGGGGGACGAGATCGTTCAGCAGGCATGCGTATTGTTCGGCAACCATGGCATGGACCAACGAGCTGATCTGGGTTAGTTGCTGTTCGGTCGTCAGTCCGGAAAGCTCCGGTTCGTTTTTGCCCCGGGCCAGGAGCAGGTCGAGCCCCCCGACCCGGACCATGAAAAATTCATCGAGGTTGGAGGAAACGATGGCGAGGAACTTGAGCCGTTCGAGGGGCGGCAGGGTGGGGTCGAGGGCCTCTTCAAGTACCCGGCGGTCAAAATCGATCCAGCTCAATTCGCGGTTGTTGTAGACGGGGGAAACAGGATCAGACATCGGAAATCATTCCTTCATTCGGGGTTCCGGTTTCGAGGATCATGCGCATGCCATAGACATCGTTGAACATGCTGCCCTTTTCCTTGAGGGCGATTCGCTCGAGGGTGAGATCCTCGACATCGTGGATGAACACCTGGAGGGTACCCGCCCGTCGGACAAAGCTGACTTCGCGCACTTGCTGCATGTGATTCCGGTCGAGAGCGTCGGCGACCCGGAGGATCGCGGATAATTTCGAGACAATCATCCGCTCTTCCCGGTCGAGGGTGTTGTACACCTCGTGATGGGGAAGGGGGGGCGCTTTGCGGTGGTACCGGGCGATCAGGGCAATGAGTTGCATGTCATGATGGTTCAACCCGAACAGATCGCTGTTGAGGATGATATACATCGAGTGCTTGTGGTGGCTGCGGTTGTTGATGAAAAGGCCGACTTCGTGGATCAGGGCGGCGATGTGGAGCAGCATTTCATAGCGGGGTCCGAGCTGGTGTTCGGAGCGAAGCTCGTGAAAGAATTTCAGGCAAAGATCTGCGACCTGCCTTCCATGCCTTTCATCAAACGCGTATTTATGGCCGAGGGCGATGGCGGAATGAATAACCTGATCCGCAAACAGGGGGGACCAGCCACTTCCGATGACCGCTTCCCGGAGCAGTCCATGACGCAGGCTGGATTTGGGAATCAGCAACTTTTCGATATCGAACACCTTGGCCAGTTCGGCATAGCCGAGGAGGGCGGGCCCGAGGGTCTCCGCTTCCTGGTAGGACAGGCGGTACTTCTTGACCAGTTCGTCCACCGAGTACTGGGAAACCTTGCGTGCAAGCTTGGTGAAGTCTCCGACCTCAAGCCGCACCATGTAGGAGGACCGCCAGGTCTTGCTCAGGTGTTCGGCGGCAAACCGGGCATCTCCGGAGACCGCGACCAGGATGGGCCGCCGCTGGGTGGGCACGCTGCGTTTGATCTGATCGACCATCAGTTCGATGTGGCGTAGAAAGGTTGCGCTCATCTGTTCGCTGGTCGCGTAGCGGGTTTCGAGGGTTTCCCGCATGCGAAGGGTGCCCAGCCGGTAGGTGTTGGAATAGCTCACATAGCCATCCTGAACCAGGAGCAGTTCGGTGTCGCCACCGCCTACCTCGACGACCAGAACATCACCCTGACTCAGGCTTTCGTCGCGAGCGAGCAGGTCCTGAACTCCTAGGTAGGTGAGCCGGGTTTCCTCCGCTTCCTCAATGAGATCGACGGCAATGCTGGTGGCGATATAGATACGGTCGAGAAAGGTATCCCGGTTGCCGGCCTCGCGGACCGAGCTGGTCGCCACCGCGCGGATCTGTTTGGGGTCGGTGATTCCGTATTCCTCCATGACCCGTCGAAAGCCGCGCAGGATTTTGACGCACTCTTCGATGGTGGCTTGCTGGATGGTATGGCGGGTGAAGGTATCCTTGCCGAGGTGAACCGCCTGTTGCATGGATTCGATGATATGGATGTCGCCGTCGGAGGTGACCTCGGCAATTTCCATACGGACGGCCGTGGCGCCGATATCGATCACCGCGATGACGCGAGGTGCGGGCTTCTGGAGTGGCATGGATTCCGGGGTGGTCATGGGATTATTGAGTCAGGTCGGCAATCGAGGCGGCCGCGCCCATGGCGCCGGCGAAATCACCCAGTTCGGCGACTTTCACGGTGAGGTCTTTGGCAAAAGGTTTCATGGCCGATTGTCCGATGGCCTTGCTGACTTCTTCCAGAAACAGGCTGGACATCGCCTCGACCATGCCCCCCCCAAGGACCGCGATATCCGGGGCAAGGAGATTGGCGACATTACCGATGGCGAGACCGATACGGGAGGCGGCGTTTCGGACGATCGCCTCCACGACCTTGTCCCCCCGGGCAATGGCTTCGGCGAGGACACCACTGCGGATCTGGGCGAGGTCGGTGCCCGCGAGTTCAAGCAGGATGGGCGCTTCACCGCGGTATGCGGCGGCGGCGGCCTCGGCGGCGATCGCCAGTCGACTTGCCGAGGTTTCCAGGCAGCCGCGTTTGCCGCATCCGCACAGGCGCCCATTGCGGTCCATGTTGAGATGGCCGATCTCCATGCAGGAATGATTGCCGCCCTCGATCAGTTGTCCGTGGTAGACGCAGCCTCCCCCGATTCCGGTGCCGGGAAAAATCCCCAGTACACAGCGGCCACCCCGGCCCGCGCCAAACCGGTACTCACCGAAGGTCCCCGCATCCACATCGTTCAACAGGGTGACCGGACAGTGGTATTCGTCGGATAGCATCTGCTTCAGCCGGACATTTTTCCAACCCAGATTGGGAGCTTCGAGAATGATTCCTTTTTCGAGGTCGAGAGGGCCGGGAATACCGCACCCGATGCCTTTCAGCTGGTCGGGGGTGATCTTCGCATCAGCGAGGGCCTCGTTCAGCGTGCTGATGATGCGCTGGACTCCCGCCTGCGCACCCTCGTTGCCCTTGGTTTTTTTTCGCTTTTTGCCGAGCAGCTTGAACTTCTGGTCATACACGACAGCCATCATTTTGGTGCCGCCGAGATCGAATCCGATATAGATGTCTTTCAGTTTGGCCATGGTTCCTCTGTTGGTAGGAAGGTGAATCAACCGTGGGTCAGGCTTTCGCGACCTGTCCCCGGACAATGAATCCGGTCATCGAGCCGCAGAAGGTACCTGCACTGGCACTTTCCTGCCCGCGTTGAAGCCACTGGGCGCTGTCCTCAGGGCTGATCAGTCCGGCCGAGGCCACCTTGTTCAGCATCGCGTCGATCCCCCAGATAAACCGTGCAATGGTCCAATCGGTGATACAAACGGCGTCGGCATAGACCTCGACCTGGGTGAGCGGGCTTTTTTTGAACAACCGGTACAGCCCGCGTCCCGCCCGCCCATTGGGTTGACGGTCACGATAGAACGCCGCGATTTTATCGGTGAGTTCCACCATCGGGTGGTCCAGGACCAGGGTGCCCCAGTCCACTTCCGCGACCACCACCCATCCCCCCGGCTTGGTGACCCGGATCAACTCGGCAAGGGCTTCCGCTGGTTGCTCCAGATGTTGAAACACCCGGTCGGTACGAGCACGGTCGATCGTGTCGGTCTCCAGCGGAAGTTGGTAGAGATCGCCTTCGTGAAATGTGACCGGCACCCCTGCCGCTTCCGCCCGTTTGCGGGCCTCGGTGACCAATTCGGGTAGCAGTTCCACCCCGGTGAGTTGCACCGCCGGTCCGAGCTGCTTTCCGATTGCGATCAGATCATCGCCGGTGCCGCAGCCGGCATCGAGAATGGATACTCCGGGCTGAAGATTCATGAACTCGATAGCCCGCCGCTTGTAGCCTCCGAATAACCGGGTAATTTGGGTCAGGTAATCGACTTTATCGGCTTGATACGCGGTGGATTGTTGGTCCGGCATGTCGTTGTGTCCTCCCTCTTTGTCGCGGGTGATCTGCATCCAATGGTCCACAGAATAGTGGGATGCACCGGTGATGCCAACGGAAAAGGGGACAAAGCAGCATTCTGCTTCGCCGCCTTGGCCCGGGCCGGTTGGGGCCGGGTTCGGGTACACACTCCGGGATACCGCTTGCCCGAATGTGGCGCCACGCGGTGGTCCTCCCTGGGCGAGCGTGCTTTGCGGGTTAGAGGGTGGAGGCGAGGGGATGGGTGTGGATGGGGAACCGCAGGGAGAACGTGGTTCCCGCATCGACCTTGCTGCTGACCGTGATCGTCCCGCGATGGTTTTCGATAATGCGTTTGGAAATGTAGAGACCCAATCCGGTTCCCTTGCCTTTTTCCTTGCTGGTGAAATAGGGTTCGAAGATCCGCTCGAGATTCTCTTCGGGGATCCCCTCGCCATTGTCTGCGATGTGCAGATGAACCTCCCGGTCATCACACACTGCGGAGACCCGGATTTCCCCGCCTGTAGCGGGCAGGGCATCGAGGGCATTGTCGATCAGGTTGATGATCGTGCGGGGGATCTGGAGGCGGTCCGCTTCGATCAAGACCTCTGGGGAGCAATCCAGATCGAAGATGATGGAGGCCTTTTGCTTGCGGGCCATGGCCATGGCCTCTCCCTTGATGTCCTGTAACATGCTCACCACATTCACCGGCTCCGGGTGGTCGGAGGTGGATTTGCCCAGATTGTTCCAAAGATCAAGCAGCTCACGGCAGCGTCGCGCGCTCTTTTCAATGACCTCGACATACTCAAGGGGATCGACCTCTTGGCTGTGACTGGCGTTGGCCTCTTTGGCCAGTTTTAAGTCCTCGGCAAGCAACTGGACATACCCGAGGACCACCGAGAGGGGGTTGCGCAGGTCATGCACAATTTCTGCGGAGGCCTGGCCGAGGGTGGCGAGGTGGCTCTTCTGCTCCAATTCGCCTACCAGTCGTTGATTGAGGTCGTTTAGCTCCTGTTCCGCCTTCAGACGGCGCTGTTGCAGTTCGCACCGTTCGATGTTTCGAGCGATGACCTGGAGAATCTCTTTGGTATCAAAGGGTTTCTTTAGGTAGTCATTGGCACCGTGGCGGATCGCCTCCTGGGCGGTTTCCAGCGCGCCAAATCCGGTGAGCATGATTACCGCTACCGCAGGGTTGACCTGGCGGATGCGGCGCAGGCCCTCGATCCCGTCCATGCCCGGCATCCGGATATCCATGATGATCACATCGGGCTGGTATTCATCGAGCAAGGCGAGGCCCTTCTCGACCCGGTCTACACAGTGGACCTCGTAGTCATTCTTGAGGAGGATCCGGAGGCTTTCCCTGGGCCCCAGTTCGTCATCGATGACAAGGACTTTTTTGAAGGCAGTGATGCTCAAGATCATGTTCCCCCCGAACCTTAGAATGTGTAGCCATAGGAGAGGCTGATCAAGTGGGACTCGAAATCGTAGTCTCCATTGTAGGCTGGATTGACATTGTCACGCACGTTCCGTCCGTCAAACAGACCGATTGCGTAAGCGAGATCGATCTGGTGAGGTCCCTGGGTGTAGCCACAGCCCACGGAAACCACCGACTGATCTTCCTCGGCAATGGTGGGGATCATGGTGGAGGAGGGGATGGGGGTTTCCAGATAGAGATAGCCGGCTCGAAGTGTCCAGGCATCGGTTACATCCCATTCCGCTCCAATGCCATAGGTGAAATTATCCTCCCAATCAGCGGCCACTGTGGATTGGGGCAGCAGAGGGGTGTTGCGGCCGGCATCCAGTTGCAGTTGCTCGAATTGAGAGTGCTCGATCCATTCGATATTGGCTTCCACCCGTACTTTTTCGTTCACCTTAATTCCATAAGCGAGCGCGATAACCGAGGGATAAGTGATTTCGGTGTCGAAATCACTGGTGGAGGCAGCCAGGCCTGCTGCCGGGGGGGGTATGTTCGAGAGCCTGGTGTCCCCTTCATAATCGACCTGGGTCTGGGTGCGGTAGGTGAGGGCAAGGCGCTGGCCTTCAGCCAGATCCCACGTCAGGGCAAGACTTCCGGCAATCCCGTAGCCGTCGCCATCGAGCGTCGCGGTACCATCCGGCAATCCGGGGGCCCCCAGGGCTGCACCCCATGGGTAGATCTGCTTGATGGAAAGGTCGGACCACAAAACATGGACCCCTACGCCGATCGACAGGGTTTCATTGATTTTAGTGGCCAGTGATGGATGGAAGTCCATGGAGCGCAGTTCGGTAAAGTAAGGTGAGGCATAGCGCAGCGGGCTGTCGGTAGGAAACTCCGTTGACCGGCCATAGGGCGTGGTCAGGGCAAATCCTGCGGTCCACTTGCCCCCTTCGAGCGGGACAACCGCAAACAGGCTGGGTAAGTACCCCCAGGGATTTTCGGACTCGGCTTTCGCGCCATCCATCATCGTAAATTCCTTTTTGCCATAGCCCATGGTCAGAGAGGCCGACACCATGGTCTGAGTCATGCTCGCGAGGTTTGCGGGGTTTCGCGCTGCCGCCGAGGCATCCTCCATCCACGCATAGGTCCCGCCAATCTTGCCGATCGCGGCGGCGCTCTCGGGTGGGTTGCGGAAACCATCGGCGTGGGTAGTGAGGCTGATGCCCAAGGTCAGAAGAGCCGCAGTTTGAATCATCCGTATCGTTTTCATAGGTATTCCTTTTATCACTGGTTCAGGTGCTTACCATGAGCATGTGTTGTGCCATCTCAAAAAATGAGCTATCTAGCGTTCTTTAGAGTTGCAACTACAAGGAGTTGTGGTCAATGTGTACAAGAGTGAACGGGAACAGGCCGGAGCCGATCATATTTGTGCACTGCCTGTTGATAACTCGGTTCATGCGACTGAGCGCCGGAGATGAGCTGTGGATCGTCAGTTTTTTCCCGGTGCCAAAGTCAGAGAGATCATGACTTGAGATCAGATTGTCATTGGAAGTTGAACGGGGTGGTTCCATTGTGTTGAACCGGCCCGTCATCACCGGCATGGGCATTCTCGCTCCCAACGGCGTGGGTCTCGAAGCCTATTGGCAATCCATCCTGTCCTGCGAGAGTGGTATACGTCCGATTTCCAATTTCGATGCCTCTGAACATCGGTTCCCGGTAGCCGGTGAGGTCCAGGATTTTTGCCTCTGCCAATATACCAATGGCCAATTCAAGCCCAAGCGGCTCGGGCGTCACACCCAGTTTGCACTGGCGGCGACCCGAATGGCCCTGGATCATGCGGGGGTGGGGCCGGACCTCCTGGGGGAGATTTCCACCATGCCGGTGGCGATCGGGGTGAGTACCAGTGCCATGGATGTCATCGAGCGCAATGAGGATGTCTTGGTCGCCCAAGGGCCCAGAAAGGTCAGCCCCTATGGCGTTAGTTCCTGTCTCCCCCATGCGGTCACCAGCTCGATCGCCGAGTTGATCGGCATCCAGACCCAGCGGTTTACCTTTTCCTCCGCATGCTCGGCTGGGCTCGATGCGCTGGCTTTCAGCGCTAATTATATTGAAGAGGGGCGTGCGGACATGGTGATCACCGGCGGAGTGGATGCCGCCATCACCCCGCTGACGATTGCCTCGTTCAGTCTGTCCGGGCTGCTGCCCCAGTCCGTGCGTGAACCGGGCCGGATGTCCCGCCCGTTTGACCTGCACCGGCAGGGGGGCATTCTTTCCGAGGGGGCGGGGGTGTTTGTCATGGAGAGCCTGGGGCATGCCCTGGCCCGGGGGGCAACCCCCTTTGGCATGGTGCGTGGCTACGGCAATAACGCCGACGCCGCGAGGTCTCAAGCAGGGATGGGGCTGTCCGATTCCATGGCGCAGGCCCTGGCCAATTCCTCGCTGGTGCCCTCGGATATTGACTATATCTGCGCTCACGGACCCAGTGACCCGCTGATTGACCGCATTGAGACCGCGATGATCAAGAAGGTCTTTTCCCGCCGCGCGTATCATTTTCCGGTCAGCTCCATCAAAGGGGTTACCGGGAATCCACTTTCCGCTGCGGGACCGCTGCAAGTCGCGGCCTGCCTGCTCGCCATGCGGGACGGGCGGGTGCCGCCCACCGCCAATTACGAGGTGCCGGATCCGTGGTGTGATCTGGACTATGTTCCCAATGAGCCCCGCTCGATGGATCTTCATCGCGCCCTGGTGAACCTGCATGGCTTGGGTGGGGGTAATAGCAGCTTGATCATCGAGCAGGTGAGGTCGGCATGAACCTGTTTCAAGTCAGTGGCATCACCGCGCTGGCCGCCACCATCATCCTCGGCATTCTCGTCTTCCTGACCCAGCCACGACGTCATGCCAACCAGGCGTTTATTCTGCTGTGCGGTACCCTGTCGGTCTGGTTGCTGTGCCTGGTGTTCGGTTCGGTCGCGGTCACCGAGACTGCGGCCATGTTCTGGATCCGCCAGGCCTCGGCAACGGCGGCGGTGATTCCGGTCATGATCAACCTGCTCCGGTTGTCGATTGTCTATCCGGAATGGAATTTGGGACGAATCATGCGGAACAGTCTGCCCCTGTTCCTGGTCTACCTGCTGCTCGCCGGTCTTTGCCAAACTCCGTTTTTCCTGCGCGCGGCCATGTTGCCGGACAATCCCCGGGACATTGCCATTCCGGTCTACGGCCTCGGCTTCGTGGTTTTCGCGGTCTACATGCTGGTGAGCCTGGCCATGTTTGCCCGCTTGCTGCAGCGGGATCTTTCCGCGGCCACCGGAATCCAGCGATCAGAATTGCACTTTATTTTGCTGAGCTGCCTCAGCGCATTATTTTTCGGGATCCTGTTCCTGTTGGTTCCCAATCTCACCGGCCTGGTGGAACTGGGACAGATGCTGCCGCTGTCGGTTGTGCTCTTCAACGTGACGATGGCTTACGGTATTGCCGCCACCCGGATTCTGGATGTGCCCAATGTCATCCGCCGCATGACCTCCAATGCGGTGCTGGTTCTGGCCCTGATTCTGGTCTATCTCGCGGTATGGCTGATCCTCAACGCGGCGGTCAATGCCTTCATGGCCACCGCCCTGCCGCTCGCCCACCTTGGCGCGGCCCTGGTGACCGCGTTCGTGATGACCCCCGCCCAGGGCATGTTCCAGGCCATCACCAGCAAGATGTTCATGAAGTCGCCATCCGTGGACTATGCCAAAACCATGGAAGAGGCGGGGCTGGTTCTCAATTCGGTATCGCGAACCGATGACTTGTTCCACTTGTTCGCGGCGATGGTCGAACGTCATTTGCAGGTGCGTGAGGTCACGATTCTGCTCCTGCAGTCGGACCGATACACCACGGTCTATGCGGAGTCCGCAGAGGCCCGGCCTGCCCTGTCTTTTTCACGGGAGGATGCGATTCCGGCCTTGCTCTCCCAGTGGAATGGCCCATTGGTTTTCGACATGATTCCGCGGATGCGTTCGTCCGACCTGCTGACCGAATCACAGCGCACCATGGGAGCGCTCAAGGTGGCCACGGCGTGCGGCATTCGCTACAGCGGGGAATTAACCGGGATCGTGCTGTTGGGATCGCGTCGGGCCGGGCGCATTTTCGGGGGCATGGAGCAGCAGGTCCTCACCGGTTTGTGTCAGCAACTGGCCTCCGCGCTGGAGAATGCCAAGCTCTATACCGAAGTTCAGGACAGCCGTATCTACAACGAAACCTTGCTGGAGAACCTGGTCAGCGGGGTGATTGCCGCGAATAACCAGAAGCGCATCACCACCTGTAACCGGGAGGCGGCCCGGATTGCCGGCATTGATCCGGTGGTCCTTGAAGGCGCGCCGATTCACCAACTACCCCGCCCCCTGTATCAACTCCTGGCTGCGTCGTATGACTCCCAACGGGAAATCCGCGACCAGCAGGTGATCCTGAATGATGGGGAGGGCAACGAAATTTTCCTCAATGCCGGCAGTTCATTGTTTTACAGCCATGCCGGGGACCCCCTCGGTGCGCTGCTGGTGTTTAACGATGTGACCGCAGTCAAGAAATTGGAGTCACAGGTTCGCCGTACCGACCGGCTGGCCAGCCTTGGCACCCTGTCGGCGGGTATGGCCCACGAAATCAAGAACCCGCTGGTGACCCTCAAGACCTTCACCCAATTACTGCCCGAACGGTACGAGGATGCAGACTTCCGCGATACCTTCTCCTCCCTGGTCGGCCAGGAGGTCAAGCGAATCGACTCCATCGTCAATCAGTTGCTCCGGTTTGCCCGGCCCGCCAAACCCAAGCTGGAACCCACCCCGCTCCACATTGCGCTGGAGAAAACCAGCCGCCTGGTCCACCAGCAGATGCGCCAGAAAGGTATCCAGCCCCTGGAGCGGTATGACGCGGAGCGCGATGTGATTCTCGGCGATGGCGATCTGTTGGTGCAGGCGTTTCTGAATCTGATGATGAATGCCATTGATGCGATGCCCGACGGCGGGGTGTTGAGTATCATCACCCGGGTCTTCGCGGAGGAAGCCCCCGAAGCGGCTTCCGGCCAGCGTGACATGCTGGAGGTAAGCATTGGCGACACCGGCAAGGGGATTGACGCGGAGTCGCTGCAGCATGTGTTCGATCCGTTCTTCACCACCAAGGATACCGGAACCGGACTGGGACTTTCCGTGTCCCACCAGATCATTCAAGAGCACAACGCGATTGTTGATGTCTTCAGTAGTGTGGGCGAAGGTACCACTTTCCGCCTGCGGTTTCCCCTGATCCGACAGGAGGTGACTTCGTGAGACGGTATGACCGACCGGTCACCCTGTTCAGCCGGGATGAGGCGCTGGTAGGACGTTTGCAACCCCTGCTCGAGGTCCTGGTGGACCTCCGCCTGGTCAGCGATTATCCCGGATTCCGGGGGTTGATGGATCAGCTTGGGCCGTCGATTGTGTTGTTGGATGTTCGGTTGCCCGAAGGGAGTGATTCGCTGGCCGACATTGCCGCTGATCTCCCCCACCATGTGCTGATCGCACTGGGGACCTCCCGATCCGATCCCATGCGCTCCTCCGCCATACAGTTGATGTTTGCCGCCGAAGATCTCAACGTGGAGCCGGATGTTCTGTTCCGGTTGATTCGTCAGGCCCAGTCCTTCCTTGAGGTTGCGGAGGAATGCCGGATTCTCCGCCGGGAAAAAGCGGAGGGGACAAGGGCTTTGCCCCGAGGTTCCGAGCCAGATCCGGCCAGTAGCTCCCTGTCGTTGAAGGAGTTTTCCCGGATCATCCGCTGTCTCGACAATGTCGACGAACTTCAGGAACGCCTGCTCGAAGAACTCGCCACCTCCATGCAACTGTCGCGGGCGGGCATTGTCATGCGCCCGGGCCCGGGATTGGCCTACGAGGTTCGAGCGGGCTGGATGTTGTTGGATGAAGCCCGCCGGGCTTCCTATGAGGACTCCGATCCGTTTGTGCGATGGCTCGAGCGCCATGCCCATGTCGTCTCCCGGGCCACCCTGGGGTCGGTCGAACTGCTCCGCGATCAGATCATGCTGCGCCGGGTCCTCGACCGGTTGGGCGCGGAAATCCTGTTGCCGCTGCGGGGGCGAAGCGGGTTGTTGGGCTGGCTGTTTGCCGGCCATCCGGTTTCCGGCCAGCCGATCGACCCGCGCATGCTCGATCAACTGATTACCGTGGCCGATGTCATGTCGGTCTCCCTGGAAAGTGCCTTGCTCTACAAGGAGGTCAGTCTCCAGAAGACCCTGGCCGAATCGTTATTGGAAGCTTTGCCCACCGGGATTGTGTATGCCGATACCGAGGGGCAGATCCGGTGGTTCAGCACCGAGGCTGCTTGCATTCTGGATGTACCGCAGCGCCAGGCGGTGGGGAAGCCGCTCGATGTCCTTGGCTCCCGGCTGGCCGCCCTGGGACGGGATACCATGATCGGGGAGCGCGATGGGGATGTCACGGAATGGAAAGACGCCCTGACTGGCCGTCCCCTCCGGGTCACCACCAATCGGCTGGTTCAGGATCACACCTGCCTCGGGGTCTTGATGATGATTCAGGATCGAACCCAGCAGGTGGCCTTCGAAGAGAAAGAAGAGCGGCTGGAGCGCAATGTATTTTGGACCGAGCTTGCCGCCAGCATGTCCCATGAGGTGCGGAATCCACTTGTGGCGATCAAGACCTTTGCCCAGCTCTTGCCGGACCGATACAACGACCCGGAATTCCGGGACCAGTTTAGCCAGATGGTGGTGCATGAAGTGGACCGGCTCAACGCCATGATCGATCAGATCAACAACTTTGCCCATCCGCCCGACCTGCGCATGACCCCGTTGGATATCCGCGAACCGCTCAAGCAGGCGGTTACCCGGCTGAACAACCAGATGGATGGGAAGGCCTCCGCTTCGGTGGAAGAGTTTGTTGCGGACCATCTTCCCATGGTCGGAGGTGATACCACCGCGCTCACGGAGTGCCTGGTTCATCTCTTGTCCAATGCCATGGAAGCCCTGCAGGAGCAGAAGGGCGGCAAGGTCCGGATCACCGTGGAACCATTGCCGTTCCAGCAGGGCGAGCGAGGCGTGATGATCCGGATTTCCGACAACGGCAAGGGAATGGACTCAGAGATTTATGCCAAGGCATTTTCCCCGTTCTGCACAACCAAGGCCCGCGGGATGGGATTGGGGCTTTCCATCGCCCAGCGTACCATTGCCGACCATAATGGGCGGATGGAACTGGCCACCAGTCCATACGGCACCACGGTAACCATCTTCCTGCCCGCTGCCGAAAAAGGAGACATGGCATGAAACGGATTCTGGTGGTCGATGATGACCGGGGCAGCCGGGAATCCTTGCGTCTGATTTTCGAGCGCGAGTATGAACTGGAGCTCGCGTCCCAGGCCGATGAGGCCTTGCATCGTCTCGCCGTCAACCCGATCGATCTCATCCTCATGGATGTGGCCATGCCGAAAAAGGATGGGGTGACCCTGCTCAAAGAGGTGGCGGAGCTGTATCCCAACACCCCGGTGATTATGATCAGCGCCTCTGCCAATGTGCGCCCGGTGGTGGAGTCGATCAAATCCGGGGCTTATGATTTCGTCATCAAGCCGTTTGAGGTGGAGGATCTGAGAAGACTGGTCACCCGGGCCCTGAAACACAGTACCCTGCAGCGGTGTGTGCGGGCGATGAAAACCGACCTTTCCCGGCAGTTTCCGGTGAATGGACTGATCGGGCAGTCTGCAGCATTTCACGAAGTGCTGGAAAAATCCCGCCGGGCTGCGATGAGCGATGCCACCGTGATGATCACCGGCGAAAGCGGCACCGGCAAGGAGATGGTAGCCCGGCAGATCCACAATTGGAGCACACGCCAGGAAGAACCATTCGTTGCGGTCCACTGCGGGGCTTTGCCGGAGACCCTGATGGAAAGCGAACTGTTTGGTCATGAAAAGGGAGCGTTTACCAGTGCCGACCGGCAGAAACCGGGCCGGTTCGATCTTGCCGGTTCCGGCACCCTGTTCTTTGACGAGGTGGGGGAGATGAGTCTCGCCACCCAGGTCAAGCTCCTGCGGGTGCTACAGGAAAAGGAATACATGCGGGTCGGGGGTACCAGTATGATTCGTACCAATGCCCGCATTCTTGGTGCCACCAACCGGGATCTCGCTGCGGAAATGAGGGAGGGCCGGTTTCGGGAAGATCTCTACTACCGCCTGAATGTGGTGCCGATTCATATACCGGCACTACGGGAGCGACCCGAGGACATCCCCCTGCTTGCCGATTTCTTTTTGACCTTTTTCCGCGAGAGTATGGGGGCCATCTCCCGGGAATTCGCCCCCGGGGCGATGGACGCGCTCAGTGAGTATGCCTGGCCCGGCAACATCCGCGAGTTGCGGAACGTGATTGAGCGGACCCTGGTGCTGCACGGTCATCACAGGGTCATCAACCGGCAGGCCCTGCCACACGAATTTCAAACACCGGCGACTGGAACCCCGCTCGAACCGAGGACAGAAAAAACCAACCTCGCCGAAGCGGTAGACCACTTCGAGCGGGAGCTGGTGCTGGATGCGCTGAAAAAGTCCCAGGGGGTCCAGACCAAGGCCGCACAATTGCTCGGTACCACCCGCCGGATCCTCAAATACAAGATGGATAAGCTCGGAATTTCCCCCACCTATCCGGATGGGGTGGCCCGGGACTTGTAAGGCGAGGGTCAGGCCCGTCCAGTCGCGGGGGTGAACTTAAGCACCGTGGCTTTTTGTTCCGGGGTCATGTTGACCTCCATGTACTGCCGGACTTCGGCCAGGCTGTCCGAAGGCGAAAGTCCTTCCACGACTTGGAGAATACAGCAGACGGCAATCGATGTCCGTCCCACCCCGGCATGACAGTGAATCGCGATATTGTGCCGGGCCAGTCCGGCCACCGCGTGCAGAACAAAATCCCGCATCATGACCATCTCCGGAGCCTGTAGGTCCTGAAAAGGATATTGCCGGTAGGTTGCGCCAATCCGCTTGTACTCGGCTTTGAGGTCCCGGCGAGTCTTCCGTTGGATTTCATCATCATCGGTGAGAATAAACACTTCGCGCACATGATGGCTTTTGTAGGAGTGAATCAGCCGGTTCCCTTTGTCATAGGCCCCAAATGGCATTGGACTCACGAAAAGATCCCCCCGGGTCGAAGTGGGTACATGCCGGAAGATGCCCGCTTCCGGATGAGGGGCCAGTTGGTCGAGCACATACCTGATTCTGGTTGCCACGGTCATGGGGTGGAATCATTGGTCATTTCTCTGGATTCTGGCAAGCAGGATTCCATGGATCCCATTTTTCGGAGCCCGGGCTCGGGTGCTTCGGAATCAGGTGTACTCCCGAAGACCCCACTGGCGGGTGATGGCTGGGCAGTCCTTGCGGTTGATTCTGACCTTCAGGGCGGTCGGGGTTTCCGCAGGTATGTGGAGAAGGGGTCCGAGCAGGTCGCGGGAGAATGTGGCTTCGGCGATAGAGCGGTCGGGGATGGGTTCCTCGCGCGTCCGGCCGAGCCATGGATCAAATCGAAGTACGGTGTCATGATCTCGCTTGATGAGTCGGCATTTGGCGTATTTTCGGATGGTGCCGACCGCACGGAGGGGAAAGACCACCGGGGCGGGGTCGGCGGGCGGGGGCGTGGGTTCACCCGTGTGAAACGCAGCTCCGACTTTGTAGGCGATCGGATACAGGAGTACATGGCGGTAGTAAATCACCCGGCGGTGAGCCCAGCGAAACAGCAGGGCGCAGAGGACAAACAGGAGAAGGTTCGCGGCCATGGCGGCGAAGGGATGGAACACATAGAGACTGACCAGGACAAGGCACATCAGCTTGTTTGCCGCTTCGAAGATCGCGTCGATCAGGGGAACCGGGGTCAGGAAGATCAGGCACTCGAAGAAGAACCGAACGGTTTGGATGACGATGAAGTTCAGGAAGCCTGCGGCCATGAGTAGAAGTTCGGTGGTATGACCGCCAATTCCCGCAGTCAGAAAGGTGGTGGTGGTCGCTGCGGTACCGGTGGAGGTTCCGGTTTGCTGGAGCAGTATCAACAGGATGAAGCCGGCATAGGTCTCCAGAAAATCAGCCAGTTGAGCGATCGGTTTACTGACTTTGGTCAGGCGGGGGAGGGAGGTAAACAGGGTCAGGAAGAGGAGACCGGCCAGGACACCGGGATGGGTCAACATGGGGTGGCCGGAGAGGAGTGGGTGCTGGGGTAGCAGGCCTTTCTCCATGAGCAGGGATGCTCCGGACAGACAGGCAAGTCCGAAAAAAGGGGAAAGGGCCACCGGGGCCATCGGGCCGAGGTAGTCGGCAAGGGACAGGGTCTCGACCAGATGATGCCCTCGCATGACCTCGGCCTCGAGTCCCTTGAACTCACCCTCGGTTGCGCCGATGGATCGGGCAGTCAGGATCAGGCAGAACCCGACCAGCATACTTCCTTTGCCGAATATTCCCATGTCGGTCATCATCAGGCTTCTCTGGCGCGTGATCAAGCGGAAGTCTGGCATTGAAATCATCTCTTCAGTGTTTACGATGTCGGGGCAATGGAGATGACCCTACGATCAGACCGCTTTCGACCTTCTTTCGATAAAAATCGGACCCGGCCCGCGGTGGAGGTTGCGTGAACCCCCAAATCCTGGTGCTGGGAATGCATCGTTCGGGGACTTCGGCTACCGCCGGTCTGCTGGAGCGTATGGGGGCTTACTTTGGGCCCCAGGATCAGGCCATGCCGCCCAGGGATGTCAATCCCAAGGGATTTCACGAGCGGATGGATGTTGCACTGCTCAACGACCGTATCCTTGCCCATGGGGAGAGCACGTGGATCGATTGCGCCGGGTTTGATCTGAACCGGTGTGCTCCGGCCTTTCTTGAGCGGATGGATGGTGAGATTCGTCGGGTGATTGAGGAATTGGATCAAGGGGGGGCGTGGTATCTGAAGGATCCGCGCTTATGTCTGACCCTGCCGCGATGGCTTCGCCAGCTCGCCCGCCCGCTGGCGATCCTTGTGGTTCGGAATCCGCTCCAGATCGCCCGCTCGCTGGAAAGGCGCAAGGACGGCCCGATCCAGGTTGGATTAGCGCTTTGGGAGCTCTATACCCGGAGTATCTTCCGGTCATTGGCGGACTGCCCCCGGCTTTTTTTGTCGTATGACCGATTGTTGTCTGATCCCCGGGCGGTCATGGATGGATTGATGGATGGCATGACATCGCTGGGGTTTTCCGGGCTTTCGCCCTGTCCCGACCCCGAATCCTGGCTGGATCAGGAGATGGCACATCACACCGATGACGAGGAGGCATTTCGGGACTATGCAAATCCGGCTCAAATCCGACTCTACACGTATCTGCAGAGCGAGGGGCAGGCAGGGACTTGGCAGGAACCGGTTTCCCGGCCTGCGCTTGATGCCCTCGAATATCATGCCACCTACATGATTGAGGAGCGGACAAAGCTGTATGATCTTATCCAGTCCCTCTCCCCGGATGCTGCACACCTGCAGGAGTTACGGCGTGAGCTGGCAGGGGATCCTGCGGCGGGCACCCTGACATCCCAGGCCTTGATTGCGTACCGGAATGGGATTCATGCGGCCTTGGACTCCATGCGCTGGCGAGGGGTATCGGCAGTGGTGAATACCGCTTGGCGGATGGCGGGAAAGCCCGAGAAGGTTTTGGAGTCCCGGTGGTTGATGGAACGGTCGGACCAACTGTTGCAACACCATTCCGCACTTGAGTGTGCGGCCTTCCGGCCCACTGTGAATGCTCCACTGATACCGCCTCCTGCGGAAGGACGGGAGCTCTTACTTACGGAGTTGGGGAGCCGGTGTAGCGGTGATGAAGCCCTGTATGTGGCGGCCATCCGCCGCCTGGTGGAGGCGGGGTGGGCGGTGACTGCCTGGTGCCGCGTGCCGATGATGGATACCGTGCGGGCAGCGGTCCTGCCGGTAACCCTGATGACCGACCTGTTCATGGGCGCGTATGAAGCCAGTTCATCCTTGGATGAGCTGGCTGGCCGGGTGCGCGATCAGGAACCCTTCCTGCATTCCGTGCTGGTGAGTACGCTCACCCGGATGGATGCCGTGGCCATCGCCCCGGGAGGGAGATTCCTCGATGAGTATGCCCTGGCGCGGAAGATGGTGGTCGCGGCAGTTGCGGTGGAGCAGGGGGTTCCTGTGGTCCAGTTGCCCCAGAGTTTCGGACCGGTTGAGGCCATGGCCCGGCGCGGGCTGTTGACCGATCTGTTGCGGCATAGCCGCTGTGTCGCCGTCCGTGATGATTTCAGCCATGCGTTTGCTTCCGAGGCATTGTCCGAGCCGGCTGATCGGCTGGTGCGCTCCCGCGATTTGATTTTTGCCGAGGATTATCCCCGGTCCGGTGCAGGCCCCACGTACCGGTTGGGTGTCAACCTGCGGGTTGGCTTCAATGGCCATGTGACCGAGGAGGCGTTGTTTGCGTTTCTGGACCGGATGACCGCGAAGATTCCACCCGGTGCCATCGCGGTGTTGACAACCACCCATGATCTGCCCCCCGAGTGGACGGTCCGGCTTCGGGCGGGCGGGCTTGCGGTTTTTCCTGAGGTGATCAGGTACCCGTCCTACCTCGACTTGATCGGGCGGTGTGATGTCCATGTTACCGATAGTTTTCATGGGTGGATCTTCGCGATGCAGGCTGACCGCCCGTGTGCGGTGCTTCAGCCGGACTTTCGGTCATGGAAACTGCAGGGCACACTGGCGGGCGTTGCACCCGGATCGATTCCGGTCGGACGGGGATTGATCGGAGCCGATGATGTGGAGGGGTTGGTGGAGGAGGTGCAGTCTTTGTTCGATTCCCCGGATGCACGGCTTCGTATACAGCGGGAGATTCTCCAGCAAGGTCGGGAACTGGCACAGATCGGATGGGAGCAGGTACTGCCGTTCCTGCCCAAGGTGAAAGGAAGCTGACGAAACGGATGCCTGACGTACTGGCCATACTCTCGGTGCATGATGAAGTCCGGTTTATCCGGCTGCAGCTTGAACACCTGGCTAGCCAGGGGGTGGAAACCTTTGTCCTGTGTGACCGAAGTCCGGAACCGGTGTTGGAGGTGATCGAGTCCTTTCGCGGGAGAGGAGTCATTGGGTCGCGTCTCTATCCCCCCCGTGACTTCTATGACTGGGAGGGAATTCTACGGGAGAAGCAAAACATTGCCGCCTCCCACCCCCATGACTGGATTCTGATCGGCGATGTCGATGAATTTAGGATGTCGGAAAAGCCCGGGGAGACCCTGGCCGAAACCGTGGTCCGGGTCGATGCGGCGGGATACAATGCGATCAACTTTGTCGAGTATGTCTTTGTGCCCACGCGCGAGCATCCGGATCATGACCATCCGGATTTTCTCCGCTCCATGCGGTCCTACTATGCGTTCATGCCGCATCCCCAGCACCGGCGCACCCTGTTCAAAAAGACAGGACATGCCTTTGAGTTTGTCCATACGGGAGGCCATCGTGTGGACTTTGTGGGGCTCCGGGTTTATCCTGAGAATCTGCCCATGCGGCATTACTTGTATTTGAGTCCAGCCCACTTTGAAGAGAAGTATCATGCCAGAATTCATAGCCAGCGGGAAATGGAGCGGGGTTGGCATGGTTGGCGGGCGGCGGGGGAGCGGGCCCGTGTCTCGCTGCCCTCCGAGGCGGAGATGAAGCAGTATGATCCGGAAGCGCCATGGGGTCTGGAGGATGCCAACCCCCGCACTGAGCATTTGGTCACGGTGCAGTCAGCCCCGCCTGGTAGGTGGTGGAGTCGCTGGTTCGGGAAAGGGAACAGAGCGATCACATGATCCGCCGGTTGGTCATCCTGATGGCGCTGGCCCTGCTGGTCGGTTGCTGCCTCCGGGATGTTCGCTGGAGCGGGGTGCGTCCGCCCCGGGGCACCAAACCGACAGTGGTTCGACTGGAAACCACTGGTTACTGTCCCTGCCAACAATGCTGTGGATGGAAACGCAATTGGTACGGGAAACCCGTGTATGCCTACGGCCCCCGCAAAGGCCAGCGCAAGCAGGTGGGCATTACCGCCAGTGGGCTACCGGCCAAGCATGGCACCATCGCTGCCGATACCTCGGTCTTTCCGTTCGGCACGGTGATGTATGTGCCCGGCTATGGGTATGGTGTAGTGGAGGACCGGGGTGGAGAGATCAAGGGACGGCACATTGACCTGTATTTTACCCATCATGACACGGCAATGAAATGGGGCCGGAAGTCGAAAGAAGTGAAGGTGTGGCCGGCCAAGTGAGCGCAGGGAAAACCAGAAACCTGACCCCCGACAGCTGAAACCAGAAACCTACTCCCGTTTGCCGTCCATGGACTTCAGGAAATGGAACAAGTCGCTGTCGGTGGACAGGAGCAGGGTGGTCTGGTTGTCGAGAATACTCTCGTAGGTTTCCAGTGATTTGGTGAATTCGTACAGGGCGACCGCTTCCGGATTCTGGTTATAGGCAGAGGCATAAATTTCCGTGGCTTCGGCATCCGCCTTCCCCCGGATCGTCTGCACTTCGCGATAGGCGATCGATTCGATCTGCCGGAGTTCCCGCTCTTTCTTTCCGATGATCTTGGCGGCTTCCCCGGCCCCCTCGGATCGGAACCGTTCGGCGATTTGCTGGCGCTCGCTGATCATGCGTTCATAGATCTTCCGGCGCACGCTGTCATTGTAGTTGATGCGTTTGAAGCGGACATCCAGCAGCTCGATCCCGAACTCCTTGAGCTTTTCCGCCGCGGCCAGGCGGATTTCCTCTTCGATGATCTTGCGGCCTTTGCGAATCGGGAGAAGCTTGCCCACGGACAGGTTGGCCTCGATCAAAGCATCGTCACGGAGGGGCACCCGATCTTCCGTACTGCGAATGATCTCGATCAGCTCGTGCTTGGCCACCGCGGACCGGGTTTCACTGCCGAGAATATCCTCCAGTCGCGACTGGGCACTCCGCTCATCCCGCAAGCGCAGGAAGTAGGTGAGGGGGTCCCGAATCCGCCAGCGCCCGAAGGTGTCCACCGAAATATACAGTTTGTCCTTGGTGGGCATGTCATTCGGTCTTCCATCCCACTCGAGAATCCGTTTTTCAATCCGGTTTACCTTCTGGATGAAGGGGATTTTGAAGTGCAGGCCCGCTTCGGTGACCGGGTCTCCGACCGGACGGCCGAACTGGGTGATCAACACCTGTTCGGTTTCCGGGACCGTGTACAGGGCCTGAAACAAAGGAATGGCCAGCAGTATCGCGGCGACTCCGAGCATGGAAAGCGCTTTGTTCATCGCACGGGTACCTCCGCGGTCGCCGGGGATAAGTGAAGCAACGGCAGCATCTGCTTGAGATCATTGTCCACTACGACCTTGGTGCGGATGCGGGGCAACACCCGCTCCATGGTTTCGAGATAAATCCGCTGTCGGGTCACTTCGGGCGCCTTGGTGAATTCGGCGAGCAGGGCATTGAATTTGGCCACATCGCCCTCGGCCTCATTGACCCGCATCATCGCGTAGCCCTCGGCGGCCTGGATTTTCTGGTCGGCCTCGCCGCGTGCCCGGGGCACTGCCTTGTTGTATTCCCCGTTCGCGATGTTGATGGACCGCTCCCGCTCCTGTTGAGCCTGGTTCACTTCATCAAACGACGCCTGGACCGGCTTGGGCGGGTTGACATCCTTGAGTTGTACCTGGTCAATGCTCAATCCCATCCCGTAACGGTTGACCAGATCCTGCATGCGGGTCAGCGCTTCCATTTCGATTTCCTGTCGTCCGATGGTCAGGACTTCATCCACCGTGCGATCTCCAACCACTTCTCGCATGACCGACTCGGACACATTGCGGAGGGTTTCTCCGGGGTGGCGTACCTTGAACAGGTATTCGAGCGGGTCGCGAATCCGGTACTGGATCACCCATTCGACCAGGGCCGAATTGAGATCACCGGTGACCATGGTGGTTTCCAGTGGCCACTGACTGGAAGGGCTGGTCTGGGTGGGGTTGGTATTCCCCTGGGTGCCGAACCCAAACTCCTGCTTCAATTGACGGCGAACCGGTACCAGAATGACCTCATCGATCCCAAAGGGCAGTTTAAACCGTAGTCCGGGTTGAACCTGGGTATGAATACGACCGAACCGGAGCACGACTCCGAGCGACTCTGCCGGCACGGTATAGATGCTGGAGGCTGCGGCCAATCCGACAACCAGCAGGACGGGCACAAACTTGATCCACCCGGGCCGGGAGACGCCTTTGAAGGGATTTTGAAAATCGATGACCACTTCTTTCATAAGGGGCACCCTACCGCTCATCGGAGCCGATGCACAAGGATAACCGGCCCGCCATGGCGACTGTCGAATGGGGAATCCGCCGGGAAATCCGCTCACCTTCGGTCCGGGCCTTCCGATTTCGATTGATTTTTCCGTCCTGCCCCTTATGCATGCGGAGGCCATGACTGCAGGAATCACACCCTATACCCATGCCTTGGACGGCCTGGATCTGCCGGATCCGGTGGCGGCTTTTTTTGATTGGTGCCGGGAACGGGAGCGCATTCGGGTGAAGCGGGATGCCGGAGAGCCTGCGCCTTGGACGGAGGACCCCATCTTTCGCCAGGGCCGGTTCCTCAATGTATTCCGGGAGGATGACAAGGGCACCCGTGCGGTGTTGGGGTTTGCCGACCCGGTGCGGGCGAGCATACCCGACCTGGTTCATGCCCTGTTTTTTGCCCGATGGTGTAATCAGTTCCGCACCCTGACGGTTTTGGATGTGGCGCTGATCAGGCAACCGGAAGCCCTGCGTCGTGCGTTGCTGTATGAGGTGCCCCAGCCGTGGCAATCCGAGGTCTACCCGGTAGTGCCGGTGCAATGGGAAGGGAAGTCTTATGACCGGCTTGATGCGTGTGTGGCCCTGTTTCCCACCATCACCGGTTTCCTTGAATCCTCCATCCGTTCCGCCAACGGCAATGTCATGGCCGCCACGGAAACAATCAATGACCGGTTCCGCATGACCAACGATTTCCCCATCTTTATGGCGCTGGTGGACCTCGCCCTGTTCCATCCGGACCTGATTTCGCCCGACAGTCCGGTGCCCACCGGCATTGGAGCGGCACCCTTTCTGGACCGGCTCCAGGCGCATCTCGGTTGTCGCACCCACCAGGAAACCGCAGACAAAATGATTGCGCTACAGCCCGTATACTGGCCTGAAGCCAGGCGATCCTTCACCCCGATCGACATCGAGTATCTCTCCTGCGAATGCCGTAAGTATTACAGCTATGTCAATGGAACCAAAACCTTCGATGGGAAAAACCGCTTCGCCCCCAAGTAGGTGGGCGATGCCGTGTTTCCGGTGATGCGATTCCACTCAGGCAAGTCGTGCCCCGGTCTCGGGATGGAAGAGATGGGCCTTTTTCATGGAAAAGATCAGTGAGAGTTCCTGATTTACTTCCGCTTGTTCGGTGGTGTTCATGCGGGCGACAAAGGAGTGACGACCGGTGGTGAAGTAGATGAAAACTTCGGCTCCCATCGGTTCGATGACGTCCACCCGGGCCTTCAGGCAATGGTCGGGGGCGGGATTTCCGACATAGAGGGTGTCCGCAATATCCTCGGGCCGGATACCAAACACCACTTCCTTTCCGGACCAGGCATCGGCGCGTGCGGCCAATTCATCGCTCAATCGGACCCGGAAGCCACCTTCATTAAACCACAGGCCTCCCTCTGCGGGTTCGATGGTACCCGTAAAAAAGTTCATGGGGTTGGGATGGGGACAGACAAATTTATTCCTACCACGAATTTCACGAAAACCACGAATCGATGCGCAGCAAATGGCTGTTTGGGTTGCGTTGGTTGGAAAGCCCACGGATCTTGCGGATCGCACGGATAGCGTTTATTTGTGCGTTTCTTGGGTAAAACCAAGCCGATTGATCGAAAGCGTTGACGGGTCTCATGCTCTTCGGGGATGATGCATGGATGATTTGGTGGTTTTATAACGCTTTGTTCAGTGTGGGATTTCTGCTTTTGCTGCCCCGGTTTTTGTTGCGGATGAGGCGTCGCGGTGGGTATGCCCGTGATTTTCATCATCGGTTTGGGCGGTATCGCCCGGAATTGCTCGCCGCCTTTTCCGAGGAGGCACGGGTATGGGTCCATGCAGTCAGCGTGGGGGAATTGTATGTCGCCCTGAAGATGATGGACGAGTGGCGTGCCGTGCAGC
This sequence comes from Verrucomicrobiota bacterium, assembly GCA_024233345.1. Lineage (GTDB taxonomy): Bacteria > Verrucomicrobiota > Kiritimatiellia > CAIVKH01 > CAIVKH01 > JACKPT01. The sequence continues at coordinate 117,296 of JACKPT010000002.1, forward strand.
CGGATGTCCGGTTTGTGGTCTCGGTGACCACCTCGACCGGCTACACGCTGGCCCGGAAGCATCTGGACCCTCGGGATGTGGCGATCTATTTCCCGGTGGATTTCCCCCCGGTGATGAGACGGGTGCTCGATGCCATCCGTCCACAGGCCATTCTGCTTGTGGAGGTCGAGTTGTGGCCCAATTTAATCCGGCTGGCCCGGGAGCGGGATGTCCCGGTATTTCTGGTGAATGGACGGTTGTCCGACCGGTCGTTCCGCCGCTATCAGAAAGTACGGATGATCACCAGACACTTGCTGCCGATGGTGGATATCTTCTGTATGCAAAGTACCATCGATGCCGATCGGGTCATCGCGTTGGGAGCACCGCCCGACAAGGTGCGGGTGACCGGAAGTGCCAAGTACGACATCGCCGCTGATACCGAAAGCGGGGAAGGCGAGGTCGCGGTGGAGATGCTCCGGCTGGCGGGATTTACCCCGGAGCAGCCAATTCTGCTCGGCGGCTCAACCTGGCCGGGTGAGGAGGAGGCGCTGCTCGATGTCTACAAGGGATTGAAAACCCGCTATCGCGACCTGTCCTTGATTCTCGCCCCCCGCCATGTCGAGCGGGTTCCGGAAATTCTGGACCTTCTCAAAAAGAGCGCCCGCAGTTTTGTCCGGCGCTCAACGTTGAATCCCGGTGGCACCCCCCGGTCGGCACCCGTGGATGTATTGCTGCTCGATACCACGGGTGAGTTGCGGCAGTTCTATCGCCATGCGGATGTGATCTTCATCGGCAAGAGCCTGACACAGCATGGCGGTCAAAATATTCTGGAGCCTGCGGCTTTCGCCAAGCCGGTGGTGGTCGGCCCCAACATGGAGAACTTCAAATCAATCATGGCGGACTTTCTTGCCGCCGGGGCGGTGGTCCAGATCGAGACCCTGCAGGGCCTGCGCCGGGCCGTGGATGATCTGCTTGCGAACCCGGACAAGCGCGAGGCGATGGGGCTTTCCGCCGCCCGGGTGATCCGTGAACAGCAGGGGGCCTTGAAACGTACGCTCGACGCAGTGTTGCCGGTCTGTACACTTCTTCCCGACGAATGAACGAGCCCATTTCATGAAACCATCCATCACCACCAAGCAGGGCGACCGCGGCACCACATTCCTTTTTTCCGGCGAGGAAATCTCCAAGGCTTCACTGCGCACCCATGCTTACGGGGATCTCGATGAGGTGGTCAGTGCCCTCGGGGTGGCGCGGGCGGCGGTTCAGGTTCAGGGGCTGGCCGAGGTGATTCTGGAGATCCAGAACGAACTGTTTGTCGTGGCGTCCGAACTGGCCACCGCCTGCGATCATGTCCACCTGCTGCGGGACCGGATGACTCCGGAAAAAGTGGCCCGGTTGGACCAGATCCGCGAGGAGACGGAGGCGTCGATTGTCATGCCGAAAACCTTTATCCTTCCCGGCGGAACCCTGGCCGCCGCCTATCTGGATATGGCCCGGGCAATCGCAAGACGGTGCGAGCGCAAGGTCGTCCATCTCCATGAGGAGGGATTGATCTGTAATCCGGATTTATTGATTTGGATGAACCGTTTGTCCGACACCTTGTGGCTGTTGGCTCGGAAAGAGGAAGGAGATGCTGTCCGTGAAAGATCCTGAGCTGGTGAACCAAATGACCGCGAAAAGCTGGAGAATGTGGGTTTTGCCCGCGATCCTCCTGGTGGGTCTGATCCTGCGTGTGATGTATCTTGGGGAGCGTTCGGACTTTCCTGATTTTCATCAACCGGTGGGTATCGCGGCCTATCACCACTATTGGGCCGCCTCCATGGTGTCCGGTGACTGGATGGTTCCGGAGGGTTTGCCGGACCCGGAGATTTCCGGGCATCCATATGTGGTTCCTCCCGGGTATCCGTGGCTGCTGGCCGCGGCCTATCAGCTTGCCAATCCGAGTCCGTGGACCGGCCGGGTGGTGCAATTGTTTCTGGGGTTGATCAATATCCTGCTGGTGTACCGGTTGGCATCCCGCATTTCCGGAGAGGTGGTAGGCTGGTTGGCCGCGGGGGCGATGGCCCTCTCCTGGCATATGGTCTTTTTTGAGCAGGAATTGGTGGGTGCGACCCTGGTCATCACTCTGCTGCTCCAGGCATTTCTGGTTGCGGGTAAACTATCCGAAGAGGTGACCCTGGGCCGCTTGATCCGGTTTGGGGCTTGGCTCGGTTTGGCGGCACTGGTTCGTCCCAACCTGTTGCTGTTTGTGCTGGTCGCGGCGGTATGGCTGGGGTGGGTCATCCGGGCCTCGGGCAAGATTTGCATCAAGCCGGTCGCGATTTTTCTGTTGTCGTTTGTCTGTGTGACCCTGCCCGCAACCCTGCGGAACGGGTTGTCCTCCGGGGAGTGGTTTTGGGTGTCCGCCGATTGTGGGGTGCACTTGTATCTGGGCAATAATCCGGCGGCCAACGGGATCACGCCGGTCGCGGAGGACGTGCCGGTCTGGAGTCCTTTCCTCTACCCCAGCCTTGTGCAGGCGTTGTCTCAATCGGAAGGCCGGACCCTGACCTATCGGGAGGCTTCATCGCGCTATGCGGATCGGGCCACCGCGTTTTGGAAGGAGGAACCGGGACAGGCGATTGCCCTGACACTAGCCAAGGCCCGATACTTCTGGGCGGCCAATGAGATGGGTCAAGATTCGATGATCGCGCTGGCTCGCCATGAGTCGAGGCTGCTGCGGAATTTGCCTTTTCCCTATGCGCTGAGCGTCGCGGCGTTTCTGCTTGGGATTGTGGTTTGGCGGCGGAACCCGTCCGGGGCAGGCATGCCGGGTGCCCTGGCTGGCGGCCTGCCGCGCCGGTTGCCGGTGTTGCTGTTGCTGTTTGTTGTGGCCTATGCAGTCTCGCTGCTGCCATTTGTCAGCACCAGCCGGTTGCGGCTGCCGGTGATGCCGGTTCTTTTTGTGTTCGGGGCGATCGCCGCGGCGGAGATTGACCGGTTGTACCAGCGGGATGGCTTGCCCCGTGCCGGCCTCTGGCTGGGCGCCTTGCTGGTTTTGTGGGTCGGCCTTTCCCTGAACGTTGCCCCATCGGCGATTCCCCCCGGACAACGGCTGGTTGAACAGGGCCTGACCCATGCCCGGGCGGGGGATTGGGTGTCGGCTGAACAGGCCTTTGCGGAGGCGATAAAGGTTCAACCGCAAAATGCAGCGGCCTGGTATCAACTCGGCAACGTTCAATTGCGGCAAGGGCGGTTTGATGAAGCGGCCAGGAGTTTTGACCAGGCGGTGGCCCTGGTTCCCGACTATGCGCCGGCCCAACTGGGTCAGGGCAAAGTTCTCGCGCAAAAACGGCAGTTCGATGAGGCTGCAGATCTGTTTACTGCCGTACTGGAAGCCAACCCCTCCCTGGCCGAGGGCTGGCTACTGCTGGGGGCCGCCCGGCAAGCCCAGGGCCGTTTACAGGAGTCAGGGTGGAGCTACCAGAAGGCCATCCATCTTGCGCCGGAAATTCCCGAGGCGCATGTCGGGCTCGGATTTGTGTTTCTCGCCCAAAAGCAGTGGGGAGAGGCGGAAGCTGCTTTCATGAGAGCTTTGGAGTTGCAGCCGGGAATGCCGGAAGCGACCGACGGCCTGCGCCGTCTGAATACCGTTCGCGCCCGGGCGCCCCGCTGAGTGACCTTCCCATGAAGCGTTTGTCCGACATGACGACCTTTCGTCTCGGAGGGCCATGCCCCGAAGTCCATGACTGTGCGGAACCGGATACATGCATTGCGGTGCTGCGTGACCTGCATGCGCGGTCGTTGTCCTGTGTTTTTCTGGGCGGTGGCTCGAATGTGCTGGCGTCCGATGAGGGGATTGACCTCCCGGTGGTCCGGTATGTTTCCGAAACCGTGAAGGCGAACCGCGATGGCTCGATGGTGCAGGTAACCGGCTCTTCCTGGCTGGATGATACCGTGCGCACCACCGTGGCCTGGGGGTTGGATGGACTGGTCATGTGCAGTGGAATTCCCGGAACCGTGGGCGGGGCGATTGCCGGAAACGCCGGGGCCTTCGGGCAGCAGATTGGGGACCGGTTGGTCGAGGTCACGGTGTGTGACCGGGCGGGAAGGGTCTCCTCCCGCACCCCTTCCGACCTCGATTTGGGCTATCGCTCTTCCAACCTGATCGAACGGGGAGAGGTAGTCTTGACTGCCACGTTGGGACTGACCCCGGCGGACTCCGGGACGCTGGCGGCGCGTCGTGAAGAGATTCTCGCGTTTCGACGGGATCGTCATCCCGACTGGCGAAACGTCCCCACGGCCGGCAGTTTTTTCAAGAATATCGAACCAACATCCAATGCGGAGCGGCGACAAGCCGCGGGTTGGTATCTGGAAAAGGCGGGAGCCCTGACCCTGCGGGAGGGCGGCGCCCGGACCTTTTTGCGACATGCCAACATCATCATCGCGGAGCCGCCATGTACCGCGCTAGAAGTCTGGACACTTGCGCATCGCATGGCCCTTGCGGTTCGGGATCAATTCGGGATTGCCCTGCAACGGGAAGTGCGGCTGATCGGCCATTTTCCCGATGCGGCGACCTGGTCCACCGGAGCCGGGCCATGACCGAAGAGGCGGTGGTGCGGCAGGTCCGGTACGTGGGGCCGGAAGTGTTTGAATTGACCCTGGAGCGGCCCGCGTGGCTGCGGTTTGTTCCCGGAGACTGTCTGGCCCTGTTTGCGGAGAATGGGCGGGTGTCCCGTCCCTACAGTATTGCGTCCGGAGCGCATGAGGGCGAGGTGAGGTTTCTGGTGCGCTGCCTGCCGGGCGGCGAGGTCAGTCCCTACCTCGCCTCGCGAACGCCCGGTGACCGGGTGGCGGTCAGCCCACCGTTCGGATGGTTTCGTCCCGGCGAACACCGGGATAAAAGGCCCTTTGTCTTTGTCGCCACCGGAACCGGTATGGCGCCCTTCTTCTCCTTCCTTCGCACCGAACCGGAAAGCCGTCCCCTGGCCTGCTACTACGGGGTCCGGATGGCGCATGACCTGGTCGACCCGGAGTGGTTGCAACAGCGCTGTCCGATTTCGATCGCGGTCTCCCGGGAAGCGGCCCCGGGCTATCATCACGGCCGGGTGACCGCGCTGCTGACCCAGGCGCCTCCCGCCCCCGGGGTGGACTATTATCTGTGCGGTTTGGATGCCATGATTGACGAGGTCACCGATTGGTTGCAGGCTGGAGGGGTGCCGATCCAGCACATTCATCGGGAGTGTTTTTTCAACGCTTCCCCCATTGATGAGGGTCTAACCCGGCCATGAAATTCAAGGATTACTACAATGTACTCGGAGTCGCGCGAACCGCGACGGCGGATGATATCAAAAAGGCCTATCGCAAGCTCGCCCGCAAATACCATCCCGATGTGAATAAAACGCCGGAGGCGGAGGAAAAGTTCAAGGAGGCGACCGAAGCCTACGAGGTGCTGGGGGATGAAACCAAGCGCCGGCGATACGATGAGCTGGGGGCTTCCTGGAAGGGCGGACAGGATTTTCGTCCGCCTCCGGGATGGCAGCAGCGGTCGGGAGGCTTCGGAGGCGAAGCCTTTGGCGGCGAGGGTATGGGGGGCTTCAGCGACTTCTTTGAAGCCTTTTTCGGGGGTGGGGGATTCCAGCAGCAAGCGGCCCGACCCAGGCGGGGTTCGGATCATGAAGCCCAGATTGAACTTTCGCTGGAGGAAGTGGCTGCGGGAATTCGCAAGACCTTTCAGTTCACCGCCACCGAATTGGACGAGCATGGCCGTCCTCACCAGCACCAGGAGTCCATTCAGGTGACGATCCCGGCTGGCGCAACCGAGGGAACCCGGATCCGGCTGGCCGGAAAAGGCGGGCAGGGGCATCGGGGCGGGCCTGCGGGTGATTTGTTTTTGAATGTGAAACTTCGTCCGCACCCCCGGTTCACGGTGCATGGGCATCACCTGGAAATGCATTTGGCAATATCGCCCTGGGAGGCGGCGCTGGGGGCTCGCATCCCGGTGATGCTGCTGGATGGCACCAAGGTGATGGTCACCATTTCCGCCGGCACCCAGAGCGGAGCCAAGCTCAGGCTCAAGGGCAAGGGCCTGCCGGTCCGGGGCGAGGCGCATGGCGACCTGTCAATCCACATCCGCATCCGGGTTCCGGACCCCCTGAGCGAAATCGAGCGCAAGCTGTTTCAGCAATTGGCCGATAGCTCCTCGTTTAATCCGAGGCAGGTGTAGGGAGGTTTCGGGTGTCGGGTTTCCCTGGCCGGGCAGGCAGGTGTCTGCGGTTCGATGTTTCCGGACGGAACGGGAATGAGAGAAACTGACGCCACGGACCGGGTTCTGGCCCGCGTAACAGGAGTCGGCCATGACGCGGTTTGAGCAAGGGCTATGGGACATTCTGGTTGTCGGTGGCGGCGCCACCGGACTGGCTTGCGCCTGGGATGCCGCGACTCGGGGATACAAAACCCTGCTGGTTGAGCGGGGAGACTTGGGATCCGGAACCTCCACCAGCAGCACCAAGCTGATTCATGGCGGTGTGCGATATCTCAGGCAGGGACATCTGGCCCTGGTCAAAGAAGCCCTTCGCGAGCGGACCTGGTTTCTGAATGCCGCCCCGGATCTGGTTCACCGCCTCTCGCTGATTTTACCGTGTAAGGGGCGCCTGGAGAAGGCCTACTACCGGATGGGGTTGGGATTGTATGATCGGTTTGCCGGGCTGGATCCGAAAGATCGAACGCGTTCGGTTTCGCCAGCAGAGATTTCCACCCTTGCCCCCGGGTTACCGCCGACATGGAAATCGGGCGGCCTGGTCTACATGGACGGCCAATTTGATGATGCGCGCATGCTTATGCGGCTGGCTTTTTGCATCGCATCCTCCGGTGGCTCACTCAGCACCTATACCGACTTGACCGGGTTCGGGCGCGATCGGGATGGCCTGCGCACCGTCAGGCTGAGGGACAGGATCACCGGAGAGACTTCGAGTCTGCGTGCAAACGTTGTCATCAATGCTACCGGGCCATTCACCGACGAGCTTCGGCGATTGGAAGTGCCTGGTGCTCAGCCGCAGGTTGCGGTCAGTCGCGGTATCCATCTGGTGCTCGATCCATCCCTGCTCGGTGGTGAGACTGCGGTGATTCTTCCCCATACTGAGGACGGGCGTGTCCTGTTTGCCATCCCCTGGCGGGGAAAGATCTTATACGGCACCACCGACACCTCAATGCCAGGGCCTGAGCAGGATCCGATTGCCGGTGCCGACGAGGTGGCCTACCTGCTGCAACACAGCGAGCAGATTTTCGGTCGATCCGTGTCCGCCGAGATGATCCATGGCCTCTTCGCCGGGTTGCGCCCCCTGGCTGCCGCGCCAGGCCGGCAGGCCACCGCGTCAATCAGTCGAGATGCCAGGGTTGAGGTTTCAACCCAGGGCCTGGTATCCATCTATGGCGGCAAATGGACGACCTGTCGAAGTATGGCGGAGAGGGCCGTGGATCAGGCACTTGCGGTCGGTAAACTTCCTTTTCGTCCTGCCCGTACCCATGAGCTGAAACTTGCTGGCCCTTTGCCCGAAGTACCCGATCGTGCGGATCGACTGACCCGGGATCAGGTGGCCTGGTTTGTTCAGGAAGAGCGGGCAAAAACCCTTGATGATGTGCTAACCCGCCGCACGGGTCTTTCCCTGTTGGATGCCAAAGCTGCCGTCGCTATTGCGCCTGTCTGTGCACACTGGATGGCCGATTTTCTGGACTGGTCCGACCATGAAACCCAACGGCAGGTTACCGCCTATCAGGAGCGTATGCGTCGCCAGTGGGAACCATTGAACCGTTGATTACAGAATCAGCATGCAATCGCCATAGCTGAAAAATCGGTATTTCTCCTGAACCGCCTGCCGGTATGCCTCCATCACCAGATCATAACCAGCCAGCGCGCAGACCATCATGAGCAAGGTTGATTTGGGCAGGTGAAGGTTGGTGATCATGGCATCGACCGCCTTGAAGGTGTAGGGCGGCGTGATGAACAGTCCGCTTCGTCCCTCGCCGGGATGAATGACTCCCTGATCATCCGCCACAGTCTCCAGGGTGCGCACGCTGGTGGATCCCACCGCGACAATCCGGCCCCCTGCCTGCCGGGCGTGCAGGATGGCCTCACCCGCCTCCGGGGTTACCGTGAACCGCTCTTCATCCATGCGGTGGTCGGCAACCTCTTCGGCCACGACCGGGCGAAAGGTCCCAATGCCGGTATGAAGGGTGATTTCGGTACGGCCTACCCCCTTGGCTTCGAGTGCGCGAAAGACCTCGGGGGTGAAGTGCAGTCCCGCTGTGGGTGCCGCAACCGCACCGGTATGGCGGGCATACATGGTTTGGTAATCCTGCTGATCCTGCTCGGTGGCCCGGCCCTGTTCCCGGTCGATATAGGGGGGAAGGGGAGGGTATCCGATCCGGTCGATCACCATCAGCAAGGGTTCGACGGATGTCAGTTCAACCACCGCCCGACCCCGCTCGCCTGTCTCCAGCACCACCGCCGTCAGCGGAACCGAGCCATGCGCCGCCTCAATTGCATCCTTCTCGGGAAAACACAGGACTTGCCCCGGATCCGGCCGCCGGGATCCGGATCGGAGAAGTGCATCCCATCGTCCCGTCGATTTTTCCTCAAGCAGCAGCAATTCCACCTTCCCTCCGGAACCTTGCTTGTAACCGAATAATCGCGCGGGCAGAACCTTGGTATTGTTGAGCACAAGCAGGTCCATGGGCCGCAAGTATGCTGGTACATCCCGGAAAATACGGTGCTGAATACTCCCCTTTTGTCGGTCTAAAACCATCAATCGGGACGAATCTCTGGGTTTGACCGGGTGCTGCGCAATCAGCCCTTCCGGTAAGTCATAATCAAAAAGTGAAGTTTTCATCAGAAAAACAGCTCAAAAAAAGCATGGTCTGCACGATTGACGGCTTTTGTCCGAATGGGTAACAATAAGCATAACCCTAACCGGAACAACATTCCACGAAACAGGAGTATAGAACATGATCGGTCTTCTTCGGACAAAAAAGAAAAAAGGTTTTACTTTGATTGAGCTGCTGGTGGTGATCGCGATCATCGCCCTGCTCGCCGCCCTGCTCACCCCGGCAGTGACCTCGGCTCTGCTTCGTGGTCAGGTGACCCAGGTCCGGAACAATGGAGTCAATCTGTACAAACTTCTGTTCGCGCGTGATTTGGATAATCCGCTCGGACTGCAGACCACTGGCGCCCGCGCCGCGTGGCCTCAATCAACCGGGACCAAGGTATTTGCCGATTCCACAGACTTTTTTGCGGAGATGGTCACCAACGATGTCTTTGGGCTGAGTTATAACTTTTTTGCTGCCCCGGGCATTATTCCCGCCATCAATGAAACGGAGTTTCTGGATGGGGAGTTGAGAAATGCATGGGTCATTGCAGAAGATGTCTCGGCATCGTTCAAGGTTTCCACCCCCGTGCTCTTTACCCAGAATATTGATGCCGATGGTCTCGATGCATTTGTTGGCTTGAATGAGGATGAATTGCCCTTCGGTACCCGCGCGGGTGTCATTGTGCAATACGGTGGCGCTGGGTTTGACATCGATCAATCCACGGCTCTGGGCACCAACTTCAACCCGACAGCGGCCGCCAACACCGTTCTGTATCCGAAGAACGGCCAATACTGACCGGCCCCTGATCGTTTCGATCTGATACACCTCGCGATTGGCTTTGCATTGCCAGTCGCGAGGTTTTATTTTGGTTGGCCTTGAGGAGAAACAACCATGTGCGGAATTGTTGGCTATATTGGATCCAAGGAAGCGGCGGAGATTCTGCTGGATGGCTTGCGGCGACTGGAATACCGGGGTTATGATTCATCCGGTCTGGCAATCCTCGACGCGTCATCAACCTTGCATGTATCCAAAGCGGTGGGCCGTCTTTCCGAGTTGGAAGCCAAGCTGGAAGCGGGTCCGCTTCATGGTACCCGGGGCATCGGGCATACCCGATGGGCGACCCATGGCGAGCCGTCTGAGCGTAATGCCCATCCACATATGGATGAATCCGGCTCCCTGGCCGTGGTCCATAATGGCATCATTGAAAACTACCAGGAGCTGAAAGCTGAACTGCAGCAACAGGATTGCACGTTCCAGTCCGATACCGATACCGAAGTGCTGCCACACCTGATTGCCCGTGAACAAGCGCAGGGGGCCTCCACCCTGCTGGAGGCGGTACGCAAGGCGCTGTCCAAAGCTCGTGGCGCTTATGCCCTCGGGGTAATTTCCAAGGACGATCCGGATACGATTTATGCAGCCCGGCTGGGTAGCCCGCTGGTGATCGGGGTCGGGGAAGGCGAGTATTTCATCGCCAGCGATGTCCCGGCCGTGGTCAGCCGGATTCAAAAAGTGATTTACCTCAAGGATGGCGAGGTCGCGGCCCTGACTCCGGATGGCGTCAAGGTCTATACCCTCGCCGGCGATGAAGTTCCAGTCACCCTGTCGGATGTCACCATTCGTGCCGAGGATGCCGAGAAGGCTGGCTTTGAAACCTTCATGCTCAAGGAAATCCACGAGCAGCCTCGCATTTTGCGCAACCTGCTCCGCAAGCATACCCTGGATGGCCGGGTCAACCTTGCGATTGATGGCCTGTCCAACGACTACTTTCGCAAACTGAACCGGGTGATGATCATCTCCTGCGGGACCGCCTACCATGCGGGGATGTATGGCAAGCTGCTGATGGAGCATGTCTGCAACATCGCAGTCGAGGTGGATCTGGCCAGTGAATTCCGCTACCGGGATCCCAAAGTCGATCCCGGCACCCTGATTATTCCGGTTTCCCAGTCGGGAGAGACCGCAGACACCCTCGCCTCGATCCGCATGGCCCGGGCCTGGGGGTGCAAGGTGCTCTCGATCTGCAATGTGCAGGACAGCAGCCTGGTCCGGGACAGCGACGCGGTGCTCTACACGGAAGCCGGTCCGGAAATTGGCGTCGCTTCGACCAAGGCCTATACCGCGCAGTTGATGGCGTTCGTGCTGCTCACCCTCGCCATGGGGCGGGCCCGCAATGAAATCACCCCGGAGGTTGAGACCGAGCTACTCGAAGACCTCGCCCAGATTCCCGATGCAATTCACTATGTCATCGACCGCAAGGATGACATCAACCAGATTGCCGAAAAGCATCACGACGGCCCGAGTTCCCTCTATCTGGGCCGGAAGTTCAACTATCCCACCGCGCTGGAAGGCGCGTTGAAAAACAAGGAAATCTCCTATCAGCATGCCGAAGGGTATGCTGCGGGAGAAATGAAGCACGGACCGATTGCCTTGATCAATGAGTACCTTCCGGTGATCTGTATCTGCACCAGGACCCGGGATGAGGTGTACGAGAAGATGATCTCCAATATGAAGGAAGTGGAGGCTCGGCACGGGCGGTTGATCGCGGTGGCGACGGATGGCGATACCGCCGTGAAGGCATTTGCCGAAGACATCATGTATGTCCCGGCGATCCGGGATGAATTTTCACCCATGGTGAATGTGGTTGCCTTGCAACTGTTGGCCTATTATGCCGCCCAGGCCCGGGGCACCGATATCGATAAACCCCGCAACCTCGCCAAAAGCGTCACCGTCGAGTAGACCCGGTCGGCCTGATTGTCATGACGAAGTTGATCATTGAAGGAGGCCGGCCTTTGCGGGGATCGTTTACCGCGTCCGGCAATAAGAATGCCGCCCTGCCGATGCTGGCGGCCTCCCTGCTGACTTCGGAGCCGGTGACCCTCCACAATGTTCCCGCCATTCGCGATGTGCAGGTGATGATGAATCTGCTTGAAGCCTATGGGGTTGCCATCGAGCGGGCCGGTTCCTCGGTCACCCTGACCGCAGCCAGCCTGTCCTCCCGAATCCCGGATCCGGAACTCTTCAGCAAAGTTCGCGCTTCCATCCTGGTCGCTGGCCCCCTGGCTGCCCGGACCGGCAAAGCCGAGCTTCATCCCCCCGGCGGGGATGTCATTGGCCGCCGCCGGATTGATACCCATATCGAGGGTCTCGCCAGACTGGGCTACCGGTTCAGCCGGGACACCAAAATCCGGTTCAGCCGCAAGGGTCCGGCCCGGGGGACCTCCATGCTGTTGGATGAAGCCAGTGTGACCGCGACCGAGAATATCCTGATGGCCGCGACCCTCGCCGAGGGGGAAACCGTCATTTATAACGCGGCCTGTGAACCCCATGTGCAAAATCTGGGTGAGTTGCTGATTGCGATGGGCGCCGAGATCTCGGGACTGGGAACCAACCGGATCACCGTTCGAGGCGTTCGGGAGCTCCACGGGGCGGAGCTGGCCATCGGTCCCGACTATGTCGAAGTCGGTAGCTATATGGCTGCGGCCTTTGCCACCGGAGGACGGGTTCGCTTCAAGGACCTGGCCAGACGCCCGGAACTGGATGTGATCGGAAAAGCCTGCACCAAATTAGGCGCTACCTGGAAAAAGACAGGGCAGGATCTTGTCGTGGACGGTACGCGGCCCCGGGAGATTGTCGACGATGTCGGACAGGCCATCCCCAAGCTGGACGATGGCATCTGGCCCTCGTTCCCTTCAGACCTGATGAGTGTGGCAATTGTCCTCGCCACCCAGTGCCGCGGGTCCATGCTGTTTCATGAAAAATTGTTTGAGAGCCGGATGGTTTTTGTCGATCGCCTGATCGAAATGGGGGCGCGGATTGTTCAGTGCGATCCCCACCGGGTCCTGGTGCAAGGCCCCTGCCAACTGCAGGGTATCGCGATGAGTTCACCGGACATCCGGGCAGGGATTGCCCTCTTGATCGCCGCCCTGTGCGCCGAGGGAACCAGTGTGATTCACAGCGCCGAGGTGATCGACCGGGGCTATGAGCGCATCGACCAGCAACTTGCGATGCTCGGTGCGGCCATCCATCGGGAAGGGTGAAACTGCCCATCGCCACGAGCCCGTGAACGGTGGGCGCGAAAGAATCAGATTGCCTTCTCGGGAATCGGCCCTATGGATGACGGGGTCATGAACACAATTGCTCTCTATTCCGCTTTGGTACAATGCGAGCCCGGTCTGGAACCGCTGCTGGGCCGGGAACTTCAAGGGTTGGGCCTGAAGCCGGATTTTCGCGGTCCGCGCATTCCCGGCTCCATCAAACTTCGGGGGAGTCTGGAAACCTTCTATCGCATCAACCTCTGCTCGGCTCTGGCTTCGAGGGTTTTGGTGCAGGTTGGTTCCTTCAAGGCCGATCACTTCGACCGGTTCGAAAAGGAACTCGGTCGGATCGACTGGTCGCCCTGGCTGATTCCGGGGCAGCCGTTGCGGGTGGATGCCGTTTCCCGCCAATCCCGTTTGTACCACGAAGGTGCATTGGTGCAGCGGACGATCGATCTGCTCAAGCTGCCACAACCGGAAGCGGACGGAGAAGCGATCCAGAAGATCTATCTGCGGATGGTTCATAATCAATGCCAAGTGTTTGTTGATGCTTCGGGAGAGCCGCTGAGCCGCCGCGGGTACCGGTTGGCGGTGGCCAAGGCCCCCCTGAAGGAAACCCTCGCCGCCGCTTTATTGATGGTGTCGGGGTGGGAAGGGGCAGGGCCGCTTCTCGATCCCTTTTGCGGTTCGGGAACCATTGCCATCGAAGCGGCCCGGATGGCCGCGCGGATCCCCCCCGGTTGGGATCGAACGTTTGCCTGTGAGCATTGGCCGGGGTTTGATGCTGCAATCCGACCTACGGTTCGTGAGGCTTGCGGCTTGAACATTCGCACCCCGGCGTCCTCGCCCTTGATCCTCGCCTCGGACCGGGATACCGGCGCGGTGGAATCCGCAAAGGAAAATGCCCGGCGCGCGGGCGTTCCGGGCTGGATCGACTTCACCTGCCGTCCGGTTTCTTCTGTGGCGTTTCCCGAACCGCTCGGGCACCTGGTCACCAACCCGCCCTATGGAATCCGATTGAGCGGTGGCAAGGATCTACGTAATCTTTATGCATCCCTTGGCAACCTGCTGCGTAAATCCGCCCCCGGCTGGCGAACCACCCTGGTCTGTCCGACCGTCCAGTTGGCAAAGCAGACCGGGCTTCCCCTCGAACCTGCCCTCACTCTCCGCCACGGCGGGATCAGCTTGATCTTCTGGTCTTCACCGAAGGATTCACCGCATGAGTCACGTACCACGTGACAACGTGGTCACCTGATAATGCGACAATAAACGGGTATCCCCATTATCGCGTTTTTCCAACCCCACGAATTCAATCTCCAAGTGCAACAAGGTTGAGCTTCAAGGACTCGGTCGGGGTTCGATAACCCAGGCACTTCCTAGGACGTTGGTTGAGAGCGAGGACGGCCTGTTGGATCTCACGGGGGTGCACCCCCGTGAGATCGCGCCCTCGAGGAAAGTACTGCCGCAGCAGCCCGTTGGTATTTTCATTCAATCCTCGCTCCCATGAATGATACGGATGAGCAAAGTACACCTCCGTGCCCAGCGCCTCTTCCAGCTCGCTAAACTGACTAAACTCCATTCCGTTATCGACGGTCATGGTATGCACCGGCAGAGGGTGTTTTAAACGCCTCAATGGTCGCCTCGTTATACGCCGAGGCCGTGCGCGCCCCAGTTTGCAGGCCACCAGATACCGGGTCTGGCGCTCCACATGCGTGGCAATCCCCGCCTGTCCCCTCTGTGGTCCGCGCACGGTGTCGCTTTCCCAGTCACCGATCCGTTGGCGCTGGTCGATGATCGTAGGACGTTGATCGATGGTTTTGAAGTTCCGAATGCGCTTGAAACGCTTGTTTCCCCGCCATCCGTATGTATGGCGGCGATGTCCCTGACGTAAATACGGACCGTAATCAACCCCGTCGCGGGCTGCCGACAGAATGAAACGATAGATCGTCTCGTGACACACCCGCATTGAGTCCGGCCGCTTCTCGTAGCCAAGACGTCCGGCGATCTGTTCGGGCGACCAGTAACAACGAAGCTTCTTATCCACATACGCTCGAAGCTTCTGGTCGGCCATCTTGTTCCTCCGTCGCGGCTTATGCCGGGCAGCCTGCGCCAGCCGCTCCGCTTGATGAGCCCGATAAACGCGCACACCCCCGTTCCTTCTGATCTCCCGGCTGATCGTCGACACCGCGCGGCCCAGCTGAACGGCAATCTGACTCAGCGTCGATCCCTGTTTTAGCTCTATCATGATGACTTCTCGCTCGTGTACGCTAAGATGATGATATCCCAAGGCTTGTCTCCTTTATGTTCATGGTTCGACTGTATCGAACCGGACAAGTCCTTGGGACTTCCACTTTCATTGCACTTGATTTTAGAATCCGCGCCCTTGGAACTTTTTCTGCCTCTTTTTCCAACCCTTGGAAAACTGGCACAATGCCCTCGGTATGCTCAACCGCCTGGCAATACGCCTCGATCGCGAACCCCCGCCGTTTATCAACCCATTAACCCGGGGGCAGCCAACAAACCAGAGGGACCGAGTGTCGTCCCCCCGGAGTGTAGCGCCGATTTCCATATCGGCGACTTACCCCGCTCGCCGCAACAGCCAACGCCCATTCGGAGATGGGCGCTACGCGTGACATCGACGACTCATTGCCTGATTAATCTCCCAGAGGGATAACGAGGGGAAAAAGACAGGACACGGAGATGGCCCACGGATTCACGGATCGACAATGTGGCACGGCCAGCTTGGCCGTGGCCGGTGATCCGGTTGAAAGAGTTCGAGTCCACCACAGAGGACACAGAGAGCCACCGAGGGTTGGATACAGGAGTTACTCCGCAGCGTGGTCCTCCCGGTCCGCGCTGTGTCTGGGACGAGGTCTATCGAGTCAATGTCTGAAAGACGCGCTGCCTTCTGTTCCCTCCTTTTCGCCTTGAATGGGAGAAATCAAGTTTGCGGGGGCCGAATCATTGCCTGTTCTTTGATTCCGCTCATCCGTGCGATCGGCAAGATCCGTGGGCATTCAGACCAACGCAATCCACACAGCCATTGGTTAACCAGAGGGATGGAGAGTCGGTCCCCGGAGGGTAGCGCCGATTTCCATATCGGCGACTCACCCACTCGCCGAACCAGCCAACGCCCATTCGGAGATGGGCGCTACACACGATATACGTGCGGACATTTCAAGATCAGATTGACGGACTACTCATTACCTGCCCCCCCCTTTTAGTCCGAAATGCCGACAGCAACGCGGCGGGAATTGGCTTCATAATGCATAACCCGACTGAAATGCACTCTGCATGCTCATATGCTTGGCAACGCCCTCTACGCCATTGCGTTACAGGAATCAACCCTGATTTCGTAAGAAACACCGACAGAATCCAGCAGATGACTTTGGGCTTCCCATAGCAGAAAGAACCGCTACGCTTCCGCTTCATACCGAGTGCCTTATGGATGCAAAGCAAGAACATGATATGCTCACGAGAAAAAGCACTCAATAACTTGTTAGCGGTAATTTAACCAGATAGGAGTACAGACATATGAAAATCGTAAAAAGGATATTATTAGTATTGTTAAGTTTATTTTTTACAGTTGTGTATTCAAATGCTCAAACTGACAACTTAACTTTGAAAATTGAGAATGTTTTAAAGGCAAAAAATGCCAGAATAGGAGTAGCAATATTCAACAGCAATGAGAAGGATACTTTTAAGATTAATAACGACTTCCATTTCCCGATGCAAAGCGTTATGAAATTTCCGATTGCTTTAGCCGTTTTGTCTGAGATAGATAAAGGGAATCTTTCTTTTGAACAAAAAATAGAGATTACCCCTCAAGACCTTTTGCCTAAAACGTGGAGTCCGATTAAAGAGGAATTCCCTAATGGAACAACTTTGACGATTGAACAAATACTAAATTATACAGTATCAGAGAGCGACAATATTGGTTGTGATATTTTGCTAAAATTAATCGGAGGAACTGATTCTGTTCAAAAATTCTTGAATGCTAATCATTTCACTGATATTTCAATCAAAGCAAACGAAGAACAAATGCACAAGGATTGGAATACCCAATATCAAAATTGGGCAACCCCAACAGCGATGAACAAACTGTTAATAGATACTTATAATAATAAGAACCAATTACTTTCTAAAAAAAGTTATGATTTTATTTGGAAAATTATGAGAGAAACAACAACAGGAAGTAACCGATTAAAAGGACAATTACCAAAGAATACAATTGTTGCTCATAAAACAGGGACTTCCGGAATAAATAATGGAATTGCAGCAGCCACTAATGATGTTGGGGTAATTACTTTACCGAATGGACAATTAATTTTTATAAGCGTATTTGTTGCAGAGTCCAAAGAAACTTCGGAAATTAATGAAAAGATTATTTCAGACATTGCAAAAATAACGTGGAATTACTATTTGAATAAATAAAAAACTACCGCTAACACTGGCTCATAGGCAATGGCGGGTTGAAGTGCAATTTGCAAAGTCGGTAGCCCGCCCGAGCGTTTTCTCGGTTTGACAGGAAAGGCTCACGCAAACCGCCACTGCCCATAGCCCAAACCGTTAGATTTACGGACGGAAATACCACTCACGATCAGGAAAAATAGACATCGCCCACCGCATTGACCGATCCGCTTTGTCCATATCAGCAAGCAACGCAATTACCCAGCAAACGGCCAGGGCAATCAATTCAGCCAATGCCGCAAACGGCAGCAAGAGAATTTTGTATCTGTACATAATCAGCCTCCGAAACCTAACAAGGCAAATCCAGTCGGACGCCTTACTCGCTGGCGCTCGTTCGTTGCCGCTGATTTGCGGCGTTGGCCGACAGAAGAACCTGCGCAAGCCGGGAAATGAAAACGGAAGCCCCATATTTGAAACAGCTCTACGTGAGACCCGATGTTGAGCCAGATCCTGCGCGCTTTCCAATGTCGCTACCCTTCACATCTGGTCTGGATCTTTGGTTCGATGTTCCCGTGACTTTCTTCGTTGGCGAGAACGGTTCCGGGAAATCGACCCTATTGGAGGCCATCGCGCAATTGTGCGGTCTCCCGGTGGCCGGCGGTGGCAGAAACGAGCTTGCTGATCTGCAAGCTCCGCATGCAACAAGCGAGCTCGCCCCATATCTGCGAGCTGGATTCAAACGCAAGCCGCGCGACGGGTACTTCTTTCGAGCTGAGTTCCACAGCCTTTTTGCAACACTCCTCGATCAACGCCGGGACGATCCGGATTTCCCAGGAAACCCATATGCCCGTTACGGTGGTCGCCCTCTTCATGCACGATCTCACGGAGAGGCCTTCTTGGCCATGTTCTCCGCGTGGATGACACCCGGCGTTATCCTTATGGACGAGCCGGAGTCGGCATTGTCACCCCAGCGCCAGTTAGCTCTCTTGGCGCAAATGGCATCACTGATACGGCGTGGGGGTGTCCAGTTCATTATTGCGACACACTCTCCCATCATGCTCACGTTTCCAGGTGCCGTCTTGCTCTCGTTTGATGGTCGCGCAATCGAGCGGACAGCACTTCAGGATACCGATCACTACCAGATCACACGGGGGATTCTGGAAAACCCGACACAGTACTGGCGCCATCTCACATGCGACGATGACGCTGGCCAACAACCTCCTCCAGACGACGTCCTAAGGGCCACGCCTGAGGAGTAGCGTTGGCCCGAACACAAAGGAGAAAATGACATATGGCTTCACACGGCGACACTGAACTAATTTTGCTCCTTCTGTTGTTGACTGGTATTCCCGAGGAAGACCAGGAACTTGCTGAGCGT
Organism: Verrucomicrobiota bacterium; assembly: GCA_024233345.1. GTDB lineage: Bacteria > Verrucomicrobiota > Kiritimatiellia > CAIVKH01 > CAIVKH01 > JACKPT01. The sequence goes on from JACKPT010000002.1 coordinate 135,938, forward strand.
TTCTACCACAGGTTCCGTGACCGCTTCCGGCAGATGGAGGGATGGGACCCTGAAATTGACATGCTGTTCCGCCACGCCCTGCGCCATCCCATGCGCTATGACCCCGAGGTTCGCCACGTCCTCTCGCAACGCCTACGATCCCGCCTCCGCGAAATTGAGGCGTGGGGGCCGGATCTCGACATGCTCCTTGATCGCGCTCTCCAATACCGTTTCACCTACCCACATGGCTTTCTGGATCAAGCGCGACAAACTGCTATCGCCGTGGTAGACGGTTTCCGCCAGAGTTTTGAAAAGGAAGTCACCGAACGGATTGTTAGGGCGGAGATGAGTGTCGAACTCCTTGCACAAAAACACGAGCAGGTCATGGAGGTGGTTCGCGGGCAAGAACAGATCGTCCGCCACCTCGGTGACGAGATTCACGACTACCATTGGTTGACTTCCGTACGGGTTGACATGGGAAGTGTCTCAATGCAACGTTTCATTCCCGTGCGGCTCTTTCTTGCCGACCCTCTTCCGGAGGAACGGGATCTCGACCTCTTGGTCCACTCGATCCAGCGACTTGGCGAAACATTCGGTTTTGCTATGGCAGAGGAGTTTCCCCCAGAATCTGGGTCATGGTGGAAGCGATTCATCTTGAAGACGAAGGATGTTCTCACACACCGTGAACTGACATCTCGTTTGAAGAAGGCTGAGAAGGCTGTTGAGTCGGCGTATCTCGACAAACCGCAAGCTGAGGCTAACCACCATCAGGCAGATGCCGCAGCTTCCGTCATTGCATCGCTGCAAAACACACCCAACGCATGTGTGCAGGTTGGCACGCTCTTGGTCGTCAAGGCGACCGATGAGAATGGATATTCGGGAGTCTTTGCAACCACGCTCAGCGTGTCTGACATCAAACGCCTTGAAAGCGACCGATCTGTGCTCAGACAACCTCAGAGGGTCTTCCAATGGTTAACAGCGAATGAAGGAACAGGGCCAACAATGCCTCCGACCGTACGGTGATCCGCTGCGCATCTCACCGCCGGTCACGGCACACGTTGTGCAATAATGATCTGAGATGAAAATCAAAGACAACAGGATGTTGACGCTTGCATGGCACGCGGTCGCTGCGTTCTATCAGGCTAGAGCCGTCGCAGACCTGATGATGGCACTGAAGCTTACAGATAATGATGCTCGAGCAGCAATTCTCTATGGGGCATTTGTTGGCTACTATTCCCGCCCTTTCATGCCTTCAAAAGAACTGGGCAGTTTGCCGGAAGGCGTCGTTCCCAAGAGCTCTCGCTCACTACATCAACGAATGCTCACAGACCGCAAACAAATATTCCTTCATACCGATGCAAATGCAGAAATCCCAGGCATCACCAGTGTAAATCATCTGCGCATGGTGGTCTTGCCTACCAAGCAACTGAGAGTACACACCGTTGCGCCCGTTCCTAAAGCCGCAGTGTTTCAGCAATATTGCGATCTTCTAGACCTACTATATGAAGATATAAACAGTGCTATTCAGTTGTATATTGATGATCGCATGGATGAACCTTTGCCGGGACCGGGTAGCTATATCTTGAATATTGAAGGCGACAGGCTGCATCTCGTACCAGAAGAATGAAATATGGCACAACATGAGCCCTCAGAGGGGCGGTGTACGCTGCGCGTCCACCGCCCCTAGGGCTAGACGTTAGGCAAGAGTAAGAAATGAGCATCATCACCCCAAAAGTGCTGGCTATTGTTGGTATACTAGGCGTGTGCATCGCCGTTGTCATTCTACTGTCGTCATACAGCCAAAGAGTTTATGCAGATCCAGCGAGGATCCCAGAGATCGTCCCAGGCATGACGCGATCGAACGTTATCCAAATTCTCGGCGTGATGTACGACAACACTGCTCCAGGCATATATACTGACGCGGATGCTGTAATTGCCCTCATGACCAACAAGGAGGCGGTCGCTGAACTTTATACTTGGGGGCTCCGCCACACCAAGGACATGTTTCATGTCGCGTTTGATGCATCGAATTCCGTACTTGAGGTCAGATGGGAGAAGAGATAACACGCCCAACAACAGAGTTGAGGATATTCGTCGCTAACGCGCCGAACCCCTCACTCAGAGCATTGGGCAAGAGAAACACAATGATACGAGCATATCTCACGTTGATGATTCTCGTACTGTTCACAGGCTGTAGCACGACACGAATCACCGACGACATAGCGATTTCCAATCCGAAATTCTGGGTCAGCATGCAACAGCACGGCAGAACGAATTGGACACAAGTTGCAACGACAGAATTTCCATGGAAGAAGCATCGCATTTATGGCTGGAGTCTCGACATCGAAACAACGAGAACAAATGCCACTTGGCATGCTTTATATCAATTTCCACATCCCACCGATTACGCCAGAGAGCTTCCTCCATCAAATCACTGGGGAGATGTTACCAGTGATTTATCACGTGTCATAACCAAGCCAAAACCACTCTCCAGGCGAAAGAGCGGCATGAGCGCGGTCTGCGTCGTCATGCCAGGAGAGCCAAGCGGCCCATATGCAATCATTGTGTTTGTGGATTACATACCTGTGTATACTTTTCGATATCACATAACGGAAAGCGAAGAAGAAAAGGAAGCCCAACATTGACCTCGAAGGGACGCTGAACCGCTACGCGGCACCGCGCCCCTCAGGTTGATCGTTCAAGAAAAATGCATGTAGTACCGATAAATAGCCGAGAGAAGCGGGCGCTGAAGCGAATTCCACTGTCGGGGATACCCATTAGAATATCAAATAGTTGTCCTGTAGGGCTTCGTTGGGTATTCGTTGAACATGGCGAGGATTGAGTATGAGGGTACATTGTATCACGTATTCAGCACTGTTGGGGATCTGGATTTTGTATGGGGCGGTCTGTTGATCATTCGACTCCGGTTCATGATTGCGGTATCCTGCGGGCCATGAAGCAACCCATATGGCAAGAAGCGGCATCGTTTGCCGCCCGGAGGCATCTGCACCAAGTCCGGAAGGACGGTCGCACCCCGTATGTGGCTCATCCCTTCCGGGTGGCCATGACGGTGCGGGACCTTTTTGGCGAGTCTGACCCGGAAATCCTCTGCGCGGCCCTGCTCCATGACCTGATTGAGGATACGCCGACCGACTATGACACCATCCGGAACAAGTTCGGGACCCGGGTGGCGGACCTGGTCGTTGCTTTGACCAAGGATATGCGTTTGCCGGAAGAGCTGCGGGAACCGGCCTATGACCGGCAGCTTGCCGATGCGGAGTGGGGGGCGAAGCTGATCAAGCTGGCGGATGTATTCGACAACCTCTGCGATACCGCGTTGCCCTCCCTTCGGTCCAAAGCGCTGGATAAGGCAAAGCGGGCCCTCGACCTTGCCGGCGATGATCCACGATTGGCTACGGCTGCCGCGAAGGTTCGTACATTGATCCTGGCATGCCACGCGGATTCGGCCGACGCTTGAGAGGTTTTACGCTTGTTTCAGGCTCTCGGTGACCCAGCGGGAGATTTCCCGGTCCGGTTCGTCAATCACGGACGCGGGCAGGTTGAATACGGTCTGACCGGTGGCCCGGGAGATCAGGCTCAATCCATATTCCAGGTTCCGGAACCGGTCCTCACAGATCGACCGGATGGTCTTGCCGGACTCCAGGCTCAGGGCGACCAGTCGTTCGATGGCTTCAGACTCAAACTGAAGGGTCAGACCATGGGCCTGGTGGAATTGTCCGGCGAATCGCTCGATGTCTTCGATGAGTAACCGGGTTTCCTCAGATTTGTTCTGGGTGATCAATTCCTCGAGTAGTGCCTGGGGGTTTTGCATGCCGCGAGCATCCAGGGTCAGGGTTTTGATTGCCATCGAGGGCAGTTCGAATTTGAAGTTGCGCAGGCTGTTCTCGAGCACCGTCATCAGGCCGCGGGCGCCGGTTTTTTCCAGCGCGGCCAACCGGGCCACCTCTTTGACCGCATCTGGTTGAAGCTGCAAATCGATACCATAGCCATCGAAGTCCATCCGGTACTGGCGGAGAATGCTGCCTTCCGAATTCAGGAGAATGCACTCCAGGTCATCCGCGCCGAGGGCATCGCAGACAACCCGGACGGGAAGTCGTCCAATAAACTCCGGTTCAAAACCATAGTCGATGAAATCGCGGGTATTGACCTGGCGGAGCAGCCGGGATTCGTCGTCTCCTTCGCGTTCCCCGGCCCCCGCACCAAAACCGATGGCGCTTTGCTGTACCCGCTTGCGAATCACCGGCAGGATGCCATCAAACGCGCCGCTGACAATGAACAGGATGTTTTTGGTGTTCATGGTCCGCTGTTTCGGTTTTCCGGTCCGTTGCAATTCCATGATCGATTGCATCTGCCCGACGAGGTCGGTCTGGCTCTGAAGATTGACCTCGGTTTCCTCCATCAGCTTCAACAGATTGATCTGCACCCCGCGGCCGGAGACATCCCGCTGACCGGAACCGCCCTTGGTGGCGATCTTGTCGATTTCGTCGATATAGACGATCCCATACTGGGCGAGATCGGTATTGCCATCCGCCGATTTCACCAGGTCGCGGACAATGTCATCCACGTCATATCCGACATAGCCGGTCTCGGAAAATTTGGTGGCATCGGCTTTGACAAAGGGGACCCCGATGAGTTTGGCGATGCACCGCATCAGGTAGGTTTTGCCGACCCCGGTGGGGCCGAGCAGGATGATGTTTTGCTTGGTGTATTCTTCCCCGGTCGCCGCAGCTTGGTCGATGCACCGCCGGATATGGTTGTAGTGGTCGCAGACCGCGACCGCCAGCACCTTCTTGGCCTCCCCCTGCTGAATGACAAACCGGTCGAGATAGTCCCGGATCTCCCGGGGTTTCCAGTGAAAGGTGCGTATCGCTTCCAAAGCAGACGCACTCTCCTCATTTTCGCCGGAACTTGCGGTTGGCTCTGGCTCCGGTTGCATGCCCGGATTCATGCCGGCAAACGAGAAATTCAATTTTCCGTCTTTCAGCATTTGCTCGACCTGCTGGGCGATGGATGGCTCTTCGGTCTTGTGATCGGATGCGTTGGTGTCTGGCATGGAAACACCATAGTCCAGGTTGGTGGGGATTCCAAGGAGATGTCCGTTTCGGGAAATCTTCTCATGTTGCTTTTCAAAAATCACCGGGCGGCGTAAGTTATTACCGTGAACCGCCCTGCACGAATTGTGATTGGATGTCTTGGTGTATCGCTGATCCTGCTGGGATTGTGGTGGACCTGGTCGCCTGCGATCGCCCCGGTGGTTGATCCGCCCTCCCGGCCATTGACTCCGCCGATCCCGACTCCCGAAACGGTTGATCCGAGCAACCCGCCGCCATCTGCTGTGGGGTCGGGGGGAGGGGCGGTTTCAACCATCGATCTCCGTCGTTTGCGCCGCAGCTTCGCCGGGGAACCCCGGCACTTGGGTACCGCGGGTCCGGTGGAATCAACCATTGTCCTGCAGGGCGCCGTCATCCACACCGGAAGCTACCCTCCCTTCACCCCTTCACCACGCTTGCAACCGTCCTCGGTGTACTGGGTCCAATTTACCCGGGCCATCCAGCCGGAATGGAAAGAACAGATCGAGCAAATGGGCGGTGTTTTGCATGGGTATCTGCCCGTCAATACCCTGTTGGTAAGCATGACCACCAGCACCGCAAAGCATCTGATGCAGAAAGCGTTTGTGCAATGGATCCATCCGGTGATGCCGGAAACCCGTATCGACCCATTTCTTGGTTACCTCAGCAACCTTCCCCCGGATCAGGCGCCTGCATCGGTTCCGGTGACAGTGACCACCTATGAGCCCGGGGCGATCGCGGCCCTTGCCGCGTATGCCCGTGCCGAAGGTCTGCCCATGATCAGCGAGGCGGCCGGGAAACGGTGGGGCTGGATCACCCTGGAACTGCCGTTGGATCGATTGAGCACACTTGCCGCGATGGATGAGGTGCAATGGATCGAGGAGTGGGTGGCTCCCGCCCTGTTGAATGATTACGCGGTGCGGGGTGATCACCTTCGGGTGACCAACCTGTGGACGACGCATGGATTGAATGGCGAAGGACAGATCATCGGACATGCCGACACCGGTCTGGATATGGGAAGCATGACCAACCTGCACCCGGATTTTGCCGGCCGGGTGCTGGCGGGGATCGCCCTCGGGCGAACCAATAACTGGGCTGATTCAAATGGGCATGGCACCCATTCCGCCGGTAGTATCTTCGGGAGTGGCCTTTCCTCCACCGGCCAATTCCGGGGCGTGGCCGCTGCAGCCTCCCTGGTGCATCAGTCGATCATGGATGCCGGGGGCGGACTGGGTGGCCTGCCGGATGACCTGAATGATCTATTCCGTCAGGCGTACGATCTTGGAGCCAGGGTTCACTCCGACAGTTGGGGGAGCGATGTCTACGGGGCTTATACGACCAGTTCCCGTCAGTCTGACGAATTCATGTGGGATCATCCCGGCATGCTGCTGGTTTTTTCCGCGGGAAATTCCGGTGCGGATTGGAATGGCGACGGCATTGTGGATATCGACTCGATTGGATCGCCGGCGACGGCGAAGAATGTCCTGACGGTGGGGGCGGCGGAAAATGACCGATCGCCCGGCTCCGGCGGCTATTCTCTCTATACCTATGGTTGGGCCTGGCCCTGGGATTACGCTGCGGAGCCGATTCGCAGTGATTATGTATCGGCCTCCTCTTCCGGACAGGGGCAGGGGCTGGCAGCCTTTTCCAGTCGTGGGCCGACCGATGACGGTCGAATCAAGCCGGATGTAGTCGCGCCGGGCACGGATATTGTCTCTGTCCGCTCACGGTACCCCGGGGCTGGCACCGGGTGGGGTGTTCATCCCAACACGAACTATATGTTCAATGGAGGTACCAGCATGTCGGCTCCGTTGATCGCCGGTTGTGCGGCGCTGATTCGGCAGTATTACCGTGACGAGGCCCAGCTCGATGAACCCAGTGCCGCCCTGATCAAGGCAACCATGACCCAGGGGGCCCGGTCCCTATCACCCGGTCAGTATGGAACCAACCTGACCCAGGAAATTCCCGACATGGTACCGAATGTCATGGAAGGGTGGGGGCAGCCGGACATCGAGCCCATGCTGTATCCTGCAGATGGCACCACCTGGTTTTTCCAAGATCAAAAGGCTGGCTTGAGCGCGCCCGGCGACGGGGATGAGCTGGTCCTGTATGCCGCGACGGGGATGCCGGTTTCGGTGACCCTGGCCTATACCGATTTCCCCGCATCGGCGGGCGCGGGCAAAAAGTTGGTCAATGATCTCGATTTGGAAATCGCGGCTCCCGATGGCGCGATCCATCGACCGGCTTATGCCGGCGGATTCGATCGCTCCAACAATATCGAGCGGGTGACCTTTACGCCAGTGGTCTCCGGTGTCTACACGGCCAGGGTAACGGCTTTTTCCGTACCGGAAGGACCACAACCTTACGCCCTGGTTGCCCGGGGCAAGGTCACTGCGGCGCCGATCATCGAGCACGAGCCCCTGGCCAATCAAATCGTCACCAATGAACCTTTTGTGGTCGCCGCGAGAATCTTGATGACCGCTGGCGTGAGTTCCAATACCAGTACCCTGTACTGGAAGCATGCGGGTTCAACGAATGGATTCAGTGAGGTCCCCATGACCGAGTCCAAGGGGCGGATTTATCAGGCGGTGATTCCCGCCCAGCCGAATCCGTCGGAAATCCTTTACTACATCCGGGCCGAGAGCTCCGGGTTGGTGACGTTTGATCCGCCACAAGCGTCGGCAACCCCTCACCGGTTTCTGGTCACCAGTCCGGTGCTGTTGACAATCGCCGGGGATCCCGCGCCGGTCTTTGCGGTCGAACCTCCCTATGGCTCCCTGCTGGTCGCATCGGGAAACATGGTGCGGTTTTCCGCGCCTGCTTACAGCAATCTGTACGAAGGCGCCCGGCTCGCAGTGCATCACTGGGAGGGCGAGGGGAGCCTGCCCGTGCAGGGTACCCAGCTTGTATTTGAAGCGTTACTACAGGCCGACAGTAAACTTACCTGGCACTGGGAGTATCAGTATGAACTGATTTCCACAACCACCCTGCCGGGCGTTGCGCCCACCGCCACGTGGTGGTTTGCCTGGAGTTCGGCGCAGACGCCTTCCGCCTTGTCGGAGGTAACACTGGGGGGGCAGGCCTATGGCTTTTCCGGTTGGTGGGTGGATGGAACCCGCCAACCCAATCCGACCGATGCTGCGTCGTTGGTGGCCTCCAACCTGGTGATGTTCGGCCCCCGCTCTGCGGAGGCCCGGTACCTTGATGCGGAAGAGGATATTGATGGGGATGGCCTTCCCGACTGGTGGGAATGGTTTTATTTCGGGGGGTTGACCCCGGATCCAGTAGTCGATTCCGACACGGATGGGTTTACCAACGCCAAGGAATATCAAGACCGGACCAATCCCCGCAATGCAGGCGATACCCCTCAACCACCTTCGGTGGCTCACTTCCCGCTGCAAAGCCCGCAATCCAATCCGGCGCCCTGGGAGGTGAGGGCTCTGGTGATGGATAACCACGCGGTCGACCAAGTGACGCTCTACTGGACCCGCAATGGCGATACCGTCACCAATGAAACGACCATGGGGGTGACGGTTTCCAATATGTATGAAGGCATCATGCCTGCACCCGGAACCAATGCGGATCAGTTTATCTACCGCATTGAGGCCCGGGATGCCGCAGGTCTCAAATCAGTGAATGGCCCCTTTGCCTTCGATGTGCGCTATCCGCGGATGGCGGTCACTTCAGGTGTGACCACCGGACTTCTGGCCGGCTATCAGAGTGCAACCTCTGTCGTGGTGTGGGTGACCAATGCCGGTCTCGCCGATTTGGCTTGGACGGTACAGGTGTATGAGCAGTTCGACGACATTGAATCCGGCACCAATGCTTTGACCCACGCCGGGCTCGAAGACCGGTGGCATATTCAGCAGGCCCGCTTCGCATCTCCGACCAATGCCTGGCATTTTGGTGCGGGGCCTTTTGGCAACTATCCGGACGGGGCCGATGCCGCGCTGACCCTCCCGGCATTCGCGGTTCCTCCCGATGCGATCCTGCAATTCGAGCACTGGGCCCGAATGGAGTATGATACAGATCAGCGGGATGATCACTACTGGGATGGAGGCGTGATCGAGGTTTCGACCAATGGCGGGCTTTCGTTTAGCCAGGTCACGCCGATCGGCGGCTATCCCCACCGGATTACCGAAAACCCCGATTCCCCCTTTGCCCCTGAGACGCCATGCTATGGGGAAACCGACGGGTGGGAAACCGGGAGAGTGGATCTGGCGCACCTTGCCGGGGCGGAGGTGCAGGTCCGGTTCCGGTTTGGTTCGGACCGCTATGTCACGGAGGAGGGCTGGTATCTGGACAATGTAAGTCTTGTCGTGACCAATGACCTCTGGTGGCAGTGGATATCAGTTCCCGGTCAGGGGGTCCTGGGCGCGGGCAGTGAAACGGGGTTGGTGGTTGAGGTGACGACCGCCGGCTTCGATCCCGGGGAATTCCGCTCGGGGGTCCTTCTGGCCCGCGGTAATGATCCCGAGGTACCCCGGTTGTGGCGGGTTCCGGTAGATCTGGCCAGTTCGGCCCGCTTGCTCGAGGTCACTGCCGAGGGGCCGGGTACGGTGGTGCCGGCGGGCGAGGTTTATGTGAATGCCGGCAGCACCACCAGTTTCTGGCTGGAGGCCGATACCTACTTCCAGATCGGCGCCATCTACACCAACGGTTATGCCGCGCCTGTGGTTCCCAGCAACCGTACCATGGGGTATGTCTGGACGAATGTGTGGTCCAATGGAACCCTCCATATCGTATTCACCGAAAAACTGGCGGCGGGCTGGGTACCTGAATGGTGGCTGGCGGAGCATGGCTTCACCAATCAGAGCCCGGATGCGGAGGCGGCCACCGATCATGATGGCGATGGCATGGTGACCTGGCAGGAATATGTGGCGAGAACCGATGCCACCAATCCCGCATCGGTGGCCTTGCTGATGCTGTCCGCTAAACCCGAGGGGACCAATGGCACGGTGGAGTGGCTCAGCTATACCAATGAGACATTCCGGTACAGGTTGGAATCCACGGAAAACCTTCCCGATGGCTTTGGGGTCGTGGCTTCGAATCTGCCCGCCACCCCGCCGGTCAATGCCTACACCAATGCAGCGCCTGGATTTATTCTATATCGGGTCATCCTCGATTCCGGGCCCTGAACTGCTGAACCGCTGCCACTGCGGTGGGACTGACCGTGCGGAAGGGCGGCATCACACTTGCGCCAGATGATGAAGTGGGCGACCGCACTGCCGCCCCCTGGACCCGGCGTTACCGGAAGCCATTGGTCGGTTGTTCATCCACAAACCGGAATACCACTTCGCCAGGTTTGGCCCAGCCCAATTCCTCCCGGGCAATCTTTTCGACAAACCGCGGGTCATTCATCAACCGCTCTTGCTTCATCCGGAGATGCCGCAACAGCTCTTCCTGCTCATGAATTTCTTCCTGCAGTCGCAGTTTGCGTCCGCTGTAGTCGTTGAATTGTTTGAACTTGGGATAGAACAGTATGAACAGCCCGATGCACACCAAAGCGATCAGGAGGCCCGCCGATATTCGATAGATCAAAGCCCAAACAGTCATAGGTTCTGGTTGCAGTATAAAAAAAACACCCCCGGAAGGGAAGCCCTCCGAGGGTGCGAATTGCTGGCCCGGTATTTAGATGCCGTAGACCGCAGCATCCCCCAGCATCTGCTCGATGCGCAGAAGCTGGTTGTACTTGCAGATCCGGTCGGTACGGCTCAGGGAACCGGTTTTGATCTGCCCGGCGTTGGTGGCCACCGCGATATCGGCGATCGTGCAGTCCTCGGTCTCACCCGACCGGTGACTGATCACCGCCGTATACCGATTGCGCTTGGCCAGTTCGATGGCGTCGAGAGTCTCGGTCAAGGTTCCGATCTGGTTGACCTTCACCAGGATGGAATTGGCCACCCCGAGTTCGATCCCCTTCTTCAGAAACTTGGTGTTGGTTACGAAAAGGTCATCGCCGACAAGTTGGCAGCGATCGCCAATCCGGTCGGTCAGAATCTTCCAGCCATCCCAGTCACTTTCGTCACAGCCATCTTCGATGCTGATGATCGGGTAGCGGTTGATCCAGTCCTCGTAGAAAGCGACCATTTCTTCGGCGGTGCGCTCGGACTTGTCGCTCTTTTTGAACACATACTTCTTGGCCTCGCGGTCAAAAAATTCACTGGAAGCGACATCGAGTGCGATGAAGACATCCTCGCCCGGCTTGTATCCCGCCTGTTCGATGGCCTGCATGATGACATCGAGGGCGTGATCGTTGTTGTTCAGGGCCGGGGCGAAGCCGCCCTCATCCCCGACGGCGGTGCTGAGGCCGGCTTTTTTCAGCACGGATTTCAGCGCATGGAAGACTTCGGTTCCCATCCGGAGGCCTTCGGAAAAGGACGGTGCGCCCTTGGGGATGATCATGAATTCCTGGCAATCGATCGGGGCATCCGAGTGGGCGCCACCATTGAGAATATTCATCATCGGAACCGGCAGCACTTTGCCATTGGCGCCGCCGATGTACTGGTAGAGCGGGAGTCCCAGCTCGTTGGCGGCGGCGTGGGCACAAGCCATGGAGACGCCCAGCATCGCGTTGGCGCCGAGCTTGGATTTGGTCTCGGTGCCATCGAGATCCAGCAGCACGCGATCAATGGCGCACTGGTCGAAAATGTCCGCCCCAATCAACGCATCGGTGATGGCCTCATTCACATTCTCCACCGCCTTGAGCACGCCCTTGCCAAGGTAGCGGCTCTTGTCGCCGTCCCGGAGTTCGATCGCTTCGTTCTCCCCGGTGGAGGCCCCGGAGGGCACGGCCGCCCGGCCCAGAGTCCCGGTTTCCAGTACCACATCGACTTCCACGGTGGGGTTTCCGCGGGAGTCCAAAATTTCACGCCCTTGAATTGCTGCAATCTCTGACATTAAGATGTCTCCTATAGAGGGTTGTTACCGTTTCGAAATGCGGGCAATCTAGGGAATTTGAGCCCGGGCATCAAGCGGTAAACAAGGAATTCCAAAGGTACACATGAAACACACAAGGAAAATTGGACTGTTGGGGGGGACCTTTGATCCGCCCCATCTCGGTCATAGCATCATGGCTCTCGATGCCCTGGAGGCCGCGGAACTCGACCAGGTGATGTTTCTGCCCGCTGCCGTGCCGCCTCACAAGCGGGACCGGGTCCTGACCGAAGCCGGGGATCGGTTGGCGATGCTGAACCTGGCGGTGGCAGGCCAGACCGGGTTTCTGGTTTCGGACCTCGAGTTCCAGCGGGGAGGGGTTTCCTACACCATCGATACGATTCGTCAGCTCCGGGAAATGCACCCGGAAGTGACATGGGCCTGGATCATCGGGGCCGATACCCTGCCCGAGCTGCACACCTGGAAGGAAATCGATCAGCTTCTCGACCTGTGTGAACTTCTGACCGTGTACCGGCCCGGGGTCGATTCGACCACTCGGGAGCCTTCCTCGCTCCGGCTTTCATCCTCATCAGCGGAAAAAGCGACCCGGCACTGGATTCAGGGCCATGGCATCGGGATTTCCTCCACCGATATCCGGGCGCGGGTGCGGAAAGGGTTGCCGATCGATTCGCTTGTGAATCCCGCAGTTGCCGCGTATATTGAAGAACATCATTTGTATCGATAAGGAAAAGGAGCCCGGATTATTAACACGTTGGATTTTCTACATGCCGCCTGCAAGGTTCTCGACGACAAGAAAGGCGAAGACCTGATCATACTCGATGTCCGCAAGCTCTCCACGATCACGGACTACTATGTCATTGCCACCGGGGCCAATTCCCGCCACATCAAGGCCCTCGCAGATGAGGTTCAACGCGTCCTGAAACAACAGGGCCGCTCGACGTACCGCCAGTCCGGTACCCCGGAAAGCGGGTGGATCGTTTCGGATTTCCTCGATTTCGTGGTACATCTTTTCGAGGCTAAAAGCCGGGAAGCCTATGACCTCGAAGGGCTGTGGAAGGATGCCCCGCAGATTCCATTACAACCGGACCGGGCGTCGGTCTGAGCAAACGCTGCTTACCGTTGGCCGTTTCCATAGCCGGGGCGGCCTTCGGCGGCCAGCAACCAGGCCCGTCTTTCTTCCTGCGCTTCAGTCCGGGATTCATGCGATTCCCTGAGCAATGAGGGGTTCCCCGGAGCCCGGTGGCTGTCGAGCCGGGCTCGCTCTTCATCCAGGTAGGCGTATCGGGGATCCGCAGGATGGACCAGTGGCGGCCCGAATCCTTTGGAAACGGATTCATGCACCGGTTCCCCGGCAAGAATATGTCGACCGGCTTGATCCGCTTTGGCGAGCAAGGAACCGGGCAGTTTCCTCGCGACTCCGGGCAAGAGGGTGAGTCCGGCCGCAGGCCGTGCATTCCAAAAACACAGGACACGCAGGGGGACGGACCGGAGTCCGGTCGCCCATTCCCCCGGCACCGCCGGTACCGCGTAGCGCCCGAACGGGACCGCGAGCAATTCCCCACCGTCCTGACTTTTCAGCATCAGGCTATAGACCGGGCCCAGCCATACCGGGTGGTCTACAGAAGCCGGTCTGAGGATATAGATCTCCCCGGGCTGCCGGATGCTCCGGTCATATCTCAGGACTTCCGGGGCAACCTCGGTGTGCGGGGATGGCATGTCTTCCCGCAGCGTGAGGTCGATCTCCCGCTCGGCCATCCAGGCTGCCAGTCGTTTCCGGTCCCGGATGGTTGATCGCCTGGGATGATTGGATGGCGTGCTCATTCTACTTCCATAAGGAAACCAGACGGGTCTTTTTGACAAAAATTTTCAGAATTTAATCGCAGGGCGATTTGCTCCAGCACCAGACGGGCGAGTTGGATCAGGCTGGCCGGACTTTCCCCGGGGTAGGCCGCCTTTAATTCGAGGCTGATCCTTGTCACGACGGACCGGTAGGTACGATAGAGAACATTCATCGATACCTTTCCCCGTTCCGCCAGCTGTGGATCGTTGAGGGTATAGCCCTGATCGCGGGCCCACAGGACCAGTTTTTCCGTCTCGGTCAGGGTGGGGTAGCATCGTTGGGCGTGAGTCAGGGCAAGTTGCTGCCATTCCCAGTCGGTTGTGGAATCGGTTGGGCTGACCTGGTCAGGGATCAACTCCTCGAGTGTGCAGGCACCCTGCAGACCTTCTCCCATGGGTTGTTGCAGCGACACCATGAACTTGGGGGCATGTTCACGGCGAAGTTGCTCTCGAACCGCATCGCGGAGCAGCATACTTGCACCTGCCTCGACCATCGCCAACCAGTCGTGCCCCTGCTCGGCGCGGGCAAACAGCCAGTCCTTGTAGCGCTTGCCCTGTCGGGAGGTCCCGACTGCCGCGTAGGTTTCCAGCCAGTGCCAGGCATGTTCCGCTTCGGCAAGAATCGGTGACCGGTTGCCGCTACGCCCGAATCCGGATGCGAACTGCTGTAAATACCCGCGGCCTCGCAGGGTTCCAAAACGCTTGAGCGATGCCTCGGTCTCCGGGGGGCACAACCGGGCCGCACAGTGGGTCTTCCAACTGAGCCAATCCGCTTCGGATGTTGGGTGGCTGTTCTCGTTCATGGCGTCTGCCTGTCCTGTATCTCTCTATCAAAGAGGCCTTTGTAAATAAATCAAACTTTTTGCGAAAAAATCGGGGGCTCGTTTCCTTATGTAGATGGAACCATGGCATTGAGCGAGTGCTCGGTCACCATACAAACCAACAATAGAAAGGAGAAACTCATGAGTTCCATGAATAGCGTATTCCTGATGGGGAACCTGGTCCGGGATCCCGAGACAAGAAAAACCCCCGCGGGTGTGATGGTCGGCGATTTTTCTGTCGCGGTTTCGGATCCGTATAAGGACAAGGACGGTCAGGCGGTCAATCGAACCTGCTTTGTCGATGTGGTGGTTTGGGGCCGTCAGGCAGAAACCTGTGTGGCGTACCTCCACAAGGGCTCTCCGGTATTAGTCGAGGGGAAACTCCAGCTCGATCAATGGAAAACCGATCAGGGTGAGTCCCGGTCCAGGCTTCGTGTACGCGCCCTTCGGGTCCAGTTTCTGGGCCGCGTGATGGACGCCGGCAAACCCGCATCCGTAGCGGCGGCGGCTTCGGTTCCCGCTGAAGTGAATGAAGGTATCCCATTTTGAAACCGGAATCACTACAGGAAGGAAACCGTTCCATGCGTACCAACCATCCAGCCTTGCCCCCTGCGGCTGAAGTGGGAGGCTCCGACCAGGCCACCGACTACAAGGGCCGGTCGCTGTGTCTTTATCATCCCAATGCGAAGGGTACCGGGAGTGCCCTTCGCTTGGAGCCTCGGATCAACCGGGATGACCGGGATCGCTATAATTGCTTCTTTCTGGAAATGGCTTCCCAGAAAGGTGTGGCGGTCCGCCCCGGAGGTTCGGTGGGCAATGCCAGCTTTGACTGGGAGGATAAGATCACAGTCAAGCTGGGGTTCATGGATATCGCGGAATGTCTCACCGTGCTGGAGGGGAGGGCCGACAAGGTGGGGGCGGGCCGCAATGGCCTGTACCATGCCACTGGAGCTGGATCGACCCTGATCGCCTTCATGGCCAACCGGGAGCAGGGAACCTTCTATTTATCCTTGTCCGCTAAGCGAACCGGGGAGGAGGCACCACGAAAAGTCGGGATGACCCTGAGCGGAGTGGAAGCCACCGGGTTGCGGTGTCTGCTCCAAACCGGTCTGTTCTTTGTGACCTTTTCTTCCCGGTTTGGCGGCGGGATCCCCCGTCGGTCCCATCGGTTGGCCCTGGTCGACGGTGTCGATGTTTAGACGGAGGAATTCTCATCATGAAACATCCATGGCTGATTGGGATCCTGATGACGCTGGGAAGCCTCTCCGCTCCGTCGGAGGAGTTTCCCCGGATCATCGATCCGGATTGCAGTTTGTTCGGGTTTCCCTTCCGAACCAGCGAGCAAACATTCATTCGGGCGGTTGGTGCTCCGGATGGATGTCTTCACGTTCCTGGGAATGAATCCTGGCTGCTCTATGGGAAGGGATGTGCCTTCCTGTTTGTGAATCAGCAGCTACAGGGAGTGCGCTTGTACCGGTCCGGTTTGCCGCCGGGTATGGACGCGTCGCAAGTTCCCGGCGCCCCATGGGAAATGGCCAATGGAATCAGGCCCGGGATGAATCTTGCGGAGATCAAGGGCATGCTGGGAGATCAACTTTCTGGTCCGCACGGATATCAGCAGAGCTATACCACCAGCAATGCCCTGGTGCGCCTGCTCTTCAGTTGTCAGGCCGGGGAGGTGGATTCGGATCAACGTTATGTTTTGTCGGGCATTCTAGTGATGCAAAAATAGGCAAACGGATCGTAGGGCCATCGGGGCTGTGCCCCCGGGGGGCCGCGCGGCCTCCCGGGGGGGCGCGAACGTTGGAACTAGTCTGCCGGCGGTGGGGGCGGGGGGCGTCGATTTTTCCCCGATAAGATCCGGTCCACCGCCCGGTCCAGTTGCTGCTCTTGTTTTTCGAGTCGTGCTGCCATTTTTGATTCGAGCCCTTCGAGCATGGCGCGTGCCTGCTCGATTCGGCGTTGATGGGAGGCGATTCTCGCCTCCTGAACCTGGGCGACCAACCCGCGTAACGCTTGCCGGATTGCCGCCCGTTCGTCCTCATTCTCTGTATTCCGATAGGCCTCGACCAAACGCTCAACTTCCGGCCGGATCGTTTCGAGAAGGGTGCGAACCTCCACCGCACGGTCCTCGGGATCCTCACCCGGCGCGCCCCCGCCAACTGTTGTTGAAGGAGGGGGGGGATTGCCGTGCATGCGTCGGATGAATTGTTTGCGGTGTTTTTGAAGCCG
Organism: Verrucomicrobiota bacterium; assembly: GCA_024233345.1. Classification (GTDB taxonomy): domain Bacteria; phylum Verrucomicrobiota; class Kiritimatiellia; order CAIVKH01; family CAIVKH01; genus JACKPT01. The sequence goes on from JACKPT010000002.1 coordinate 152,796, forward strand.
TTCCCGCATTTCCGCCCGAAAGGCCTCCGGGTCCTGGTCCTGCAGAGCGATCAATCGTTGATATTCATCCGGATTGAATTCCTCCAGCATTTGCAGCCATCGCTCGGTCGGAGAGCCTGCCTGCTCGGGCGATGTAGGCATGCCCATGGCTGCCGAGTCGGGGCCGGGGCCTTGGTGCCACGAGGCACCGGGTTGCGCCAGGGTCGTGCTGCACGATGCTGCGAGTGCTGCCCAAACATACCATCGGGATACGTATTTCATAACGATTCTCCTTCCCAGGCCAGTAGCGCCTGTGCGAGTTCATCCGTGGTCAAGTCATCCATTCGATCAAGCGAGGCGAGGGTGAGGATCTCCTCGACAGAGGCCAGATCATCGTTCAGCGAGTCATCGTCAAAGATGGCCTGCTCGAGACCCTCCAGGCTGAATGTCCCGGAAGAGACGACGTTTGTATTCGGGTTCACACTGCGAATCATCCATCCCGCTCCCAGGCATGCGATCAGGGCAAGGGTTGCCAGGGCATACCGGGTGAGCGACCAACCCGGTGCCGATGATTCCTTGATTGCCGCTTCCCCGGTTGTGGTCAAGGCATCCTGGGCGGCCTCGCGCAGTCGGTTCATGGTCGCCTCGGGAATTGGTGGTGAGGGCGCGGCGGAGGGGGCCAGCAACTTGGGCAGGGCGTTGCGCCACGCTTGAAGTTCCTGGTCCTGGGCCAGGGCACGCCGCAATTGCCACCGTCTCCATCCGGACAGCTCGCCGGTCTGGTCGAGGAGGATCCATTGCTGATGGCGTTGATGTTTATTCATGACTTGCTCTCATTCTTCAGCGGCCAATTCCCGCCGTAACTTGGTCAGTGCGTACTGCATGCGGGCCAGGGCGGTGTTGATGGATATGTTGAGGGTGGCAGCAATTTCCCGAAAGGTCAGATCGCCTTCGGTTCTCATCAGAAACACCATTTTCTGATCGGCGGGCAGTTGATCGACCGCACTGTGGATTCTCGCGACCCCGTCGGCAGCGGCCGCCTGCGCCTCCGGTCCCGGCTTCGGGTCGGCCAGGCAAGCCTCGAGTGTGGCTTCGCTGCCTGCTGCCGGTGCGTGTAGCGATACCGTGTCCTTGTGGCGCCGTACCAGATCGATATGCAGATTGTGGGTGATCCGGAACAGCCAACTCAGAAATCGCCCACCCCGGAATTGCTCCAAATTGCGTATCGCCTTGAGCCAGGTTTCCTGGAAGAGCTCTTCCGCTCCGTGAGGACTGGCCGTCAACCGAAGCGCGTAGGCATAGACCGGTTGCCGGGTCAGGGTAACCAGTTCCTCCAGGGCTTGAATTGAACCCTGTTGATACGCTGCGATGCATGTCATCACCTTCTCTTCTGATAGCTCTTGGTCGTTCATGGCTGGGCCATCATCAAACAGAGAACGGGTGCGACTCCGGCATTATTGTATCGATGCCCCATTTTGGAAAAAAGACAGGGCAAGCCGGACGCCTTCAGCCCCCCAGTGCCCGGCGGTCTGATAACACTCCCGTCCATGCGAGAGAAGAATGCCCCCCAGAGTCCGGGCATCGAGCGGGGCCACCACCGCAAGGGCGAGGGCAACCGTGAGCAGATTCATCAGGTAGATCAGGCTGTACGAGAACAGTCGGCCATGCTCATGGATGTCCGGTTGGCGAAGTTGGAGGATGGCGAGGGTAAAGGTCAGATGATAGGCCCAGGTAAACCCCAGGACCGCGGCCCAGAAGGGCAGGTACGGCTGCATTGGCCATTTCATCCGCAGCAGAAAAAATACCGCTGCAGCGAGCGCGGTATAGAATGGAAAGAAGTACGGGGCCAGGGTGATCCAGACATTCGACTTGGACAGGGTGACACTGCCCCCGCTTTCTCCAACCTTTACCTTGTGGACCCTGGCCCCCATCAGTAATCCCCAGAGGGCATGGGTCAATTCGTGGGCCAGTACATAGCTTTTGGTCGGCCGGGGTAGGGAGATGAACAGGATCACCCAAAAGAGAAAGCCGCCATAAAACCACAAGGCCGACAAGGACTTGAGGGCATCGCCCGGAAGCGCCAGCAACATGTCATACAGGGCCAATGATGCTGCCGCGCAAAGCGGGAGTAACCCAACCCCAACCAGGAATTTCAGTGCCTTCATGTGATCATCCGGTGGTATTCATATCAAGGTTGATGGCCACCCGCAAAAGGTCTTTCGGTTGGGTCGGTAACCAAAGCAGGCGTCAGGGGCCAGGCAGCGGGGAGCATGCTCCACACACTACCTGGGCATTTCTGTTTCCATCGACCCTGAAGTTGTCGGGTATCAGCAGGCGGGTAATGGGAAGATGAATTGTATAAGTTATAGAACAATAATGGATTACAAAATATCGGTAGAATGTTTTACTAAAATACTTGACTTGTTTGTGTGCGCTCCCTAGATTGCCGCACTGAACAGCGGGCTCAGTGCGGCTTGCCTGCGAAAAATGAATGGGAAAATGGAGGAACGAATATGAAAAAGGCATTGATCTTTGCATTGACGACCGCGGCCCTGACCCTGGGCAGCTTTGGTGATGGTTTGTGGTTCAAGGAAGTTTCCAACCGGTATGACTACACCAAGTACGCGACCTGGCTGATGACCCAGTTGAAAATCAATTTTGGGGTTTGGCCAGTGGCTCCCGGGCATTCCGCCGGATGTGTGTTCACGGATGATGGATGGAACAGTGTCTACTGGCAGAATGCTCAGTGGGAATACAACGCCCAGGGTGCTTACGGCACATGGGATGAGCATTGGACGGTGTATATCACGGCCAGTGGCGAGAATGGCCAGTACATGGGTCAGGACCTGGTTCCCTTCAATATTGAATTTGCCCTGTATCTGGTTGACCAGTATGGCAACTGGTACTGGGATAACAATGGCGGGATGAATTACTCGTATTTTATCGACTGATTGCCTGACAATCGTTGATCTTGTTGCGCCCCCGGAAGCGATTCCGGGGGCTTTTTTTCGGCTCAGGGGGTATCTGCAGGGGTCATACCCGGCGAGATCTCATTGGGTCCGGTGGGGGGGGGGCCGGGCGGCGCACGATTGAACAGCTTACTCCAGTCCATTTGCGTGGTGGTGTAGATGTGCCGAATCTGCTGGACGAACGCGGAGATTTCCTGCTCGTCCTGCAGCCCGGCGGCCCGGGCGAGGTCGGCCAGGGACTCGCGGCGATCCTGCTCGGATCGCCGAATGATATCGCCCATGGTTTGCCTGATTTCCTGCTGCAGGGCGAGCTTGCGCTCCGGAGTGGGCTGGCTATCGGCTTCAATCCACAGTTCATCCAGAGCCAGTAACTGATTCTTGATGGCGGAAATCCGGCTCTTTTCCTGTTCGGTCGCGGCGGTCGCCTCCCGCAGCTCGAGCCGGTTGAATTCGCGGTCCATGGCCCGGTCAAAGCTGGCCAGGTTGCGGGTGAGTACCGAATTGGTATCCACGCTAGCCCGCCCGGTAGTGGTATCGATTTCGACGGAGGTCCGGATAAGGCCTGGGTCATTGATGTCCGGAGCTGGGATGGGCGCCGATGGCGCCGGAATGGATGGGGCGCCTGATGCCATTGCAGAGGCTTGTTCCGTGGTTTGGGGCCGGACTAGTGGGGCGGACTGGTGGGCTTGCAGTTCTGTCTCCAGGTTGGCGAGGGCGCTGCTTAATGCCCGATTCCTCCGCTGAAGGCTGACGCCCCAGGCGATAGAAGCAGCAAGGGCGATCAGAAGTAGCCACGAAACCTTGTGTGCGATCCATTTCATGCCCCCATCCTAACGCCAAATTTCTCCAGCGCGAGCTTGAGATTGTCCGGATCGGTACCTTTGTGGGGCCCGGAAATTGGATGGCTTGCGCAAAGTAAACGATGAGCTTGCCATTCATGCCTCGATTCTTCAGTGTTCAGCGTTTGGGTCGAAGAACTTGATGCCGGGGTGAGTAACCGGTTTATTCCTGAAGAACTATGGTCACGAATCGACATCGCGTAGCGACATTTTTGTCTGTGATCGGATTGCTTTGCATTGTGCTGGGGGTGGTGGTCGGATTGACGGCGCTGGGCAGGATGGATGCGGGGCGGATGCACGTCGTTTTCCTGGGGGGCATTTTTATTGTCATAGGCTGCCTCATCCTGCTGTTCCGCCAATGGTATGAAAGGCAGACCGAATCGATCATTCCCTACTACGGAAAGGATCTGGCGGGAGGATCGCGAACGCCAGGGAAAGATAAAATCCTTCATGTGAAGCGTGACCAGGTTACCACCGGGCCCTGGAAGCTTTTCATGGTTCTGATCACTGTCCTCAACTTGGGACTATTCGCCTTTCTTGTCCCCCGGCTGTTTTTCGGATCCTCGCCTCCGGGGGCAAAGACTCGGTCCGGTGCGCAGGAAGGTCAGTCCGCATGGATGAGGAACTTCCTGTTTCCGGCCGGCTACTGGACGGTGGTGGACAACGAGCTCGAGATCAGGGCCGATCATGCATTCAGAGCGACGGATGGTACCCTCACCGAGAGTGGCATGGCTTTTCTTGATGATGTGGTTTCCCAGGTGTTGAGTGCCGTGGACCCTGTCACCGTGGCCCTGTATTCCGATGCGCCTGGGCCAAATGTGTCCGAAAACTCAACCGCGTCCTTGAACCGAAGTGGCGGGACTGTGGCTGCGGCAGGATACATGGTGGCTCAGGGAATTCCTGACGAACGAATCCGTTTACGATCCCGTCCTCAGGACGGAACTGTCCCCCCCGAAGCTCTGGTCATGCGTCTTTTGCTGGAGTATCCGGAGGGTCCGGCACGCGTGACAGACGTGACCGAATCCGCGCTCGATTTGCCCCCGGCGCCCGAGCGTATTGTCGTGGTTACCCAGGTGGTGGACCGGGTGGTTGAAGTTCCGGTTGAGGTCGAAAAAATCGTGGAAGTTGAAGTTCCGGTCGAAGTGGTTCGGGAGGTCGAGAAGATTGTCGAAAAGCCGGTCGAAGTAGAGCGGGTTGTCGAGAAGATTGTCGAAAAGCCGGTCGAAGTAGAGCGGGTTGTCGAGAAACCGGTCGAAGTGATTGTCGAGAAGGTGGTGGAGCCCGCGTATGACGAGGCGTTCCTGATGTCCACCCTGACCCGCCTGATCGCTGGAGAGGATGTGGAGGCGGGGGGAGGGCTTCGCCCATCGCTGGCCCTTGCCGCCTTGTGTCTGGTCAATCCCGATTGCGCGCTGCAGGAGAATGAACTGGCCGGACTGTCGGAACAGGATCGGGACATGGTCATGGCCTACCGGCAACTGTTTGTCCGACTGGGCAGCCGGGAGGATTCCGGATGGGGCGGGGAACAGTTATCCCTGCTGGCCAAGCGGTTGGCGGGGGTGGTGGTGGAGCGGGAACCGGTCATCGAAGAACCCCCACCGACCTTGAACCTGGCGAAGGCGGTGCTGTGCAGTTCGGTGCGTGGCTATGGCGATTATGACCCGCTGGATGGAATCAGGATTCGGGGGGCAGGAACCCGTCCGGTTTTCCTGTACACGGAAGTGGAACATTTTCAGTCGTTGCCCGCCGAGGAGGAGGGCCGTTACCTGGTCCGATTGACCCAGGCCTGGGCCCTGTATGATGCCGACCAACCGGATGGAGAACCGGTCTGGGTGGAACCCCCGGCGGCGGCCACCGATTGGTCACGGAATATCCGCCGGGATTTCTATCTCGTGCAACTCTTGACGATCCCGGATTCGGTACCACCCGGCTCGTACCAGCTTCGGATTACGGTCACCGATCAGGCCGTCGGCCGCACGGCTTCGGCGACCCTCCCGGTACGGCTGGGAAAACCCTGATACAGCGGCCGGTCACCGAATCTTCTTACTTGCCAACCGCTATGGGTTTGGGCAGGTTGACTGCTCAGATGCATGGCGTATGAGGACGGTGAGAAACCGGTTCATTCCGAGCCGGATGAGTTCCGTCGTTTGATCAGGTTCCGCTCGCGGTGCGTGTCGCCCGGCGGGAGGAAAATTCAGATCGAGGAGATAGACAGATGATGAAGCTACAACGTGGGTCGATGAAACTTTTGGCCGCGCTTCTGTGCGGTGTTCTGGGGTTGGCTGCGGGATGTCAAACCGTCCCTTCCGCCGAGTCAGTCCCTGGTGATGCCTCGGATGCCCTGTCGAAGCCGATGCCGGTTGGGGTATTGAGCGCCAACCAACCGATTGTGCTGACTGCCTCGGAAGAGAGCAGTGACGAAGCGGCCGTCACCGAAGCCCCGAAAGCGGATTCCGAGGAGATGGTTGCCGAGCGTGCTCCCGAGCCGACGGCCAAAGCGGCCGCGGATCGCCAGGTCGTGTTTTCCAATATTCCCACGTACCTGCCCAATGATGACATCCAACTGATTGCCGACGGCCTCGATGAATTGAAGGCCGCTGTCCAGGGCATGTCCCAGACCCTGTCCGAACGCTCGGTGGTGCAGGAAAAACCGGTGGAAGTGATCAAGGAAGTGGAGAAGGTAGTCGAAGTCCCGGTCGAGGTGATCAAGGAAGTTGAAAAGCCGGTGGAAGTAATCAAGGAAGTGGAAGTCGAGAAAGTGGTCGAAGTACCGGTGGAAGTGATCAAGGAAGTGGAGAAAGTGGTCGAGGTTCCGGTGGAGGTGATCAAGGAAGTCGAGGTCGAAAAGATTGTCGAGCAGGCGCTGACCCCGGTCCAAATGGTCACCTCGTTGGATACCCTGTTGAGCGAGCAAGCGGCCGAGAGCGGTGCCCAGCGCTTGAAGCCGGTTTTTGCCAAGGCGGGTCTGGGTCTGGTGCTTGCCGACGCTGCGGTAAGCGCCCCGGATCTTTCCTCGTTCAGTGTTGAGGATCAGGCGGTGGTCGCTCCTTACCAGGAATTGTTTTCCCAATTGTCGCAACTTGGATCCGGTGATGCCGAAGCGGACCGCGCCCTGCTGATGGCCAGCGCGGACGGGCTTGCCGCCAGTGTCGATGCACTCAAGCCCCTGGAGGTGGTCCAGGCCTGGCTGTGTCAGTCGGTGGCTGGTTTCGGAACCTTTCTGCCGTACGATGCGTACGAATTTCCCCGCGGGAACATTCCCCGCATTCTGGTGTATACAGAGCTGGCCAACTATGAATCCCAGCGCCAGGCCGATGGCCAGTTTGTTGTCCGGTTGACGCAGGAACTTTCCCTGCACAAAGTCTCCCGCGGCAAGGCCTCGGATGAACCGGTATGGCGTGAGTCGTCGGTGGAAATTGTCGACCTGTCGCGGAATGTGCGAAAGGACTTTTTTCTGGTTCAGGTGCTTCGCCTGCCCAACGATTTGAGCCGGGGGACCTATGAACTTCAGATTGCGGTCAAGGATCTGGCCACCAACGAAACGGCGGTCAAGTCCGTGCGCCTGAAACTTCATTCCGGTCAGTAATTCCGGCGAGAGCGAGCCGTGCGAAATTAACCGCAGCGACAGGACATCCATGAAAAGCGGAAGCGGCACCACCGAATCCCAGTCACCTTGGTACGTGCAGACGCCTGAGCAGGAGGTGTATGGCCCGATTCGTTGGGATGAATTGCGAGCCTGGGCGGAAGAGGGCCGCATTGCTCCAGACTACCGGTTGAGTCAGGATCAGGTGTCCTGGCAGGACGCGGTGTCGGTGGAGGGCCTGGAAATGGACTGGATCGCGGACATGGGGGGCGACCAGCAACTGGGTCCGTTTCCCCTCGCCGCGTTTCGCGATTTTCTGCATCTCGGCATCATTCAGCCGGACTCGCCATTAACCAACCGGGTCACCGGTTCTTCCGGGGTTCTGTCGAGTCTGCTTGCCCCGGAGGGGATCCCGGCGGAAGGACAGGATCCGGAAATTGTCCGCCTTCAGAGCGAGCGGATTGAAGCACTCGAAGCGGAACTGGGCGAGAGCCGAGCGGCGTTGTCCCAGACTCGTTCCGAATTGGATGATTTACGCCGCCAGATCAAGGCTTCCTCCGCCGATGCGGCATCAAAGGCCGAAGCTTCCCGACTGGCCATGGAGGAAAAGGTTCAACAGGTCTCCCGCCTTCAGCAAGCGCTGGACGAAGCGCGGAAGCAGTCCGAAGCGCAGGTCCGCGCCGTTGCCGAGAAGGAAGCCGGCTTATCCCGCCGTATTGCCGAGTTGGAAGAGTTGGTTGCCGGCAAGGAGCAGGAGCTTGCCCGCGAGCGGGAAGCACTGGCCGGTACCCTGACCCTCAAGGAACAATCGGTCCTGGACATTCAGCGGCGCGAACAGGCTGCCCTTGACCTGGCCGCGCGCACAGAGAAAAATTTAACCGCGCAGTTGGCGGACGCTTCCGCCAAGTTGGTCGCGATGGAAGAGCGCCACACCCGAGAGAGCGGGGGTTGGTCGGAGAAGTTGGCGGCATTTGAGAAGTCCTCCCGTGAGGCCCTGGCCCTCGAGCAGAAGGCCAGGGAGGAGGCGTTGCGACGGGAAGGGGAGCTCGCGTCACGGATTGAAGCGCTGGAGGCGGCCAGGGCGTCTGCGGATGCGTCTCATATCCAGGCGGTTCAGCACCTTGAAGCGCGTTTGGCGGAGACCAGCCGGGAAGTCGAGTCCCTCCGCGGACAAGCGCAAGCCTTGCAGCAATCGCTGGATGCCCGCACGGCACAGGTGGCCGAGCTGGAAACGAAACTGGACGAGCAGGCACGCAGCGAAGAAAGGCTGTCCGGTCAACTGAAGCAGGAAGCCGAAGCGGCGAGCCATGCACGGAAAGAGCGGGACGGGATACAGTTGGCCCTGTCCGCCAAGGAGCAGGAGCTTGCCGCCAAGGTGGCTGAATGGACTGCGCTCACCGCGGCGTCGGAGGCAGCGACCCGTGAACGGGATTCGACGATTCAGCGGTTGACCGGAGAACTTGAGCAGGTCCGACAGTCGCTTCAGGAGAAGGAACAGACCCTGTCGGTGACGACCCTCGACCTGGGCAAACAACTTCAAATGGCGGAGGCAAAGGCGGAGGAGCGAGGCCGGGAATGTGACCGGTTGGCCGCCCAGCTTGCGGAAGCCGAAGCGGAAAAGCAGTCCTCCCTCGTCGACCATCAACAGGCGGTTGAAGCCTTGCGTCAGCATCTCGGGGAAACGGAAAATCAGTTCCGGGAAGCCCAGGCTCAGATTGAAGCGGCCCGCACCGAGTTAACCGAGGCTCGTCAGGCTGACCAGGCCCGTGCGACTGAACTCCAGCATCAACTGGAAGAGGCGACCCGTTCTTTCGAACAACGGAACGCGGAACTCGGCGAGCAACTGGCCAGGGCGAACCGTGAGGCGGAAGAACGGACTGTGCAGTTGGAGGAATCCGGCAAACGGGAGGCACATCGTGCCAACCAGGTGTCAGCACTGGAAGAACAACTGACCCGCCTACGCAAGGATTATGAGAAGGAACAGGGTCTGCATCAGAAACTCCGGGATGACCTCGGTCGACGGGAGCAGGAATTGGCTTCCCGCCAGGAAATGGTTCGGGCCGCTCTGCTGGAAGAACTAACCCAGCGCGAAGCGGAGATGAATCGCGAGGAGCTGATTGCGAAGTCGGTGCAGGAAACGATGCAGCAGCGCCGTGACAATCTCAACCGCTTCATGGCTTCACTGGAAACCATTACCCACGCTCCCCTGACCGGTCAGAAGGATGCTTTTCTGCGTCAGAAGCAAGCCCTGGAGCAGGCGCCGAAGCTGGAAGCTGAGCTTAAACAGTTGCGCTCGGACCTTGAGCGGACCCGGCATCAGGCCGAAACCATGCGGCAGGAGCTGGCATCGGAAGTGGATCGTTTGCGAGGGGATAACCAGGAACTTACCGCCGCCCGTGACCGGGCGTTGTCCGATCTGGAGGAGCAGGAAGCATCCATGAATGAGTTGAAGGAGCGCAGCCGCAAGGTAGAGCAGACATTGAATCAGCGCATTGAACGGATGCAGGAAGAGAACCGGAGCCTTTCCGCCCGGCTCGGTGATGCGCATCTGGAGGTCGAGAAGCTGGCCAAGCTTTGCAAGGATGCCGAGGAGAATCTCCAGCGCCAGGTCGAGGAGTGGCAGCAGTCACAGGAGCAGCGGGAGCAGGAGCTTTCCGAGCTGCAACTGCGGGAGCAGGAATTGACCGCGGCAGTTGAGGATAGTCAGAGCCGATATCACCAGGCAATCGAACAGGCTGAAGCGCTGCAGTCAAGGCTGGACGACCGGGAGGCGGTCTGGGCTTCCGCAGAACAGGTTGCCCAGGATGAGAAGGATCAATTGATGCATCAGTTGACCGCCTGGAAAGAGCAGGCGTTGAGTCAGGAGGAGGCACTGCAGAAGGCGCTTGCCGATGTCGATTCGTGGGCGGAGCAAGCCCGCCAGATTGAGGAGGAGCGGCGGGAGCAGGAACAGCGGCTGCGGGCGGAACAGGCCGATCTTCAGGCGGAAGTGGAACGACTCACCGGCGAATATCAGCGGGTTGCGGAAAGCCTGCGGGAATCCCAGGAAGCCCGCGAACTGTTTGTGCAGGATCAGCAGAGCCGGGAGCAGGAGGTTGAGGCATTGCGCCAGCAGTTGGCGGAGAGCGAAAGCCGGTTGGAGCGGGCGGCCGACGAGCAGCGTGAAGCGGTGGCCCGCGTGCAGGAGCAGGTGCGGGCACTGACCGAGAAATCGGACGCGCAGCAGGCGGCTCTCGCCGAGGAGAAAAAGCAGAATCAGCAGCGGGTCGAAGCCATGGCCGCGCTGCGAAAAGCACTTCAGGACGAGCAGCAGGCTGCGGGAGCCCGCGAACAGAAGCTGCTGGCCATGACCGCCGAGGTGGAGGCTGATCGAGAGCGGATCCGGCATCGGGAAGAGGAATTGGCTGCGAGCAAGAAAGCCCTGTTGGAGGAGCAGGCACGCCGCCAGGCCCTTGAAGAAAAGCTGCTGCCGCAGGAGAAGATTTTACAGGACACCCAGGAGCAGATTCAGAAGCTGGAGGAAGAGCTCAACCGCGAGAAGATGGGAAGCCGGGAAGAACGGGAGAGCGCCCAGCTCCGTCAGGCGGAATTGGCGTCGCGGATGGAAGCCGCGCAGGCGGAATACCGGGCGCTGGAAACCCGTCTTGACGAAGCGTTGCAGGAGCTGGAACAGCGGAAACTCGTCCAGGAGGACGAGCAGCGTCAATCGGTGCTGCGCCAGGAATACTTGCAGGAGCAGATCGATCTGCTCCAGCAGGAGTCGGATCGGTTGACCGGCGACTATGAAGCCTCGGTAGCCGGGCTGGAGAAGCAGCGCAATGAATTGGAGGATGAGTTGGAGAATACCCGGGTGACCGTGGAGGATCTCCAGCACCGGGTGGAACAGTTCCGGCAGGAAAATCAGTCGATGACGATGCGACTGGATCAGCAGAAGAAGTTTTATGACGAGGAAAGGGAGACCCGCCGCCAGCGCGAAGTGGAATTGCAGCAGCAGCGCAAGAGCTATCAGGAGCTGTTGGGTTCCCTGCGGCAGAAGGACCAGAAAATCACGCAGCAAACCAAGTTGACCGAGGATGCCTTGGCCCGGGCGCGCCAAAAGGAAGAAGTCCTGACCCGTCGTCTGGAGCAGCTTCAGCAGGATTGGCGGTCGGCCTTGACCAAGCTGGAGCATGCGGAGCGGGAACTGATGCAGTACCGCCGGGGAACGAGAGTCGCCGACCCCGGCACGGAGCCGCCAGCCCGTCGCTCGCGTTTTGATGCGGCCGCACCGTCCCGACGCGCCTCTTCGGAATCCGGTGCGTCCTCACGCAGCAAGGCGGTTCGGGCCAAATCAGAAACAAAGATGGTCACCGACGAGTTGCCCGGTGTGGCGCAGTGGGTGGAGCAGGAATCAGCCTCTGCCCCGGTCGATGAGGAGCCCATGCTGCCCTTGACCGAAACCGCAGAGGGCGAGGCCGACACCGATCGGGAGCCCAAATCCGACCCGCCTGAATCTCCACCCGCCAAACCACGTCGGGTGGTCACCCGTGAAGAGGTGCAGCGCGGCTTGCGTACCACCACCAAACCTCAGATTCGATTGCAATAAGCATGAACCCGGTTCCTCCCAAATCCACGATCCCCCCCAAGATCGCGGCCAAACTGTACACCGCGAACCGCCCCCCGGTGGCTACCGGGACGCCCCATAGGGCGGTGTCCTCTGCTGCGCAGGATGGGAGTTCGGGTGGCCGTTCACAGCCGATATCCGCCGTGGTCTGGCTGGTTTTCGCCCTGGCTTTTCTTCTGCTCGGTTGGTTCGGCTCGTCGTGGTACCGGGATCAGCAGGAAAAGCATGTGAAGGAAGGCGACCTTACGACTGTGCCGGAGGTGGTTCGGGATGAACCAGCGCCTGCGGTGACGGTGGTGCAGGGACCGGACAAGAAACCATTGCCCGATATTTCCGAGGCGACCCGGCAGGCTTTTCAGACCGCGAGTGAGCTGGTGAAAAACCAGCGGATTCAGTTGGACATGATTCAGCAACGGTTGATCGGTATTGATCAGGCCCGCAAATCGCTGGAGGCGACTGCCCTGCGTTTGTCCACCACCGGCACCATGGTTGCCGAGACAAAACTTGATTTCGATTGGCTCGCCCGATTGGAGGCGCTGCAGGGGGCCGTGGACTCCCTGACCAACCTCGTTTATTCGAATCGTGAGAGCATGCTTGAGGATCGCCCGGTCAGTCTACCTCCGGAATTGATGGCCCGGATGGATGCGCTCACGGATACCATGGACTCACTGCAGCAGGTTTTACCGCATGTGCAAGCCCTGGCCGACCAGCCGGTCCCGGATAAAACACAGGACATGGCGGAACTGAGCGGGCGGATGGATCAGATGGTGGTTTCCCTGGAGCATCTTCGGGAACTTATGGTCCAGTCGGCGGATACCCCGGCCCCGGTGCCTTCCGTGGTCGAGGTTCCCGCAGAGTGGACGGAGCGATTGGATACCCTCGAGGGAGCCATGAACACCTTGGCCGCAGCACTGGTTGATGCCCGGTCGGGGGAGGCGGTTCCCGATGCCCAATCTGCGGAAGCCGTCACTGAGAAACTTGAGGCACTGCGCCAAACCATGGATGGTTTCAAGGAGACCCTGTCCGGGCAAGGGGCAACCCTGGAGGAGCTTCAGTCCTATGTAAGCGAACTTCAGCCTGTGGCGGAGGCGGTCGAGTCTCTCTCCAAGTCGCTCGCCCACAGCAAGCCGAGCCAAGCTCCGGAATCCGGGATATCTGCGGAATTACAGGAAACCATGGGGCAATTGACCGAGGTGGTCAGTGATGTCCGCCGTGATGTGCAGGCGTACCGGCAGGAGATTACCCGGTTGTCATCACAAGTCACGGATCTCGGGCGGTTGCCCACCAACATCCTGCAGGTCTCCGGGGTGATGGAGAGGGATCCCACGACGATTCTCTACCGCACCCGGGTGGTGCTGTACCCTGAGCGCAAACCGAGCCAGCCCTCTGCGGAGAAACCTCAGGTCTTTTCCGAGGGTTCGGTGGTGTTGACGCCTTCTTCTTTCTCCGCCCAACCCGAGCCGGTGGTGTCGGTGGACGACTCGGTCTATTCTCCGGCCCGGGCCAGCTTGCATGGGCTTGGTGGCGGTGCGGTCAGCCCCGGCAATTCGACCCTGCCCTGATCGCCATGCGCGATCAGTGGGGTTTCCATGGCGTGGAAACCGTGCCGACAGGGGGGGCGGGTTCAGGCAAATCCCGCAGGAAGGTCCTCGTTGGGCGCCTCCATGGACGGGATCGATGATGCAGGGATCCGGGCACGGAAGGCATCGTAATCCGGCCCGAATCCTTTGAGGAATTCGAGGGCATAGAGTTGGTTGAAGGCGTAGACGGGGAGGGTGATCACCTGGCCGATGTAGGGGATGGCAATGAGGAGAAAGCCGCAGCAGCAGGTGAGAAGGCCGCCAACCATGATCGCCATGGAGAAGCCGATTTGGATGCCGACCCGGGTGAGGGCATAGAGGAAAACGGTTCCCGGCTCAGCCTTCAGGCAGGGCCACAATGTCTGCCAGCCTTCGGGAAAGGAACATTGATGCATCCACATCACCGGTCGAATCAGGTCGGTGACGACCAGCCAGACCAGGTAAAAAAGCAGGAAAAGCAGGGCCATCAAAACCGCGACGGTAATCGTCACGGCGGTGAGGCCGGCGACGGAAGCGGAGCCGTGGGTGCTTGCGACCGTGATGCCGACGAGGATGGCAATCACCATGCCGAAGAGCAAGGTGACCCCAGACCCGATCATCAGGGTCCAAAGAAAGTAGGACAGACTTTCCGAGCCATTGTCTTTCCAGGGTACGCCGACATCAGTGGTGTTGCGGGCCAGTTGATGGATCAGCATGAATTTTCCCCGGGCCGCGATATAGTACCCGACCACGATCAGGACAATGGCGAGAAAGATTCCGGTGCCGACCCAGAGGATGGGGAGGCTTGCGATCCAGGTATGGATGTCGGAGAAGTGTTGTTCGAGGTCGAGAAATTGCAGGGGGGCATTGATCAGTGAGCTGAGGGACTGATGGATTTCGCTCAGCCAGGCCGACAGACCGAGGGCGAGCCAGAGGCCAATCTGAAAAGGTTGAAACAAGCGCGCTTTCATGCTTCCCCAAGCGCGGTGGAGGGCGGGGCCGATCGCGGGCTGACCTGTAGGCAGTGTTGGCGTGTGCATGGAGCCACTGTAGCAGAGCCTGCGTTTGAGTTCATCTGAAAACACGGCAAGTCTTGGAACCGGCTCAAAGTCTGCTATGGTACTGGTATGACAACGATCACGAAGGTTCCTACCCGTCGGTTTGGACGGACCGAACTGGCCATGCCGGTTTTTTCCTGTGGGGGAATGCGCTACCAGCACTCGTGGAAGGACGAGGACGCGGGGGCAATTCCCGCCGCCAATCAGGAAAATCTGAACCAGACGATTCGCCGGGCGATTGGGTTGGGCATCAACCATATCGAAACCGCACGGGGCTATGGCACATCCGAACTTCAGCTCGGTCGCGTGCTCGGAGAATTTCCCCGGTCGTCATTGATTGTCCAGACCAAGCTGGGTCCCAAGGACACCGGGGAGGAATTCATCCGCACGTTTGAATTATCCTTGTCCAATTTGCAGTTGGACTATGTGGATCTGCTCTCGATTCATGGGATCAACAATCCGTCGCTGCTGGAACTGACCCTGAAGCGGGGGGGCTCGCTGGAGGCGGCGCAGCAGTTGCAGCGGGAGGGTCGTTGTCGGCATATTGGATTTTCGACCCACGGGGATCTGCAGACCATCCTCAACACGATCAGGACCGGACTGTTCGACTATGTGAACTTGCATTGGTATACCTTTTTCCAGGACAACGCCCCCGCACTTGATGCCGCCCGGGAGCAGGATATGGGGATGTTTATTATCAGTCCCAATGACAAGGGCGGAAAGCTGTATGATCCTCCAGCCAAGTTGAAGGAACTGTGCCAGCCCCTGACCCCGATGGTCTTCAATGATCTGTTTTGTCTGTCCCGTCCGGATGTCCATACCTTGAGCCTGGGAGCAGCCCGGCCATCCGATTTTGATGAGCATGTGCAGGCCCTGTCATGGCTGGATCGGGCCGAGGAGGTGATCGAGGCTCCGCGCCGCCGGATTGAGGCGGAGATGACGCGCGTGCTGGGAGCAGATTGGGTCTCCGGTTGGCAGGAGGGGGTGCCGGATTGGTGGGACGTGCCCGGGGAGGTGAATCTCAAGGAGATCCTGCGGTTGTGGCAGTTGGCAAAGTCGCTGGACCTCGTCGACTACGGTAAAATGCGGTACAACCTGCTTGGTCAGGCGGATCATTGGTTTCCGGGAAAGCCCGCCGCGGAACTGGATGAATCAGCTCTGAAATTGGCATTGCGGAACGCGAAATTTGCCTCAATCATCCCGGCGCGTTTGCGTGAAGCGCATGAGCTTCTTCACGAAAAACCGGTGAAACGGCTGAGCCAGTCCTAGATCCTGATTAGACAGGATTGTCGGCCACTGGTACTATAGCCTTAAATCGGTTTAACTCGATGCGGTTTACATGAAGTATCACTCGATATGGCAGCATTCGGCCCGTTGGCACCTTCTCGTTCTGGGAATGGTGATGGCGCCGCTGTGTTTGGCGGCTGTCCAACCAGTCCTCCATGGTACAGGTGCGATGCTGGTGACCAACAGCGCGGGCAATGTGAAACTTCAGATGAATCTGGACCCGTCCGGTATGGTTGAAGTGGTTCCATTTGCTCCGGACATGGTACGGGTCCGCTATCATTTTGCCGGGCTTTATGACCGGGAAGAGGTGGCGATCGACAAGCGGTGGGAGGATTGGCCCGCATTTGCTACGGAGGTGACCCAGATCACCTCGAACCATTTTCTGCTGGAGACCGAGGCGGTTCACATTGAAGTGGATGCCACCAATCAGTTGGCGATCCGGGTGTATTCACGGCAAGGGTTCCCGCTGCTCGAAGGAACCGGAATGGAGTTTGATTCTTCATATCAGCCGATTGATGATGTCGCAGGTTATCTGCAAACCAACTGGCCCAATGAATCCATGGGAATTACCAATTTCCCTTCCGGCTTCAAGCTGAAGGCCACGATGGCGATGGCGCCTTATGAGGCATTCTTTGGGCTGGGGGATGCGGGCGGGCCTCTGAATCGAAGAGGTAAAAAGATCCAATTCTGGACCCAGGACACCTATTTGTTCGGCGAGGATCGGATGCCCAAGTACACCGCCTTGCCGATGCTGTATGGAATGAGCGGCGCCGGGGTGGGGCATACCGCCTATGCTTACGGGGTCTTTTTCAACAATCCGGCGCGTCCGGTGTTTGACTTGACCGGAACCAATCGCTGGTCCTTTGAAGCGGGGGATGATCAACTCGATTATTTTATCTTCGCGGGAGGGACAAACCATACCCCGGAAAAAGTCATCGATCGGTTCAGTGAATTAACCGGGCGGCCGGCGATGCTGCCCAAGTGGGCGCTGGGATATCACCAATCCCGTCATTCCTATGGAACCCAGCAACGGGTGCAGGAGATTGCGGATACACTCTGGAGCAACGACATTCCCTGTGATGCGATCTATCTCGATATCAATTCTCAGGACAAAGTGAATGATCAGAATGTCCAGTTGGCTCTGAATGACAGCTTCACCAATGTCGCGCTGCTGGTGTCCAATGTTCTGGACCGGGGGATGCAGCTCATTCCGCTGGTCGAACCTTGTTTGACCACGAATGACCCGAAGTACGAGACCGCGTTCACCAATTTGTATTTTCTGAAGGATAATTCACTGGCCACGTATGTGGGGACCAATTTTTTAGAGCGAATCTCGTGGTTCGATTTCAGCATCACCAATATGGTGGCGTGGTGGACGTCACAACTCACCAACTATCTTGAGGAAACCGGATTTTCCGGAATCTGGAATGATCTGAACGAGCCGAATGAGAATGACATGCCGCTGGATGTTGTGTGGTTTCTTGACGGGCGGTACGGCGGTGGCACCAATGTGACGGATAGCCGGAAGTGGCATCAGGTCAATAAAAACACCTACAGCATCTGGTCCTCTCGCACGACCCGCCGGGCTCTGGAACTGCAATACCCGGAGCGTCGGCCCTTTGTGTTGAGCCGTTCGGCCTGGCCGGGAATTCAGAAGCTGGCCGTCGGGTGGAGTGGGGATAATCAGTCCACCTTCCACCATCTCCGGTTCAACAACACCATGGGGTTGAATGTCATGCTTTCCGGCCAGGCCTGGTATGGGCATGACATCGGCGGCTTTATTGGTGACACCACCAGTGAGCTGTTAATCCGGTGGCTTCAGTCCGGCTCCCTCCAACCCCTGTATCGGAACCACAATGATTTCAATGCGGCCGATCAGGAGCCCTGGGTGTTTGGCGAGTATGCCCTGGGTGTCAACCGGAGCTGGATCCAGTTCCGCTATCGAATGATGCCGTACCTGTACAGTCTTGCCGCTGCTGCCTCGACCAATGGAATCCCTGTGAATACCCCGACGGCATTCTGGTTTTATGCGGATACCAATACCTTTACCCTGAATGACCGCGAGTACATGGTCGGGCGGGAATTGCTGGTGGCCCCGGTGGTTGCCTCGAATCAAGTGGACCGCGAAGTTTATCTTCCCTTCGGCGCCAACTGGTATGACTGGCGGACCGATGATCGCTATCTGGGGGGGGCAGACCATTACCCTGCCGGCTGTGATCAGCCAGATGCCCATTCTGGTTCGTGAGGGGGCCATCATACCGATGGGACCGGTACAGCGCCATGCCAACGAGTTCCAGCCGGATGCGCTCGATCTGCATGTATGGCCGGGTTCGGGGAACTTTGAGCTCTATGAAGACGATGGTGAGAGTACCAACTACCTTGCCGGAGAGGTGGCGAAAACCTTGTGGACTTGTTCTGGAACCACCAACTCGGTCCAGATTTCCGTGGGCGCCCGGGTGGGTACCTATGTTCCCGGGCCGCGAGCCTACTATGTGATTCGTCACGATGTGGATCCGGTGGAGGCGGTCTGGGTCAATGGCGTTTCTTTGCCCCGCTATGCCCACCGTGATGTGATTCCCTTTGATGGTTGGTGTTATCGGTATGACCGGCGGATGCTGGTGATCAGGGTCTGGGATACCGGTCAGGCGCTGGAGATAAGCGCGGAGGTGCAGTCTGCCCTCGATTCCGATGCCGACGGCATGCCGGACTGGTGGGAGCTGGCGTATTTCAACAATCCCACCTCGTCGCCGCCCGGCGGTGATCCGGATGTCGATGGACGAGTGCACTTGGATGAATTCCGCGAAGGGGGGCATCCCCTGATTGCCGATGTCTATGTGTCGACCGGAGGTTATACCAACCTGGCCGTGGCCGGCACTTTCAACTTCTGGAATCAGGCTGCGGCCAACATGACGCTGGTTGGCGATGATGTTTGGGCCGCAGTACTCGATATGACGGATCCCTCAATCGAGTTCAAGTTTGTTGCCAACAATGCCTGGGCCAATGGCAATTGGGGGGAAAACGACCAGTCGACCACCAGCGTACCGCTGACCGATATCGCCGAGTCTGCCGGCTTGGATATCGAGGCTTCGGGATTGGCTATGATGCCCTATACCTTTACCTTCAACGAGGCTACGCTCGCCTATTCGCTGGTGGATGCGTGGTCGGTGGATAGCGATGGTGATGGGGCAGTGGACGGATGGGAAGTGTATCATGGACTCAACCCGCTCTCTCTTGCTGACGGGGCGTTGGATGCTGATTTGGATCATGTCGCGAATCAGGATGAGTTTCTCGCTGCCACCGGACCGGTGACCCGGGATCAGTATCCCAAGGTGCTGGTGCCTGGTTGGCCGCAAACCGCAGAAATCCGTATCGAGTGGGATGCGGTGCCCGGCAGACTGTATGATGTGCTGGTTTCCACCAATTTAGCACTCCCAGTATGGGATCCTCTCCTTCCCTACACCAATCTCTCCGGAAATGGCATCTTGAGTGTGGTCGATACCAATTCGGCCAGCCCGGCATACTACCGGATCGGCATTCGCCGTCCCTGATCCGCACAGCAGTTAGATAGGAGCGCTCATTGGTCCCTCCTCTCCGGTGGGGATGTATGTTCTTAAGTTCCTCACAATAAGCTGATAGCAACTATGTCTGTGGCTTTATTCTAATGTCACATTAGGCACAATCGACATTTCTCAATAATGTAGTGTAGCGTTTTTTCTTTACATTCAAAATGTGTTTGTGCTTCTTTTGCCCTTTGTCAGGTTGGTTCACGATATTTCGGGAGTCCTTATGTTCAAGCATACGATTGAAGGCTGGTTACTGAGGGTTGGCGTGAGCCTGTTCTGTTTGGGGTTTTCCGCTCTTGCCGACGGGGTTCTGGATGGCCGTATTGAAGAAGCTTACGGATCCACTCGTTCGATTGACCCGGGCAATGACCTAACCGGTGATGGAGAGTGCGCCAACACGGCCAACCGGGGGGATCTGATGGATTTCTTTGCCCAGTCGCTTCCGGGACCGTCAGGGGGGACGAATGATCCCTGGTATTTCGCGTGGACGGTCGATTCTTCCCAGGCGTTGGATGACACTTCGGGCACGTTTTTTGGAAATCCGGCCTCCATTCCGGTGCATTACCTGATTGGTATTGAGGTGGCCTGTGATGGTGCCCCCCGATTGGAGATGTGGGAAAACGGCCAGCCCTGGGAGCGGGAGTTTGCCTGGAATGTCGATTACTTTATTGCGATGTATCCTACAGGCCCGGATTCCATGGAGGCCCAATTGTGGCGGAACGACGGGGGGAACAACCGCAGTCTGATTGCCGGGGGGATTTCTGTAACCAGCCGGGTGGTTGGATTCCGTCGCCAGATCGAGCTGGTTCTGCCCGCTGAGGATCCAGTGCCGCTTGCGCTGCGCAATAATTCGCAGCTCTGCCTGTATCTGGTCTCGGTTCAGGGTGTGGATGGCTCGGGGGAAGTCCTCGATGGTTGTGGAACCATGGTCAGCAATATCAATTGTCCTGGCCCTGCACTGGATCTAAGCGCCCTGGGTAGTATCTTCATCGACACCCGGGCCTCCTGTAAAACGGGAGGGCGTCCTACGGATACCGGGGTCAATGATCGACAGTGTCTGAGCAATCCCCGACGCGATCTGGTTACCTCGTTGGCGGGCGAGGACTGTGTTCCTCCGCAGGGCGTGAGCATCGATGGCACAGTAGATTCGCGTTATACGCTGCTGTCGGAAATGGCTTATGCCGCTCCCTATTCGGGGGGCTCGGCCTCCTCTTCCGATTTTGTTGGTGAGTCCTCTGCCCGCACCTATACCTATCTTGCCGCAGGGGTCACCAATCAGGTCGAGCTGGTGGGCAATGTGCATGGTGACATCGACAACGCCTACGCCTATGCCGACACCAACTATCTCTATTTGCTCATCACCGGGCCGACGGCTCTGGGGTGGGAAAATGAACCCGACCGTTTTAACCTGTATGTTGCGATCGATCTGCCGGGGCAGAACAGTGGAAACGACAGTGGAAGTTCAGCCGACCTTTCCCCGGCCGATGCCTCGGCGCCGGTGAACCGGTTGGTTAATTTCAAGGGCTGGGATCCGGACTATGTCGTGGAGCTGGTCTGGCGCGGCATCACGGCTGGGGTGGATACACCCGCGAACCTGTATGCTGCGACCGGTCCCGGTGCATGGAATCTTTCCGGAACCTTCCTTTACCAGAATATTCCCGACACCTCGGCTGCACCAATCGGTCGATACTACAGTCGAACATTTCCCCAGTATGAGTTCTCGATTCCATGGAGTGATCTCGGGCTCTCGGGGCCGCCCGGCTCCAGCGACCAATTGCGGTTTGGGGTTTATACCACGGGTGATGAAAATATTGAATCGGCCAATGAGTCGGCGTGGGATATCGCGGATCAGGCTCCCGGCATCGGCCAGGGTTGTGGTGGCGAGGGCTGTCATGAACGGGTTGGTGACAATGCCGATGATGATGATGCTTTAACCTCGGGGGGAAATGGCGACCGCACACCCTTCGTCGGACGCACCCAGGGCGATCCGTCGTTTATCCCTGCTACGGATAACAGTCGAAATGATGTCGACACCATTGAGGAGTACTTTGCGATTCGTTTTGATATTTCGACCTGCGCTGCGGGGGTGGACATTGAGAAGGCGACGAATGGTCAGGATGCGGATACGGGGCCGGGCCCGGTTCTGGCCACGGGAACCAATGTTCTCTGGACCTATACCCTGACCAACCCCGGCAACGTTGCCCTGACCAATGTGGTCATCACCGACAATCTGGTGGGGGTGATTCCCGGTCCCGCGTCAGGCGATGTGAATGCCAACCAGTTGCTGGATATTGATGAAGTCTGGATCTATTTTGCCACCGGGGTGGTTTCAGCCGGCCAATATGTCAACACCGGCACGGTGAGTGCGGTCTCTGTGTTGGGCGCCCCGGTCGCGGATAGCGATCCTTCGCATTACTTCGGTTCAGCTCCGTCGATCGTGATCGAAAAGGCGACGAACGGACAGGATGCCGACGCCGCGCCCGGCCCGGTGCTCGGGGTGGGTTCGGGGGTGACCTGGACCTACGTGGTGCGGAACACCGGCAACGAAGGGGTGACCAATGTGGTGGTGTATGACGATCTCGTGGGTCTGATCACCAACCGAATCAGCGGGGATGTGAACAACAACCAGGTGCTGGAAACCAATGAGACCTGGACCTACACCGCGAGCGGCATCGCCTCGGCCGGACAATACGCCAACCTGGGCAGCGTCACCGGAACCACGGTGCAGACCGGCGCCCCGGTCGCGGATAGCGATCCTTCGCATTACTTCGGTTCAGCTCCGTCGATCGTGATCGAAAAGGCAACGAACGGACAGGATGCCGACACCGCGCCCGGCCCGAGCATCGGGGTGGGGAGTGCGGTGAGTTGGACCTACGCGGTGACCAATGCCGGGAATGTGTCTTTGACCAATGTGGTGGTGAGCGATGATCAACTCGGGGTCATTGCGGGGCCGGTGTCGGGTGATGTGAACAACAACTTCTTGCTGGATGTCGGCGAGGTGTGGATCTACGCCGCGACCGGAACGGTGAGTGCGGGCCAGTATGTGAATACCGGGCTGGTGACCGGGGTGTCGCTGATCGGTCAGCCGGTGAGCGATACCGATCCTTCGCACTACTTTGGCGGCCAGGGCGGGATCGACATTGAAAAGGCCACCAACGGTCAGGACGCGGACACCCCGACCGGCCCGGTGCTCGGGGTGGGTTCGGGGGTGACCTGGACCTACGTGGTGCGGAACACCGGGAACGAAGGGGTGACCAATGTGGTGGTGTATGACGATCTCGTGGGTCTGATCACCAATCGCGTCAGCGGGGATGTGAACAACAACCAGGTGCTGGAAACCAATGAGACCTGGACCTACACCGCGAACGGCATCGCCTCGGCCGGACAATACGCCAACCTGGGCAGTGTCACCGGAACCACGGTGCAGACTGGGGCCCCGGTCGTGGATAGCGATCCTTCGCACTACTTCGGTTCAGCTCCGTCGATCGTGATCGAGAAGGCGACGAACGGACAGGATGCCGACACCGCCCCCGGCCCGAGTCTTGGGGTGGGGAGTACGGTGAGTTGGACCTATGCGGTGACCAATGCCGGGAATGTGTCTTTGACCAATGTGGTGGTGAGCGATGATCAACTCGGGGTCATTGCGGGGCCAATGTCGGGCGATGTGAACAACAACTTGCTGCTGGATGTCGGCGAGGTGTGGATCTACGCCGCGACCGGAACGGTAAGTGCGGGCCAGTATGTGAACACCGGGCTGGTGACCGGGGTGTCGCTGATCGGTCAGCCGGTGAGCGATACCGATCCTTCGCACTACTTTGGCGGCCAGGGTGGGATCGACATTGAAAAGGCCACCAACGGTCAGGACGCGGATACCCCGACCGGCCCGGTGCTCGGGGTGGGTTCGGGGGTGACCTGGACCTACGTGGTGCGGAACACCGGGAACGAAGGGGTGACCAATGTGGTGGTGTATGACGATCTCGTGGGTCTGATCACCAACCGAATCAGTGGGGATGTGAACAACAACCAGGTGCTGGAAACCAACGAGACCTGGACCTACACCGCGAGCGGCATCGCCTCGGCCGGACAATATGCCAACCTGGGCAGCGTCACTGGAACCACGGTGCAGACCGGCGCCCCGGTCGCGGATAGCGATCCTTCTCATTACTTCGGTTCAGCTCCATCGATCGTGATCGAAAAGGCTACGAACGGACAGGATGCCGACACCGCACCCGGCCCGAGCATCGGGGTGGGGAGTACGGTGAGTTGGACCTATGCGGTGACCAATGCTGGGAATGTGTCTTTGACCAATGTGGTGGTGAGCGATGATCAACTCGGGGTCATTGCGGGGCCGGTGTCGGGCGATGTGAACAACAACTTCCTGCTGGATGTCGGCGAGGTGTGGATCTACGCCGCGACCGGAACGGTGAGTGCGGGCCAGTATGTGAATACCGGGCTGGTGACCGGGGTGTCGCTGATCGGTCAGCCGGTGAGCGATACCGATCCTTCGCACTACTTTGGCGGCCAGGGCGGGATCGACATTGAAAAGGCCACCAACGGTCAGGACGCGGATACCCCGACCGGCCCGGTGCTCGGGGTGGGTTCGGGGGTGACCTGGACCTACGTGGTGCGGAACACCGGGAACGAAGGGGTGACCAATGTGGTGGTGTATGACGATCTCGTGGGTCTGATCACCAATCGCGTCAGCGGGGATGTGAACAACAACCAGGTGCTGGAAACCAATGAGACCTGGACCTACACCGCGAACGGCATCGCCTCGGCCGGACAATACGCCAACCTGGGCAGTGTCACCGGAACCACGGTGCAGACTGGGGCCCCGGTCGTGGATAGCGATCCTTCGCACTACTTCGGTTCAGCTCCGTCGATCGTGATCGAGAAGGCGACGAACGGACAGGATGCCGACACCGCCCCCGGCCCGAGTCTTGGGGTGGGGAGTACGGTGAGTTGGACCTATGCGGTGACCAATGCCGGGAATGTGTCTTTGACCAATGTGGTGGTGAGCGATGATCAACTCGGGGTCATTGCGGGGCCAATGTCGGGCGATGTGAACAACAACTTCCTGCTGGATGTCGGCGAGGTGTGGATCTACGCCGCGACCGGAACGGTAAGTGCGGGCCAGTATGTGAACACCGGGCTGGTGACCGGGGTGTCGCTGATCGGTCAGCCGGTGAGCGATACCGATCCTTCGCACTACTTTGGCGGCCAGGGTGGGATCGACATTGAAAAGGCCACCAACGGTCAGGACGCGGATACCCCGACCGGCCCGGTGCTCGGGGTGGGTTCGGGGGTGACCTGGACCTACGTGGTGCGGAACACCGGCAACGAAGGGGTGACCAATGTGGTGGTGTATGACGATCTCGTGGGTCTGATCACCAACCGAATCAGCGGGGATGTGAACAACAACCAGGTGCTGGAAACCAACGAGACCTGGACCTACACCGCGAGCGGCATCGCCTCGGCCGGACAATACGCCAACCTGGGCAGCGTGACCGGAACCACGGTGCAGACCGGCGCCCCGGTCGCGGATAGCGATCCTTCGCATTACTTCGGTTCAGCTCCGTCGATCGTGATCGAAAAGGCAACGAACGGACAGGATGCCGACACCGCGCCCGGCCCGAGCATCGGGGTGGGGAGTGCGGTGAGTTGGACCTACGCGGTGACCAATGCCGGGAATGTGTCTTTGACCAATGTGGTGGTGAGCGATGATCAACTCGGGGTCATTGCGGGGCCGGTGTCGGGTGATGTGAACAACAACTTCTTGCTGGATGTCGGCGAGGTGTGGATCTACGCCGCGACCGGAACGGTGAGTGCGGGCCAGTATGTGAACACCGGGCTGGTGACCGGGGTGTCGCTGATCGGTCAGCCGGTGAGCGATACCGATCCTTCGCACTACTTTGGCGGCCAGGGCGGGATCGACATTGAAAAGGCCACCAACGGTCAGGACGCGGATGCCCCGACCGGCCCGGTGCTCGGGGTGGGTTCGGGGGTGACCTGGACCTACGTGGTGCGGAACACCGGGAACGAGGGGGTGACCAATGTGGTGGTGTATGACGATCTCGTGGGTCTGATCACCAACCGAATCAGCGGGGATGTGAACAACAACCAGGTGCTTGAAACCAACGAGACCTGGACCTACACCGCGAGCGGCATTGCCTCGGCCGGACAATATGCCAACCTGGGCAGCGTCACTGGAACCACGGTGCAGACCGGGGCCCCGGTTGTGGATAGCGATACTTCGCATTACTTCGGCGCCCAGTCCGGATATCGACTGGAAAAGCGCCGCAGTGCGCCGGGACTATTGCCTGCCTATCTCGGGGAGAGCCTGTCCTTCGAACTGCATGTGGCGAATACCGGAAACGTCACCCTGCTTACCGTGCCCCTGACTGATCGATTCCCAGCTCAATCCCTATCCTTTACCGGTTCAGTTCCAGCTGTGAGCAGCCAGTCACCCACCGGCCAATTATATTGGTCTAATGTGGGCCCGCTGGCTCCTGGGGCCAGCGTCACCGTTCTGGTTCATTTTGTCGCGGTGGGAACGACTGCCGGCCTTGCCACCAACCAGGTGGAAACCGCCCCCACGGTCCCTCCGGGCTTTCCCCCGGTTCCCCCAGCGAGCGATGAGGACATTTATCAGATTGAATCGTTTGGTTATACCCTGTCCAAAATCAATACCAACCCGGGAAATCTGGTTTCGGTTGAGGTGGGGGATACCGTGGAATTCACCATTGAGGTGGTGAACACAGGAACATTGGATCTGGTGTCGGTTCCGATCAACGACACATGGGATCAGGGGTTGTTGAGTTACCAGAGTGCCACGCCGCCGGCGAATTTCTCCGGGGCCGGATTTGCCAACTGGAGCAATGTGGGGCCCCTGGCGCCCAATGTGGGCACTACGATTGTCGTCCGGTTTACTGCGTTGGCCTCGACCGGAGGCGCTGCGGAGACCAACTACGTCATCACGGCGCCGCAAACTCAGGTCTACTATCCAAATCCAGACCCGACCGAGGCCTCCGATACCTACCGGGTGATTTCGGCCGGGTTCCTGGTGACCAAAACCCGCCTCCAGCCTGCTTCGGGGGCCGCGTTGGTGGGGGATCCGATCCAATTTCGGTTATCGGTGCTGAATACCGGAGAGACCGACTTTGTCCGGGTCGAGATCGAAGATCGCTTTGATGGTGATGACCTTTCCTTTGCGAGTGCCCTTCCGCCGCCGGACGCTGTGCAAGTCGGGAAACTTATTTGGACCAACGTCGGCCCGGTGGCCAGTGGCGAAAGCACAAACCTGCTGGTCACATTTACTGGCTTGCGGGCCACACCGGCCGCCCGGACCAACTGGGTGATCGCTGACCCGATCCCGCTGGTGGGTGAACCCGATCCGGTTCCCCGGACCAATCAAGCCCCGTATACATTAACCTATGCCGCGATTGGGGACACGGTATGGCTGGATCTCGATGGGGATGGCCAACCGGATGAGGATCTCACCGTCAATGGCATCAACCAGGTCACGGTCCGGCTCTATGAAATCCTGCCCAGCGGAACCAGTTTGGTGGGGTCAGCCGTGACCCAGACCTTGGGGTCTCAGCGTGGGTATTACCTGTTTCCGGGGCTCCCCGCCGGTGCCTATCTGGTGGTGGTGGATGTCGGCACCTTGCCGGATGGGCTCAACCTCAATACCACGCTGCTACGGATTCCCGTGAACCTGTCTTCCGGGCAGACCTTCGTGACTGCCGACTTTGGTTTCCTGTCGGTTCGTCCAACGTTGGTTGAGCTACGGTCTTTCCGGGGGACGCGTTATGACGAGTATGTATTGCTCGATTGGGAGACCGCCTATGAACTCAACACCCTCGGATTTCATCTCTATCGTTCGGAGGCTCCGGAGGGTCCGCGGCAGCGGCTGAATCCAACCCTGCTGGATGGGACCGGAACCGGGGCCGGGCAGCAGTATCAATGGGTCGATCGTCAGGCGGGGGCATCAGCCCTGTATTATTGGCTTGAGGATCTGGATACGTCCTTTGGGTCGCAATGGCACGGGCCGGTGCGGGTTGCTCCGGTTCAGACTGCCGGGGCGGAAACACTGTTGGCCGGAGAAGCCAGCGCTCGCGGATTGTACCGGATCACCGGCTCGGACCTTGTCGCCTCCGGGATTGCGTTGGGAACCCTGAACCGGGATCGCCTGCAAGTGCTGGTGGATGACCGGCCGGTCGCAACCTATCTGACCGGATGGGGAAGCCGTTTCTCCGAGCGCGATGCCCTGCTGTTCTGGGTGGATCGGGCCGGGGAATCGGGAGCGGTTTCGATTCGCCTGGTTGAACAGGAAGCTCCATTGCGCATGGCGATGGACTATGCCGGACCCATCGCCGCCGTCGGGGATGTCCAGGTTGTTTCCGCAGTTGCCGGTGGACAAACCCTGTTCGATCCCGATCCCCAAGCCGTGCGTTATTGTGTGAGCGGCATTGCTTCCGGCGCCTCGTATCTGTTTGGGTTGGAGAATCCGGATGAGCCCGTCCTCCTGTTCGGTGCGGAAACGCTGACTGCGCCGGGCCATCAGGGGCTTTACTTCAGTCTTCCCCCGGGAGTATCCGGTCCGGTACTGGTGGTGGAGGATGGCGCGATCCATCCCCTACCGTTGGTTCCCTGACCGATTGATGCGGTTGGCAAACCGTGCTATGCATGGGCCATGAACTATTGGCTGATGAAAACGGAGCCGGATGTCTATTCCATTGAAGACCTGCGTCGCGATGGTTCGACCGGCTGGGAGGGCGTGCGCAATTATCAGGCCCGGAATTTCATGCGGGATGAGATGGCCACAGGCGATCTGGTACTGGTGTATCATTCCAATGCCAAACCCCCGGGGGTGGCTGGCGTCGGCCGCATCGTCCGGGAAGCCCACCCGGACCTCTCCGCTCAAGACCCCGACAGTCCCTACTTTGATGCCAAGGCCTCCCCGGACAATCCCCGGTGGTTGCAGGTCGAAGTAGGCTATGTCGAGACCTTTGACCGGATGGTGTCGCTGGACCGGCTTCGAAGCGATCAGGCCCTCTCCGGGATGATGGTGCTTCGCAAAGGATGCCGTCTCTCCATCCAACCGGTCGCCCGCCGGGACTTTGAACGGGTGGTGAAAATCGGGCGGGGCGGGTGATTTTCTGTTGGCTGCATCAATCCCTGTTTGCTAGGTTGCACCGGACTTCAGGAATACCACTATGATTCAAAAGCGCCTTTCACACCTTGCCCTTGCCCTGATCCTCGGATGTTCCCTGAACGGGCTTGCCCAACCGGATAAACCGGTCGCGGAGGCAGAACCCTTGCCCATCGACATAACCGCCGACTCGTTGGAATACCTTTCAGATCAAAGCACCATGATCGCGGTCGGAAACGTGGTCGTGAAGGACCTCGATGCGACCCTGACCGCCGATTACATGCAGGTGAATACCAAGACCTACGATGTCCTGGCCCGCGGCAATGTCCTGTATCAAAAGGGTGACCGGACCTGGAACGGAGATGAGTTTTCCTATAATATCAAGACCCGGGCGGGGGATTTCGGGGCCTTTGAAACCGACCTGTACGATCCCTTCTTCATCACCGCGGAGGACTCCAAGCGAATTTCGGAAAAGGAATTCAAGTTTCAGGGTATCCGGTTGACGACGTGCAAGGGCGATCCTCCGCTGATCTATGTGAAGGCCAAGGAGGGGGAAATCGCGAACGACCGGGTGACCATGCGGGGTGCCACCCTGAAAGTTGGCTTTCTTCCCATCATGTATTTCCCGAAATATTCGAAATCCCTGCTGGGTCATGAGCGGTATTTCGAAATTCTGCCCGGCTACAGCTCACGCCAGGGGGCCTTTCTCCTCACCGGCTATCATTACCCGGTGGCGGACAGCGTGAAGGGGATTACCCATGTCGACCTGCGCTCCAAGCGGGGCGTGGGTGTGGGGCAGGACTTCGAGTGGGAAAATAAATCCGAAGAGTATCATCCCTGGAATGGGGCGATCCGGGGCTATTACCTTCAGGACAATGAACCCTTTACCGGGCCGGATTCGGAGTTCCGGACCGAGGATAATGTGTCCGAGGAGCGGTACCGGGTGAAGTTGAATCACTTTCAGATGTTCAGTGATCGTGATTATGTACTGGGAGAACTCAATTATTTGAGTGATCCGTTTGTCCTCAATGACTTTTTCAATGACGAGTACCGCCAGAATGTGCAACCGGAGAATCGGCTGACTCTGACCCACCGGGGCGACCAGTTTACCGCGGCGTTGCTGTTCAATACCCGGTTGAATGACTTTTACGAAAATGTCAACCGGTTGCCGGAGCTGACCCTGAATGTCAATCGTCAGCCGATTCTGGACTCGGATCTGTATTACGAAAGCCAGAACAGCGGATCATTCCTGGAGCGGGTTTATCCCGAAGGTTCTGAGAATGACGATTACGATGCGTTCCGCATTGATTCCGGGCACACCCTCTATTATCCCACCCGCCAATTCGGGTTTCTCAACCTGACCCCGCGCGCGGGGTATCGCGGCACTTACTACTCCCGGACGTTTGAAACCGTCACCTTCACGAATGACCTCGTGGTCACCGATTCCAACAATGTGGCCTCGGTTACCAATGAGGTGGTCAGTTCGATCAATGATCTCGGGGCGGATTTCCGCAATGTGTACCAGGTGGGATGGGAAGGTTCATTCAAGGCGTTCAAAACCTGGGATGACGTGATTGTTCTCGGGGATGGCGATGGCCTGCGCCATGTGGCGGAGCCCTACCTGAATCACACCTACCAGCCCCGGCCCAATCTCGAACCCTACCAGTTGCCCCAGTTTGATTCGGTGGACACCGTGGACCGCGAGCACACGATTCTGCTGGGCTTCCGGAACAAGCTGCAAACCCGCCGGAACCAGGAGCCGGTCGATCTGGTCAATGCGAATCTATTCACCTATTACCGGGTGGAAAAGGAAACGTTCGAAGAAGACTTCACCGACTTCTTCTTTGATGTCGAACTCCGGTTGGTTCCGTGGCTCCCCATCGATTTTGATGGTTCCTATGACACCTACGAATCACAGTTCACCCAGTTCAGTACCCAGGCCCGGTTGCTGATGGCGGAGGATTCCTATCTCGGCCTGGAGTACCGGTTCCGGAATGACGAGCAGAGCCTGGTATCGGCGGAACTCGATCTGTATCCCTACGGTCCCTGGTCGTTTGCCGCCGCAGTCCGCTACAATGACGAGATTGGCGAGGTCGAGGAATATTCCATGCTGCTCAAGCGCAACCAGGGCTGTCTGGGCTATGGTCTCGGATTCAAACAACTACCGGGTTTCGACGGAGCCGAAGACGACACACAGGTCTGGCTCCAATTGTGGTTGACCGCCTTCCCTGGATCGTCACTTGAACTGGGGAATTAATATGATCGTACCGCAACAGCGTTTTCTGGTTACCGGCGGTGCCGGGTTCATCGGTTGCAATGTGGTTCGCGCCTTGCTGAACGGGGGCGCCCAAGTACGGGTTCTCGACAATTTCGCCACCGGCCGCCGCAGCAATCTTGAGGAGGTCCTGAACGATATCGAGCTGTGTGAAGTGGACCTGCGGGACGAAGCGGGGGTGGCCGCCGCCATGAAGGAGGTCGCCTATGTCCTTCATTTCGGGGCCCTGCCTTCGGTGGCTCGTTCGGTCGAGGATCCGGGCAGCTCCAATGATGTCAATATTCGCGGCACCCTGAACCTGCTGCTTGCCGCCCGCGATAACGGGGTCGAGCGGGTGGTCTTTTCCTCCTCGTCCTCGGTGTATGGTGACACCCCGGTGCTGCCCAAGCGCGAGGACATGTTGCCGCAACCGCTGTCGCCCTATGCCCTCTCCAAACTTGCCGGCGAACATTACATGCGGATGTTTCATTCCCTGTACGGCCTGAAAACCTACAGCCTGCGATACTTCAACGTGTTTGGTCCCCGGCAGGATCCGGCGTCCCACTATGCCGCGGTCATTCCGCTCTTCATTCAGGCGATTCTAAATGACCAGCCGCCGACCATTCATGGTGATGGACTCCAGACCCGCGATTTCACGTTTGTCGAAGATATCATTGCCGCCAATCTGGCTTGCTGTACGGCACCTGAATCGGCCTCGGGCGGACCCTACAATGTCGCCTGGGGTAATCGCATTTCCGTGAAGGGCCTGGCCGAGGAGATCAACCGGCTGTTGGGGAAATCAGTTGCACCCATCCATACCGAACGTCGGGCGGGTGATGTGCGAGACTCTCAGGCCGATGCCTCTCTGGCCCGCAATGAAATCGGATGGACCCCCAAGGTCAGTTTTGCGGATGGATTGCAACGGACCATCGATTGGTACCGCAATCTTGAATCATGAACCCCGGACGCCTGCTGGAGATTGCCGTCGCCGCCGCCCGCGCTTCAGGTGATCATGCGCTGATGCATCAATCCCGCCGCCGGGAAACCCTTTCCCGTTCGCCGCGGGATATCAAGCTGGTGCTGGACCGCGAATGTCAGACCGTGGCGGAATCGGTGATTTGTGAGGCCATCCCGGATGCCTGTATTCTTGGGGAAGAGGGGAATCGCGGTGCGAAACAGGACACGGAATGGATTGTCGATCCCATTGACGGCACCGCAAACTTCTTTCGACATTTGCCCTGGTGGTGTTCCTCGGTCGCGGTCCGGAGCGGAGACACCATGGTTGCGGGGGCGGTCTATGCGCCGGAATTCGGCCGGCTGTATGCGGCATCGGTGGACGGTCCGGCCACCCTCAATGGGCAGCCGATTCAGGTTTCCCCGGTGACCAGCATGGCTGAGACCTTCATCACAACCGGCATTTCGAAAACCTCGGTGGATGCCTCGCGCTCGATGGCGGTGACCCTTCAACTCCAGCCCGAGGTGATGAAGTTGCGGATCATGGGGGCGGCCGCCCTCGATCTGTGTATGGTCGCGGAAGGGGTCGTGGACGGTTTCTATGAGACCGGAATCTACATCTGGGATGTCGCGGCGGCTTGCTTGATTGTGGAGCGAGCGGGCGGAAGAACCATCACCCAGAACCATCAACCGGATGGCCGCCTGACCTGCATCGCCGGCACCGGGTTGACATTTCCGCGTTTGCGCGAACTCGCCAGCCAGACCCACTGACGCTGGCGCTTGCCGATCGCGCGGTTAGGGTGTGGTGATGGGGGGCAGCACCAGCAAATGCAGGGTGGCAAGGGAGATTCCGTCTTCCCGGTCACGCACGGTGATCCGTGTCCATGCCCGGTTCGTTTCGCCCGGCGGCTCGATCAGGGCCGTTTCAATCGGATAAGCGCGGCCACTCATTTCCTCCCGGGGAAGTCCGGCAAAGTCATGGGCGACCAGCGATTCCAGCTCCAGCCAGGCTCGGGATCGTTCATGGAGTTGCTTCTGTTGCATCAATAAAAGGGTCGCCGTCCAGGTGGTCGCAGTAAGAATCAGCGCGAGAATCAACAGTGAGACCAGGCTTTCCACCAGGGTAAACCCGCCTGCCGATTCGTCCGGTCTACAGGAAGGAGCTGGACAGATCCTCGTCATTGTCGATCCCTCCCGGTTCGCCATCGCTTCCGTAGCTCAGGATTTCAAATGGCTCCCCATTGCGGCCGGGTATCAGGTATATGTAGGGATTTTTCCAGGGGTCGAGGGGGACTCGAAGGCTGTCCAGATAACCTTCGGATCGGTAGTTGTCCGGTATCGGGGGAACCGTCGGTTTTTGCACCAGGGCCTGCAGTCCCTGGGACTGGGTCGGAAAGGTTCCGGTGTCGGTCTTGTAGATGCTCAGGGCAAGTTTCAGGGTTCGCATCTGGGCCTTGGCGGCTGTGACCTTGGCCTCTCCCGGCTGGCTCAGGATACTGACCGATACCACCGAGACCAGCACGGTCAGGATGGCGAGTGCGACCAGCAGTTCCACGAGCGTGAAGCCAGCCTTCTCGGCAAACCGGTTCTGGGGCAATGCTTTCTTCATGGGGTGGTATGGTACATCCCGGATCCACATCGGGCAATACTTCTGAACGCGCGATCCGGTTTGTTCCCCGGGCAGTCTGCGGGCATCGCGTGGACACTCCACACCTTTTCTGTTACAGCTCGGTCGCGATGATTTCCGTTCGTGATGACAGCCTGGATCCGCCTTCCCCCCCCGATCCGCTTCCCCCCCTGGAGCTGAAGGGTGAGGTGGATGACTTTTTCGGGCCGGGGGGGGCATTGCAGCAGCGGGCAGAGTCCCTTGGTTTTGATTATGAGCACCGCCCGCAACAACACGAGATGGCGCTGCTGGTCGCGGATGCCATTGAGCGCGGGGTGCATCTTGCCGTGGAGGCGGGAACTGGCGTGGGCAAGAGTTTTGCTTATCTGGTGCCGTCGATTCTTGCCGCCTTGCAAACCAGGACCCAGGTCATTGTCTCCACCTACAGTATCAGTCTCCAGGAGCAATTGATCCACAAAGACCTGCCCATGCTGGCGGAGATGCTGGCCCGTCCGATCCGATCGGTACTGGTGAAGGGAAAGGGAAACTACCTTTGTCTGCGGCGACTCGACCGGGCCCGTTCCCACGGGCGGGAATTGTTTTCCAGCGAGACCAGGGTTCATCTGGATTCACTGCTGGCGTGGAGCCGGACCACGCCCGAAGGAACCCTGCAGGTCTTGAACCCCCAGCCGCCATCGGAAGTATGGAATGCGGTGAATGTCGAGCATGGCAATTGCATGTGGCAGAAGTGTCCCGAGTATGAAGCCTGTTTTTTCATGAAAGCCCGGCGGCGGATCCATACCGCGGATGTCCTCATCGTCAATCACCACCTGTTTTTTTCGGATATCGGCCTCCGGGCCCAGGGGGTACAACTCTTGCCGGAGACTTCGGTGGCCATTCTGGATGAGGCCCATCAGGTGGAGGGGGTGGCCGCGGATCATCTGGGGGTGCGCCTATCTCTGTTTACCTGGGAATATTGGGCCAGACGGTTGTACCAGCCGGATGCCCAGCGGGGGCTGCTCTCCATGCTGCGGGAGGGCAAGGCCGCCCATGCCGTTCAGAACGCTCTCACCTCAGTTCTGTTTTTGTATGAAAAGTTATCTGATCTTGCGGACTTGTCGGAACGGAAGCCGCACTGTGTCTTGGCGGAGCCGCCGGCGGTGGATGCTTCGGTGACCCTGGAGTTGCTTCGCACCGCCCTGCATGAAGTGCGCAAAGTGCATGATGCCCTGGAGGATTTGAATCTGCGGGCCGAACTCAATGCCGCCCGGCGTCGGGGAGAGGAGCTGGTGTTTACCCTCGAATCCTATTTGAAACAGTCGTTTGAGGATCATGTGTACTGGATGGAGCTGGCCGGCCGCCGCCGCCGCCAACCCGTCCTGCATTCCGCCCCGGTGGAGGTCGCGCCCATTCTTCGACAGCATCTGTTCGAGGCGTGGAATACGGTGATTCTGACCAGTGCCACCCTGTCGGTGAATGACAAGCTCGATTACATTACCGGGCGTCTTGGGGTGGGGGAGGCGGATACTGCCCGGGTGGGAAGCCCCTTCGACTTTGAGCGGCAAATGACGATTTGTCTGCCCACCGACATGCCCGATCCAACCGATGCCGGGGCTTACCGGGCTGCCTGCGTCAAACGCATTCCCGCCGCTCTTGCCAAAACACAGGGCCGGGCCTTTGTTTTGTTTACCAATGCGCGGTGGATGAAAGAAGTGGTTTCCGACCTGCGGGAAAAGTTGATCGACCAGGGGTATGGCTTGTATGTGCAAAATGAAGATCTCTCCCGGCAGCACATGCTCGACCGGTTTCGGGCCGATCCCGCCGGCGTCCTGTTCGGACTGGATAGCTTCTGGATGGGGATCGATATCCGGGGAGATGCCCTCCGGCATGTGATCATTACCCGGTTGCCTTTTTCCGTGCCCGACGACCCGGTCGTGCAGGCGCGAATGGCCAGAATCAAGGAACAGGGGGGGGATCCATTTCGTGACTATTCGCTTCCCGAGGCGATTCTCAAGTTCCGCCAGGGAGCGGGCCGTCTGATCCGGTCCACCACCGATACCGGTCTCTTGACGATTCTCGATCCCCGATTACAGACCAAGTGGTATGGCAAATACTTCCTGCATGAATTTCGCGATTGCCGGATCGAGGTCGAATCATCGGCCGGGGAACCATAAAAAACAGTGAAGTGGTGTTGACCGAATCAATCGCTCTACTTATACTCGCCTCCACTATGCATCGTTACGTACGAGTCCGATCCGGTTGTTCTGTTCGCCCCTCCACCCCCACTTGTACGGGATTCCTCCTTCTGGCATTGTCTTTGCTATTGCCGGTCGTAACCGTTTTTGGCCAGCCGCGTTCGGCCCAGAATCCGGTCAGCCTTCGGAGTGTGGATGCGGAAAAGGTCAGAACACCGGTTTTTGAGGCGAAAGGACCGGCCCGGTCCGTGCAGCCGGAGGAATGGCTTCGACTGGTGTGCGAGTACGATTGTGAACAGGATTGGCTCGATGAGGTGACCTTTCAGTTTTATGTCGCGGTACGGGGCAAGACCCGGGACGTGCCTCCGGTCAGCCTCTTTCGGGGCGAGGTGACTTACATCAACGTCGCCAAGGGACGTCGACTGATTGCCGACATGTTTTTGCACCCCGATGTCCTTGCTCGGTTCGGGGAATTGGAGCGGGTTGCCGTGCTGATGCGCGCGGATGGCCGGGTGGTCGATATGAAGGGTAAGCCGGAGATTACTGCTCGCTGGTGGGAACAGTTCAGCCCGGTAGAGGGGGTACTCATGACCCGCGACCGCACCCCGTTTTTACTGATCGATTATGACGCCTACCCGATGATTCGGGCCGGGGGACGTTAAACCCATTGGATGTACAGGACTCTGTAACGGGACGAAACTATGGCGAAAGGTCAACGAATACTTGCTCTGGATGTAGGAGCCAGCACGGTCAAAATCGCCGAGTTTACCAGTCTGAAAGCGGGAACGATTGAGTTGACCAATTTTGGGGTCAGTTCTCTCGGACTGGACCCCGCCCACGAAGGTGACCGGCTCGTTCATATCACCGCCACCGTCAAGGAATTGATGCAGGAGTGCGGCATCAAGCCCGGCCCCGCCCTGATTTCCGTGTCCGGCCAGTCGGTGTTTTCACGATTTGTCAAACTCCCCCCGGTCGACAAGGACAAGGTTTACCAGATTATTCTGTACGAAGCCCAACAGAATGTCCCTTTCCCCATCAATGAAGTGGTCTGGGACTATCAGTTGATCGGAGGCGCGGAGGGGGATATCGATGTCATGCTGGCGGCCATCAAGGCCGATATCATTGTCGGCCTGTCCGATGCCGTGGAGCAGGCGGGCCTGATTACCGATCTGGTGGATGTTGCCCCGATGGCCCTTTACAATTGCTTCCGGTACAGCTATCCGGAAGTTCACGCCTGCAACTTGATTGTGGATATCGGCGCCCGCTCCACCGACCTCATTTTCATGGAGGGTTCCCGGGTGTTTATCCGCAGTATTCCCGTGGCCGGAAATGCGATTACCCAGCAGATCATGAAGGAATTCGAACTCTCGTTCGATGACGCCGAAGACATGAAGAAAACCCACGCTTTTGTCGCGCTGGGTGGGGCCTATGAGGATCCCAAGAGTGAAGTCGCAGGCAAGATCTCCAAAATTGCCCGGAATGTCATGACCCGGATGCATGCGGAAATTGACCGTTCGATCAAATTTTACCGGACCCAGCAAAGCGGCTCCGCCCCGACCCGAATCCTGCTCACCGGCGGATCGTCGATCATTCCCTACACCGACACTTTCCTGAAGGAGAAGCTGAAGGCGGATGTCGAGTATTTGAATCCCTTTGTCAACATACCCGTCTCCAACCAAATTGAGGGCGAGGAAATCGGGCGGCACGCCCACGAGATGGCCCAGGCGGTGGGTTTGGCCCTGCGGAAAACCCTCACCTGTCCGATCGAAATCAACCTGCTGCCGCCCCGGGTGGTGCAGGATAAGTTGTTCAAACAGAAGCAGCCGGTGCTGGTGGCAGCCCTGTTCGCTCTGGTCGCTCTGGTGGCGGTCTGGGCCGGCTATTTCTGGTCGCTTGACCGGTTGTCCAATCGGGATCTGGAGCGGCATCAACAGCGGGTACAGGCCCTGGAGCAGGTGGAGCGCCCGATGATGGCACTGGAAAGTGACCTGAGTGCAGTGCAGGCCGAATTGGATGCGCTCGCGCTTCAGGTCGACCATCGGGAACAATGGCTCAAAATGCTGACCGAAGTGCAGGCTGTGCTGCCGAGAGGCTTGTGGATTGACAGTCTGGAAGCTGTCCGGGTTACCGAGGACGATACCGCGACCAATCCGGAACTCAAGGTTGGTGCCATCAAGGCCCTGCGCGTAAGCGGGCGGGGGTTTCTCGATGAGGTACCCAATCCCGAACCGCTTTATAGTTTCCGGAACCAATTGCGGGAGTCCGAACGGTTCTCCGATGCCACCGAGTTTACTTCGCTGCCCTCACCCGAGGCCAATTCCTATTTACGGCAGTTCACCCTATCGATTGTTCTGGAACAGCCCATCATCCTATGAACTTCAAAAAACATCGCATTCTGATCATCGGGGGCAGCATCGCTCTCGTCTGCCTGATTGGCGCCGGGTTTCTACTGGTTCAACTGTCTTCCCGGTATAGCGACACCGCCAAAGCCCTGGTGAAGACCCAGTCAAGGCTCACCTCCCTCAATCACCGGGATCCGTATCCTTCCCAGGACAATGTCGAGATTCTTCAGGATAACCTCGTGGTCATGCGGGAAGAAGTTGCCGACTTGAAGACCCGGCTGAGTGCAGCCAATGTCGAGGTCGAGAAGATTGAGCCTGCGCAGTTCGCTCCCTTGCTGGAACGGACCTACAACCGGATCAAACAGCGGGCCGCCGCATTGAATGTTCCGGTTCCTGGGCAGGGCACCTACGGGTATACGGAATACGCGCAGGGGAAACTTCCGGAAAAGCGCCATGTCGAACGCCTGGTGCGACAGGCAAAAATCCAGGAATACCTAGCCGGACTTTTGTTGGATGCCAAGGTCAGCAGCATCGAGATGATCCAGCGCACTTCCTTTGAAGGTGAGGCGGAGCCGGAAGATCAACCCGCGAATCAGCGTTTTGCGCGGACACCAACTCCCACCCGCAGTGCGAATCGTTCTGCAATTCCCGAAACAGAGCCCTCGCCTCTCTATGAAACCGAGCGCTATTCCCTGACCTTCACCGGGCGTGAGGGCGCGATCTGGGAAGCCATCAACCAGCTTTCCGCGAGTCCTCTCTTTGTGAAAGTCGTCGATGTCTCCCTCAAGAATCTTGGTGAAAATCTGGGCAAACCCGTCGACCTCAAGGCGATGTACATGGAAACCCGCCGGGCGGTCAATCCGGCCAATCCGGCGATGCGAACCGGAACCGGGGAGTTGACTCCGGATATTCTTGCCACCATTCCGCGCGAGGAACGCATCGTCGCCGGGCGGGAGGCGATCGAGGCCAAGTTGGTGATCGATGTCCTGCTATTCAAGCCTGTGGCGGAGAGTGCGGACGGGGCGACCGATCAGGAGGTTTCCTCATGAGCACTGGAATCAAGCGGCCTTCCGGGTGGTTACAGCAGCATTATGATAAGCTGGCTTTGCTGGTGCTGTTGGTGGCGCTGATCGGTTCTGCGGTGGTACTGGCGCTGGGTGTGCAGGGCGAAACCGCAACCCAGGCATCGCCCTCCTCATTGGATGCGGTCAATCCCATCGCGGCCGCCCCCGTGACCACCGAAAAGTTCGACGCCGTCCTCGCCAGCGTTCAGCAGCCCTTTCAAGCCGGGGTGGATGTCCAGCGGATGCTGGTTGGCGGATTGCGCGTAGCCAGCATTCCCGATGGCATTCCGATTCCGTATGAGGCGCTGGTTTGTCCCTTTACCGATGCCGTCCAGCCGCCGATTCGCACCATCACCGAACGCGACGATGATGCCGATGGCATGCCGAATGTCTGGGAAGAAAAATATGGATTCAATCCCTATGACCATGCGGATGCCTCTGCCGATCCGGATGGCGACGGATTTACCAATGCCGAGGAATTCGGCTACGACACCGATCCGTCGGATGCTGCCAGCAAGCCACCGCTTGTCGTGAAACTCCGGGTGGCCAAAACTGCGATCGAGCCGTTCAAACTCCGTTTCCTCGGCGTCAATCAATTGTCTGCCGGAGACGTCTACCAATTGAACGCCCGGAACTTATCCCAGACCTATTTCCCCGCTATGGGTGACGAAGTTGAGGGCTATACCGTGATCGGCTACGAACCGACCCCGCCGGAGGGGCTTCCGGTTCTGATCCTCCAGCAGGGGGATAAGATCAAGCGGCTGGTGCAGGGGCAGGTGGTGGATGAAGAGGCCTTGGTCGCCGGGCTGATTTCCCTGGTGGATGGCCGTCGATACACGGTACGGATCGGAGACACAATTTCGTTGGAAGATACGGAATACAAAGTGTTTGACATCCGGAAAGATCGTGTCGTATTACGCATGAAGGGCGATGAGAAAGAGATACCGATCACCATGATGTCCCCGAATGACCGGACTTCCCAAGTTGAAAGCTCTGCCCTGTGATCGCCGATGACCGGTTTACGATGAACACACGAATGAATCGGACCCTTTTTAAGATCTGAAGAACCCACGATGACTGTAACGCCTACCTTTGCCCGAACGATGAGGAGATTCCTGATGACCATGATTCAACGAAGCCTATTTGCCGCCTGTACGGCCTGCCTTTTCTCCGCGGGCGTTACCCTCGGTCAAACCGAACAGAGTTTTGATGATCTGTTCAGCGATTTGGATTCCCTGTTGCCCCAGGATGCTCCGGCGACGGTGACCGCTTCGGAGGCTCCCGCCGAGGAGGTTTGGTCGGATCTGGATACCATCGCCAATAGTGAGGCAACCGCTGCCGATGCGAACGCGGAATCGGCTTCCGAGCCGGAAGTCGCCAGTGAGCCGCAAATGACCGATGCGGCGGAGGTTGAAGAGCCCGCTCCCGCACCGGTGTTGGTGGAAGAGCCGGAGACCGAAGTGGTTGAGCAGGCCAAGCTGCTGGCCGAGCAGGAAGAGGTTCGGCGCCAGGCGCAGGAACAGGCTGGGTTGCAGCAGTACACCGATGGCTTGGCGGCCATGGATCGTGGCGACTACGCCAAGGCGATCGAGCTGCTCGAACAGGCGCGCGAAAATCTTGGCGTTCGTCCCGGAAATGATGCGCGCGTGGCCGAAGCGGGTGCCATGCTGGTCGATGCCTATGTGGAAACCGCCAAGG
This sequence comes from Verrucomicrobiota bacterium, assembly GCA_024233345.1. GTDB lineage: Bacteria > Verrucomicrobiota > Kiritimatiellia > CAIVKH01 > CAIVKH01 > JACKPT01. The sequence goes on from JACKPT010000002.1 coordinate 193,503, forward strand.
CTGAGGTGAAGGCCAGCCCGGATCAAGCCTCGGAAGCCATCCAAAAGGCATTGGCCATCGATCCTGCCAATCGCAAAGCCCAATCCATGGAGAAACGGGTCGCGGCCGCGCAGCGGTGGTCCGAAAAGCAGGCTGCACAAAAACCGCAACCAGCGCAAATGCCCAAATACAAAAGCAAGGCCGATGAAATCGCCAGCCTGATCAAAGAGGGACGGGCTCTGTTTGAATTGGGTGAATACAATGACGCCGAGGCGATTTTCGACAAGGCCCTCTCGGTCGATGAATACAATGTCGATGCCATGCGGTTCCTTCGCAAAATCGGGGAAATCCGGTATGACCGTCGCACCACCGAGCGCGAAGCCACTGTGGCGGATATGATTCAGGATGTCCGTAATGCCTGGAATCCGGCAACCCGGGGAGACATTGTCAGCCCGGAGACCATTACCGGCGAGGGTCCGGTGCCCACGGATACACCCGCGCAGCGCCTCCAGCGCAAGATGGAAAGTATCCGGATTCGTGCGATTGAATTCCGTCAGGCCAATATTCAGGATGTGGTTCAGTTGCTGGTCCGGGAAAGTATCGCCGCAGATCCCGAAGGCAATGGTGTGAATATCATCCTCAACCTGAAACTTCCCGGCGGTAGCGACACCACGGCAACACCGGCTCCAGCCACCGACGACCCGTTTGGTTTTGGTGGTGGTGGGGGCTTTGACGATTTTGGTTTCCCGACCGACTCCGCGGTATCCACGCCCGCAGCCGCTACCGGTGGTGCAAACATTCCGTTGATCACCCTGAATCTCCGCAATATCACCCTGCTGGAGGCAATCAAGTACATCACCGAGGTTGCGGACCTCAAATATCGTTTGGAAGACAATGTGGTGATCATCACTCCCGCCAATGTGGTCACGGGACGGGTGGTGACCCGTCTGTATCCGGTCCAGCCCTCATTCCTGGATGTTATTGTGGAGCGCGAAGAGACCGACAGCGCTGGCGCACAGGGTGACTTCATTGAGATGGGCGGCAAAGCCACCATGAAGCGCGGGGATGTCAAAGAGTTCTTCGAGCGAACCGGGGTTCCTTTCCCGGTGGGCACCTCCATTACTTATAACCCCAGCATCAGCCAGTTGATTGTTGCGAATACTCCGGAAAATCTGGAAACCTTTGAGCGGATTCTCAGTCGGTTGAATGTTGTACCCAACCAGGTGGAAATCGAAGCCCGGTTCGTGGAAGTGAACCAGAATGATCTGGAAGAATTGGGTTTGCAGTGGATCTTCACCGACAACTACGAGATCGCCCAGAGGCAGGGTAATGGCGGGGTTGCCGGCACGGAAACCATTCAGCTCAATGCCGATCCGGCGGGCGCCACCAAGGGGCTGCGTTTCTTCAATCAGGACGCAAGCAGTGGGGCGATTGATCCTGTCTCCGCCGCGACTGCCGCCGCTGGCCAGACCCTTCTGGGCAACATTCTGACCTTTGCCGGGGTCTTGACCAACCCGGAACTCGAAGTGGTGGTGCAAGCCTTGTCCCAAAGTGGCAACTCCGACCTGTTGTCCGCCCCCCGGGTAACCACCCGGAGTGGTGTGAACGCTCAGATTCAAGTGGTCACGGAAATCATCTATCCCACCGAATTCGAGTCTGAAGTGGTCACCGTGGAACGTGAAGTGGCCGGCGGCGGAACCTCCCAGGAACGGTTTGTGACCGTGACTCCCGGAACCTTTGAAACCCGGGAAGTGGGTGTCATCCTGAATGTCACTCCCACGGTTGGCCCCGATGGATATACCATTGACCTTACCCTGGCTCCGGAAGTTGCCGAATTGGTCGATTGGCTGCAGTATGGATCCACCATTGAGGGCTTCCAGTACAATATTCCCCAACCGGTTTTTGCTAGTCGGAATGTGACCACCAGTATCGTGGTCTGGGACGGCCAAACCGTTGTGCTCGGCGGTTTGATTCGTGAAGAACTGACCACAATGCGCGATAAAATTCCGCTCTTGGGCGACATTCCCTGGCTGGGTCGGTTGTTCCGCAGCGAGGGTGAATACAGCAAGAAGATCAATCTGATGATTTTTGTTACCGCGCGCCTGGTTGATCCGGCTGGTCGTCCGATCAACAAGGCGGAAGCATTGGGGTTGAATGAATCCCAAGGCACCCCGAGCGAGCTGTAAGCCTGGTTGCACCCTGTGTCCATACAGGGCAGGAACGCGTGGATGCGTTCCGCCCGGAACAAGGTGCACGGCTCATAGACCGGCGGCATGTCAGGGTGTTCCATGAAGGGTGAGGGGGGCAATCTCCCCGACCCTTGGTGGCTGAGGATTGAATCGAAGCTGCCGAATGAAATTCCCGTGTAGAATGATAAAATAAGACCGTAGTCGCTTCGATCTGTCTGCCTGTGCTTCCTCATAAAGACGGGCAGTCTGTCGGCAGATCCGCGGGCCACCCGAAGGTTCGGAAAACCATGCGGTTGGACCTGTAAGCGCGATCCATCCCCGGTTGGGTTCCCATTTTATGATGAGTTTGTTTCGATATGTCCAATCCCGGATGCCGATACGGGCCATCCTGGGGCTTTTGCTGGGATTGATGGTCTATGCCACCGCGATTTCGATGCGACGCGATGTCCTTCAGGCCCAGTACCGGACCCATGGCTACGATTTGCCCTTTACGCTGGAAAGTGCCCTGTATTTTCGGCGGGTAAAGATGTTGTATGACCGGGGGGGGCAGCTCCCGGAGCGGGATCCCATGATTTTTTATCCCGAGGGAATCAGGACCCGGGAAACCTATACCTTCGGGGCTGAGTATGTTCAGGCAGCCTTGATGCATTTATTCCCGGACCGTCTATCTCCGGAGCAGAAGTTGCGATGGATTGATTGCCTGTGGTTCTCACTTGGCATCCCGCTGTTGGGCATCTGGGTTGCGGTGCGGTCTCGCTCCCCATGGGGCGGGTTGGTCGCCGCCATTTTCTATGCGGTTGCTCTCTCGTCAGTGATCCGCTCCACCGGCCAGGAGCTGTCCCGGGAGAATGCAGCCCTCCCTTTGCTGATCGGGTTCTTGATGTCGGTTGCGCTTGCCGAAACAACCGCAAAGGTCTATGCCCGAAACCTGTGGGCACTGATTTCCGCCGGATGCCTGGCTGGAGCTTTGTGGACGTGGGATCTGATTCAGTTTCCCGTTGCTCTCTGGGCTTTGGCACAACTATGGACCTTCGTGGTCCGACCGCAAACCCGGACCCCCGGAGGCCGAATGAGCGCCTGCCTGGCCTGCCTGGGGCTGGGCTGGGTCGGTCTGGTGAACCCCTACTACCAAAGCCATGGCTTTCTGCTGTCGCCCGTATTCGGTTTGTGTGCGGGCGTGTTTCTCTGCTCCCTGATGCCCGGTTCTGCAGGCGGGGGAAAGCCTGTGCTTTCATCGCAGTGGAGCCGATTGGCTTTGGCGGCGGGACCGGTGGTGGTCTTGGCCGGTTGGGCCTGGGTCTCCTCCTACGGCGAGGCATACAGTCATTTTTCCAGCCTGCTCGCGGCGAAACTGATGCACGGCAACGTCAAACCGGTGGACCCATCCCAGTTGACTTTTGACCAGCGGGTGATGTGGGTGCCGGCCTTGCATTCCGCCGATTTGACATTGACCCGGCTCTACTTCCCCGCTATGTTGACGCTCGTTGTGGTGATGGCTTTGCCCATCTTCCACTACGCACGCCGGACATCGTTCCCGGAACTGATTCCCCTTGGTTGGTACCTCGCGGTGTCTGTTGTGGCGTATATTCTGTTCGTTCGCTTTCATGTTTTTGTAGCATTGTTTGCATCGGCATGGCTTGGCATGGCGGTTGGCATTGTCCGGCGATGCGGTCGGTTTTCGGTTCAGTGGATAACCAGCGTATTGATCCTCATGGGGATAACCGCAGAAGCTCGGCGGACGTTGGACCGGCCCGAGCGATGGGGGAGGGTGAATGTGTATTTGCCGGAAACCCGTCAACTGACCGATTGGCTGGAGGCAAACCTGGCTCCTTACCCGGTGCTGGCAAACATGGGCATCAGCGGCTCGATTGCCGCTTATGGAAAATGCGCGGTGGCGTTGCATCCGAAATTTGAACAGCCGGAAATTCGGGAGCGTTACCGGGCCTATGGTGAAGCATTGTTCGGCACATCCGAAGAGGCGTTCAGGGACTATGTGGAGAGTCTGGGCATTCGCTACTATGTGTATGCCAAAGGTGAATTTGCCCCGGTGGGGGAAACGTATCAGATGAGATATTTTGTCAATCGATTGGATGCGGGGGAGGAGTCCCCGGCCTGGGCCTTTGAGCGGGCTCCGGAAACCCTCCAGTATTTCTATCCTCTCTGGTCCAACCGGAAATACGCAGTATTTGCCATGCGGACCAGGGCGGATGAGCAACAGGCCGGTACACTGCTTGAGGAAGCCCGGTTGGCGTTGTCCAAAGGGTTTCTTGGTGAGGCGAAGGCTGCAGCCATCCAGGCCTGGCAGCTCGATCCCCGCCTGACCAATGCGGTTGAGCTTTTGGGCACCGTTCAGTCATTGGAAGCGTCAGGATTTGAAGATCAACAGGCCCATGAACCCTAACGGTCGCGCGAGGCCGTCCCGGTTTCCACGCATTGGTGTGACCGGCGGCATTGGTTGCGGAAAGTCCACCGCGGGGAGTGCCCTGATAGAGTGCGGGGTTGCGGTTCTCGATACCGATGGTGTGGCCCGTCAGTTGCTGGCCCCCGGGACTGAGGTTTATGATGCTTTGGTGATGATGTTTGGCAGCTCGGTTTTATTGCCGGATACGGAGATTCACCGCGCTTGGCTGGCAGAACAGATGTTTGGTGATCCGGTGGTAAAATCCCGGGTCGAAGCGCTGATGCATCCGGTTATCCGGAGCCGGGTCGCGGCATGGCTCGAACAGCAGACCGGACCGGCGGCGGTCATTGTTCCGTTGTTGTTCGAGGCTGGATACGAAGACCTGTTCACGGTGACGGTGTGCATTGCGGTTTCGGACGACGAGGCCCTGAACCGGTGCGTGGCCAGAGGGATGGACCGGATGGACGCTGCTCGCCGCCAGGCCAGCCAATGGCGCTTGGCGCAGAAAATGGAAAAAGCCGATATCGTGCTGTGGAATGATGGCTCCCCGGAAGTCTTCCGGGAAACGGTCCGGCAGTGGTATGAAGCATGGTTGAAGAAGGAGACTGATAATGAATGACACACCCAATAAACCGAACCGCAATCGCGGTCGCCGCAGCCGATTCAGAAAACCTCACCGGGACAAGGGTGTGGATGGAAATATTGATCCGGGGTTTCGGGATGATCCGGAGGAGAGCGGTGTGGAGAAGAACGGCAACGGACCCGGCGAACAAGGATCTGGTGATGGCAGCCATGATGCGACCCAACAAGAGCAGACGCCGCCCATTCCCGGCCGGGAACTAAAGCTGTACGAACTTCAGAAACTCACCGTTCCCCAGTTAATCACCCTCGCTTCCGAATTCGGATTGGAGGATATCGGAGCCCTGCGCAAACACGAACTGATCTTCGATATTCTCAAAGCGAATGCCCGGGGCCGCGGCACGATGTTTGGCAAGGGGATTCTGGAAATCCTCCCCGATGGCTTCGGATTCCTGCGGTCACCCCTGTATAACTATCTTCCCTGTCCTGAGGATATCTATGTGTCACCGTCCCAAATCCGCCGGTTTGCCCTGCGGACCGGAGACTTGGTCGAGGGTGAAATTCGCTCCCCCAAGGAAAAAGAGCGGTTTTTTGCCCTCCTCAAAGTGGACCAGATCAATCACGACAAGCCGGATGCGTACAAGAACAAGATTCCGTTTCAGGATCTGACCCCCTTGTTCCCGGATGAGCGATTTGTTCTTGAGATCGAACCTTCGGAAATATCCATGCGGGTGATGGACATTCTGACCCCGGTTGGAAAGGGGCAGCGGGGGTTGATCGTGGCCCCGCCCCGGACCGGGAAAACCGTGCTGATGCAGAAAATTGCCAACAGTATCAGTGCCAATACCCCGGATGCGCATTTGATCGTGCTGCTCATCGACGAGCGACCTGAAGAGGTGACCGATATGCAGCGCAATACCAAGGCGGAGGTGTTGAGTTCAACCTTTGACGAGCCCCCCGAGCGGCACGTCCAGGTGGCGGAAATCGTGATCGAAATGGCCAAGCGGATGGTGGAATGCGGCAAGGATGTGGTGATTCTGCTCGACAGCATTACCCGGCTGGCCCGGGCCTACAACACCCTGCAGCCCCACAGCGGCAAGATTCTTTCCGGTGGTGTGGATGCCAATGCCCTGCACAAACCAAAACGGTTTTTCGGCGCGGCTCGCAATATCGAGGGTGGCGGCAGCCTGACCATCATGGCGACCGCCCTGGTGGACACGGGCAGCCGGATGGACGAGGTGATTTTCGAGGAGTTCAAAGGTACCGGAAACATGGAGTTGGGACTGGACCGGAACCTGGTGGACAAGCGGATCTTCCCGGCGATCAATATCGAGCGCTCGGGCACTCGCAAGGAGGAGCTCCTGTTGCACCCGGATGAATTGAGCAAGATCTGGATCCTGCGCAAAGCCTTGAATGGGGTGCCGGCTGTGGAAGGCATGGAATTGCTGATCAACAAGCTGAAAAAAACCAAGAGCAATATCGAGTTCCTGATGAGTTTACAGGGCTGATTACGCGGTCCGGGTCGTTGTGGAACCGAGCACCATACCTGGGAAGGGACGCAGTCTGCGCCAAGCGGCACAAATTACCGCTGCGGTGTTGATCTCGCTCTCGGTGCATGGTGTCGCTTTGCATGAATTGCCGAGATTGCCCGGTTGGTTACTACGGGCCGGACAAACCGCGAAAGCCTATCCGGCCATTCGTCTGGATGAGGTGCGCATACAACCGTCCGCCCCCCCCGAAACGCCTCCCCCACGCCTCCGCCCCGAGGATCCGGACCAACTGGAAGCCCTGCTGGCGGCATGGATGCCCGTGGACGAGGCCGCCTCGCTGTCTCCAATGCCCGTGCCGGAACCCGCTCCGAGCCCGGGGTTGGATGCATTGGCTTCCGCACAAGATCCCCTGGCGTCGCGCCGGGATCCGGAGGCCTGGCGTCCCCGGCAGGAAATTCTCTCGATTCAGAATCGCCTGTTTGCCGATGAGGTGATTGCACTACCCCGCCGGCTGATCCCGGACGTGTCCCGCGTTGATGTCGCCGGCGATATTGTTTTGCCGGTTGAGACTCTGGATGCAGAATCGCACGAAACCGGCGATGGGGTGCCGGGACCCGGTGGCACCGGATGGAGCGGTCAGCTCTCCGGTATAGGACCCCTGGCCCCCCCGGAACAAACGTTACCCACTGAGGATCCGGCGCTTGCATTACCCGCGATTCAGCCCCCCACCGAGATGTTTGACGAAGCCCCGGAGTCCATTGCCGAGGCGGAACCGGTGGAGGATCTGCTGTCCCTCGCCGTATCGGCATACCGGGATGCCTCTGATCACGCCCTGTATTTTGAGCTACAGATCCAACGCAAGGGCGACTCGGTTCTGCCGGTATTGCCCCGGGATGTGCTGCTGATCCAGGACTGTTCGGAGAGCATGACCCCATGGAAATTGGCCGAATGCCGCCGTGGCCTCCGGAGCTGGCTGGAAACCCTTACCCCCGAAGACCGACTTGAAATTGTCGGATTTCGGGATGTGGTGGAGCCTGCCTTTGGCGGTTGGCGGCCCGTCGATGAGTCCACCCGGCGGGAGGCGATCGCCTTTATTGATGGGATGAGAGCTGAGGGCGATACCGATGTCTTCGGCAGCCTGCAGGCTGCGCTTGCCATCCCGCGCTCGGTCCGTCGCCCCACGCTGGCGGTTTTGATTACCGATGGGCGCCCGACGGCTGGGGTCACCGGCAGTTCGGAAATCATTGATCGGATTACCAGCCAGAATCAGGGCGAGTTGTCCATGTTTGCTGTGGGAGCGGGCAAACGGGTCAATTCATTCTTCCTCGACTTGTTGAGCTATCGAAACCGGGGGGGATCGGTTGTCCTGGCCCAGGATGAGGATATTGACCTGGCCATCGAGGATCTGGCCCGCCAGATTCGTCGCCCGGTGCTGACCGGATTGAGCTATCAGTTTGCCGGTTTATCCAACGACGAGATTTATCCGCGAACCCTGACCCATCTCTATCTGGACCGCCCCCTGGTGCTCCATGGCCGGGCTGCGGATGGGGTGAACACCATGGTCTTTCGAATTGTTGGCCGCTCCGGAGAGCAATTGTACGACATGGTCTATCAAGTGGATCTGGCCGATGCCGCACCGGGCACTTCGGATGTGCGCACCCGATGGGCCCGCCAGAAGGCGTATGATTTGATTGGCACCTATATCCAGGAGCCTTCGGATGGTTTGCTGGAGGAGATACGCAGTCTCGCCCGGGCATATGGTATGATCCTGCCCTATGGCTTCAGCGACTCGGTGCCCCGGTAAAAGAGTTGCTTTCCATGCGTTGGCAAGTACCTTGACGGGGTTTCACTGCATCCCTAGGATGCCCCCTTCATTTTAAGGAGTAAAAAACGATGAATGTACAGGTTGAATCCTCCGGTCCTTGCCGACGGCACCTCCGGATTGAAATCCCCGCGGACCGTGTGAAGGCTGAATTAAATCAAGTGATGGATGCGTATCTCCAGCACGCCAAGATTCCCGGATTTCGTCCGGGCAAGGCCCCGAGAAAAATGGTGGAAAAACGCTACGAAAAGCAGATCCACAAAGAGATCAAGGAGCGCCTGGTGCCCGAAGCCTATCAGGGTGCGGTGAAGGAGAACCAGTTGCGAACGGTTGCCGTGATCGATGTTGACGATCCTGCGCTCACCACCGAGGCCCCTTTTGTCTTCAATGTGGTGGTTGATGTTCAGCCTGAATTTGATATGCCTTCCTACCAATCCCTGACCATCAAGGCCCAGCCGGTGGAGGTCGGGGATGCCCAGGTCGAGGAGGTTCTCACCAGTATTCGCAGCCGCAATGCGAAGTTTGAGGACGCACCGGAGGGCGCGGTGGTCGCTTCCGGCGATCTGGTGAGCATAGATACCGATGCCACCGCGGGCGGACAACCACTGGCGGACACCGTGCCGGAACTGAAAGATCTGGTCGCGGGCAAGGACTTCTGGCTTTTCGCTGATGATGAGCAATTCCTGCTCAAGGAGCTGTCCCAGGGATTGGTGGGGTTAACCCAGGGTGCGCAGACCGAAATGGAAGTGCCCTTCCCGGAAACCTTTCCCAACGAGAAGGTCAAGGGCATTACCGGAACCTTCAAGGTCACGGTCAAGGGGATTCGCAAGAAGGTTCTGCCGGAAATCGATGATGCATTCATCAAGGAATTACAGGCGGAATCTCTGGATGATTTGAACCGCCGGATTCGCGAAGATCTGACCCGCATGAAAGAGGACCAGGAGAAGCAGCGGCAGAAGAATGACGCGGTGCGTCAATTGCTGGATGCGGTCAAGATGGACCTGCCCGAGTCTGTGGTACAGGAGGAAACCAGCCGCAATGTCTATGATATTGTTTCCGAGAACAGCCGGCGCGGGGTTCCCAACGATGAGATTGAATCGAGTCGTGAGCAGATTTATCAGGCGGCCTCCAAATCGGCGGAAGAGGCGGTCAAACTGAAATATATTCTACTGGCGATCGCCGAGGCGGAGTCGCTGGCGGTGAACGATGAGCAAATCCAGCAGCGGATTGCCCAGATGGCAGCGGCCAGCCGCCGGGATCCCAAGAAATTGCGGGAAGATCTGCTGAAGGATAATGGTCAGGGTTATCTCAGGTTGAAGGAGCGGTTGCTGATGGATCTGGCCTTGGAAACCGTGATGCAGACCGCCACCATTCAGGCGGCATAACAAGGAGAACGTCTATGAACGAGCAAGGATCAATGTTGGTGCCGATGGTGATCGAGCAGACGGGGCGCGGGGAACGGGCCTTTGATATCTATTCCCGGCTTTTGAAAGACCGGATTATCATGATTGGGACGCCGATCAGTGATGATATGGCAAACCTGATTATTGCCCAGTTGCTGTTTTTGCAGAGTGAAGATGCGGACAAGGATATCAGTCTGTACATCAACTCGCCCGGGGGGTCAGTGACTGCCGGACTCGCGATTTATGACACCATGCAATTTGTGAAGTGTCCGGTGGTGACCTACTGTGTGGGCCAGGCGGCCAGCATGGGTGCGGTCCTGCTGGCTGCGGGGGCGGCCGGGAAGCGTTATGCACTGCCGAATGCCCGGATCATGATTCACCAGCCGTGGGGGGGCGCCCAGGGGCAGGCATCCGACATTCACATCCAGGCGCAGGAAATCCTCCGGCTTCGGGATCGGCTGAATGAAATTCTTTCCCACCATACCGGGAAATCCCTGGATGTGTTGTCCCGTGATACGGATCGAGATTTCTTCATGTCCGCCGCAGAGGCGAGCGCCTATGGTCTGGTCGACCATGTATTGCAAAGCAAGCCGTCGACTGATCAACCCGGAAAGAGTTTATAATGGCTGGCAAAACGGGTCCCGTTTGTTCCTTTTGCGGTAAGAAGCAGGAGGAGGTGGAACGGCTGATTGCCGGTCCCGGGGTACACATTTGTGACCAGTGCGTTGAATTGTGCGGATCGTTGCTCCACCGGGAGGGCGGCAAAGGTGCCGGTCCGAAAAAGACGGCCCGTGCCGCCGCCACCCCGGTTCTGGATGTCCCCAAGCCACAGGACATTCGGGCCCGGTTGGATGAGTCGGTGATCGGCCAGGAGTATGCAAAGAAAATCCTCTCGGTTGCTGTACATAATCATTACAAACGGGTTTTCCCCTCCGGCGGTATTGACTTGGACCCGGCGCTTCAGGATGTGCGGATCGAGAAAAGCAATGTGCTGCTGATCGGGCCCACCGGGTGTGGAAAAACCCTGCTGGCCAAAACCATGGCGGAGATACTGGATGTCCCGTTCAGTATGTCCGATGCCACTACCTTGACCGAAGCCGGCTATGTCGGTGAGGACGTGGAAAATATCCTGCTCCGACTCCTGCAGGCGGCCGACTATAATGTGGCCCGGGCCGAGGTGGGCATCGTCTACATCGATGAAATCGATAAAATCAGCAAGAAGAGCGACAATCCATCGATTACCCGCGATGTTTCCGGCGAGGGAGTGCAGCAAGCGCTGCTGAAGGTGTTGGAGGGAACCGTGGCAAACCTGCCGCCCCAGGGTGGCCGGAAGCATCCCCAGCAGGAATACATCAAGCTCAATACTGAAAATATTCTGTTCATTTGCGGCGGTGCATTTATTGGCCTGGACAAGATTGTGGCGCGGCGGCGGGGTGCGCGCTCGATTGGATTCACGGGAGGACCGGTGGCCGGTGTCACCAACGGCGGACGCATCGAACCGGAAGACCTGGTGTCATTCGGATTGATACCGGAGTTTATTGGCCGGTTGCCCCTGGCCTCCATGCTGGAGCCTTTGTCGGAAGAGGATCTGGTCCGGATCCTGGTTGAACCGAAACACGCGATGATCAAGCAATACACCAAATTGCTGGCGATGGAGGGGGTTGCCCTGTCATTTACCGATAGTGCGTTACGGGAATTGGCTCGGATTGCCATGACCAAGGGAACTGGGGCCCGCGGCTTGCGGTCCATTCTCGAAACCGTCATGCTGGACCTGATGTACGAGCTTCCCCACCGTTCCGATGTCAAGGAGATCCGGATCACCAAGCCGATGATTTCCTCCATGCGGGGGCTCTTGCAGGGGGGAGACGATGCTTCCCTGAAAATCGCCTGATTTTCAGGGAGACGGATCAACCGGCATTTCAGGCACGATCATGGTCATCGAGACGAACATCCGGGGATGGAAAGTCAGGGCGCTGGCGGGTTTCGTTGTGACCCTGTGGGCTTCCGTTGCCCCTGCCCGCATGGTGAACCTGACCCTGATTCACACCACCGACCTGCATGGGCATCTTCGACCCGCCCAGGCATATGATGGCCGTGATAATCTTGGCGGAATGTTGCGGGTGTCGTCTCGTATTCGCTCCCTGCGCGCCACCAGTCCCAATCCCATTCTGGTCGATTGCGGGGATGTATTTCAGGGAACGCCGGAGAGCCTTCGCACGGACGGCTTGATCATGGCCGCCGTCATGAACCGGCTGGGTTATGATGCCTGGGTGGTTGGCAATCATGAATTCGATTGGGGCCTTGATGCGCTGAGCGAATTCATAACCGCAACCCAGGCCCCGGCCCTGGGCGCGAATCTCTATACCCGCGAGGGAATCGAATCCGCCCTGCCCCCGATCGCTCCCTATACCATGCTTTCGCGGGAGGGTATCCGGATTGCCGTGATTGGATTGACCACGCCGGGAATCCCGTCCTGGTCGCGGCCGTATCTACTGGGCCCAACCCTGGTCGAACACTCCGTGGAGACCTTGCGGACGCTGATGCCCCGCGTGAAGACGGAGAAACCGGATCTGATCTTTCTGCTGGTTCATCAGGGGTACCGGCCATTTGGTGATGACCATGCCAACGAGGTGGAGGCAATTCATGAGGCATTTCCGGAGATCGATGTCATTCTCGGGGGACATACGCACCAGGCCATTGCCTCTCAAACCCTGGGATCCACCGTGTATGCCCAGGCCGGTTACTATGGAATCTGGCTGGGCGTGATGCATCTGGCCTATGATACGGTGGCGAAGAAGCTGGTATCGGTGGAATCTACCCTGGAGGAGATGGGGCCGGATATCCCGGACGATCCCCAATTGCTTGATGCCTGGGGAACCCTGCTTTCCGAAGTGGATCAGTCGATGCAAGAGGTCCTCACAAGAGCCGAGGCGTCACTCTGCCCGGAAACCACTGCATGGGATCAGTCTCCGATCCAACAGCTTATCTGTGCCGCGATTGCCGAGGCGGTCGATACGGACTTTGTTTTGCATGGCGCCCTGAGTCCCGCCTGCCTTGAAGCCGGTCCGGTGACCGAAGCCGATGTGTGGAATTTGATCCCGTATGAAAACACCATTGGTGTCGCCTGGTTGACCCTTTCGGAAATCCAGACGCTCCTCGCGGAAGTCCGGGCCGGTAAAACGTCCATCCATCGCCATGCCCCTTATGGATTCACCTATACCATCGTCGACAGTGCTTCGGGGGAAACATACGCCGGTTTTCAAGACGCGGCAGGGGTGCCGCTGCATCCCCGTAAGCGGTACCGGGTGGCCATGAACAGCTATGTGTTGGCCTCGGGCGGCACCCGGTATCCCCAGGTCCGGCGCCTGGTCGATCAGCCCATTGCCCGGTTAACCATGACCGGGGTCGACACCCGTGATGCGGTTCGTCAATATCTTCGGCAGCATCCATCCCTGGATCCCGAGACCTTGATGAAGGGAGCCATCCGGCCATGAATCTGCCGGGGCCACGGGCCGGGGATCCTTCGCCGGAAATGGTTCCCTGCCTTCATGTTCTTCAAGCCAGCCTGTTGTTGTTTGCCTTCGGCCTGCCCATCTCCATTGCGGCTGGTCAACCGATGGCCTACCTGGCGTCGGTGTTGACCCTGTGGGCGATGCTCCGGGGAACGCTGACTTTGTCGGTGCCCCGGGGTCTGCTGGTGGTGATCGGTTTGTTTCTAAGCTGTGTGCTTGTTGCATCGATCCTGGGATGGAACCCCGCGCGTTCCTTCCGAAAGATGGACCGGTTCATTCTGCTCTTGTCCATGCTGGGTATCGCGGCGGCGATGGCGGTGAAGGGAACCCGCCGGTGGGGGTGGGGGCCCTATCTGATCAATGCCTTCATTGCCGGTTGTGCCATCAAAGCGGCACTTGATCTGGTGCGTATTCCCTTGGAGATCAGTAGTGGAGTGGGCTTGTATGATACCGGCAATATGCGGGAGCCCCAGATGTACCTGGTGGGTTTGTGCCTGTTGATTGCCGGCCTTGCCACCGGGCGGTGGCGCTTCAAGGAACCGTTTACCGCCACGGCGATGATCCTGATCGGGCTGGGCCTGCTTCTTCATTTTAAGCGCGGAACCTGGATTTCCTTCGCCCTGGCCCTGGCTTGGATGTCCCTGTTGATACGGAACCGAAAGCCCATGGTGGTGTTTCTGGGACTGGCCCTTGCCAGCCTGGGAATCCCTGCAGTGCGAGCGCGATTGGCTCTGCTGAGGTTTGAATGGTCGGGGGACTTGGGGGGGCGGTATGCCTTGTGGACGGATGTTGCCCCCCGGCTCCTTTCCGAGCATCCACTGGGCGTTGGTTGGAAAGCGGTTCGCCATGAGGATTTGATCCCCTATACACATCAATTGCAGCCGGGCCTCGAGCATCTGCATAGCAATGTCTTGCAAGTGGCGCTCGAAACCGGATGGCTTGGTTCGGTTTGCTGGGCGATCTGGATGGGCTGGATGGTCCTGCTTGTCAGTCGGAATGCCATGCGGTTGCGCTGGCAAAATCCGGCGGCGGCATCCATCCCAATCGGAGTGGCTGGCGCCCTGGTGGGCTTGCTGGCCAATGGAATGGTCGAGTATAACTTTGGTGATTCAGAAATGTTTATGGCCATGATGTTGTTGATGGGATTGGGCCTGTTTGCCGAAAGGCTTTCTGCTTCCGATCCCTTGTCGCCCCCTCCCGCTCCGCCGCCGCCCACACCGGTTTCCTAGCCTTGGGCGCATTCACACTTGTCATTGGATGGTTGAATGAGAATGCTGGTGGGGATGGACTGTGGCGATTGCCCCCAAGGCTTCAGAATACATGACCTATCGGAAGACTATGTTAATCCAGGTGATGATTGCCCTCGGCTGCGCCTGCATCATGGTCGGGGTTATCCTGGCCGCTTTGTGGTATGTGCTGGCCGAACCCCGCTCCATGCCCGCACTTCAGGATGATCAGGGACCCATCGCATCCCCGTATGAAGATGCTTTGCAGCAACTGGATGACGGGGCGTGGTGGTCGGCTTCGCCTTCCGATCAGGACCAGCAAGATCAGGTTACCAAGGCCCTGGTCCTGATCCGGGAAGCGGTTGCCCTGGAAAATCAGGGAGACCTGTCCGGCGCCGTCGACTTGTGCCGGAAAGCCCTCGCTCTGTACCCGGACATGGTTCACGTCCACGAACGCCTTGGTGGACTCTACCTGCGCCTTGGGAGATACCAGGACGCCATGGAAAGCTTGAAAATCGCGATGGAAGGCGCGGTCGACCAGCGGTCTCTGCTCAATGATCTCAGTGTCGTGTATCTCCACCTCGGCAATCCGCAAAGCGCACTGGAAACCTGTAGAACCCTGTTGCGCTTGGATCCCACGTATGCCTTGGCAGCATTCAACGCCGGTATTGCCGCCGCCCGCCTCGGCAATCGGGACGAGGCACGCGCGTACTATGAACAATTTATCCGCCTTGAACCTGCGCACGCCCGGGCCAGCCGCGAACTCGCCCGGATTGCCGTGGCCGAGGGACAACTCGACCTGGCTTTAAGCCATCTGATACAGGCCATCCAGCAGGAACCAGACTGGCACGTCCCTTATCTGGAAGCCGCCCGGCTCGCCGCGCTGCTGGGCCGGGAACCGGAGGCACTGAAATACCTGTCCGAGGCGGAGCCCATGGTGGGGCCAGCGGCTGTGTATCAACTCTATCAACAACCGGAATTCCGGGAGATTCGACGGTCAGAAGCCGGCAAGAAATTTGAAGGGCTCATCGCCACGGAAGCAAGACGAGCATTGAGCGAGCGCGAGGAGGAACCGCCGGCCTATCGTGTCGAGGAACTCGTGCCGCGGGAGCAGCCATGATCCTGCCGTGGGTAAAGAAATTCCTGCTGGCCTTGCTGGTCCCCCTGGGTTTGCTGGCGGGGCTTGAGGGTGTTTGCCGTCTGGTCGATGTGGGCTATTCGCCGGACTTTTTTCTGCCCGAGCAGTTGGATGGGCGTCCAGTTTGGATAGAGAATGAGCAATTCGGACGGCGTTTTTTTGCCCGTGAACTGGTTCGCTTGCCGGAGCCGATCTGCCTGGACCGCGAGAAGGCGTCGAATGCGTTTCGGATTGTGGTCCTGGGAGGGTCGACAGCGGAGGGCGATCCCGATTCTTCCTACGGATTTGCCCGCATGCTGGAGCTTTATCTGGAAGCCGCATTGCCGCACCGGAAGGTCGAAGTTGTGAATGCCGCGATGACCGCGATCAATTCGCATGTGGTTCGGGAAATTGCCCGCGATTCCCTTCGGATCAAACCGGATGCGGTGATTCTGTATCTCGGGCATAATGAAGTGGTCGGGCCCCTTGGACCGGGTACCGTGTTCCTGCCGTTTGAGCAATCAACCTGGTTGCCGCGACTCAAGATTCTCGGAACTCGTTTCCGATTGGTGCAAGGGTTGATGGAGCAGATTCAGCACCGCACGAACCCCCGAAAGACATGGCGGGGTATGGAGATGTTTACCGGGCGCACGGTCGCGGAGAAGGACCCGCGTCTGGATGCGGTGGTCGATTCCTTCAAGGCCAATCTGAACGCCATCCTGCAGTCGTACCAACGGGAGGGTATTCCGGTTCTGCTGTGTGGTCTTACCGTGAACCACGCCGGACTGCCGCCATTTTCATCGATTTCCGGGATCCCCGAGGGCCCGGACCGTCAGGTGTGGTCCAACCGGCTCGACGCCATCATTGCCTCCTGGTCCAAGGCGGATCCCATTGCGCTGCGCTCGGAATTGGAGGAGACAGCTGCTGCGGATCCGGGATATGCCATGACCCATTACTTACTGGGCCGGCTTGCTTTGCACGAGGGGCGATCCGATCGGGCCGTGGCCGACCTGGATCGCGCGGTGGACCTGGATGGTTTGCGGTTTCGGGCCGACTCCCGGCTCCGACAGGTTCTCCACGATACCGCACAGACGATGCATGTTCCCCTGTGTGATGTCGATGACCTGTTGCGTGGGGGACAACCCCACACCGTGACATCCCCCCTTTGGTTCTATGACCATGTCCACTTCAGGATGGAAGCCAACCGGGCCATCACCGAAGCGCTCGCGCGATGGGTTCTGGATCTCCCCCGGTTACAGGAGACGCCCGGTTCCCCGGTGAATTGGGATCGTTCGGTCGTCCCGGGGCTGGGTTTGACAGACTGGGACCAATGGCGGGTCGAAGCGGTCAATCTTCGCAGGCTGATGCGCCCCCCTTTCAGCGGCTTGCTGGATCACCCGGACGCACCCGTTTTTGAGTTGGCGCTCGAACGGCTGGAGGCATTGGCGCCGCATACCGGGCCGCAGGGGGTTGCGCAAGCTGCCCAGGCTTACCGGGACGCCATCGAAATTCGCCCCGGAGATCTCACCCTTCAACTCAATTATGGCTCGTTTTTACTCGCCTCGAGTCGCTATCAGGAGGCCATCGTCCACTACCGGGAAGCCCTTCGCCTTGCCCCTTGGCGCTCTTCCACTCGCATGAGCCTGGCGGTTACCGTGGCATCCATGGGCCGGCTCGATGAAGCGGTGCAGATCCTGATCGACCAGCGGTCCGCACTGCCCCTGACCGAAGGGGAGGCTTATCGAATTCTGGGCGTTCAATTGTCCCGCCCCGGACGGCTGGATCTGGCCAGACAACTGCTCGAACGGGCTGATCGCTTGTCTCCGGATCATCCGGAAGTGCACAACCAGCTTGGGATGATCGATTTGATGTCGCAGGCGTATGATCGTGCCCGTGGAGAATTTGAACTTGCGGTGAAGCTCGACCCTTCCATGGCCATCGGGTGGAGCAACCTCGGCGTGCTCGAAATGGAGGTGGGCAATCTGGACCCGGCACTGGAATGGTTGGATCGTGCCCTCACCATCGATTCCGATCAAGCGGAAGTGTGGCACAACCGCGCCCGGTTGTTACGATTGTTGCAGAAACCGAAAGAAGCGGAAGAAAGCTATCAGCGCGCTTTGAATCTTCAGCAGGGATTGCGGGACTCACTGCTGGGGTACACCGACCTGTTGGTCAGTGAAGGGCGTCTTCCGGAGGCACTGCAAGTCGCCCGGAGGGGGGTGCGGCTTCACCCGATGGATGCCGCCATGCATGCCAATGTGGGCAAGCTGTGGATCGAGGCCCAGCGACCTGCACAGGCGGAAACCTCGCTGCGACGGGCAATGGAATTGGATCCCGGGGACGAACAAGTTCGTGCTCTGCTTGATGCGCTGACTGCCCGCGCGCCGTGAGTGTTCTGCCATGAGTTTCTCATTCAGCCCCAATCGGATTCATGGTGTTCTCCTCATTGGCATCACGCTGCTTGTCTACAGTTCCTCCTTTTCGGGTCGGTTTTTATGGGATGATGACACCCATATCGTCCAAGAAGAATGTTTACGAAGCCTGGATGGGCTCCGGCGGATCTGGGTCGAGCCAGGGGCCACCTGTCAGTACTATCCGCTGACATTTACCTTCCTCTGGATTCAATACCAGGCCTTCGGTGATCAACCGCTCGGCTATCGTCTGGTTAATGTCGGGCTGCATGTTTCCGTGGCCTTGTTGCTTGCCTTCCTTCTGGTTCCACGCCTGGGCTCGGGCTGGGGGTGGGGGGCGGCCTGGATCTTTGCCCTGCATCCCATCCAGGTGATGTCGGTGGCCTGGGTCACGGAAATCAAGAACACCGGTTCGGCATTGATTGGACTGTTGTCGATCGCTGCCTTCCTGCATGGCGAAGCCCGGGACGAAAATCGGTGGCGATGGTGGACACTTCTCCTGTTCCTTCTGGCCATGCTGGCAAAGACCTCCTCGGTGGTCATTCCGCTGTTTTTACTGCTGTGGTTTTACTGGCGGGATGGTGAGGTCAAGCCGGCAACCGTGCAGTGGCTGTTGCCGATGATCCTGCTGGGCATGCTGATCAGTATGGGAACTGTCCTGATGGAGCAAACGATTGTTTACGATGGAGATGCTCCGGCTTCACTGTCGATGCTACAACGCGCGACAAACCTTGCTCTTTCCATGGGACTGTACCTGCGCAACTTCCTCTGGCCGGTACATCTGTCATTCCTGTACCCCCCTTTGTCCAACCTTCCCGCCTGGTTGGGATATGCTGCCCTGACCGGCTTGCTGACGACACTCCTGGCGGCCTTTGAATACAGACATCAACGAGGGCGTGGAGCCTTCTGTTGGTTGCTGGCCTTCCTGGTCGGCGGACCGGTTCTCGCTCTGTTTCCTCCGTTATACATGATGCAATATACGCCCATCTCCGATCATTGGATCTATTGGGGCATGATTCCGCTATCCATCGGTATTGCCTGGGTTTATTCCCGACTCCGGTTGCGGCCTTCCTACAAGCGCTTCCTGGGCCCACTGCTGATCCTGATCATGGCTGCGCTCACCTTCCATCGGGCTCGCGACTTTCAATCCGAGGAGCAGGTATGGTTACAGACCATTGAACGCAACCCTCAGGCTCACCTTGCCCTGCACAACCTGGGACTGTCCGCGCTGACACAGGGTCGGACCGCAGAGGCGATCCGCTATCTCGAGCAGGCGCTTGAAGTCGCCCCCCAAGTGGGGAGAGTGCGAATGAATCTGGGGGTTGCCTATGAGCGGGCCGGGCGAACCGGGGATGCCATATCCACCTATCAGTCGCTGATTACTCTTCGTCCCGATATGGCTGATCCCTATCGGCCGCTTCTGA
Organism: Verrucomicrobiota bacterium; assembly: GCA_024233345.1. Taxonomy (GTDB): domain Bacteria; phylum Verrucomicrobiota; class Kiritimatiellia; order CAIVKH01; family CAIVKH01; genus JACKPT01. The sequence continues at coordinate 213,056 of JACKPT010000002.1, forward strand.
GCTTACTGATTGCGCGGGGTGATCAAGCGGCGGCTGATGAACTGATGCATCAGATGATCCGGCATCACCCGGAATGGATGACTCCGAAGGCCGGGGGAACTGGAGCGAGCCCGGAGTAATCGGATCCTGCTGCTGGTTGAGCATCTCCCGCAGCAGGGGTTCAAGAGCATCCCCAGCCAGGGCGTGAGCGAAGGGATTGGGATGAGCATCATACGCATTCACGACCAGATCCTCGGGTGGGTACGGTCGGTACGTATCCCACAAATCCAGGTGCCGTACCTGATGGTCCTTCCAGAATTGGCCCAATTGTGCATGAACCTGGGCAAAGGGATAGCGGTCATCCAGGGGTTGATGGAGGAACGGGAAGGTGACAACCAAAAGCTGCCCGCCCGCGGATTCCACCAGCGTCTGCACCTGAAGTAGACGCTGTTTCTGGGCATCCCAGGTCTCGGTGGCATAGGCTTCCCTGAGTAGCCCGAAATAGTTCCTGACCATCGGGTTGACCAGTCCGGCCAATCGATTCACCAAAAAACTGGCGAGGTAACTTTTTTCGACCAATAGATTCGCGTGCCGGTAGTTTTGGTTCATCCGGTTCATGGTTTCTGTCCATGGCGGATACAGATCTCCGAGGTCGTTGAGGCAGTAAGCCATCACGACCAGATCCACCTGATAGCCGGTTTTCCTTGCCTCTTCCAATAGCTGGATATATTCCCCGGTATTGGCGCTATAACGGGCCAGTATATGGACTTCAACCCCCGGCAACCGCTTGCGGAGCCGGTTGGGGAAGCGATCTTCAGGGTTTTCAACCCCGTGCCCCGCCGTGAAGGAGTCGCCGAGAAAGCTGATCCGGCGCATCCCCGGGCGGATCGCCAGTTGATAATCCTCGGTGTCGCGAAAATTCCAGTTGTTGGCCTGGTAATGCCGTTCATTCCAGCGGGTTGTGACCCGGCTTAATCCATAGGAATCCGTGAAGTCGGCCCCGAACCGGAAATAACTTTCCCCGGCAAGGGCAAGGAGGGCGGCGAAGAAAAGAAACACGAGACCATTGCCCGCCAGCAGACTCCCCAGGGTTCGTGGCTGCTCCCGATGATGGGACAGGTAGGTATGGAGAATCAGGGCGAGCAGGATCGGAACGATCCAGAAAAGCAGATAGACTAAGGTGTCAGCAAGGTCGGTCATTCATCGAAACTCCATGTGTCACGTCTACTGTAGAAAAAAAGCATGGCCGGAACAGGGATTTCTTTTCACACTGTTGGGGTGAAGCACTCTGTGGATAGCGTGGGCCCGCTTTGGGTATCCTCTGGATTCAGGCTTTTTTTGCTGGTGGGCTTGGCCCTGGTGGTGTACGCGGCGGTCTTTCATGCGGGATTTATCTGGGATGATGACGCCCACATCACCCGGAATATCCCGATACAGACCGATGACGGGCTGGCCCGGATCTGGACCGAACCGGGGGCCACACCCCAATATTATCCCCTGACCTTTACCTTGTTCTGGATGCAGCACCGGTTGTGGGGGATGGATCCACTGGGATACCACCTTGTCAACCTGATGTTGCATCTCCTGAACGCCTGCCTGTTGGGGTGGCTGATGGTGCGCTTGAGGATTCCCGGGGCCTGGTGGGCCGCCTGCCTGTTTGCGGTCCATCCGGTGCATGTAATGTCGGTGGCCTGGGTAACGGAGTTGAAAAATGTCCTGTCGCTTGCCCTCGGCCTGGGGTCCATTCATGCATGGATCAGCGCCCGAAGCGCATCGCACCATCGCCTGGCCTGGTTGTGGTGGCCATGCGCTCTGGCTTTTTTTATCGCTGCGATCGCCGCGAAAACCGCATCGGTCTATGTCCCGGCAGGCATGTTGGCACTGCTGGCCTGGTCGCGGACACCCCTGAGAAGTCGGGCCTGGATCTTTCCATTGCTGCTGCTGGGGCTTGGCGGCGCGGCGGCTTCGTTTACCCTCCATTTTGAAACGGTCGTTGTGGGCGCGAGCGGACCGGAATATCAGCTTGCGTTTCTTGAGCGAATGTTGCTCTCCGCGCGCGCATTTTGGTTCTATGTCGGCAAGCTGTTGATGCCGGTTCATCTGTCGTTTATCTATCCACGTTGGGAGATTCCTCTACCCCTGTGGAATGTGGTGTATCTGGTGGCGCTGGTGCTTTTACTGTTGCTTCTCCTGCGCTCCCGGGTCTCCTGGCGGTATTCACTGGGCGTGGCGGTCCTGTATTATTTTGCTGCCGGGCCCTCGCTGCTGATGGCCAAAATCATCTACATGATGCGCTATACCTTTGTCTCCGATCATTGGATCTATTTTTCATCACCGGCATTTTGCATGGTGGCGGGAGCGGCTCTGGTCAGGATCGCCTCACCGGAGAGGTCGCCGTTCGTGCGCTGGCTGCCGGCGCTGCTGATCGGGGCACTGGCGGTTGCCGGCTATCAGCGGACGCAGATTTTCGAGTCTTCGCAGAGCATCTACGAGGATACCCTGCGCAAGAATCCCGCCAGCTGGATGGCTCACAACAACTACGGCCTGGTCCTCAAGGATCAGGGAAGATCCGTGGAGGCCGAAGGCCACTTTCGCGAGTCCATTCAGCTTCGCCCTGACAATGCCAAGGCGTGGAACAACCTTGGACTTGTACTCAAGGCACAGCACCGCCTGACCGAGGCCGAACAGGCTTTTCGATCCGCAGTGGATATCGATCTTCACTTTTCCGAAGCCCGGTCCAATCTGGGGCTTCTCCTGGTTGAACAAGGATCGGTGGAAGAGGGGATGGCGCAGCTCCAGGAGGCGATCCGCCTTTGGCCGGAGTCTCCCCACGGTTACAACCAGCTCGGGCTGGCCCAGATTCGGCTCGGTGATAAAAATACTGCTACCGGCACCTTCTTGCGCGGGTTGGAACAGAACCCTTACGCGATCGAGTTGATCAGTAATCTGGCGTCCATGCTGATGGATGGAGGTCGGCTCGACGAGGCCTTGCTGCAATACAATCAGGCGGTGAAACTACAGCCCGACCAGCCCTACCTTCGCTATAATCTTGCCCGCGCCTGCCGGGCCGCCGGATTGAACCAGGCGGCCATCGATTCCTTCCGCCAGGCCATACGCCTGGATCGACAGTGGGCCCAACCGTATGCGGACCTCGGCGCCCTGTTTCTTCAACAGAAACAGATCCCCGCTGCTCTGGATGTTTTCCAGGAGGCGGCAGCAAGGGGGGTGGCAAGCGCGGCCCTGTTCAGTAATTATGGAACTGCCCTGGCCATGGCCGGGAGACTGGACCAGGCCGAGCAGGTCCTGATGCGGGCCCTTGCCCTTGACCCATCTCATCAGGACGCCCGGAACAATCTTGCTGCTCTCCGCGCGATGATCGGCGGCCCGGAGGTCCGGACCCAAACCACCATTGATACGCCCGGGATACCCTGATAGTCTTTGAACCGCCATGGGAGATGTTATGAATCCGAGTCGATGGACTACCTCAATCTGGCTGCCGGTTGTTCTCATTGTTCTTGCCATCAGTGTGGTTTATGCGCCGGTAGCATCCCATTCCTTTGTAAATCTGGATGATCCCGCCTATGTGACGGACAATTATGCGGTATTGCAGGGACTATTTTCTGACGTATGGACCCAGTTATTGACCCATCCCTATGCGGGAAACTGGCATCCCCTGACCATGGTGTCCCATGCCGCGGATGTCGAATTCCTGGGGGTCTCACCCGGGGCTCATCATGTGGTCAATGGTCTGCTCCATGCCCTGGCCGCCCTGTTCCTGTTCGCCGCGCTGCGCGAAGTAACCGGTGCCCACTGGCCCAGTTTCTGGGTTGCCCTCATCGTTGCCGTCCATCCCCTCAATGTCGAATCCGTAGCATGGATCAGCCAGCGCAAGTCCGTTCTGTGTATGGCCCTGCTGATGGCGTCCTGGTTTGCCTATGGCCGGGCCCGCACCCGGAGAAATGCCGGATCCGTCGTGGCTTACCTTTTGTTCGTGCTGGCCCTACTCGCCAAACCGATGGCGGTTGTCTTTCCGCTGTTACTGCTGCTGACGGACTTCTGGCCGCTTCGGCGTGTCGAGCGTCTGCACCCGGCGACCTGGGGGCCGTTACTGAAGGAAAAGACCATCTGGTTCCTGATCGCCTTCGTCATGGGGGGGATTACGATCTGGGCACAAAGCCGGGTCGGTGCGGTCAGTTCCGTCGATGCCCTGCCCATCCCGGTCCGGCTGGCCAATGCCTTTGTTTCGGTCTTTCGCTATACGGATCGCTTCCTGTGGCCCTCCCATCTCGCGGTTTTCTATCCCTACTCCTTGGACGCCCTGTCCTGGGTCCGGGTGGTCCTGAGTGTCCTTGGTGTGGTTGTGGTCAGCGCCGGTGCTCTCTCGGTCGCGAAGCGATATCCGGCCCTGACCTTCGGCTGGTTCTGGTATCTGATTTCTTTGATTCCGGTAATCGGCTTGATTCAAGTGGGGGGACAATCCTCCGCAGATCGGTATGCCTACCTTCCCGGGATCGGGTTGTCGGTGGCGGTGGTGTGGTCGATTGTAAGCTGGATCGAAGCGAAACCCCAATGGCGGCAAGTCATTGTGGCCACATGTCTCTGCGGATTTCTGGTGCTCGGGGTGGTCGCCCGCTTCCAGGTTATGGTATGGCGGGATAACTTTTCACTCTACCTTCATGCCCTCACGGCGGCTCCTGGAAACTATCTTGCCTTCAACAATGTTGGGGTGGCGCTGCGTGATCTTGGCCGTTTCGATGAAGCGGCCGAGCAATTTGAACGGGCGATTGAATTGAAGCCGGACTGGTCGCTTCCCTATTTGAATCTCGGGCTGGTCCGGGTCCATCAGGGGCGATTGGATGAGGCTGAGGGCCTCTATCAAGAAGCCCTGGCGCGCGATCAGGGCAACAACCCGCTGAGCCACCATCAGTTGGGGAACCTGCTCATGGTGCAGGGGCGCCTGGAAGAGGCGCTCTATCAATTCCGGGAAACCCTCAAGCTGGATCCGTACCGGGCGGAATCGCAGAGCAATATTGGATTGATCCTGATGCAACAGGGGCGGAAAGAGGAGGGGCTTGCTTCCTTTGAGAAGGCCCTGTCATTGCAGCCCGGCAATGGTTTGATTCTGCGGAACCTTGCCCTTGCCTACCTGTCCAATCAGGATCTCCCCGCCGCTCTGGGGGCCCTGGACCGGGCTGATGAAAGAACGTGTTCACATCCGTCAATTCTCGCCCTGCGAGCACTGATTCATAGCGAGATGAACCAGCCCGACGAGGCGATCGCCTTGTACCGCCAGGTGCTCGCCATGCAACCGGATCATCCACAAGCGCTGAATGGACTCGCCTGGAGTTACGTTTCGGATACCAATCGACTCGCGGGGCACGAAGCCGAAGCGGTTTCCCTCGCCGAGAAAGCGGTGGAGGTGACCCATCGAAGAACGCCGGAGTTGCTGAATACCCTGGCTGCGGCCTATGCCGCACAGGGTCGCTATCGCGAGGCGGTCGAGGTATCCGATGAAGCATTGGCCCTTGTGGATACGCCGGGTCAAGGCCCGCTCTTCCTGCAAATCAAGGCCTACCGGGATCAGTACGCCGCGGAGATCGGAATCCCGTCGGAGGAGGGGAGACCATAAATCTCAGTCGCCCTTCCGGCATGGGTTTGTTATCGTGCTGCTATGAAAACGATCCTGGTTCCGATTGATTTCTCCGATGTGATGCCGCGGGTGCTGGATGAGGCCGAAAAACTGGCCCGGGCGTTTGAGGCGACCCTTTTGCTGCTACATGTAGCGCCTCCGGAGCCGGAATTTGTGGGGTACGATCCCGGGCCCCAGTCGGTGCGGGATTCCGTTGCCCAGGATTACAACCGGCTCCATCATCAACTTCAGGAAATCGAGCGTTCCTTGCAGGCCAGGTCGATTCAGGCCTCTGCCTTGTTGGAGCAGGGATATCCGGTGGAACAGATTCTTGCCGAGGCGAAGCGGCATGACACGGCATGGATTGTCATGGGATCGCATGGGCATGGAATGCTGCGGCAGTTGCTGGTTGGTAGTGTGACCGAAGGGGTACTGCGCGGATCCCCCTGCCCGGTGGTCACCGTACCCAGTCATCGGACGCCTTGATCCCCCCCGCGCCATTGGGTTGCCGTGGTTATCTGCGCCAGAATCCCGGCATCAGAATCACCAGGAGCGTGTAGAGTTCCAAACGCCCCAACAGCATAAGCGCCGCGAGCAATACCTTGGCTGCATCATGAATCTCCGCATAGGTCTGGGTGGGCCCCACCGCACCCAATCCGGGGCCGATATTGCCCAGAGCCGCAATCACCGCCGACACTGCGGTCACAATGTCCTCAGTGAAAAATGACATCGCGATCGACCCGGCCGTGAAGGTCATGGTGAAAATGAAAAAGAATACGGTGATGCTGGAAATAATACCGGGATCGATGATCTGGCGGCCGATTTTAATCGGATAGACCGCCTTGGGACGGAGGAAAATCCGTAATTCCCGGGTCATCTTTTTCAACAATACAAACATCCGGATGACCTTGATCCCGCCTGCGGTTGAACCGGCACAGCCGCCGATAAACATCGCGGTGATCAGGAGAATTTTGCTGAAGGCAGGCCAGAGATCATAGTCGGCAGTGGCAAATCCGGTGGTCGAAATGATCGATGCCACGGTAAAAAAGGCCTCTCGAATGCTGGTGGTCCAGTGTTCGCCGGACTTCAGGGCAAGGTTCCCGGTGATGGCAAGGCAGATGAGTACCCACAGAATCACAAAGAACCGGCATTCGGGGTTTCGGAAATAGGCGAGAAGATCCCCTCGAAGAACCCGGTAATGGAGGGCAAAGTTAAAGCTGGCAAGAATCATGAACACGGTAAGGATTGATTCGATGGTGACGCTGTTGTAAGCGGCGATGCTGGCGGAGCGGGTGGAGAATCCCCCGGTGGCCATGGTGGCCATGGCATGATTCACCGCATCAAACCAGTTCATACCGGCGAAGTGGAGGAGCACTGCGAGCACCAGGTTCATGCCGATATAGATGGTCCAGAGTAACTTGGCGGTGGATGCGATCCGCGGGGTCAACCGGTCCTTGGAAGGTCCGGCGGCTTCGGCCCGGTAGATCTGCATGCCGCCGACCCCTAGGAAGGGAATAATCGCCACGCACAGGACGAGAATCCCCATGCCACCCAGAAAGTGGGTCATCGACCGCCAGAACAAAATGGCCCGGGGTTGGGCTTCGAGTTGGGTGAGGACGGACGCACCGGTGGTGGTGAAACCGGAGACCGTTTCAAACAGTGCGTCGACCACACTGATGGTTCCCCTGGGTTCACAGAGCAGAAATGGCAGCATGCTGATGGCAATGGCCACCAACCAACCGAAGACCACAATGAGTATGCCGTCTTTGCGGGTCAATTCCACCGGACCCCGGGTTCCATGCCACACACTCAGGGCCAGAGCCAGGGTAATGACGCAGGACAGGCCCAGTCCTCGAATCGCCCGCACCGGATCATCATTGGCGTAGGACACCAGCAGGGTCGCGATCATGCACCCTACCAGCATCAGCATCAGGTAGGATAAAAGATGGAATACCGCGCGAATATGCATGAGGCAGTCTCAGCGTCTCCAGAAGTCTGGCGTGAATAAGGCAATGAAGGCATAGATTTCCAACCGTCCCAGCAACATCATGACCATGAGGATGACCTTTCCCGCGCTTGGCATCAAGGCATAGGATTCACTGGCTCCGGCGAGGCCAAAGCCCGGACCCACACCGCCGAGGGTGGCCGCCACAGTGGAGACCGCAGTTTCACCGTCCACGACCAGGGTCATGAGCGCGGTTCCCGCCAGCAGGGCCAGCAGATAAAGCAGCACAAATCCGGTCATCGCCGAAGTCACCCCCGGCTCCACCGGAACCCGCCCGACCTTGACCGGTACCACCGCGCGAGGATACATGAACAGGCGCAGGGTGCGTAACACCTTCTTGAGAACGACCATCACCCGAATTTGCTTGATCCCGCCGGAAGTCGATCCCGCACAGCCTCCCATCAACATACACAGAAACAGGGTCAGCTTGGCAAATGGGGTCCAGTGGTCAAAATCCTCGGTGCAAAATCCCGTGGTGGTGATCATCGAGGTCACAGAAAAAGTTGCGTGACGAAGAGATTCCCCAAGGGTCGCGTAGGTCGTGCCCCAGATCGACAACGCGGCAAACAGGCTCAGGGTCAGCCAGGTTCCCAGAAAGAAGCGAATCTGGTTGTCCTGGAGCAGCGCGCGGTACGAGCGGTGCAGGATCAGATAATGGGTATTGAAGTTAATGGCTCCGATCAACATGAACAGAATGAGAACCAGCTCGATGTAGTGACTGTGGAATTCGGAAATGCTCCCACCCCGGGTGGAAAACCCACCCGTGGAGATGCAGGCGAAGGCATGGTTGACCGACTCAAACCAGTTCATGCCCCCCAGCTTCAACAAGCCGATCAGGATCAGGGTAAGTGCACAATAGATCATCCAGGTAATTTTGGCGGTTTTGGCGATCCGCGGCGCCAGGCGGTCACCCATGGCCGCGGATGTTTCAGCCCGGAACAATTGCATCCCGCCGGTGCCAAGCATGGGGAGAATTGCAATGCAGAATACAATGATTCCCAACCCGCCGAGAAAATGGGTGGTGGAGCGCCAGAGCAGCAGGCTGCGCGGCAAGGTTCCCGGATCTGGCAGGATCGAGGCTCCGGTCGTGGTCAGCCCGGAGATGGTTTCAAACAGGGCGTTGATTTCCGAAGGTATGGCCCCGGAAAGATAAAAAGGCAGGGAGCCAAAGAAACTGGACGCGGTCCAGCCAACGACCACAATCAGCAAACTTTCCCGGTGGCTGACTTGAATAGGCCCGCGATTGAAGAGGGAAAGACCGAGGGCGGCCAGCATCGTCATGACCAACGTGATCCACCAGGCCCGTAGAACACTTGCGGGTTCCCGGTCGATGACGGCAACCACAAAGCACAGGCTCATGAACAGGATCATGACTCCCAGTACAATCCCGATCACGTGGGCTATCGATTTCCAGCGCATACCGCGTCGGGACTATCCCTTGAAGATCGATGGCACTTTGGCGACCGCCTTGGGGACGGCATACAGGACCACCTGGTCGCCGGATTCGAAGACCAGATCGCCGACGGCGGGCACCACGGTGCCGTCCCGGGATACGATGGCAATGATCATGCCAGTGGGAAGCCGGATGTCGCGGATGCTTTGCCCGACCCATTTGTGGGAGGGGGGGATACAGACTTCCAGTAATTCACCCGGCAGTTTCTGCAGGGTCGCCACTGCGGTGATGTTTTTCCCCCGAACAAAGTGGAGGATGGAATTGATCATCGACATATGGGAACTCACCGCCCGGTCGAGCAGGCTGAGGCTGTTGATGATGGGCACATAGTCGGGTTTGGCGACCTGGGCGAGGGTGAAAATTGCCCCGGACTTCTCGGCGAGCAGGCAGATCATGATGTTGGTCTCGTCATCGCCGGTGGCTGCGACCACCGCAGTACCCTTGACAATTTCCACGGTTTGGAAGATGTCCCGATCCAGCGCATCCCCCTGAATGACCAGGGTGTCATCGAGCCGGCCCGCACAGACCTCGGCTCGCAGTTCATCGCGCTCAATCAGCACAACATTCATGTTCTCGCTTTCCAGCATCCTCGCCAGTTGCAGCCCGAGCGATCCGCCTCCGGCAATGACAACCTTTTCGAACTCGGTGTGCTCCGGATGCGCCCAGGTGAGGAACTCGTGCACTGCGGTCGGAGTGGCGACAAAAAAGACATCGTCCCCGATCATGAACTGGGTGTTGCCATCCGGCAGCAGTAATTCTTCATTGCGATTGACCGCGATAAACCGGATACGGTTGACCAGGTCCTGGCGGGGAAAGGATTTGAGCGTCTGAAAGATCAGGGGACTGTCCATGTGGACCTTGATTCCAACCACAATGGCCCGGCCCTCCATCATGTCCACCGCTTCGAGCGTCCCGGGGATGCGCAGAATGTGATAAATCTCCTCGGCACACTCTTCTTTCTGACTGACCGCGAGGTCGATTCCCAACCGTTTCAAGTCATAATTGGGGCTGTCCCGGTAGACATGGGCATGGGCGACCCGGGCGACCTTGTTCTTGACCCCGGCGAGATTGGCGAGGGCGCAGGCCAGAATATTGACCTCATCACGATCGGTGACCGCGACCACAAGGTCGGCCTTGCTGACCATGGCTTCTTCGAGAACGGCTGGATCACAGCCGTCACCGAGCAGGGTGCCGACATCAACCCGTGACTGGATTTCCCGCAGGGCGGCATCATCGCGGTCGATGACCACAATATCATGACGCTCCGCACTTAATTTGGTGGCCAGGTAACGTCCAGCGTTCCCGGCGCCGATGATCATGATTCGCATAGGTTCACCCGGATCCTTCCCTCAGGAAACAAAGCCGGACATGATGACATGTTTGCTTCATTTGTACACCGAGATTTCCACGGAAATGATCAGGGGATCACATATGCCTGGTCACGCAGAATGACCTCTGGAGCGCCGGTGGCATCGAACAGGGTCAGCCGGGTGAGCCCGATCGGGCATCCCTTGGCATAGACGATGTCCTGATGGATCACATGATCGGGGGATGAAAAGGCGCCGGGGCCGACGGTGCCGCCGAGATGTTCACTGCGGCCGTAAGCCCAATGCGGTCCCGCTTTTTCATCTTCGAGCACCACCCCGGTGATCATGGCCCGGTCATTGCAGCCCAGACCGACTTCCGCGATGTTCCGCCGTGCCGGATCGAGGTCAAAGTGCGCTTGCAGCTCTGATCGGACCGGATCCTTGCCCTCAATTGCGACGATCTGGTTTGCTTCGACATGAAACAGGATCAGCGTGTCCTTCCAGATCATGGGGATGGTGCCCTCGGTGCGGGAGGGGTCTCCGTCCCGCTCGCCTTCGTAGGGGACAATGAACGCCTCGCCGCTGGGAATGTTGATCAGTCGAAACCCTTGTTTGTCCCGACGGCAAAGGCCATCGTCGGCGTGAGCCTCCCGGTAGCGCAAATCGAACCGGCATTGATGTCCGGTATCAAATTCCCATAGCGCACTCTCCGCAAGCTGCAGTTTCTCTTGTAAACGAATGGCTTTCCGGGCGACCTGATTGACATCTGCGGATAAAGCAGTCTGCTCCATGCGGCGCAAAATGCCCGGCATACTGGCGACACGAAGCCCGGGATGACGCTGGGTCATTCGCGATAGGGGGGCGGTGGCGGAATACCGGTTCAGGGCGGCAACAATCGATGCTTTGCCAATCGTTGCGGGCAGGTTGATTTCGCGGCCATTCTGGCTTCCCTGGGCTGGAAGCTCGCCATTGTTCGCGCCGGTGGCGGGGTAGAGAACCACCGGCGAGGTCTGCACACCCAGGGCGGCAAAGGCTTCCTGCCACTCGGTTGCCCATGCCCGGCGGTCGGCCCAATCCGGATTGTCCTGAACATGCCCGTGCGGCATGTCTGCAATCACCAGTGCCGATTCTCCGGGCTCGGGAGCAAAGACATCCTGAATGAATCGCCTGAGATCGAACATGGCCGGGGTCAGGTAGCGCCCACCGGGGCTGGCTCCGATGTTGTCGCCGGCGGCTTCTCCGCATTGAATTTGACCGAGACAATTTTGGAGATGCCCTGTTTTTCCATGGTGACCCCGTAAAGGACACTGGCGGCGGCTATCGTCTGCCGATTGTGGGTGATCACGATAAATTGAGACTCCTTGAGAAACCCTTCCACCGTGGTGACAAACCGCCCGATGTTGGCATCGTCCAGCGCGGCATCCAGTTCATCGAGGACACAAAAGGGACTCGGTTTGACCATGTAGAGCGAGAACAGCAGGGCCACTGCGGTCATGGTGCGCTCGCCGCCGGACAGGAGGGAGACGGTTTGGAGTTTTTTGCCGGGCGGCCGGGCAATAATTTCGATGCCCGATTCGAGGATGTCCCCTTCGTCGGTCAGGATCAACTTGGCGGTCCCCCCCCCGAAGATCTGCTGGAACATTCCCTGGAAGTTCTCATTGACCTGGTTGAATGTCGTGGAGAACAACTCGGTGCTGGTCTTGTTGATCTCCTTGATCATTTCCACCAATTGGGCCTTGGCATTGGTCAGGTCGTTAAACTGCTCGGTCAGGAAGGCATATCGCTCCTCCAGTTCGGCATGTTCCTCGATCGCCACCAGGTTGACCGGGCCGATCGATTCAATTTTTGCCCGTAGTTCGGCGATCAGGGTTTCTAGCGCCTCCCGGTCCGGCTTGGTCTCTTCTTCCCAGGCCGGTTCCGGACAATGCTCAATTTCTTCCTCGCTGACCCGGTAGTCCGCGGTCACCCGTTCGATCAGGTTCTGGCGCCGCATGGTACCCTGAGCCACTTCGATTTCGGTTTTCGACCGCCGCTCTCGGGCATCATCTTGGTGGGTCCGAAGTTCCCGGAGTTTCTGTTCAACCTCGGCCAATTGCGCGGTCAGTTCTTCGCGCTGACGGCGGACCTCTTCGAGTTCCTTCTCGGTCTGTGCCCGCTGTTCGTCGAGGGGAGGGAGGCGTGCTTCCGCAGTAAGGATGGCGTTCTGCATATCCTCGATTCGGCTCCGGTAGGTATCGATACCGAGACTGCGCTCCTGTACCAGGGTATTCAGCTCATCGATCCGGATGGTCAATTGCTCAATGCGCTGCTGAAGATGGCTGGTCATCTGGCGCTGTTCGGAGCTGCGCACCCGGAGTTCGGTGACATCCGATTGGATTTTCTGTCGTTCCAGTTCGACCTGGCGAAGGGCTTCCGTCTGCTCGCTGATGCTTTGTCGAATGGCAGTCTGCCGTTCGCGAATCTGCTGGATGCGGTCGGCAATGCCGGTGCGCCGATCACTCTGGCCGGCATTGCGCTCCTGAAGTGACTTCAATTCCCACTCGGTGGTTTCCAGCCGTTTAACCGCTTCCTGTTGCTGCCGTTCCAAAACCCGCATCTCGCCTTCGACGCCGGCGAGCTCGTGCCGAGACTGACTGAGGTGGACCCGCTTTTCTTCAATCAACCGGTCCAGTTCACTCTCTTCCTGATCGGCTTCCTGAAGCGCGGTTTCCTTCTCGCCAATCCGGGTGCGGAGCCCCTGGAGTTCCTGGGTCCATCCCGTGAGTAGTTGATGGCGGGCGAGGGGATTGGTCCCGGCATGATCCTCTTCCCCGGTGCGCTCGGCGCCCAGGTCGTGAACCAGATGACCACTCCGGGTGACCCAGGCGGTTCCCTCGGGCAGGGGGGAGGGGATCTCGGCCAGATGCTCGACCACGAAGACATGACCGATCAGGCGTGATACCAATCCCTGAAGTGGTTCACGGATGGTCAGGCGATCCACCAGCCGCTCATGTCCATCCATGGCGGTCGGGGCGGGAGACTGAATGTCGACACGGAGCAGGCGGGCCGCGCCTGCACTCGCCCGCTCGAGGGCTGTCATGGTGTCACGAATATCCCGGTCCGACTCCAGAACCAACGCATCCATCCAGGGGCGCAGAACCGTTTGTAGCGCCTTGTCATAGCCGGGTTGCGCCTGAACCTGCTCCGCCAAAGCACCCAGTACCGAGTCTGCTCGCGGCGTGACTTCCGCATCCCGCTTCATCAGACGCCGTGCCCCGTCGGGAAATCCTTCCTGATCCTCGCGACTCTTCTCCAGCAGGTTGACCTGGGCCTGGCGCGCAGAAGCCTGTTGCTTCAACTCGCTCAGATCCCGCTTCAATTCAGCCATGGCCTCCGCCTTGTTTTTCCGAAGGCTGCCCGCTTCCTCCAGCGCCCGATTCGCCGCCTCTGCGGTCTCCCGCAAGGTCTCAACCACCCGGTGCATCTCTTGCGACTTTTCCTTGAATAGGTCGAGCTGCCGCCTGGTTTCACTGGTTTCAGCAATCAGTCTTTCCCGGCGAACATCATTCTGGCGCTCCTCGCCATCGATTTTGGCGAGGTCATTCTGTTGTTGTGCCTGGGCGGCATCCAATTGCACCTGTTCGCTGCGAAGTCCATGGATACACCGGTTGATCTCCTCCACCTGCCGCTGTTTTTCCGCCAGCTCGGCCGCCCGCAGGGTCAATGCCTGGTCGGCCTGATCCCGTTCGGCCAGCGCTTGCTCCAGCCGCTGGGTTTCCTGGGCAAACAGCACCGATTGCTGTTCGCTGCGCACCTTGGCTTCGTCCGCATCGCGGGCATCCCGCGCGGATAAATCGTTGAACTCCTGGATCCGTTCGCGGTGATGGCGGATGGATTCCCGCAGCCGCTCCAGTTCACTGCGAATCTGCACCCCTTTTTCCATGATGTCATTGACCGAGTGCTCGGCCTGAAGCAATGCCTGCTTACGGTCGGTGGCAGTCTGCTCCAATCCGGCGATATCGCTGCGCATGGCCTCCTCCTGCTCATGGAGCGCGGTCAGCCGGGTTTGCAGGGTATGCAGGGTTTGGTCCAGTTCCGAGAGCCGCAAGCGCGAACTGTACAGGTCGTAGGCCTGCAGTTTTTCCCGAAGGGTCTGAAATCTCCGGGCCTTTCCCGCTTGCCGCTGGAGGGAAATAATCTGCCGCTTCACCTCGCGAATGATGTCGTCCAGTCGCAGCAGGTTGGCTTCAGTGTGCTCGAGTTTGCGCAGGGCTTCCTTGCGGTCCGCCTTGAACTTGGTGATCCCGCTGGCTTCCTCAAACACCGCCCGTCGGTCCTCGGGCCGTGAGCTCAGGATCCGATCGATCTTGCCCTGCTCCATGATGGAGTAGGAATTGGTGCCGATGCCGGTATTCATGAACAACCGCTGAATATCCTTGAGACGGCAGGGGGCCTTGTTGATGAAGTACTGGCCTTCACCAGACCGGAGTACCCGGCGGGTGACGGTGACTTCATTGTACTCCATCCCCAGCGATGCTTCACAATCCGCAAGGGTGAGGCTGACTTCGGCCATGCCCATGGGCTTCTGCTGGTCGGTACCGGCAAAAATGACATCTTCCATCTTGCCGCCTCGAAGCGCTTTGGCACTTTGCTCTCCGAGTACCCAGCGTATGGCATCTGCCACATTGCTCTTGCCGCATCCGTTCGGCCCGACGATGGCGGTCATCCCCGGCTCGAACTCCAGGCGGGTCTTCTCCGCAAAACTCTTGAAGCCCAAAATATCCAGACGCTTTAAATACACCCTGTAACCCTCCATTCACTCCGCAGTGAATCCATTGAACCCGACGCAAATGAACCCAACCCTGGAATCCACCCACACCCTTTCATGAAGCTCTAACAATACCGATTGGGCAGGAAGCGAGGCAATACAATATTTGGTAGGGGATTGCTTCATACCCACTATTCAATGGGGTATTGGCGCCAATTGATCCAGCCATGGGCTTGATTTCCAACAGGTTGAAACGTTGTTAACAGGCAGGGGGTAATCCGGATTCCCGATGCTCGATGGGTTCTGTCTGGCCGGCCAATCATGCCGTGTGTGCCTTGGCGTATCCGCTGCCGTTGGTAAACCACGCACCGGACTCTTTCCTTACTGTTGGAGGTCCGATATAGTGATGCCATGTCATGGGTGGGCCTGATTGGGAAAAAAACGCGGGGTCGTATCGCTTCGACCCTGTTTCTGTTTGGAGCCCTGGCTTCGGTGGCTGCGCACAGCGTCCGGCCCTCCTATTGGAACCGGACAGTGCGCAATGTGCTGGCCCGTCAGATTTTGTTTACCGGGGTGGATGCCACGCGCTTGATCAGTCTGCTGGCGATCCTGATTGGCGCCTCGGTGGTGGTGCAGGTGCAGCTCTGGCTGACCACCTTTGGCCAGTCGGCCCTCCTCGGCCCGGTCCTGGTTGCCGTCCTGGTGCGTGAGGCGGGGCCCTTGCTCGTCAATATCGCGATCATTGGCCGGAGCGGTACCGCGATTGCCACTGAGATCGCCAACATGCGGGTTCATGGCGAAATCGATCTTTTGCATGGCCAGGGGATCGATCCGTTTCTCTACCTGATTGTTCCCCGGGTCCTCGCTGCGGCGGTCTCCATTTTTTGCCTGACCATCCTGTTTCTGGTGGTGTCACTATTAACCGGTTTTGCCGTGGGGATGCTGACCGAGACCGCGAGCGGCGGGTTGTGGGAATTTATCCGGAGCGTGATGCGGGCGCTGCGTCCGGGAGACGTGGTCAGCCTTTTTTTGAAAACCCTGATCCCGGGGGCGAGTATGGCGATCCTCTGCAGCTTGGAAGGCATGCTGGTGAAAGGATCCTATACCGAGGTGCCACAGGCCGCCGCCCGGGCGGTGGTGAAGTCCACCGTGGCCCTGTTTCTCATTTCCCTGTTGGTTTCGGTGCTGACCACCATCTAATGTCATGAATGAGCCTGATCTTTTGGTTGAATTGGAAAATGTCTCGGTTCCGGGAAGTCCCTGGTTCGATGTCGGATTGTCTGACGTCTCTTTTCGACTCCGGCCCGGCGATTGGATCGCGGTGCGATTGGAACCCGGGGCAACCCATTGTCCGCTTGCGGATGCAATCGCCGGCCTGATCCCGGTGGAGCAGGGGCGCCTGCGATATCTGGGGAAGGCATGGGAAGAGGTGTCGTCGCGCGAGGCGGACCGGATGCGATCCACTCTGGGCCGGGTGTTTGAACAGACGAACTGGATCAGTAATCTGGATATCGACGAAAACATCCTGCTTTCGCAGCGCTACCACACCCAGCGTCCTGAATCGGAAATTCGGGAGGAAGCAGATCGCCTTGCCCGCAACTTTGGCTTTGATCAGTTGCCCGGCATTCGCCCGGCCCATCTCACCACCTCGGATCTGGTCCGCCTGTCCTGGGTGCGGGCGCTGCTGGGATCTCCCCGTCTGCTGTTGCTCGAGCGTCCAGCCCGGGAATGCACTCCGGTCTGGCGGGATCGATTGATGACCGAGGTTGCTGCAGCCTGTGCACGTGGTGCCGCCGCCCTCTGGTTGACCGATGACCCGGCAACCTGGGCGGGTTTACAGCACAAAGCAGTCTTGCTTTTCGCCCTGAACGATTCAACCATGACACCCGTACCCAAGCCATGAAAGCCAAGCCCTTCAAATTTCGATATGTCAACGAACTGGTCGGGGGATTTGTGCTGCTGGTGCTGGTACTCGTCGTGGCTGCCGTCCTGGTGGCGGGAAAAGCCCAGGAGTGGTTCGTGCCGGTTCACTTGATCAAGATCGACTTCCCTCCGGAAGGGTCTCTGGGCTTGCAGGTGGGTGCCAATGTTCAGATCCTCGGCACCTCGGTGGGCCGGGTCACCCGGATCATGGTGGATGAAGACGGCTTCATGACGGGCGAAATGTCGGTCAAAGGGGACTTTATCCAGTTTGTCCGAACCGACTCCGAAGTGATTGCCAAAAAGGTCTTCGGGTTGGCCGGAGATTCGTATGTCGATATTGCCAAGGGAACTGGACCGCTCCTGCCCGAGGGGGCAAGTGTGGTGATCTCCCGTGACAAAGAGCTCACGGAAATGGTGGAGACCATCCTCAATCAGATCGAGGAACAAACCGTGCCCTTGCTTGATCGGGTCAAGGCCTTGCTGGAAGAATACCGTGGCCTCGCCGCAGATCTGCGCGATCCCGGGCAGCCGATGCAGAAAATGCTGGCCAGCCTTGAGGGAATTACCGCCAGCCTCAACCAGGGGCAGGGTCCGGCGGGAGCCCTGTTGAAAGATGAGCAACTCGCCGACCAGATCCGGGCGATGATGTCGCAACTTGAACAGACCCTGGAGGAGCTGGACACGATCCTGAAGGATGTGCGCGAAACCACCTCGACCCTGCCCTCGATGGCCAGGGCGGTGGAAGGGGAAGCGCAGCAACTACCCGGCACGGTCCTGCAGGCTCAGGAATCCCTCCGGGAAGCGGAACGACTGATTGAGGGCCTGCAAAAACATTGGCTGATTCGCAAGTATATGGAACCGGACCGCGTGGCTTCACCAGATTGGACCGCGGTTCCCATGACTGGATTTTCGACGAAGTCCGCGCCGGACCCGGCTGGACAGGGAGCAACGCCATGAAATGGATCGGGTTGGGAATTGTCGCGGCTGGCATGATGTTGGGGTGCGCCACCCGTCAACCGAATCCCCCTCCGGCAAGGCCGGAAACGGATCCGATGATCGCGCAGTGGACCGCCAATGCCCAACAGGCCTATGACCGGGGTACCATCGCCCAGGCGGTGACTCTCTATCAGATGGCGCTGGAGCGGGCAACGATGGCGGATGACAGCGCGGCGATCGGCCAGATTGCCTACGCCCTGGCCACCTGCGAGGCCACCCTTGGCAACCTTGAGCAAGCCCGGGCCTCTCTGATGACTGCAGAACGAGCGCTCAAGCGGAGTGGTTCATCCACCGCTGAAGCGGTATTGCTGGATGCCTCCCTTGCCCGCAGGCTGGGGGACATGGATACCGCCGCCGACCTTTTGGGCTCCCTGCCCTTCCGAGACCTGTCGGTCGACCAGAATGTCCAGGCCAATCTGCTGCGGGCGCTTGTCGCCTGTGACCGGAATCAACTGAGCGAAGCGGAAGGCTATCTGGCGGCGGCGGAAAGCCTGTTGCCGAAAAAACCGGCCCCCCTCGAACTCGCCCGGCTGCATGAGGTCGCGGGCAGACTGTATACCCTTTCCAACCGGTTGCCGCTCGCCGCTGACCACTATGACCAGCAGGCTCTGATGCTTCGAAAGGCCGGACGCTATCGGGAAATGGCCGATGCGCTGAATCGCTCCGGGGATGTCTGGATGCAAATGAACAAGGTGGAGCAGGCGGGGGACCGCTATTATCGTGCGGCCCGCAGTTTCATGGCCCAGGGCGATTCCATCGCGGCACTCCAGGTCATTGACAAGGTGGTTTCACTGGATCGGGAAGGGCTTGAAGATTCGGATGTGATGCGGGAGATCGCCTCGCTGTTTGAGGAAATCAAAAACGGCATCGCCGTCCCGACCCCGGTTGAATAAACGCTACCCCGGCATCGTCTGACCGGAGAAAGGAGAATGCCATGTTGCGACGATTGATGCTTTGGATGCTGCTGATGGTGGCATTGACGCCCCCCGGACTTGCTGCTGCACCGACTTCCATGCAGGTGCAGGTTCAACAGACACCCATGCGGGAAAGCCCTTCTTTTCTCGGCCGCGTAGTGACCACGGTGTCGTACGGGGATTCCCTCCAGCTCATCCAAGCGACCCGGGGATGGATGCAGGTCCGGGCAACTGATGGAACCATCGGCTGGCTGCATGAATCGGCCCTGACCCCCAAAAAAGTCACCCTGAAGTCCGGCGCGGAATCGGTACAAACCACCGCGGATACCCGCGAGGTCGCGCTGGCGGGTAAAGGATTCAGCGAAACCGTGGAGAAACAATACCAGGCCGAAAATCAAGCCATCGATTTTACCTGGCTTGATCGCATGGATACCTTTGCCGTTCCTGAGCAGGCCAAAATCGATTTTCTGAAACAGGGAGGGCTCCAGCCATGATACGAGGCCTCCGTTGGGTGGGGTGGGGTATTGCCCTGATGGTTTGTCCGCTGGTCATGCTGCTGTCCGGTTGCACAACCGTGGTCGAAGGGGTGGCGGAAGTCGGGAAAGCTACCGGCGTGGTCACCGAGCAACAGGCGACCTCGATGGTGCGCACGGCCCGGGCAATTGACAAATCCTTTGAGGACATCACCCCCGAACAGGAATACTATCTTGGGCGCGCGGTCGGGGCGACCATCCTGACCCGGTATTCGGTGTATCGGGATGAACAACTCACGCGCTATGTCAACCTGCTGGGGCAGTCTCTCGCGCTTTTCTCGGACAAGCCGCTGACCTACAAAGGCTATTCTTTTCTGGTGCTCGACAGCGATGAAATCAACGCGTTCGCCGCTCCCGGCGGATACATCTTTGTGACCCGGGGGATGCTGGGCTTGTGCCGGAGCGAGGACGAGCTGGCTGCGGTACTGGCCCATGAGATTGGTCATGTTCAAATGGCCCATGCGCTGAAGGCGATCCGCACCAGCCGGTTGACCTCGGCCTTTACCATCCTCGGGGCCGAGGCGGCTCGTACCTTCGGCGGTTCCGACCTCGCCGAATTGACGGACGCTTTCGAGGGCAGTATCAGCGACATGTCCCAGACCTTGATGAACAGCGGTTATGCCCGCAGCCAGGAGAAGGAAGCAGATCTCGCCGCCATCCAGATTCTCAAACGCGCGGGCTATGACCCGAACGCACTGGTACGAATGCTCCAAACCATGGGGCATGACCTGAAACCTGGCGGCCCGGACTTTGCGAAAACCCACCCCCCCCCGGAAGCCCGGATCGCCGGGTTGCGCTCGGTGCTTCCCGAACATGGACCCCAGCCCGTTCCGGCTGCCCGGAAAGCACGGTTTGCCCAGGCCATGAACGGACTCTGATTTTTCCCACCCCTCATGCCCGCGCCCAACCATGCCCTGTCCCGATTCAAGCACGCACTGCTGATCGCGCTGACTGCATTCGCCATCGCCACCGGGCTGCACTGGATGGGGGCATTGCAGGGATTGGAGAACATTACCTGGACCTGGCGGGTCAAGCTGGGGGCGGGCACTGGCCCGGCTACCCATACCATCAAATTGATTGCGGTTGACCAGGCGAGCTTGAATTGGGCTGAACAAACCATTGGCGAAACCTGGCCATGGCCTCGCCAACTGTATGACTATCTGCTCGAGGTCTGCGAGTGGTCCGGAGCAAAATCCGTCTGTTTCGATGTCCTGTATACCGAGGCTTCATCCTGGGGGCGCTATGATGATGAGGCCTTTGCGGCAGGGATCACCCGCAATGGGGCGGTCGCTCTCCCGGTGTTTCTGGGCGAGACCGGGATTCGGGAGCCTCCATGGCCCATGGAAGTGCCACGCCCGCCCATCCTGATCGAACCCGGAGGTGATGCCGGGCTCCCCCTGGAACCGCGGGCAACCTTTCCCACGGATTTGCTGGCAACCAATGCGGCCCTCCTGGCATCGGTCAAAGCTGATCCGGACGCAGATGGCGTTTTTCGTGCGGTGCACCCCGTATCGCTTTTCGGCGGCGTTGCGGTACCCTCCCTCGGGTTGGCCGCCTATCTGGCGCCGATCGTGGACACCAGCGAAGTCTTCGTTACGTCGACCCCAGGGCAGTTGCGGGTGGGGGACCGCAAGATCCCTCTGGATCGTCAGGGTCGGGCGATCCTGCGGTTTCGCGGCGACACCGGCACCCACGAAGCCATCTCCGCCGCCGCCGTCCTGCAAACCGCCGCGCAATTGACGGAAGGAACAGCCCCTGTATTGAGCCGCGATGTATTCCGGGATGCCCATGTGTTTATCGGATTCACCGCCCCCGGTCTCAAGGATCTGCGCTCCACCCCGGTGGCTGGCGATTATCCCGGCGTGGAAATTCATATGACCTTTCTCGACAACCTGCTCAGCGGGGATCTCATTCGATCCTTCCCGTTTGGTCTTGCCATGCTCCTGATCGCCCTGAGCACAGGAGCCACTGTCCTGCTGGTCATGCTGGTTAACCGGATGGGCGGGAAGCTGCTCGTCATGACCCTCTTCCTGCTGCTGCCCCTTGGGGTGGGGTGGATCATGTATGGTCACAATTCGACCTGGCCTGTTGCGTATCATGGCCTGGCCACCCTGCTGGGACTCGGGATCGCAGTAGTCTTTCAATATGCGGTGGAGGGAAAACAGAAACGGTTTATCAAACAGGCGTTCAAACACTATCTCAGCGGAGAAGTCATTGAACAAATGCTGGCTGATCCCACCCGCCTCCAACTGGGCGGCGAGAAAAAAGAGCTCACGATTTTCTTTTCAGACCTTCAGGGCTTTTCCGGCATCTCGGAAAGACTTGGCCCCACCGAATTGACCTCCCTGCTCAACGATTACCTGTCGGAGATGACGGACATTCTTCTCGAGGAGGGGGGCACACTCGATAAATATGAGGGCGATGCGATCATTGCTTTCTGGAATGCCCCGGTGGATCAATCTGATCACGCAGCCCGGTGCTGCCGGGCTGCCCTGCGTTGTCAACAACGACTGCTGGAACGAGGTCCTGATTTTGAAGCCGTGGCCGGTCAGCCCCTGGTCATGCGCATTGGCATTCACACCGGACCGGTTGTGGTCGGCAACATGGGCTCGGCCAACCGGTTCAATTATACCGTGCTGGGCGATGCCGCCAACCTGGCTTCCCGTCTTGAGGGCGCGAATAAATTTACCCATACCCAACTGATGATTTCCGAAGCCACATGGTGCCGTCTGGGCCGGGACCGGGCCGGCCGTTGCCTCGGCTCGCTGCGGGTGGTGGGCCGCAAAACCCCGGTCAAGGTCTATGAACTCTTTCCTCCCGATCAGTCCATGCCCGAATGGACGACCCGGTGGAATGATGCCATTGCCGCAGTCGAGAAAGGTCATTGGACCCGGGCGCTTGATCTGTTTGAAACCATTCCCGAGCAGCCTTTGCGTACCCGGTATCTCGACCAGTTGCGCGGGTTGTGTGAGGGAACCGTGTCGGAATGGGATGGTGTTTGGGTGCTCGATGGAAAGTAGGATGAGGCGATGAAGGTGATGGTCGGCGGCGCTCGCGGTTCCGGTCCGCGTCACGAACCGGAGTATGCCCGCTATGGTGGCGATACCACCTGCTACTGGGTGGAAGGACAAGGAGGCGAATCCATTCTTCTCGACGCCGGGACCGGTCTGGCCCGGATCGGATCGGCGCTCGACGCCAGCTCCGCCTCCGGCGATGTCCTGATGCTATTCACGCATGGTCATCTGGACCATCTGGCCGGACTGCCCGGTTGCAATTGGTTGGGCCGCCCCGACCGCCGGTTGATTCTCGGAACCGGAACCAGCGGGGAGGTATCGGTTCGGGAAGCCATCGCCCGATTGTTCTCCTCCCCGTTGTGGCCCTGCCCATGGGAAGATGCCATTGGGCCCGCGCGCTGGATTCAGGTCGAGGAGGGCCTCGGCGCTTCACCGACTTGGTTTGGCGGCTTTGCCATCGCCGCGATGCCCCTGGTCCATCCCGGAGGCAGCACCGCGTACCGGATCGATGAACCGTCCACCGGGGCCTCCATCGTCTTTGCCACCGACCTGGAGTGGTCCGCCACGCCGGATCCGGATCGAAGGCAGTTCCTGGAATTTTGCCGCCATCCTTCCGCACCCTCCCTGATCATTCTCGATGGCCAGTACGCAGAATCGGAACTACCCGATCATGCCGGTTGGGGACATACCGCGCGGGAAGAAGCCTTGGGGATCGCCCAACAGGTCCGGGCTTCCGCTTGTTGGCTGACCCATCATGATCCCTCCGCCACCGATGACCAATTGGATCAGGTCCGAATCCAGCTTCAACGCCTATCGCCGACCTTCGATCTCGCCCGTTCCGGCTTAAGGTGCGTGTTGGGGCAGTCGGGACAACAATAAGCTGCGCCTCCGGCCACCCCCTGGTGAGCCTCATTGCAGTTCCGCCGCCCAGCAGGTACGATAACCCGGATGACTTCGCAACCGTTCACTGTTCTGGATTTACCCGAGGCTCAGCTCGCCAATCTCAGTCGATTGGGCTACCTGACCATGACTCCGATCCAGGCCGCTGCGCTGCCCCTGGCGATGGCTGGCCGGGATCTCATCGCCCAGGCCAAAACCGGGAGCGGAAAAACGGCGGTGTTCGCTCTCGCGATACTCCATCAGTTGGACATGACCGATCGCTCGGTGCAGGCTCTGGTGCTTTGCCCAACCCGCGAACTCAGTTTGCAAGTGTCAGCAGAAATGCGCCGCCTCGCCCGGTTTCAGCAGAACATCAAGGTGACCACGGTATACGGCGGACAGCCGATCCATCTCCAAAAACAATCGCTCAAGCATGGCACCCATATCGTGGTGGGTACCCCGGGACGCGTGAAGGACCACCTGGAACGAGGCTCCCTGGTTTTGGACCGGGTTCGGGCCGTGGTTCTGGATGAGGCCGACCGAATGCTTGAAATGGGCTTTGTTGCCGATATGGAAAGCATCCTGTCCGTGACTCCCCGCCGGCGCCAGACCCTCTTGTTTTCCGCCACCTTCCCGGATCATATCCAATCCCTCAGCACACGGTTTCAACGGGATCCCGAAAGGGTCCAGGTGGAGGATCAGCACAGCCTGGTGACGATTCAACAGCGGTTCTATCACTGTGGTGTTGGCGAAAAGCTGCAGGCCTTGTCCCTGATACTTTCCCACTACCAGCCCGCATCCGCCGTGGTCTTTTGTTCACGCAAGCAAACCACCCGGGAGGTTGGCTATGCCCTGGCCGCTCAGGGGGTGCATGTTGCGGTCCTCCATGGTGATCTCGGACAACGGGAGCGCGAGGAGGTGCTTGCCTGCTTTCAACACCAGAGCCTTTCGGTGCTGGTCGCCACCGATGTCGCGGCGAGAGGACTGGACATCAAAGAGTTGCCCGCGGTGATTCATTACGACCTGCCTCCGGATCCCTCCCTGTATATTCACCGCATTGGCCGCACTGGCCGCGCCGGATGTACCGGGATCTCGATTGCCCTTTGTACCGAACAGGATGTGCATAAGGTAAGCCAGATTCATGCTGTGCAGCAAACCGACCTGCCCACCGTGCCGGTGGAAACCCTCGCCAGCCGTGGACGATTTACCGGTGAACCGCCCTGGATCACCTTCTGCATTGCCGGCGGCCGGAAAGAGAAGCACCGCCCCGGAGAAATACTGGGGGTGCTGACCCGCGATGGAATCGTTGGTGGCTCGGATGTCGGAAGGATTGATGTCATGGATCTCGCTTCCTTTGTTGCCGTCCGGAAACCTGCCGCTGCCGCCGCCGGAAAGCAGCTCAAGCGCGGCAGGATCAAAGGCCGTCCACTCCGGGTGCGGCAGCTCCCCTGATCCCCACCGGTCTGTTTAAATCCTGTGTGAACGATGCCGGATCCGGTTTGATTTCCATTCAGATCACAAGATTTCATTGAGCCAGACCGATCTCATGCTAGGGTTGTTTCTCCGGTGAGATACATCCTGCCGGTACATGAAGGAAACAACCGTTCATGGACCGAGCCCTTTTCACCGTGTTGGAGGTTGCATCATGGCTACACTAAATGAAGCGCTTGGATTCGGTACCGATCTTACCGCGGAGGATTCCCAGCGCGTGATGATCGAATACACCAATGTGAAGCTGGCCGCACTGGGACTGCCGGTTTATGGCCGGGAACAGGACTTTCCCTTTCTTGCCGTGGGGCAGTTTCTGCTTTCACGCTATCAGGAACAGCTTCGTCTGCTGTCCAATTACCACTGCCCCGCCGATCAACGTATCCAGGCCTTTCTGGATGACTACCTGGGCGGCAATGGCCCCATCCCGCGGCTCCCCACCCAGACCTTTGTCCTCGACCGGCATGGCCTGGCCCGAACCCTCTCCCTGCCGCCGGATGCGGATTTTTATGACTCGGGCATCATTCGTTCCTATCGTACCCTCAATGGCATCCTGCACAATCCGGTCAATGACCGCCGCACCACCCAGGGGGTATTCCATGTCGCTGAAGGCGGTTTGCCGGTAGCCGACGATAAAAAAACCGTGCCCAGGATTGCCTTCGCCCGTTTGCTGGCTCATGCCCTGAACCCGCCGGCAGAGCTGATGCGATTGCCGTTTACCTCCACCCAGCAGGTGCCCGCAGAGGTGATGGTTTCCCTGTTGCTGCGGCCGGTGATCTGCCCGGAAATTCCCGGCTACCTCCCCCGGAAGAGCATGGAAATACGATTCTTTGTCCCCGGCAGCATGGTGGCAAACCTGGACTTTGTGGAATCGATCTTTGGCAATGCGGGCGATCCCTATCTCCCGGATAATAATGCCGGCCTGGACGCCGACCATTGGAGCGGTCATACCGGGTGTGTGATTCTTGCCCCGCATCTGACCCAACTCACCAAGAAGGAGCTGGGGTTGCCCTGCGAGGATGATGCCACGCCGCGACAACGCCGGAATGGCATGTTCTGGCGGGATCCTGACGAGCGCTATAATGATGGATCGCCCTTTAAAATCACCGCCCGGGATACCCGCGGCGTGATGGTCACCATCATCGCCGATAACTACTTCGGCTACTGCAAAAAAGAAGTCAAAACCCAGATCAGCTATGCGGCCAACCTATATGGACTGTGTGAAGAGGAACACGCCGGAGGTGCACGGGTGTTTCCCCGGTACGACCTCGGGGAAGCCTTTCGCATGCATAGTTTGATTCCGGACAATGGCCAGACCTTTGCGGAGGTTGTGGAACACTATGGCTCTCTGATGGACCTCCGCCCGGAAGGCTACGGGGTGGACAAAACCTACCCCCGGATCGTCTACCTCCCGGAAGATGCTCATATTACCCTCGATACCCAGAAAATCGTCTGGATCCGCGAGGGGGAAGAGCGGGGACTGAAACTCCTGCCGGAGCATGTGTATGTCTATCCCTCCGGTTATAAGATCATGATGCTCCACCCATCGCGGGAGAGCCGGTGGCGGCTGGTCGGAGAAGTCGCGGAAGGAACGGTATGCCATAAACCCTGTACCGTATCCGGGGGCGGAAAATCGGAGATCTCCAAGCCGATTTCCGATGCGATGATCGACGGACCGGTCTTTGTTGCCGACCTCAAGCGCGACTTCGACCTGGTGGATGAGATCATCAACAAGGACTACTCCACCCGATTCCGTATCCCCCGGGAAAACCACACCAGCCGATCCATCCTCAGCCCCAAACGGACCCTTGGATCGGTGATCAAACTTCTCACCCCCTCCTCGGAAAACAGCCAGGAGTTCAATCAGTGGCTCGCGGGTATTCCCCAGTCGGTGAAGGACCTGGTCTTTATTGTGAAACGATATCACAAAGCCGACTGGGGCGAGGAATGGCGCAACCGGTTCAGTGTCGATACCATCAACGGAAAGCCGGGCTATGAACTGCGCTACCGCAATCACAAAATCAATACCCGCTATGTCCGGGTGGGCTACACCGATGATGGCTCCTGGCGCATTTTCGGGGTTCGCAAGGACTATATTCCCTCACAGAAACTTTCCATCGAGGATGATATCACCGCTTCCGTGGTGGTGCCGTCCCGGGTTTTGCCGAATCTCGAACCGGGCTTCTCTTATCCCTCCGCAAAGCTGATCGAAAACTGCGAATTTCGCTTCTTCCAGAGGCCCGACGACGCCATTGTCCGCGGGTATGACCGGAAAACCGAGGCCGACATGGCCCGCTCCAATAATTTCTTCTGCAACTACGAACCGTTGGATCACGCGGCCGGCAAGGAGATCGTTGAGGATGCCATCCGGTTCGGCCAGTTCACCCCGGTGATGCAGGAGATGCTGCAGCGGTTTGCTGCCGCGGACCGGCCGGACTATGTCGTCACCCCCGCGCACCCGCGAATTGTCGATGGCAAGCCGACCAAGAATCCCCGCTATCTTCAGAATCGACCGGACCTCGAAACCCCCATGGCCTGGTACCTCGCCGATGTTGCCTGCCGACTGTATCGGAAGATCCCCCTCGATCAGCCGGTCCCGAATCCGGTGCATGCGGTCTTGCCGGGGCGGCGAAACAATCCCCCCGAGGGTCATGTTCGGGCCTTGAGTTGTTTCAATCCGATCCACTACATGGAACTGCCCGAACTGTTCATGGAGTTCATCGCGAGCATCACCGGCAAATCGCCTTCCACCACCGGGGCCGGCTCTGAAGGCGCCCTGACCAAGGGACCGTTCAATGCCCTGTTGCCGGTACATGACCTGAATAATGCCCTGATCTCCATGATCCTGACCGGCTATGATGCCTTTATTACTTCCGCAGGCTGTGTCGGACCCAAGTACCGGGTCGATCATGATGTTAGCCTCGTGGTGCCGGAACTATGGGCTCGCATGAGCCCCGAGGAACGGACCCCCAGGGCCTTGATTGCCCAGGGTTGCCTGGAACCGGTCACCGACTTCACCTATGAAGGGCGCACCATTCCCGCCTCCCTGCTCGGATATCGCATGACCGCACGGTTCATGCGGATCTACGGGGGACGCATGTTTACAAACCCGGACGCGGTCTTTACCGAGGAGATGCTGAAGCCGGAACTGCAGGACCTCGCCATGTTTGTCGATGCCATCGAAAACATATCCGAAGCCCACCGGTGGGTCGCTGAACAATACTTCCGCGATGGTTCCTACGAACGGGCGATTCCCCCCATCCAAGCCCTGCTCCAGATCATGGTTCATGGTCATGCCGATGGAAAAACACTGGATGATCCGGAGATTCGCCAACGATTCGACCGCGAGAACATGCTGGCAAGTCCCTGGTATCAGGAACGTCTGGCCGCCCGGCAGCAGCGGGGGATCGCCCTCCAGAACAAGATCATTCAGGGCATCGAGGCGTTCCTGGATCAACCGGAATATGAGGGAGAGGGGCATCGGCTGAATCTTGAACAGCGCCTGGCCAAGGCGCGCGAGCGCCTGTGCTTTGTGGAGGCCCCGGAATTTCTGCAGGCCTTGCGGGGCACGATCGGAGCCGACCCGTTTTCCCTGGATCAGAGGTGAGCGAGAATGATCCGGCTCCCCGCTTGACAGACCCCATAAATCCGCACATTCTCCTCGCTTGCGTCGCGCTGAGGCCAACGTAGCTCAGCTGGTAGAGCAGCTCACTCGTAATGAGCAGGTCACCGGTTCGAATCCGGTCGTTGGCTCCACGCCTTGTCGCGGAATGCAGGACCCCGATGCCCCATACTTTGTTCAGTACCAAGGAAGTCGCCGATTATCTTCATCTCAGCGAAGAGGATATTGAGCTGCTGGTCCGCCGCCGGGAAATTCCATTCCAGGCCATGGGAGACCGCATCATGTTTCGCCGGGCCGATGTCGATCAATGGGCCTCCCAGCGCTTGCTGGGCATGACCGACAAGCGATTGGCGGACTTTCACCGCCGCACCTCGGAAAAACTTCACAGCCTCTCCAAGGACCATGCGATCATCAGTGAGTTGATGCATCCGGCATCCTTTGAACCCGCCCTGAGGTGCCGGACGAAATCCTCGGTCATGCGCAGTATGGTCGACCTCGCGGATGCGACCGGTAAACTGTATATGAAGGAGGACCTGCAGGAGAGTCTGGAGGCCCGGGAGAAACTTTGTTCCACCGCACTCGCCGGGGGCATTGCTTTGTTACACCCCCAAAACCATGTGCCGTATATGTTCGAGGATTCGTTCCTGGTCGCCGGACGCTCCATCCAACCAATTCCCTTTGGCGCCCCGGACGGGTTGACCACCGATATCTTTTTCCTCATCTGTTGCCAGAATGACCGGCTGCATCTTCATGTCCTCGCCCGGCTCTGCATGATCTGCTATCATACCCCGTTGCTTCTGGAGTTGCGGGAGGCGGAAGAGGATGCAGATGCGCTCTATCAACTCGTTTGTGAGCGCGAACAGGATGTGATCCGATCCCTGGCGTGAGAATCAAACGTCTTTCCAGTCCGATGCAAACCGGGGCAGCGCCGAATAGTTCGTGAGGTCGAACCAGATCGGTGTCAGGGAGACACAGTCCGCTTCCAGCGCCTGGACATCGGTATCGCTCTGACCCTTCTCCAGTTCCATCTCGCCATCCATCCAGTAGTACACATTGCCGCGAGGGTCCATGCGGCGATGAAAAACCTCGGTGAACCGGGACCGTCCCATCCGGGTGACCCGGTACCCCTTCACATCGGGCAGGGGAAGGTTCGGGACGTTCACATTGAGTAGCGTTTCGTCGGGCAGCCCGTTTTGCAATACCCGTTCCGCCACCACCCGCGCTACCTGCGCCGCCGTCGCCCAAACCGGATCCCGAAAGGTGTTGATCGAAACCGCAATACTGGGGATGCCGAGGATCGTACCTTCGGTCGCTCCGGAAACCGTACCGGAATAGATCACGGAAATACCCGCGTTGGGCCCGAGGTTGATCCCGCTGACCACCAGGTCCGGCCGCCGCTCCATCAGCCCGTACACCGCCAGCTTCACGCAATCCGCCGGGGTCCCGGAAATCGCATAGCTCTGAGCCGCTCCGGCAAGTTCAACCGGGCGGCATTTGATGGGGTCGGAGATGGTGATGGCATGCCCCACCGCACTTCGCTCACCATCCGGCGCCGCCACCGTAATGGTTCCCAGGTCCTTCAACGCATCCACCAACGCGGCAATACCCGGCGCATGGATCCCATCATCATTACAAATCAGTAGGTGCATAGGCCGATACTGTTGCACGGGCGGGAAAGAAGCTCAAGTGGACAATCCAGCATAACCACTAGCCTGAGAGTGCGCGTCTAACGCGTTGCCTAAAGGCACTTACTCAGAGAAAACAAAATCATACGCCATGCCCTTGTATGTACGTGGGCCTATTGTAGAGGCTGATATGCAGCGAGTATACGAAAACCACGAATCGCGGCGCAGTAAATGACTGTTTGGGTTGGGTTGGTCTGAATGCCCACGGATCTTGCGGATCGCACGGATGAGGATTGGAGTGGGATGGGGCCGGACGAGTTTATTCTGCCCACAAATTTCACAAGAGGAAAAGAAAGAGGAAAGGAAGAGGAAAGGGACAGGTAATTTCTTCAACCCCATAACCAATTAACCGATAAGGAGTAGCGACCAGGAATGGTATTCAGGCGAAACTTTTATCCGAAAAAAAGCATATCTCGTTTCCTTGTGGATATAGGGCATGGGGCCCTGGGAAAGGAAACGACGATGAGACAACCACGAATCAAGCTCGAAGGACAGCCAGCCTGGTACCATTGCTACAACCGGACTGCGGGGACCAGGAACGACCGGCCCTTTGGCTCGGTGGAGAAGGAACAATTTGTCCGAATCCTCCACCGGGTCTGTGTGCTGTATACGGTCGACGTGATCGCCTATCAGGTGATGTCCAATCACTATCACCTGGTCGTTCGTACTCCCGCCGAACAACCCGACCCCGAGGAGGTCTGCCGCCGCTACAATGACTTTCATGGCGGCAAGCGAACCCTGAAGCCGGGGAGCAAGGCCTGTCGTCAATGGCAGGCACGGTGCCGGGACATCAGTTGGTTCATGCGGCATCTCCAGCAGCTCTTCACTTGCTGGTTCAATCGAACCCGGAAGGTTCGGCGGCGAGGTGCCTTGTGGGCCGGTCGCTTCAAACATACCCTGCTCGAGTCCGGCCTTGCAGTATGGCGGTGCTGGGCCTATATCGAAAACAATCCGGTGCGAGCAGGTATGGTCCGCCGGGTCGCCGACTACCGCTTCTGCTCCCACGGAATGTGGTGCCAGTCCGGACGTCACCCCTTCGCTGACTGCGTCACTCAACACGCCCTGCCCATGCTCGCCCACCTGTTCAACTTCAAGAACCTCGCCGAACTCAAGGCGCAGATGGATACGGTGTTGCTGGAGAAATCCGGTGCTGGGTCGGAACCCTCCGGCTTCACCACGGACGTTGGCCGCCGGGTTCGCCACTGGACCGACGGCCTTGTCATCGGCTCCCGCATCTTCCTGAGTGAGGTCATGGCCAGCTACAAGCCCACAGCAACCCTGGCCCGCCATCGCATCGCAAGGGCGAACGAAACCGCTGACGGCGACCTCTGCGCCTGGCGCCGAGTCAGGGAATCGGTCGCCGGTTAATCCCGGAACCCCACCGGCCAATTCAAGAAATTCCACCTCGGCAAGATCCGAGGAGTGCAGGGGTCTGCCCACGAAGCATAATTTTGGCTCATGGAGCGCGGTCAACACTCAAGTGGACGCCGAAATCAGCCTCAATGCGGCGGCGATGTCCCGAAAAATTAGACGAACATCGCTGGCTCAGCGATTCCCACGACGGCTTTGCGCAGGATTCGGTCTTTCGACCCACTAATTACCTGTCCCCTTTTTCCTTCTCGCCACCGTGGACTTGCCAGTAACATCACCGCGTTTGCATAGCACAAGCTCTCGAGAGGCCCGAGTGCTTCGGTTGTATCTCCGCTTCGTATGGCCTGCATTGCGGTCATTGCTTGTGATAGCGTCCCAAGTGAAAGTACTGTTAATCGATCTTTTGTACGCTTTACGCCAAGGACGTAGGAACCAAACAGCATAACTCCAACGAATGCTGTAATGATAATTAGACGCGTTGTTTTCATAATTTAGCGAACGTCCGGCCTAACCCGACGATGGCCCGCGTCCGCGCGGGTCATCGGTAGGGTTCAGGCCGTTGTTCTGCCTCCGATATGGTTTCAACTGGATACCTCTGTAGTAGTACGGGAAGGTCTCTGGAGCATCCGTAGGAATGCTGAGGACAAGCAAGCCGAGGTGGTACACCCCGATCTTGATCTCGTCCTCGATCTCGTGCAGGGAGTACTCCTCAATCAGTTCAGCGCGCACGCGCTCAACATACTCCCGGTACGCCGAATCACTGCATGGGTTCTCTCGGCCGACGAGCGACCATGCTGATTCATCCACTGACGCCTGCACGTGTCGACGCAGCGTGGGCAAGTACGCCTCCCCGGCATCGGGTGGCCACTGCGCGATTGGCTTTAGCCACTTCACGAATACGCGATGCCCGCTACGTCGGATTCGATATGGCTTCCCCTGGAATAAGCTCTTCATCTTTCAGGCAGAACGTTACGCCTCACCGGACGGCGAGCCCGTCGCGGGTGAGCCGTACGGTGGAGGCGGTTGTTGGCTGCTCTTTCTGAATCGATTATAATCCCCGCAATACTTACGCATCAGGTACCCACGACTAGCAGGGCGTCCACCACGGCCTAGTTCGGCATTTACCGGGTGCTGGTTCGAATCCCTGAAATTCCCTACAATCATAATCGGCAAAGCAGGCCTAACCAACCGCCAAGTACCCCGCCAATAGAAAAGGCCGTAAGGTATAGAAGCTTGGCAGCAACACTGATGGGAGCTTCCTTTGTCTTGGGAGTTGCCATCCTTTCAAAGATCTGTGCTCCGATGAAAAAGGGAAGCGCTGTCCAAATGGCGATCACTGTAAGACACGCCAACGCTGGCATCAGCCCCCCGCCAATTGGATTCCCCCTGATCCCATCTCGTGGTTCCCACACAAAGTTCCAAGTGGCCGGAACTAAGGTTGTGAAGAACCATTGCGCCGTGGCACAATAGTAGAATCCGTACGTGGCGACTATTGCGGCGATCACGATCAGCGTCGATACGTTTTTCCGCATGAAGCATTCTCCTCTATTCCCTTGCATGACCGGCCAACGTTCAGCCTTAAGGGCCGCGAGCCTGTGAGTGGTGCCTTGGAGGCTGTTGTTCTGCCTCGTTTTCATTTAAATATGTCGGTTGGAACTATAGCTAAAGTGTCTTTGGAGATCGGACAGAGAAACCAATCTTCGAATGGAAACTCTGCCACAAATTGCTTCATGCTTAAATTTGGACCCAGGTTGCAGGTAATAGGCTTGTTTTTCAATTCCTGCCGATACCGGACCTTGAACTGTTTTGGGACAATGATCCGAATTCCGTGCCCCTTTGGGTCGCCCTCTTTTGCACGCCGCACTGCAAGGTCAAACACTGCCTCGTGAGGCTCCTGCTTCACCTCGATCCTGCCGATTCTGATCTCGCCTGATGCTACTTCGAAAAGCTGCCGGTTCTCATGAAGTCGCTCGACCGTGAAGGTAGGGGCTTGCCCACATGATGCGAGCAATATCGCGACTAGAAGCAGAGTTCCTCTTTTCATCAATTATTTGCAGAACGACAAGCCTCAGGGGCTCCCGCTTCGGGAGTCCTCCTGGAGGCGCATGTTAGCCGTCTTTTTTAATGGGAGTATTTCTTTCAACATACTCAAAAGTTGCTTTGCTTCTTCAGTTCTAGAGTCGAAGCCCATGAAAGTCGTCAGATTGGGGTGCGGCCCGCACTCTAATGTGAAGTTATTGCATTTGAAGCAAATGCTTGTTTCCCAGAGAAGTGTATCATCCTTCATAAATCGTAGCCCATATGCAGGATCGTGGCAAAGAGCCTGAATCATTGGGTCGAATACTTGCTGGCTCCAAAGGCTGGAAATCTTTTCGGCTTGGGTACCATCCACGGTTCGTGAGTCATTTATTGCGAAGAATCTTTCGTATGGGGCTATGTAGAGTCCGTTTGTCGCAGGCTTTTGCCAATCATCTTGAAGCAGCAAAATCTCCACTTTATCGGCCTGCAAGACCTTGTAGCGGATATCGATTGCCTTGGATGTTGATAAGCCCAGCCCGACGCATCGCACTATCGGTTGCCAGTAAATTGCACCGACAATTCCAAGTGCAATTGAAAATGCCCCAATCACGGCGAGTGTTGTTCTGATGTATTTCATTTTCGGCTAACGACCACCATGAGGGGCGCGGTGGCCGCGCAGCGGGTACCGCGTCCCTCTCAATGGACTTGTTAGCAACATTATTCCTCTTTTGGTTTCGTCGATGTCAGATACCATATCCCATTCTTTATCCCGATGGGCGCCTGATAGTCAGTCATACCTTCGCCCGGCGACAGCGTTACCTTCAGTAACTTGGCGGGGGTGATGTTTGGCACCAAAATCATATCTTGATATGGGAGACCAGATTTCATCATTTCCAGCATTGGGGCAGGTATTTCCTCCACCGATATACTGACGATGTCCTTCTTCAACAGGTCATCGAGCATCTGTTCGTCAATTGTTCTCAGTTCATCGGGGTAGCCTTCGTTGTACTTTAGGCTCATGAGTCCAGCAAGATCCCCTGCGGCGTGAAACTGTTTGAAACGTGAAATCAGTTCGCTTTCTGACTTCGGTAGTTGAAAGCTGTCGGCAACTGCCGGCATTAGTGCGTATGCGGTGATCGCAATAATGATGGTAAATAGCTTATTCATATTTCTTCTCTTCTTGCTAACGTCAGGGCTGACCGGGCGGTGGGCCGCGGAGCGGGTCACCGGTACGAGTCGAGCCCCTTGTTCGCATTTCATCGATCTCTATTCGTTTCAATATCTCTTCAAGAGTTCTCGCATACGCATGGTCTTCCGGAGGAGTGGGCACCACAAGAATTGTCACGAATTTGCGCTCACCAAGGTCCATCAGAATGAAGGACATCCGCTTTATGTGGTCATTCCGCTCCTCACTTTGCAGGTCCATGCGGAGGCTGGGAAGGCCCGTGTGGTGGGTGAACTGCTTCGAGCGCAATATCCGTATCTGGTCATTGGTGCGCGCGAAATCCTGAATGCCAGTTAAGTAGGTATCCAGATCGGAGAAGTCTTGCTCACCGGCGTCGATGTGGATCTCGAAATGAAAGTTATTGGTAGCTGTAGGCGCATTGATCTCGATTTCACCCATTGCATGCATAGGGTGCACTCGCCTCCATGTTTCGGGATATGACACGATCACCTTCGGGGAGCGGGTCGCCGCGTTTGTCCACGCGATTGTAGTGTCATCTACAGCCACGACGACCGTTGCCCCTGCTACCCCGAGAAGGCTCAATAGCGCAATGAGTTTCATCATGTTGCGAACGTTACGGTTGACCGGACGGCGAACCCGCTTCGGGTGAGCCGTACGGTCCAACCGCTTGTTCGCCACGCTGTTTCTCAACACTGTTATCATCAGCAGCACGCTATGAATCGTTTGCGAGATAACTACTCCTTTTGAACGATTACCCTTCCTTTCCATACGTGGCGTGAATTATGGTCTTCGCCGCTTCTAACTTCGAGCAGAGCAATGCCTCCCATGTCACGAGCTTGGTCCTTGAGTAATTGAACGGGATCGTAGCCGAAATCTCGCTCTGCGCGCATTGGCGCCGCCTGCACTTCGCCGATCACTGTGAAGGCAAATGGAACATCTTCGCGCGAATCAAAGATCGCAATAAATTGATCTTTAGGGGTTGGCGCTCTTGAAACGTTGTCATATCTGATCATCTCCTTGCCCAGGCGCGGCGCTACACACCCAGTAACAAAGAAAAACATACCCAAAAGAACAATTATGCTCAGTAGCGTTCTCATTCGTACTCCTTTAAGATCGATGTTTATGCGCAGGGTCGCGTAGTAGGCTCTGTAGATGGTTGCTTGTTTCATTTCTGCTTCAGCCAGATAGCGAAGTGTTTCGACCTCGACGGGGAGGCCATCCACCTTGTGAGTATCTGAATCGTTGTTGGTAGACTTGTTGCTGTCAGTTTCACGGATTCGATCCATTCGCTTATGGGGTGAATAAGGCCGAAATCGCCCTCGGCAACTTCGCCGTAGCCGAGTCGTCGCGAGGCATACGACTCCCTCGTCTTTTCCAATTCTGGTGCGGCAATCATGCTACTGATAAACGTTGCCGATCTACTGTTGGCGTTCCCAAATGTCATCGCCATCACAATCGGATCGAATGGATCACCGCCGAGTTTCTCAACGGCGAGCGTGGCGAGTTCCTTGATCCCGTGGCCGGATCGATTCACTCGGGCGCGAGCTTCCTGCATGGAGAAGATGCCGGATTCGATTCCGGCGGTCTTGATGGATATCTCAAGAGACTGGAAGAGATTGCTGACAAAGATCGGAACCACGCCCGGATTTCCAGTGAGGAAAGTGCCATTATCTCCGAATACCCGCTCCGCCGCTACTGCGTACGCCTCAGCCGCCTCTAACCCCGTATACATGTGTGCTTTTTGTCCGTTCATACTTCCTCTTGCCGAACGCCGCAAATCAGCGGCGCGGTATTCCGCGTACGCTGGATTTGTCTTGTTGGCAATTCTATTTCATCCATTTGGCCCTGTAGAAGCATCTTGGGAGGGTATTACTGTGGGAGATAGTCATGACGCCCTGTGTAGTTATGACAGAGGAGTACAGATTGCTCCACGATCCGTGGAGCGAAACCGCATACTCCACGTCGCATGTAGCAGACGGAGGGGCGTAGAAATCTGCTTGAGAGACCGTTCCGTTCATTCGAATTGAGGTGCAAATTAGGATGGCTTCTGCCGTTCCAATATCAACACTTCCTCCGAATGTTCTTGGATTGCCATATAAATCGCTTGTGTTCGCAAGCCAAGATTGATTTGTCCCCGCATCAATGCAAGGTGAAGATGCTGAAAGTTGAATTTGGCCACCACGAACAACGGCCAACATTGGGGCATTTGTCACCATGCCTGGGTAGGACGCACCTGATGGAATGCAGGAGTAGCCTGTCTCGGTGTCAGGCCCCGCATCGTGGTAATCTGCATCAGTGGGTGCACTGTTATACCAGATCACACAATTGACAACTGTTCCAGTGCCATAAGGGGCTGAGCCTCGGTTGTAGATTCCGCCCCCTTGGCCCTGAGCATGGACAGCACGGTTACTGATGACCGTGCAGTTCGCTACCGTGCCATGTTCATTAAAAACGCCGCCACCACCCCAGCAAAGAGCCTCGTTGTTTCGCACTAGGCAGTTTCGCATTACTCCTCCATTGTGAACGCCGCCTCCCCAATCGTCAGAAGTGTTTCCCTCAATGATGCAGTGCTCGATCAGTCCATCATCATTCCATATGCCGCCACCGCCAGCATAATCATTGGCTACACGGCAACCGGTGATTCTGCAACTGCGGAGAGTGCCGGTTTCCAGCAGGACTCCGCCACCTTTCCTCTCGGTTGAATCAAGACCATTCGTCATCGTGAAACCCTCGACGAGGGCTTGTGAATTGTTGATCACGAAACAACGAGACGCCCCGCCAGCATCGACAGTAGTCTCCAGATAGCCAGCGACACCGTGAACTTGGACGGCATTGGATACGGACACATGTCCGTCCAGCATGTAGTGTCCTGCCGCGACAAGAACCGTTCCGGTTGGTCCTGCTGCATCCACGGCATTCTGAATATTGGTTGCCGCTGTCTCCCAGGAAGAAAAGGGCGGCTCGGATGTTCCCGTAAACGATACGTAGTGTGTTGCCGCATACAAGCGCGTGGCCGTAAGAACCGTCATTGTCATGATCATGCTTCGCGTCTTCATTTGTATCCTCCGTTTGCCAACGGCGAGCGTGAACCTCGTTTCACCCGGCGTCCGCGCCGGGTGAAACGTAGTGTTCCACGCTCTGGTTCGGCTCTGCTCTGTTGTCTCAGAAGAAATACATCAGGCCAGCAGAGAAGCTTGTCTGATTGACAAAGCGGCCTTCGAGCCGGACACCGAAGGTCTTGTCCATGGTCAGGCCGAGCCCGGCGAAGATCGAGAACACACCGTCGTCCTTGATGTCGCCACTTTCGCTGAGCGTGGTCCCGTCGTGGTACTTCAGCTCGTAGTCTTCATCACCATCGAGCTTCGAGACCATGAAGCCGCCGTAAGGCGTGCAAGTGGTCTTCTCATCCAGTTGGACGAGCCGTGAAATGGCGAGACCGCCATTGATCTCGAAGTAGCTCTCCTTTTGCGAGTAATCGGGAACGTCTACGTAGTAGTCCACGTAGCCGTCCTCTGAATACTCTATCTCCGTGACGTAGCTCCCGGATGCAAACACAGTCAGGTCGAGCGCTTCGCTGTCATATGCCTTGATCTTGAGCCCGACGCCGAAGATGGGGACAGCCCCATCCGATTGATCTGAGTCTGTTGCGCCAACCTCGGCGTGCAGGGATGCGCGGGTGCTGGCGTTGTAGTTGATGCGGGCCATGAACCGGTTTTCCTCCTGCTTTCCGGTCGTTGTTTCGCCAAGCCCCGTCATCTCAATATCGCGCTCGTACTTTTCGTAATAGACCTCAAGATTCGCGTTCTTGCCGATGTCCGTCGAGTACGTCGGCATCCCGACGTCTGTGGCCCATGCGCTGGACGCCACCGCTCCCGCAATGATCCCCATAACAACCGCCCGACTAGTTCCTCTGCTCATCTTCTTCGTGCCTCCAAGAGCCATGTTGTTTTGCTTTCGGCTTCGTGATTGGGCTCTCATCAATCTCTCTGC
>JACKPT010000003.1 GCA_024233345.1 Verrucomicrobiota bacterium
CAGAAACAGGGACAGATAACCGCCCACCTTGATCACCCGCAGCCATTCGGTCAGAATTTCCTGCGTGTTCTGAAAATCCTCAAGCAGGTGGGAGGAATAAATATAGTCCAGTGCTTCATCCCTGAACCATTGCAGCATCGTGGCGTCACCCTTGAGATGCACCGGGCGATCACCTACCGAGGTATACGGCCTCGGCATGTCGACACCGATCGCATCGGGCACGATCAGGTCGCCTCCGCAGCCGAGATCGACTCCGTTTCCCACACAGTAAGGGGCCAGGCGCTCCCGGCACTTTGATGTTTCTGACACATTTTCGCTCATATTATTTCTCCTGCATATATCTATCGCTATGGCTTTTCCCCTGAGGCGAGCCGGACATACCGTTCAGCCATTTCCTTCGGATAATCAAAATTCCACCCCGCGCTGATTGCTTCGTGTGCACGCCGCCCCATTATCTGCCATTCACTGCGCTGTGCCCAGGTACGTTCCAGCGCAGCGGCAACACTGGCAACGCCACGGGAACAGACCCAACCGGTATGTCCTTCATGGATCAGATCGGGCATGCGACCGATATCCGTAACCAGACAGGGGCGGCCCGCAGACATGGCTTCGACAACCGTCATCGGTGTACCCTCCTTGGGACTGGTCTGCAGGCATACATGTTCCCGCGCCCATACACTGTCGATTCCAGGCTGGAATCCGGAAAATTCGACTTTATTTTCAAGCCCGTACATGACGGTAAGCTTTTCAAGGTAATCTTTTTCCCAGCCCTTTCCGTAAAACGAGAGTTTCCAATTCCGCTCCCGCCAGACGGAACCGGCAAAGGCCGCCAGCAGGACGTCCTGTCCCTTGGCGGTCACGTCGAGACGTCCAACACAGGCAAACCGAGCGGCGGATGACGCGTCACCCGACCACAGCTGTATTTCCCCCGAGCAGTTGCGTGGATTGTCAAAGACCATGACGCCGGGCAGGCGGATGGCCAACTGACGTGCGACCAGAGCGGCGCCGAACGGGGCGCCGAAACTGACCTCCACCGCGCCGCCGTAGAGTGCGGTCAGCGCATCCCGCTTCTGCGGATTAAACATATACGACTCGTCCTCGAGATGGCACATGACGGTGTAGGGTATCCCCTGCCTGCGCAACGCTGCGAAAGCATGGCCGAGAGGCCAGATCATATAGGCATCGCACGCATTAAGGACCACCAGGTCCGGACGCTCCTCCATTACTAGCGACAAAAGCCAGTGAGGATCTGTAAACGCAGGAAACGAAGCCCGGATCTTCTTCCGCCGGAGTGCGCGGAGGATACGCCTCGCTGGAGCTGCTTCCGCCGGATCGCCCCGGTAATGACTGACCGCCCCGCCTTTCTTCAGTGCCGTCAGCGGCGCCGGCTCCTCCGCAAAATGCTGGTAGGAGAACGCCACATGGTGTCCCTGCTGCAGGAGTTCGCCAGCAATCAGCAACCAAAGCACCTCCGACCCTCCCCACGGCAGGGCTTCGGAAGTGGAAATGAAGAGAAAGCGACTCATGGATGATGGACGACAAGCTGTAGACCGTAAACACCAGAATGTTACAAGATGCGGTATAGGTGTTTCGGGTCTCTTGATATTGAGTCAGATTTAAAGATTCCGAAATCAAGGGGTTTCAGAATGAGGATGATGTGTTTCTGCAAGAGCGCTGTCATACGATGTGCATTCAGATATCAGACCTATGGCTTCGCATCCAGCACCCCTCGTCAACCCACCATCCATAGTCTACCGTCTACAGTCCACCGTCTTTCCTCCTCTTCAGCGCATTCAGAATAAACGCCGCAGCACGATCCGGCGAATCGTCATAAGGATCTTCGAACAGTTCAGCCAGCAGAACATCCTGTTGACGAATCACATCCTCAACTGCCGCAGGATCCTCGAGGCGCACCAGAGCGGCAGCTAGTTCAGACGGCGTACGGGCCATCATCGGAAAACTTTCTAGAATCTCGTCCGAATACGTCGTGGCTGGACGCGGCATCCAGGCGATGACGGGAACCCGGCTGTAGAGGGCCTGCACGATTGCACCGCCCCAATGGCGGGCCAGTACAAGACAGCAGTTCTTCAGGTCCTCTGAAAGCGAACAGCCACTGTCTCCGATATCAAACGCATCGTGAGCAAGTTCCTGTTTCATGCGGGTGTAATCATCGGGCATCCACATTCCGGCACGGGGATGATTCCTCAACCGGAAACGGCAACCGTGACGAGAGATTACATCCAGGAGCGCACGGAGATCCTGTTCTATTTCCGCAGGCATATCGGGGAAGACATACGAAATAAACGAAAGCGGATACAAAACCGTCTTCGCAGACGAAGCGGCCGTGCCTCTCTCGGAGGCTAGGCTGTACTGACGGGCATGCCCCATGCCGCCCACCAGCCCGGTCATGGCACCCTCCGCACCGTGGTGCAAATCGAAATCTTTTCCGGCGCGGCGTCCCGGTAAACCGACCGCGTCAAAACTCCACCAGCACCTCATATACTTGAAGTACTCCACACCATGGGGAAGGCGAAGCGAATCTGACCGCCGGTCCCTCGCCCATGCCCGAGCATAACGGTTCAGCTGATGAGAGGCACTCAGCACCGTTACCGCGGGGCGATACCGGTCGAGCACGGCATATACAGCTTCCCGCCTGGCGGCCGATGATGTATCCGTCATCAGGTCGGCAAAAATCGATGCGCCGTGGGGCGATAATGCGAGGGCAGCTGCGGACCTTGCCGCGGCGCTGATGCGGGCCCGAAGCAGCTCCCGGAGGATGATTC
Source organism: Verrucomicrobiota bacterium (assembly GCA_024233345.1). Classification (GTDB taxonomy): domain Bacteria; phylum Verrucomicrobiota; class Kiritimatiellia; order CAIVKH01; family CAIVKH01; genus JACKPT01. Next base: position 2,784 of record JACKPT010000003.1, read on the forward strand.
CAGTTCGGCACACGCCTGAACGGGCGATGCGGCTGTCCCAGTCCACATCTTGCACATGCCCGGCCTCCGGACTCTCTTCAACGGACCGGTCTCGAGCCTGTTCATCGGCGGTTAAACGGAAGCGCTCACCTGCGGGACGGATCCATCGGGTGCGCACATGTTCTTCACGACTTAAGCGCTGATAAAGATCATACTGATTTCTCCGGTCGGCGCCCTCGAAGCCGACAATCAGGACGTCCACACGCTCCGCCCGGCATGCCGCGGCGGCGGCCGTCCGTACGGCGCGTATACGCCGCATAGCATAATACAAACGGCTGAACCGATGATAAACCACCTGCTTGATAATGTCCCGCCGGCCGGGTTTATGGAACCAGTTGGCCTCCGACGCGGCGAGATCAAGCGCCTGCGCCACCTTGATCAGCAATACCGGAGCAGTCGACCGGGAAAAAAACGGCATCACGACAACCGGCCCTTCGCCATGACGCCGCCGGGCTTCGCGGATCATCCTGGAAAAAAGATAGGTGTGAAAAAGAGCATAATAGACAAAACCCGGATCCATGCCGCACAGCAGAAAATCGCCTTCGAGGGTATCGAGAAAGGTATCCGTATCGCGGAGAGATTTCTCATACAGCTCACGCCTTTTCCCACAGTCAACCAGCATGGATGGATCCACTAGTACGTCCCCATCGAAAATTTTCCGGGCAGCCAGCATCGCCGCGTAGGTGATCGGGTAGACCCGGTACGACCCATACTGCCGGGACCAGGCGGACGCGATCTCGGACTCCTCCGGCATGCTCCATAGGAACACGTGGGTTGTCGCGGAATTATTCAAATGCCATCCCTCCGGCGGCGGCCCTGACCTCTTCCGCCACTCTTGACCGATCCGCCGGGGTCAACCCGACAGAACTCGGGATGCTGAACCCGCACTCATATATACGATCGGCTGCTTCCGATCCGCACACCATGGCCTCCCGGAACATCGGCAGCTGATGCATGGGAGCCCAGAATGGGCGGGCCATGACGCCGCGCTGATTGAGGCGCTCGATGAGCGGCCTGGATCCCGTCGCAGCCAGCGCGCTGAACAGCCAGAATATCGACCGGCAATGCTCGGGTTCCGGATGCAGCACCAGCCCGGTATCACGCAGCCTTTCGCGATAGAAATCTGCCAGCGCCCGCTTGACCCCGACATACTCGTCCAGCGCCTCCAACTGAGCGCATCCAATTGCCGCCGCCACATTGGTGAGCCGGTAGTTGTAACCCACTTCGTCATGCACGAACTCAAGCGTTCCGGTCTTGGCTGTTGTGGTAAGGTGACGGGCACGGTCATGCACCTCCCGGCTGCTGGTAAGAATAGCCCCGCCGCCGCCGGTGGTAATGATCTTGTTCCCGTTGAAGCTTGTCGTGACGATCCGCCGGCGGGCTGCGGTCGGCGAACCGATGCCGCGATCCTTCCAGCGTGCACCCAGGCATTCAGCAGCATCCTCGACCACGGGGAGATCATAACGGTTGGCCAGCGCGGCCACCGCATCGACATCGCACATCCCGCCCATGAGGTGAACCGGCAGCAGCGCGGCGATACGGCGGCCGGTTGCCCTGTTAATCAGCCCGCTCTTTTTCATCTCGCATCCCGTATCCAGAAATCCGGCCACCTGCTCGACATCCCATTGCCAGTCCCGCATCCTTACATCAGTAAACACCGGCCAGGCTCCGCAATACCGAACGGCATTGGCTGGTGCGACAAAAGTCAGGGCTGGCATGACAACTTCGTCACCCGGTCCGACACCGGACATCATCAGAGCAATGTGAAGCGCAGCAGTGCCGCTCGCCACAGCAACCGCGTAGTCCGCACCCGATGCCTCCGCAAGTGATTTTTCGAAGCGGTCCACAAAGGGTCCAAGATACGAGACCCAGTTCGTATCGAGGCATTCCTTGACGTATTCCCACTCACGCCCCTTCAACCAGGGCACGCTGAGCGGTATCATGGGATTGTCAGACGACATAATGAGATGGACGGTACAGGTGCAGATGGTCCTTCGCCCAGGTGATGGTTTGCTCCAGGCCCTCTTCAAGACTCACACGGGGTGACCAGTTCAGCAGCCGGCCGGCTTTTTCGTTGGATGCGAGCAGACGCTCAACCTCGCTTCCCGCGGGCCGTACCCGCTGTTCATCGCTTTCGATCGTGATCGACGCACCGGCTAGTTTGGCGATGAGGTGAGCGAGGGCGCCAATCGCGATTTCGCGGCCGCTTCCGAGGTTGACGGTTTCACCTTCAACCCCGTCGGCATGTGCGGCGGCCAGATAACCATCAACAGTATTCGTCACGAAATTCATATCGCGGGTCGGGGTCAGGCTGCCCAGGCGGATGGACTTTTTACCGGCAAGACACTGGGCGATGATGGTCGGAATGACCGCCCTCATGGACTGCCTTGGACCAAATGTGTTAAAGGGGCGAACCGTAACCAGCGGAACTTCGAACGAGCAGAAAAACGATTCCGCCATTTTATCCGCACCGATCTTACTGGCTGAATACGGCGATTGGCCCTGCAGTGGATGGGCTTCATCGATCGGCACATACCGGGCGGTTCCGTATACCTCACTGGTCGAGGTGTGAAGAACACGCCGGACACCCTCCTCGCGGGCGGCCTGCATCACGTTCAACGTGCCGTCGATATTCGTCCGCACATAGGAGGCGGGCGCGCGATAGGAATAAGGGATGGCAATGAGGGCTGCGAGATGGAACACCGTGTCGCACCCGGCCACTGCGTTCCGGACGCTGTCCCGGTCGGCGACATCGCCTCCGATGACATCGATCCGCTCCAACTGCTCCGCGTCATCCAGCCAGCCGTAACGTCCAAGCGCGTTATAGTGGACCATCGCCCGCACCTCGGCGCCCTCGCGAACGAGGCGTTCGGTCAGATGGCTGCCGATGAACCCGCCGGCACCGGTGACCAGCACCCGGCGGCCGCTCCAAAATGAATCTTGTTCCGTCATGTCGCCTTCCCTGCTTTGAGTTGATCCCGCTGCCCGATATCGATCCACTCCTCCTCGACTTCGAACGCGCCTACTTTGCCGCCTTTTTTCAGGCAGGCGTCAAACAGTTCCGTGATAGGATAGAAGCGGTCCGGTATGCGTCTCAATAAAGCCGGATTGAGCACATAGATGCCCGCATTGATGGACCGTTCCAAAACCGGCTTTTCCTCCAGACGCGTCACCCGGCCCCTCTTCACCTCCACGCAGCCGAAAGGAACCTGGTGTCCGTATCGCCGGACCGCCATCGTCGCTTCGAACCCGCCGGCTTCATGGAACCGCAGCATCGCCGGGATATCGGCCTGGGTGATCAGGTCGCCGTTCATGACGATGAGCGGGTGCCGGGGCCGGGGTTTCACCAGCGCCAGCGCGCCGCCGGTTCCCCTCGGTTCTTTTTCATGGAGATAGTCGATGCGGCAGCCGAACCGCGAACCGTCTCCGAAATGATCCTCGATAACATGCGCGAGATAATGCACAGCGAGACAGATGCGTGTGATACCGCTACCGACCAGATGAAGCACCAGGCGCTCTAGAATCGGCCGTCCTGCCACCCTGATCATCGGCTTGGGTATGTGTTCCGTGACCGGACGCAGCCGTGTACCCTGCCCGCCGGCCATGATCACCGCTGTGTTCGGTCGTTTCTCATTGCCGAGAATCGCATGAAGCGTGTGCAGACCAGTAAGGCGCCCCTTCGCATCCACAATGGGAATCTGATCCAACCGCATCGCCTGCATCATCTCCAGCACCTCCGCACGGCCCGCCGAAGGCGGTACGGAAACGAAGGAACGCTGGATGTACGAGATTATTGCGTCATCAAGCCCAACACCCTTCAGGAGTGCACGGCGAATATCACCATCGGTGATGGTGCCTTGAAGATGGCCGGACCTGTCGGTCATGAGGACGATACCGACCGCGCCTTCAGACATGACGCGTAGTGCATTGCGAAGGGTGCAGGTCGTATCAACGCAGCAGGCGGCCACATACCCGGGAACGTGTCTTTTAGCGTTCATTTTGGGGGTCATGATGACTTCCTGATCGATCGCGCCGGAACACCAACTACACGATCGTCTTCTCCTACATCGTGTAGAGCGACTGCGCCGGCGCCAACCAAAGCTCCCCGCCCGATCGAAACACCTTGAATCACAGTGGCGCCGCTCCCGACAAATGCATGTCTTCCCAGTCGAACACCACCGGCTATACGCGCACCGCTGGACAGATGGGAAAAGGGTTCCATGATTGCGTCGTGTTCGACAATCGCCCCGGTGTTTACAATACAGCCCTGTCCGACCGACGCACCCGCATTCACCACCGAATGAGGGAAGATCTGCACCCCGTCACCAATCGTCGAAAATTGTGACAGCACAACTGAGGGATGAATCACAGACAACGGTTTCAAGCCGTGGGAAAGAGCCTGTTCCCACAACTTTTCCCTCAGCGGATTGGGGCCTGTGCCGGCCAGGCCCAAAACAAAATGTGTCACGCCCTTATCCTTCAGTCTGGGCAAAAGCATATCACCGCCCAAAACCGGAATGCCCAGAACTCCGTCATCATGGCCCGGTTTCTTTCTGGCATCTAGAACGCCGGCGATGTCAATTCCGCCCATGGAAAGTAGGCTGTCGATCAAGACTATTGCATGACCGCCGCCGCCCAGAATGACACAACGGACCTCCAATGATCGAACACTCATCAGCGTCTCTCTTCCTGCGGGTGGAAACGTTTCCGAATGAGCGTACCGGTCGGTTCTGCATTCATTAAACGAGTCACGATGAGATCCGCTGCGTGGCCATTTCCGTAGATGTTTCCTTCTCCCATGATCTCTTCCCTGAATGCGGGATCCACAGCTTTTCGAATCGCCGCCTCAATCGAGGCGGCATTATTGGTGCAATCAATCACATTCGCATTTCTTGCCCGCCCCTGCTGACGGATACCGATGTTCACGACCGGCAAGTCAAAAGAGGCTGCCTCGATGATTCCGCTGGATGAGTTGCCGACCATCGCCGCGGAAACATGCATCAGGCTGAAATAGGCCTGCGAGCCCAGGTTGTCCACGAGTACGGCAGGCGCCCCCTGCGAGCGGAATCGGTGGATCGCCTGTATGATGACATCGCTGCCCATGTCAGCATTCGGAAGCGTAAATACGATGGGCATCCGGAGGCGGCTTAGTGCCTTTAGCAACTCATTGATCTGCTCATCTATCGGCAGAGCGTCAAGCGTGGCCGGATGAAACGTCACGAGCAGGGGCTTCTCGCTTAACGGCATCCCGCACAGCCGCTCGAGCTCTACGGGTGGAAGGAGTTCGGTATTGAGGACAGAATCAAGCCCGGGCGCGCCGCTTACCATGACACGCCACGGCTCTTCACCCATCTGTATGATGCGATCGGCATATTCCTGGGTGCTCGCAAAATGCAGGTGCGACATCTTCGTAATGGCGTGCCGGAACAAATCATCCATGGCTCCTTCGGTAATTTCACCGCCGTGAACATGCGCCACCGGAAGACCAAAAGGAGCGGCGGCGAGTACGGCGGGTATCATGTCAAACCGATCACCAAGCACACACAAGATATCCGGACGTCCGGCTTCAAAGACGCGTGCAAAACCGGATACACCTTCTCCCATGGAAACACCCACACCTTCGGCATCATTTCGCCTCATGCCCATCGGTATACGGGCACGAATCTCATAGCCGTCCTGCGCCACCGCGTTGATGGTCATACCGTATTTCTCCTCAAGGTGCATACCGGCGACATAAAGCCAGAAGTCGATGTCCGGCTCCCGTGACAGTCGTTTCAGCACCGGCTGCCATATGCCATAGTCGGAGCGTGCGACGGTTACGATACCGATGGATTTCATTCCAGGCAGTCCGTGGTCACCGTCTCTCCCGCTTTCATGTCATGAGCGAACCGCCGTCCAATGATAGACTCCAGCCGGGACGGAGGAATGCCGATGCCCGGTCGCTTAAAGCAAACGACGCTTTCGACGACCGGTTCACCTTTTCGGCAATCGACCGCCATGGTTACACTTTTTCTAGCAGCAGCACGTGTTTGTTTTTCAGCCTCCGAGGGGACCTTGATCCCGCTCCCGAGAGCACACTCAACCCGCCTTATGCGCTCCACCATGCGACTGAAATCGTCCGGCATCATTGAAGCCGCGTGGTCCGGCCCCGGAAGCCGGGTGTCCAACGTCATGTGCTTTTCAAGCACGCACGCACCCAGTGCGACGGATGCAATGGCCACCTCATCACCAAGCGTATGATCCGAATAGCCGGTCGCATACCCGGTCTCGGCGGCCATTGCCATCATGGCCCGAAGGTTGGTGTTTACAGCCTCGGCAGGGTAATTGCTAACGCATTGAAGCAGCAACAGGGGAGGCTCTCCGCCCGCTCGTACGGCTTCCACAGCTTCGCGAACTTCATCCATGGTTGCCATCCCGGTCGAAAGGATTATCGGAAGTTTCATCGAGGCAAGACGCTTTAGAAACGGTGTATTGGTAAGATCCCCCGATGAAACCTTAAAAGCCGCCACTCCCAACCGCAGGAGGAAATCCGCGCTGTCCTCGTCAAACGGTGTCGAGAGAAAGAGAATGCCGCGATCCCGGCAATGGCTCAGTAGCTTTTCGTGATCTGATTCAGAAAGTTCGAGTTTTTTCAGCATGTCGAATAGACTCTCATCCGAACCGGTGTTCCTGACCTGATAATCGGCCTTCCGGGCTGTGGCGGTCACCAGCTTTTCCGCCTTGAAGGTCTGAAACTTGACGGCATCCGCACCCGATGCAGTGGCGGCATCCACAAGCTTCCGGGCCCGTTCGAAATCACCATTGTGGTTGACACCCGCTTCGGCGATGATGAAACAGGGCTGGCCGGGGCCCACCTGCCGATTCCCGATGAAAAACGATGTCACCACGCGGTCCACCCTCCGTCGACCACCAGGTTGTGACCCGTTACATAAGATGACAGATCGCTGGCCAGAAAGGTTATTGCGCCCTTGGCATCCTCTTCAGTCCCCATTCTTCCAAGTGGTGTGCGTTTCGTGTAGTTTGCACGGAATTTTTCCGGCTGCCCCCGTTCAATGCCGCCGAAGCTGATCATGTTCGCGCGCACCTCGGGTGCCATCACAGTCGAGAGCCAGCGGGTCAACTGAAGCAGACCGCCCTTTCCCGCAGCATATGCGGCAGGATTACCCATTGAGGTGCCGCCGTAAATGTCCAAATCGGGTCCAACCATTCCGTAAATGGAGCCAATGTTGATGATAGATCCCTTCCCGGAAGCACGGAGGGCCGGCGCGCATGTCTGGGCGAGTATGAAGGCTGCATCCAGATTAACCGCCAGCGCGGCCCGCCATGTCGATAGCGACTGCTCTTCAAAGGGTGCGATCCAGCCCTCCAGTTTCGTTGTGCCTACAAATGCGGCAGAATGAACCAGTATATCGAGTCGTCCAAAGTGTTCGATCACCGACACGCAACTCGAGCGAATGGCTGACTCACTGGCAAGATCGACTTTTACTGGGTTAACGGAAACACCATAATCAGAGGCTATACTACGGGCTGCGTTTTCCACCGCTTCACCAGAAATATCCATGAGTGCGAGATTAGCGCCCGCCTCGGCCAGTGCTTCGGCCATAACAGATCCAAGGTGTCCACCGGAACCTGTGACCAGCGCGGTACGACCCGTAAGATCTGCGAGTTGATTTACACTTCTCATAGAGGGATCTTCCCAATACGTTTTTTAAGCAGATATTCAGCGACATCAAAATCAAATGGCGAATCGATGTCCATAGCCCGTTCCTGCGGAACCAGAACCGCCTTGACCCGCCCCTTCAGTAGCGAGTCGGTTTCCAGCACGTAATCGGTGCGTGCGGCGTAGGCCACAGTCGTGATGTCGAACATCGTCGGGGCGGACTGGCGGTTGAAAACCGGCCCGCCATCGACGGCGATCTTTACGTTCCCCTGCGCGTCCATCGTCACCATATTGAAGTAGGGGTTCCGGGCGGCCGGCGTCACCGTGATCACGGCATCGGCATCACCGGCGAGAATCAGGTCGATGCATCCCTGCACATCCGCGGCACTCCGGAGCGGTGAGGTGGCGGGTAGACTGACCAGCACATCCGGATTCCGCCCTCCCTTTTCGCTTCGGACCCAGTTGATGAGATGCTTCCAGGACAAAATCTCCGGTGCCGTGTCCGTGGCCAGCTCGGCCGGACGCATGAACGGGACCTCGGCGCCGGCGGCGCGGGCGGCCTGGGCGATTTCCTCATCGTCCGTCGAAACCAACATGCGATTAATCGCCTCGATGGAACAACCGATTTCAATCGAATAGGCAATGAGCGGTTTGCCCGCAATCAAACGGACGTTTTTGCGGGGAACGCCTTTCGAGCCACCTCGCGCGAACACGGCCCCGATAACATACGGTCTGGAATCGTTTTTTGTCATGAGGATGTTCGCTGGGGACAGGGATTCGTGTATCCGGCGGCGTAACGGCTGCGCTTCAAAGGGTAACCCGGGTTCCGGTTTGCGCGGAACGGCGGGCGGCCTCGATAATTTCCAGCACCTTTGCGCCGTCCCTACCACTTGCCTGAGGTTCCGCCCGGCCATCACAGCAGGCGAAAAAGTGTTTCATTTCTTCCACATACATCTCATTGCGGTCCTCGCCCCCGGCGGAATGCAGGACTTCCGTTCCTGCGCCGCCCGGACGATCAAACAGCACTTCACCGGTTATGCCGTCCCACCTGAGGGTGCCTTCCGACCCGATGACCTTGCAGTACCGGGCGGGTTTACGCTGGATCATATCGACATGCAGCTGACCCGTCGCGCCGTCGGCGAAGGTCAGCAGCAGGTCCGCGGTATCCTCCACATCCAGATCCAGATCGCTAAGTTTTCCGAGTTGAGCGGATACCGACGTCACTTCACCGCCAAGCCACCGGACGTAGTCGATTTCATGACTCAGCTCAAGGAGCACGCCTCCGCCCAGCGCCCGGCGGGCGCTGACCGATTCCCGGTAGGGCGTCGAGGGCCGCCAGTCCGGTAGGTACTGCCCGGCTTCGGCACGAACATGGAGTATGCTCCCGGCCAGACCATCGGAAGCGGCCTGACGGAATCTCCTCATCGAGGAGGAAAAACGGAAATTGTAGGCCACCATCACCACGCCCCCTCCCTGCCGGCAAGCGTCCAGGAGAAGCGGAACATCATCCATCCCGCCGGACAGCGGCTTCTCGATCAGGATATGCGCCCCGCAGGAGGCAAAAGGGATCGCTGACGCGACATGCATGGAGGAAGGCCCGGTGATCAGCACGGCATCAGGCCGCCATGCGAGGGCATCCTCGACCGAGGTGGTGACCCCCTCGACCTGGCCAGCCACGGCATCGGGCAGGACCGCTTCGCGGTGCCTCAGCACCATGATGGCGGTACTCGGCCGGAGCTGCCTGATGTTGGCGATATGGCGGCGGGCGATGCTGCCCAGTCCAACCACAAGAATTTTTTCAGCACCCATACGACATCCGTATCAGTCTATATCCCGCCGGTGATTCCGGAACACGCTCCTGGCGAGAAAATACTCAGGTTCCCGGGCCTTGAATACGAGATCGGGAGAGCGGCCAAACACGATAGTGTTGTCGGGCACATCGCAGTCCTTGATGTAGGTCCCGGCGGCCACAAACACATTGTTTCCGATTCGGCAGTTACCGACCACCATGGCCTGCGCGTGAAGCCAGACATATTCGCCGAGCACCGGATAAGCCCCCTGGTTTCCCCCTACGGTGCAGCCCTGTTGCAGCACCAGATAGTTTGAGTAGCGGGCGCGGCCGAGTACCGAGCCGACCGGATGCTCGACAATGAAACGCTCCGGCAGTTGCACTTCGTAATAGATATCGACTGCGTTCAGCGCCTTGTTCAGGCAGTAAAGTTTTGTCGCGAGGGCCGGCGCTTGCATTTCGCAGCCCAGCGTGTTGGCGAGATAATAAAGGAATATGCAGTATTGAGCGGAATGGAGTGGATTGAAAACCACGATGCCGTTGGCGTTACGGTAATATTTATTATGAATGGAGGTGAAACAGGTTTCACACCGTGACAGGGCGTATTCGATCGCCGATGGCAGAAGAGTCTTCTCGTCATCCGGTAGCCGGTAGAGGTTTGCCACCTGTAGCCGGACCAGATCCATCAGCCCCTGCATTGACCCTATGATTTCCATGGGTGAATCAGCTGTGCTCGTGAATATTCCGGATAATCGCCTGGTCCTCCACGACCCAGCGGTACGGGATCGTTACAAGGGGGTTCGCCGTCTTGAGTCTCGAATCCACCGCGGTCTCATTAAGGCAACCCGTGCCCTGTTCGTTCATGTCAAACGAAGCCGAGGCATACGACTGACTCAGCACCACATGTCCGGACCAGTCGCGCAGTCCGGCACTGATCTGGTACGATGAGTGATCGGAAAGTGGCAGCGACTCCCAGTAGAGCGCAACACGGTTGGATCCCTTGCGGAGCGACAGGAAATGGCCGTCGTCAAACATACTGACATACATGACCGTGCCCTCTTTCCCGATGGCGGAAATACTTACCCAGAGACGAGCGCAGTCGACATCCTCGTAGGCCTCGATTTCGAGTACAATTTTACAGGGTCTTCCCCACTCCGGTTTTTCAATGACGGAACCGCCGGCGTCGTGCCATTTGACGTCCAGAATGGCCGCCGAGAACGTAGTGGTCGACGAGGCCACCTTGAGGTCTTTTCCAATATCGCGGGTCATCATGAACTTCTGGTATTCCTTGGTAACCGTGTGGGTGTCGCCCTGCTGTAAAATCTGTCCCTTGTCCAGCCATATCGCTCGCCGACACATCATCTGGACGATAAGGAGGTTGTGCGAGACAACGACGATTGTTTTCCCAGAGTTGGCCAGTTCCCGGGTATACTTGGCACATTTCATCTGGAACGCGGCATCGCCGACCGCGAGCACCTCGTCAATCAGCAACACATCGGGATCGAGATGGATAGCGATGCTGAATGCAAGGCGGACCAGCATGCCCGAACTATAGTTGCGTATCGGTGAGTCGATGAAGGCCCCGATCCCAGCGAAGTCGAGAATGCTGTCATAAATCGCATTCACTTGTTTTTCCTTCATGCCGAGAATGGCCGCGTTGATGTAGAGGTTTTCGCGTCCGGTCAGGGCGGGATGGAAGCCAGCGCCAAGCGCGATGAGGGCCTGCAGGCGTCCCCGGTAGGAGACACTTCCGTATGTCGGCGCGTAGATCCCGCTGAGTACCGAGAACATCGTACTCTTTCCAGCGCCGTTGGCCCCCAGCAGCGCCAGGGTCTCACCCTGCTCAACCTTAAACGAGACATTGCGGAGTGCCCAGAACTCTGAAGGCCGCAGATCTGTATCACACACCTTCGACAGCAAATTGCCTCCTTCAACTGCACTCCCTACTGCACTCTGCTTTTCTCTCGCGGCATCACTTACCCTTGCTTCATAACCACGGGATTTCCAATGCCCGGGCAAAAAGGCCATATAAGCCATGTCGGTCAAACCATAAATCATGCCTCGTTTGAGAGAGCGGGCAAATTTTTTACTTACGTTATCAATAATAATTGCAGATCTATTCATGACCTATACAGTTGATTTTTAACGCTTCGACCAGAGTTTATATTTTTATTATTACGCCAGGATAATGCTGGCGCTGAACCCGATCATCTATCGCCCACGGGCCCTTGCTTACACACGTTCGGCAAGCAGCGGCTCCACAGCATGAAAGAATCGCCAACCGGCAAAAAAAACAAATACGGAAAGTATCAGCGATGCCTGCAACCCGGCACCAAAGGTCAATGTTCCCTTTTCCACCAGTTCATGAAGGGCATAGAGATAGTGCGACACGGGATTTAGCTGATGCATCCAATACAGAGCGACCTGCCACTTGCTGTCCACCGTCTCGAGGACTGGTGTCGGGTATACCGTCGGCGCAAGGAACATGCCAAACTGGAAGGCAAACTCCAGCATCCGGCTTACATCATTCATCATGACATTGACTGGCGCCAAGAACAGCCCACACCCAACCCCGAGCATGAGCAGCGGAATGAGAAGCAGGCAAAACCACACGCAGGCGGGATGAGGCGCATAACCGAGAAGAACAAAAGACAAAGCGACGACCAGCATCCGAATTGCAAGATTGACCACGGCATTACCGACCGCACTCAACACCAGAATTTCACGCGGAAAATAGATTTTGGAAACCAGCATGCCCGCGCTGCTGATGCTGTTAGTTGCCATTGACACCACCTGGGTAAAAAAGCCCCAGAACGTCGCCCCCAACAGGGCGAATATTGCGTAGGGCATGCCATCTTCCGGCATGGTTATGTTAACAATACGCGCCCGCTGCAAAACAGTGAATACGACCGTCGTGGCAACTGGTGGCAGGATAATCCACAGGTAGCTGAGAAAAGACTGGCGAAACTGTCCAGTGACATTCCTTACGACCAGGCGATAAATGAGTTCACGATATTCACTAATTTCCCGAAACATCATGATCCATGCTGCCAACGTCAAACGGTCGCGGCTTGACGCGACATATCTAGTAATAGAATTCCTGCTCATTTTTCCTTCTGGCCCTGACCCTGATCAGCGCGGCGCCACATCAATGTAGCATCCAAGAATCTGGTTATACACTTTGCCGGATTTTTCCAGAGGCCCAATCAATACCGTGTAGAGAAAGTCACCTACTTTTTTGACTGCGCCATCACCACCATCTGCCTGAAGATTCGGCGGAAGCGGCGAGTTGATCATATCGTATACGACTAGCAGTTTGCCGGGCTCAACTTCCTTGATATCCATGTACCCGGAACTCATATGGCTGTATGGTGAAAGTTGAACTTCCCCACCCCAATGTCGTCCGCCATCTACACTGAAGTAGATACGGTTTCCCGGACGACCCGTGGCCAGCACGAGTATTCCGTTGGACATCCTGATCACTTTGGGCATGACCCCTTGAACATGCATCCGACTTCGCTTCCATGTAAGCCCCCCATCCAGGGATCGCGCCAATAACATGTCCTCGGCCTCGACATTCAAACTGATTCCGGCGGTTCCCTGCCTTGTTCCGGTCCGCATAACACAAATGAGTTCCGTATCGGACAGCGCGATGATTGCCGGTTCGCCAGGTCCGTGAGCCATCTTGCCAAACCGGGCATGACGCAATTCCGCAACGACACCGACTGGTGTCAGGGTTTTACCCCGGTCTTCCGATTTATACAGAATGGTTGTCAACTTTACTTTTTTCCGGTCAAGTGCACCGGCTACGACATACATTACATCCTGCGAAGTAACCGCAGCCATGGGTCCCAACGCAAGATAGTCCGGCTCGAACGTCAGTTCCTTGGGATAGGAAAGGGTGATCGCCTGCGGTTTTTCCCATGTTTTTCCGTCATCTTTGCTCCGGATAGAGAGGACCGAGTAGAGCGGGCGCGTCGTATACCCATCATAAAAAACCCGTACACCATTAGAGAACCGTGCTCCGGAAAAGAAAATGCCATGATAATATTTGGGGAATTTTTCGCCTTCCCCTACAAAAAAAGGACGCCGCGACACCAGCCCATTCGTATCGGCATTAAACGGATCGCCGAAGGACCAGGTCTTGCCCTTGTCATCCGTATAGGACGGCCATGGGTAGACAGCAGGGCCACCTAACTCCCCGCCCGGCAAATAGGAAAGTGCCAGGCGGTTGGAACTGACTTCAGCAAGCATTACATGGGAACCTACACTCCATTTGAGTGAAGTGTTTTGCTTGTGTATGAGGAAGGTCTCGCCGACATCCGTCTTGATTTGAGTCATCATGTAGCCAGGAATGCTTGCGCATCCAGACAACAGCAATCCGAAGATGGCCAATACATAGCATTGAAGTGTTTGGAGTTTCATCGCGACTTCCTTCCGCTAATCCTGCTGAAATTGATGGCTCTAACGTAGAGCATTTATTAGGAACTTTGTGTCTCCGTCCGCAAGGTAACCGTCCGTGACGGACACATTGATCGCAGCCATCGCGAGCACATTGCACCGAACTCCATACAGGGCTTTTCAATGGCATAGAAAGATATATACGACAAGGCGCTCGTGGCGGTCGCGACAATTAGAATCTTCCAGCCCCCCTCTAGCTCGGCGGACATGCTGGATACCCACAAATATACTGGCCAATGCAATAGATAGAGCGAATAGGACAATTGCCCCAAAACCTTCAATACGCGACCGGCTTGTCCTGTGGCAGCCGTCCCTGCCGCACCCAGACAAAGTAACAGGCAATCAGCAAACAGGACCTGCTTTGAGAAGCCGGTTACAGAATTATTCTTATCCACGAAGACGGATATGATCAGGAAAACGGCCAATCCAATACAAAAAATCAAGATGTGTGTTTTACCTGTCATCATGCGGCGAACAATGACAAGACGACCAAGCAAAAGGCCGGCCATAAAAAATCCGATCTGATTGAGAGGACTGATGTACAGGCGCCACTGATCCACAAGCTTAGTCCCACTATTCAAGTGTGCTTCTGTCCATGCAAACGAACCCACAATGACAGCGATGCACGCCGTTGTAAAAAAACGAGGCGACCGAAGCCCCCAGAGAAACAGAGGGAATATCGTGTAGAATGCCAGTTCGTTCCCAATAGACCACATTCCGGCGGAAAAGTAGGCGTGCGGCCGAATCCAAGAAAACAGACCGCTAAGATTCAACAAGATGTTGGCCGGGTAGAAGATCTGGGGAAACGGAATAATTCCGACACACATATTTATAAATGCAAATGCCGTCACCAACCAAAACATGGGCATGATTCTGAAAACCCGCCGTACTGCGAAATCGATCATGGTCTCACGGGAAAACGGTCGTGGTCCGTAAGCGATTAACATCGCCGTGCCACTAAGAACATAAAACGTACTAACAAAATAGACTCCTGCCAAATCAAGAGCATTCCCCCAAAACGGATTCAAGGTCACTTTGCACCAGCTCACCAGATGATAAAGCATGACGGTGAATGCCAAGAGACCCCGAAGCTGGTCCAACCCCTCATTGCGAGCTCGACCACTGTCCTTGACCTTTATGAGATTCGCGTCATGCATCGCAATAACTTGAACGATTGAATGATGGCCTGATGATTACAGGCCTTCATGTTCGCGAAGATTCAGTATAAGGGCCGACACCGATCCAGCCAGAGTCAAGGTAATGGGATTCCATGGAATGGGGGAGAAGAATCCCCCAATCATAATCACCATGGCCTGCATCTTGAAGGTCCACCCCATGTCAGCCAGCGCAGGCCAAGTGTATCTGGCTCGACGCTGAATGACCCATCCCCGGATAAAGGTTCCCAACACAAAGGAGAGATAGAGTCCCATCCCGATAAATCCCATTTGCTTTCCCGCATAGAGGATCTCATTGTGAACCTGTCCACTGGCATAGTAATATTTTTCCATGACCAAAGAATCATTCGGCTGAAGGCCAACCCCAAAAACCGGATATTCTTTAATCAACCGCCAGGTGTGAAGATTCTTCATCTTCCGCTCCCAAGCACTTTGCTCATCCTGATCCATCTGGCTCGGATCCTTGTCTTCATAATCAGTGGCGAGAAACCCCTGAATGGAAGTCCAGATGGTTCGGTACCGCTCCATATTCATGCTGCCGATGCTGCTGGAAAGAATAAAGATGGCGACCCCACCGATCAGAATCGCTTTCTTATACTGGGCACCATATTTTGGCAGCAGGAATGCACCAACCAGAATCAGGGCGATAAGACCGGTTCGGCTTCCGGTCTGTAGAACGATATAGACGCTGGCGACAGCCAAGCCGAGAAATGCCCAGCGAACATATTTGTAGGGGCTTTTCTGGTAAAAGTAGAGATAGAGCGGAATCATGACCGTCATGAGATAGGCGAAGCCATTGGGATTTTCGATCAACGACACCGCCGGGCCATGGATCCGATCGCCGGCATAGGTGGAACCGGCCGCAGCAATTCTGAGCCCCCCCTTGACCCACCATAATGTGGCGAACAGCATGGTTGCCTGTACCGCCCAGACCCGCTCCACCGTTGTTGCCATGGCTTCAATCATGATCAGCACCAATGCATTCTTGAAGATCAGGTCAATGTTGGCATTCCAGTAACTGCTCGTCTGCATGGCACCGGCATAGAGGGAGATAAAACTAAAGAACATCAGCAGCAGGGCGGTGATCGTAGCTGGCCCGAATCGGATCAGGGGGCGTCCGTCCTGCATCGCGGACAGCACATGAAGTCCGACCCCCCCCATCACGGCAATATCGGCGATATGCAGTGGATGCAGAAAGAAAAAGCGGTTCTGGGGCTGCACCAATAGAATGCAGAGGTACCAGAGAATAAATCTGAAGGCCCAGAGGGACATGGGGGGATTAGGGGTTCAAGGTGACAAGGTTAAAGGGTGACAAGGGATTGGAGTGACAAGGTGACAGGGTTTCAAGGGGGCAAGGTGGGACGGTTCGTTAGGGGCGGTGTAGCAGGGGGATTATAGCGGTGAAAAGGAGCAGGGAGAGTTTAGCGCCCACGTTGAGGTTGAGCCGCTTACTTTTGATCAGGGACCAGCAGAGGGCGCTGCTTCTTCGACAGAGGTCCTGCAGTTTCTGGAAATCGGGGGGTCGGCAAGATAGCCTTGATCGAGGCCCACATAGGTCATACTACGGACCTCACCGGCCGAAGCACGGGCAATATAGAGGAATTTGATAAATTCCTTGTCGGAGCCTCGCTCAAACCCTTCCGCTACGTTATTCATGATGGAGACCGAAGCACGGCGGATCTGATCCACGAAACCGAAATCTCTTCGACAGTCATCACCTACGGTCAGGGCATACACTTCCCTGGTTAACTCCCGAGCTACCTGCCAGCAATCTAATTCCTCAAACTTTTTAACCATCTCAACACTTTGCCATCATGCCTACCCAGAGAAGTTCTCTGCAGGAGAACATAGACGGACCATTTATTACCCTACCACCGTGTTACCCTGTCACCTTGTCACCTTGTCACCTTGTCACCTTGTCAACCAACCATCGTAAACGCCTTCTCGATCTTCTTTTCGATTTCTTTCTGTCGCTGAAGTTTTTCTGGGTCGGTAAGCGTGTGCATCAACTCACAGAACTCTAGGCAGCGTACAAAGTCTACCTTGACGGGGGGGGATTCCTGATGAGCGAGTGAGGTAAAGTTCATGCTTTGTTGTCGTTGAGTTTGTTTACTTCATCCACAATTCGGGCGTAAATCTGTTCATCGGCAAACCGCAGGCATAATGGCCGAACAACCGCCTCTAGGTCCACATGGTTGATTCTGGCGAGGTTGGCCACATCGGGCAGATCCTTTGCTATCCGCTTGTCCCAGGCATTCTTGAGGGCAAACAACTTCATGGCCAACAGGTGTTCAAGGGATGGAATGCGAAAATAATAGGGGAAATTCACCATTTCGACGGAGGCTGTCCACAGTTGCCCAAATGTATCGTCATCGACGTGAAGCACGTCCAGGCGAAGATCTAAATCCAATCGCCGGAAAAAAATTACATTGGGCCTCCGCTCCACATTCAAAAAGCCAGAATCACGCAAGGCACGGTCAATCCGATCCAGCTCTACCGCGGCTACCATGAAATCGATGTCCTGAGTATTCCGACTGTATCCATGGTAGTTAACCGCCAAGCCACCAATCAGCAACCCCTGAATACTTTCTTTCCGGAAAGCGTCCGATGCGGCTTGCAGCATCTCAACAAAGGTCACGTGTCACCCCAATCATCGCAATCAACGAATCACCCAATCATCCAATCCCACCCAATCCCTTTACCTTTGACCCTTCAACCCCCGCTCCGCTCCAGCGGAGCGACAGACTTCGTCCCGGTCGCGTCCCGGGGTGCTTACCGGGGCAACATAGCTTTGCTCATTTGTGGAGAGTTCCGCATCTTGTCGCGGGACATCCCTGTTTCCTACAACATACGCCGGACCAAAGGGTTTCTAATCAGATCACTGATTTTCGACCGGCGCTCTTCCGCCTCATTGAGCCTTTGCAGCAATTGCTCGGACGCCTCCGAATCAGCCTCTATCAGCATGCCCCGGCATTGTTCAATCTGAATTCTAGCCGAATCGAGCTTCTTGTCCAAGGCGGGAAGCAGTCCGTTCTGAAGCAATCCCCGGAAATCCTGGATCGCCTCGTAGAAGTCTCGCCGATCCCCTTTATGGGTAATTCTGCGGATTGCACCAAAGGCGTGAAGTTGTCGACAGGCTATACTCACACTGGCCTTGCTGACCTGCAACTCCTCAACCATCGCATCTAACGACAGTGGCTGGTTTTTGAGATAAAGCAGCATATAGATCTGGCCAAGCAGGCGGGCTAGTCCAAAGGATTGGGCCGTTCTGCCTCCGGCCTCCACCATCTGCCATAAAGCTTGCTGTACAGGATCATGGTTCATTGCGTTTAGAACAGACTAAACAGCTTTGGCTGGGCCTGCAAGCCTACAGAAAACGAAAGAACTAGGCCCTGCACCTCCGGGGTGAGTCGCCGGTTGACCGATACTGGCGAAGGCAGTATACCCATCCCCTGTGAAAAGAATCAGGGAAAAGGCGATCACCGGAGCAGCCGTTTTGGGTTTGGTCTTGATTGTTCTGGCACGGTTTCGCCTGGGTATTGTACCGCTTTTTCTTGGCCAGACAGCTGGCATCTCGATATCCGCCCTGTTCACTCAACGCCTGATCCATGCCCAGCAGCAATTCGGGGTGAGCTTGATTCTTTCGGGCTTACTTCTCTGGCTGCTCCCGGGCCACAACCTTTCAGTGGCAGGTATAAGGTCTGGTGAGCAACTGCTTTCTGTGATTCGGAAGGGATCCCCGATTGTCGCTGGACTTCTGTGCCTGGCGGTTCAATCGGTGGTCTTTCAGAATCAACCACATATCACCGACGCCACGAGTCACGTGTTTCAAGCCAAGCTGTTTGCCCTCGGTCACCTGACAGCTAGGGTACCTGATTGCTTCCCCGCATTTTTTCAGCACAACGTAGTCATGAACATCAATGGCGGATGGCACACCAAGTATTTTCCCGGCCAAGCGGCCTGGCTGGCCCCGGGTTTTGCTCTGGGTGCCCCCTGGCTGATGATGCCACTCGGCTGGGCGATCACCACCTGGGCATTTTCCAAGCTGATTGAAAATCACTACACTGTTCGTGAACAGTTCTTTGCCCTGGCCCTGTTCACCCTTTCTCCCCTGGGTCTTCTGGTCAGTGCATCGTACATGTCGCACACCACTTTTCTGATGTGGATGCTCCTGACCTTTGTCGGTTGGCGCAAGGGACTGGAATCGCAGCGCCGGAGTCAACGTTGGTTTATGGTCGCCGGGTTATGCGCAGGGTTCGCCGCGATTACCCGCCCCCAAGACATGATTCCTGCGATGGCGGGAGCCATAACCGCTTTCTTGTTTCTGCCCATGGCCCAGAAGGCGAAAACCATTCGCTTCATGATTCCTGGAATTCTCGGGGGCATGACCTCGCTGGCCCTTCTCCTGTTCTGGAATGCGCAGGTGTATGGTGCATGGTTTTCCAGTGGATATAATTTTGGATCGTCCTATTCACTGACCCCCATTATTCAGGATTCGCTGGGGTTTACCAACAGCCATACACCGGCCAAGGCCTGGCAATATCTCCTGCGGGCGATGTTACGATTCGATACCGCACTGCTTGGCTGGCCAACTTGTTTGCCGCTATTGCTGATTCCCTTTGTTCGGTGGCCCCGCGAGACAAAACACTGGGTCTGTGGATCGGTCCTGATCACCACAGTCGGATTGTATGCCCTTTTTCCCTATGATGGTTTTGAGCTGGAGGCCAGATATTATACCCCGATGATCCCTGCGGCTATACTGCTGATTGCCTCATCGCTTGCCGGATGGACACAATCAACTCGCCCGGAATGGCGCCGAATTGGACAGATCTTCATTCTATCCGGTATCCTCTATTCCGGGCTTCACGTATGGCCTCATTCGATCTGGCCCAAGTACGCGCACGCCTATGAGCAGGTGGATATGCGTGTTTATCAACTGGCCCAGGAAGTCATCCCGCCCCACCAAAAAGCCCTAATCCTGATGAAGGAGGACCTTCACAATGACTTTTTCTTCAGCTCCGGATTTATCCACAACGATCCGGAACTAACGCATCGCCTGTTGTTTGCCCGGTATCTTCCCGATCAAATTTCCTGTCTGGCTCAAGCCTTCCCGGACCGCAGCATGTTCGTCATCGATGCAATGACAAGAACAATTCGTCCCCTGGACACTACAAATCGCTGAACCGGTACTTCACAATACACCACAGGGCACGAAACCCATCTTTCCAAGTAATTTTTTTCCCCTCGGAATAGGGTCTTCCATAATAGGATATCGGCACTTCGTAGATGCGCCAGCCCCCCCGGGCGACCTTTGCAGTTACTTCGATTTCAAATCCAAATCGGTCTTCCTTCAGGATAATGGATTCGATGACCGATTTGCGAAAGACCTTATAACACACCTCCACATCGGTCAGATTGATATTGGTGAACATGTTGGACAACAGGGTAATGAACTGATTGCCCACACTATGCCAGAAATACAGTACCCGGTGGGCGCCGCCACCAATGAACCGAGAGCCATAGACAACATCGGCCTTCCCCTCCAGTATGGGAGCTAAAAGAACCGGGTATTCCCTGGGCTCATATTCCAAATCGGCATCCTGAATGAGCAGGATATCACCGGATGCCTGGGTCAGTCCGGTGCGCAGGGCGGCACCTTTCCCACGATTTTCCGGATGCTTCTCTATCGCAATATCGGGATACTGCTCCGCCAACATTTCCAGCACCTCAACTGTTCCGTCGGTTGATGCATCATCGATGATGACCAACTCCCGCTCCAGTCCTTCGGGAAGGCTAACCTCGCGAACCCGGTTCACAACGGTTTCCAGGGTCGCGGCTTCATTATATACCGGAATAATAATGCTCAGTTTCATCTTGTCCTTTCCTTGATCGTGTGCCTGGCCATTCCTTCACCCAGGTCAGGAACCTGATTGCTTTTGATCGCGTATGATCAAGCCGGGAAGACTTCCCCGGGCGGTGGGCCAGAATAACCAATCGACAGACTGCTTGATTTCCGGCCACGGAACAAAGCCCTGATCGGTTGAGGCATAGATCTGATAGCCCTCCCCCTGCAGCCATTCAAACAGGCGGGCAGCATCGGTCCCCGCAGTACCCGGATCCGACATAATTTCGACAAACAGCGCCGGGTGATCCCGACGGATGATACCCATCGCGCCCTGCAGGGCTTTCCACTCATGCCCTTCCACATCCACCTTCAAAAACTGAATCGATGGTGCCCGGTCGAGCAGGATCGAATCCAAGGTCGCTGTTTTCACCTGAACCCCGGAGGAGACCTCGTCCACCCGGCCCTCGACAATGAAGGATTCATAATAGTTGCGCCCGCCCGAAACATATTCAGGAACCGCCATTCCCGCAGAGCCCGCATGGTCCGATGCCGCGACGTCAAACACCTCCACATTGGCGCAGCGCCTTGTATGCACGGTATCCCGAAGCGTTTCAAAGGTATCCGCCACCGGCTCAAAGCTGAACACCCGGCCCTCCGGACCCACCCAGGACGAAAACAGCAGGGTCACATAGCCGATATTGGCACCGACATCCGCCACTCGGTCGCCAGCATGTATCAGGGGCTTGATCCAGCGAGCCGAATCCCAGGACATTTCCGTAAACGCCTTGATACGGCGACGGTAATAGACCTTCCGTGCCGGCCGGCGAATCCATGCCGGAGCGGCCTCAATCCATTGTTGCAACGTGCGCATGTGCTCCTATTCCGGTTTGACAGAGGCGGAATCCGCCTCAAAGACAACGGACTGCTGGATCAATTCAATTTGAATCACCACCCGGTCCTGATTCTTAACCCGCAGGATCATGCCCTCCATTCCCTTAAACGGTCCAGTTTGAATTGCCACCCTTCGCCCCTCCTCCAGGTAGGGAAGCACATCCACCACCCTTCCCACGGAAAGGGAATGGGCCAGAGCCCGAAGCTCCTGGTAGAGTTCGGTCTGCCGGGAGGTTTCCAGCAGATTGGCCACATAATCATTCTGCCGCAAGAAAGATCGATCCCGGGCGGAGGCACAAACGAAGACATATCCTCTGAACAGCGGAGTCTCCGTGATCCTGATCCGGGCACCATACCGGTGGCGCTTCGGCAGCAGGGGTAAATAGGCCTCCACCGCATGCTGTCGGCAGAGAGCGAGAATTTTCTTTTCGCACCGGGGCCGGGCATGCACCACGCACCATTGTGTTTCAGCATCCGGTTCGCGAATCGTCGACGCGGTGGTCATGGAGCGGCATGGGTTTCTCGATCGGAATCTTCCCCGGCAATCGACGACCCCTGGAGCACGGTCAGGGCGGGGGCTGGAGCTGAACCGGAGGACTTCTCCGACTCGTCACTATGCCGCAAGCCATGGACCACGGTGCGAATGGTTCGCAACAGAATGAGCACGTCAAAAAAGAAGCTCATATGCTTGATGTAATAGAGATCATACTGAAGTTTTCGCCGCGCCGCTTCGATGCTCGCAGCATAGGGAAACTTGACCTGAGCCCACCCGGTCACCCCGGGGGGCACCATCAACCGTTCATGGTAGAAGGGTATGGTCGAGGCAAGGGTATCAATAAATTCCGGGCGTTCGGGACGAGGCCCAACCAGGCTCATTTCCCCCTTGAGCACATTCCATAACTGGGGAATTTCATCGACCCGCCACTTGCGCAGGGATCGGCCGATCCGGGTGATCCGGTCATCTTTAGCGCCCGCCCACACCGCGCCGGACTTGGCTTCAGCGTCCTGCCGCATCGTCCGGAACTTGATCACCCAATAGTGGCGGCCATCCTGCCCGGAACGTTTTTGCCGATAAAAGATGGGGCCGGGCGAGTCCAGCCTGACCGCGATGGCGGTGACCAACAGGATGGGGGCGGCCAGCAAAAGGCCAAAGCCAGCAACTAACAAGTCGAGAATCCGTTTGATTTTCCGGATATGAATCACCGAACTGTTCAAGGCCGCGTTCATCAGCCATTCATCATTGATGTGATCGAGGGGGATTTCCTGCGCCAGCAGTTCGTAGACCGCGACATAATCCATGACCTCGGTGCCGCTGCATCGCAGGGGCCGCAGCAGCCGCAGCAGTTTCGGTTCGCGGGACAGCGAGGTCGCGACGATAATGGTTTCCGCCTCAAAGGCATCGGTCAACTCCCGCAATTTCTCGGTCGTCCCCACCACCGGGATTCCGGCGATAAAGGTGCCGGGCTCCACCCGCCTCGCCGAAACCACGCCGATCAACTTCATCCCCGCATCCGGGGTGCGATTGATCAGACGGATCACGTCTTCCAGTTCCTTTCCTTCCCCAAGAATCAAGGTGCCCTTGGAGAGGAAACCCTGTCCGACCGCTACCCCGTAGGCATATCGCATCATCCAGGTTAACAGAAACACAAAGATGCCAGCCAGTAACAGGATTCCCCGTCCAATCTGGAGGTTGGCCTTGGCATAGAAGGTCAACACGATCAGCATCAGGGCAATCCCAACCGTTACCAGGGGCACCCGGTAGGATGCGGATTTTCGGGTGAACAAATTCCGCTCATACATGCCAGCGGCATAGAAGGTCAGCAAAAACAAGGCAAGCGACCCCAGCAGCGAAGGGATATGGGCCAGACAGTAGCTGATTCCCATTTCCGGCCCCAGCCGGACAACTGCGGACAACACAATCGAGAAAGCGATGCAGACGATGTCTCCGGTCAAAAGAATCGTCCGTCGCAAGGAAAGTTGTCTTCCGCGGTGAAAAAGCATCAGAAGTTCCTTTCTTCTCCCGAAGTCAGGCTAGGAGGAACTGGTCGTGGTCGGTGTCCGGGGGCGGTCATAATAGGAGTACTCGTAATTATAGTACCCATAATAGGTGGAATAGTAATAGTACCCCACCCGTCCGAATTCCAAATTGTTGAGAATACACCCCAGAATATTGGCACCTCTCTGCCGCATGGTCTGAACCGCCAACTGCGACAGCTTGCGGGAAGTGCGACCTGCCCAGACGATCATGAGCACCCCATCCACCATGGAGGCGAGGATGGCTGATTCGGAGACCGCCATGATGGGCGGACAATCAAAGATCACCTTGTCATAGTTCCGGGTGACATACTCGACAAAGGCCCGATACTCCGGACGCAAAAACAATTCGGCGGGATTGGCCGGAAAAGCCCCGGTGGCAATCAGGTCGAGATTCTTGTTTCCGGTGTGCTGGATGACGGCATCGGGCTTGGCCTGACCGCTCAAGATATCGGAAAAGCCGCGCCCCCCCTCCAACCCAAAATACTTGTGAACCTCACCCCGGCGCAAATCCGCATCGACAATCAAAACCCGCATCCCGGCTTGGGACAGGCTGATGGCCAGATTCAGGGAGGTCGTGGTCTTCCCCTCTTTCGGAACCGCCGAGGTGATGGCCATCGTTCGAACATTCTGCTGTTTGATCGAGAACATAAACGCGGACCGAATATTTCGATAAGCCTCCGAGATCCCGCTCTTTTGATCCATTCCCGAAAGCAGGTGGGTGGTTAAATCGTCACGATCCCAATTGGCGGCGGGAACAATGCCCAAAAACGTCGTCGCCAGGGCCCGAGCGGCATCTTCGGGATATCGAATTGAATCATCAAGAAATTCGAGGCCAATCGCCAGGGCCAGGCCCACCCCGATGCCCAGCAAACTTGCCATGAACAGACTTTGCACCCGACGGGGCTCTATCGGTCCTCCGGGGGGGACTGCCGGATCCAGGAGCCTTACGGTTTCCGGTTCAACACCAATCGAAATATCCACCTCTTTGAGGCGGTTGAAGATCATATTGTAAAGCCGCTCAAGACGGTCCTGTTCACTGAGCAGAGCGGTATATTCATCAACCTTCTGTGAGACCGCCAGGGCATCATCTTCCCATTCGGCTTCTGCTCGATGCACCGCTTGCTCTTGAATGACCAATGCTTCCAGTTCGGAATAATATCCTTTCAACGCCAATTGGACTTCACGGTCGATGGCACGATCAATGTCGGCCAGTTCGCGGATTTTCTGCTGCAGGGGGGGGTAGGAATCCCGAAAGCTCTTCCGAAGTTGTGCGATTTCATCCTCATATTGGCCACGCCGCCTCTTCAATCCGTCCCAAGCCTGCCGCTTGACAAGCCCCTGCTCGATCAGGGCTTCCGGGCCCCGGTCAATCATCACCGTGCTATTGGTCCCGGTGCCACCCGAAAGTTCCGAAACCAGACCTCCGTAGGTGGTCAGACCGACCGGAGAGGATAACGCGCTGAGAATGATGTCGTCATCCGCATCTTTCAGCATCGGTTGCTGGGCCTCGAGAATCATCCGCTCGGTTCGATATTGTGCAGCCCTGGCCGCCAGGCTTGCCAGCATCTCTGCGGCCACATTGCCGCGCTCCTGAATCGCCACGACCCGGTTTTCCTTTTTAAAGGCCAGGACACGATCGTCGGCCCGTCGCAATTCGTCCCGCAAGCGATTCGCTTGCTGAGTCAGGTTGATGACGGTTGCCTGTGAAGTTTCCATCCGGGATTCAGACTTGAACTCCAGATATGACTCAACAATACGATTACAATAGTCTGCGGCTAGTTGACGATCATAGGAGTAGACATGAATACTGATCATGGCGGTACGACCCACACCGTTGACTGAAACACGCTGGATCTTTTGTGCGAGTTCCCCGGGCGGAATATTCATTCGCTCCTTCGCCCGCTCAATGACTGCCCGGGACCGGATAATCTGTATTTCGGTATCCAAAACCTCCCCCACCACGGCGGGATCTTGGAGAAGTATCTGGCGGGGCATTTCCAGTCCCTTGCTGATCAGCAGCGTCGCGGTGGACAAATACACCGGGACCTCGTTGGCCAGCTTAAATACCGTGATGACCAAGGCGATGATAAAGCAGAGAGCAACCAGCCAGATCCGCTTGATGACCACGTGGAGATAGTGTTTGAGAATGGAGAGATCAATCCCCCCCCCTTTGGGAAGCGCCGCATTCGGATTCACGGGCGCTCCCTGTGAAGCGACCGCTTGGTTGGGCGGCTGGATCATTTCCTTCATCTCTCTCATGGCATCTAAAAACTGAATATGCGTTCGGGCACGGTGACAACATCTTCGTCCTGCAAAGGAATGTCATCGCTGAAATCACCTTTGTCCAGAATCGCCCCTACGTCCACTACCATTTCCCTCAGCGACCCATCCGGAGACTTTCGAATCAATTTCACGCTGTTACGATTGGCAAATTGATTAAATCCGACCTGAGCGAACAATGTCCGGGCCAGTGATGCCTCGCCGGATGAAGGCAGCGCCACCACTCCCGGTTGATTGACCGCGCCCATGAAATAGACTTTGCCACCAACCAAAGCCTGCACAGAGGGTACAAACAGTATGTCCCCGGGAAAAACCGGTATATTCTGCTCCATATTGGCCTCGCCGAAAATCCGGGCGAGATCCACCGCTATCATCGAATAGCCACCATTCCCATCTGGGCGCAGAATACGGGCGGCATCCATCCTTGCCTCCCGGGAAACACCACCGGCAGCGACGACCGCACGAATGATATCCATCCCCTCGGTGTAGGGATTGAAACCGGGAGTCCCAACTTCACCCAGCGCGAGAAATTCATCCGCTCCCTCCTGCCCGGATCGAAACGGCACATAGATAATATCCCTGGGCCGCAAGTATTGATCCTTGCTGAAATCCAACGAATCAAACATCGCCTTTACGTTGACGACGACGGTATCGCGAGCCATACGCCCTCCCGGACGCCATCGCAGAATATGGACCTGATCATCCGCCGCCCGGTCGGCAAAACCGCCCACTGAAACGATCGATTCTATCAGGGTAATCACCTGATCGCCTTTGATCGGAAGGGTTCCCGGATTTTGGACCGCGCCGAGAATCATCAGCGCACCCTCGACAAACTCGGCAATTTCAACCCGGACGGTTGCCTGGCGAAAATACGAGGCTTCCAGTTGATTCGCCAGCAGCTCCTCGGCTTCCCGGATCGTCTTACCCTCCACCTGAACCCGCCCGACCAGATCGAGATCCATGGTGCCATTTCCGGCCACGGTATAGACGCCACTCATATCGGGCGCCTCGACAATATCGATGCGGATGCGGTCATTAGCCATGATGACCCGGCTACCGGGGTCCGCGAGTTCATCGGCGGCCGGGTCCGCAGCCGCGCAATGGGCGCCAAGCGTCAGCGCGAGAAGAACCCACGAGGGAAGTTGCCGGAATGGACCCCATACCTTCATCAGAAATCGTACTTGAGGGTCAGGGTGAAGCGATGTTCTTCAAGTAGCTCATCCACCAAGTCGGAATCTTCACGCGTGTAGCTATATTCCCACGTCCGGCTGAGCCTGGAGGTAAGTTGGGCCTCATGGCCGAGGTTGACCTCATACTCCCAGGTTCGCTCTTCAGGTCCACGAACCGGACGATCAATGGTATAGGTCGCGGAGGCGGTCAGGTATCCCCCCTGAATGATCAAATCCCGCTTGTCCAAGGAATACTCAAATTCTGTCTCATCCGTATCCTCGGTGGACCCAAAGGTGTCAACCGGTTGTTTTCTGGCCGTAAATCGATGGGAAAGTGAAGGAGAAACCTGATGCTCAATGCCACCTCCGAATTCAAACGCAATATCGTCTGCCTCCGGGGTTTGCTCAATCTCATAGGAGGCAAAATAATCATATTTCAAGTTGCTGGCGATCTCCCGCTCGTCAGATAACCGGAAGGTGTGGATCGGTTCCCACTCCCCTTCTTCTCCGTCCTGATCTTCCTTCTCCACCCCGAAAGAGTAGGTCAATTCAGGACGCTCAATGATCTTTACATCCCAGTCGATGGCGATCTTCTGGGTTTTCTTCGTGGTGGTGTTGGGGGGGGGCTCTCGCACCAGCGTGGTGTCTTCGGTTTCGTATTCGTACCCGAGGGAAAGATTGCTCAGCAATTGGACCCCAAAATGGTACTCCATCGTTTCTGTATCTTTATCCCCGATCTGAAATTCGGCATCATCGTAGCGATCTTCGCTATATTCATAACTTGCTCCGGCATAGAACTGATTGTACTCCCAATCAATCCCCGCGCCATATTCAAATAAGGAGCTTACTTTGCGTCCCTTTGTTTTCGTATCCGGGAAAAACGTATTGCTGAAATCCGATGAGTCCGAGTTTCGCTCATAGGACACTTCGCCATACAGAAGGTACCGATTCAGGTCGGTCTCCACCCTCAAATTAAAGTGGCCGAACGGATTTTCCGAATTGTCGAGATCAGGGCGGTTGAGGTGCTTTTCGATCGAGGTTCCAAAATTGAGGTCCACGGTCGTGTTGGGGTTGAACGCAGTCGAGGACATCAGGTCCAGTGACCAGATAAAATAATAATCCTCAGGTTCGGCGGTCTGTTCAGAGGGATACTGTTCCTCCACATTGGTTGTGTAGATGCCTTCGAGGCTTGTCGTCGCATCGAAGTCAAAAGGGCCTAACCGGAGAAATTGAGCATGACCGATGACCGGAAACCCAACCACCATCAAGGCGATGGGTAAACACTTGATCGTGCCCGAGGGCTTCATGCGGTTGTCTTCGGTGAGCAACAGTTATCCTTTGCCTTCAGCCTGAACTGAGAAGGGCGTAGCACGGGGTACAGTACTGAATGAAATTCTCAATTCGCCTTTTTGAAGGCCTTGTATTCTTCGACCGGCACACTACCACCGGCTTTCCCGGCGAAGTCACCAGGCTGGCCCCATTGCACAACCCGGCCGTTCTCAAAATAGACCCAATAGGCCTGAGGGCCGAAGCCGAAGGAGGTGCGATACTCCCAAATTTCCGTGGATTGGCCGTCCTCATAGACTTTAGCCGCGCGAACCGTGTAGGGATCGCCAATTTCGTCCTTCACATCTTCTGGGGTCATGCCCAGCGACAGATCCTTTACTTTCTGGGAAGGCGACGAGCATCCAATCAGTAATCCACTCAAGACAGCTATCAAAACAAACCAATAAGGCTTCATATCCATATCTCCTCTGATTATCATGGGCGCAGGCATACCTACCAGAAATCTGTCGGGACTGACAAGTTCAAAGCGCATGAGCAACCGCTTAGCAAAATAATAACGATCCGGACAGAACCGGAAGCCCGCCAGCCGTTCGCCGAACAGACCCAAGCCTGCCCAAATCATCGGGCAATTCCCAAAATCCGTCCTTGATAGATCTGGACGCTCCGGGTATGGTTCATGGCATGCACTGGAAAAGGCTTTTCAGACTGCTGGGGTTGACGTTTGTCCTCGCGATAGCCGTATCTTCGATTGCGGCAATCCGTGGATATCGCCTTTATGACACCGCCAACGACGCAGCGGGACAGGTACGGTACCTGATCGAAAACGGGGAATCCGTCGGGACCGTTCCGGCAACCGCCGCGTTTAATCCGATTTTCCTGCAGTCGATGTTTGGCGCTGACCCGGAACTCAATCAGCAACTCAGCGAGGCCTTGGCCACAGCACAACGGGAGGATCCTTCCCTCAGGCAGGGTGAAATTTCTGCGATGATGGTGACTTATCG
The DNA here is from genome assembly GCA_024233345.1 of Verrucomicrobiota bacterium. Lineage (GTDB taxonomy): Bacteria > Verrucomicrobiota > Kiritimatiellia > CAIVKH01 > CAIVKH01 > JACKPT01. The sequence goes on from JACKPT010000003.1 coordinate 32,418, forward strand.
CAAAAATGGGAATGGCGATAACGCGGATAGCGGACAAGCTCAAGACGTTGCGGTTCATATCTTTGGAGATCTTCCGCTCGGGCGCAGGCAAATCAGCATGGCCCGCAATGGCTTTTTCAATGTCCAGATCGACCGGGGACTGTGGGACATGGGAAACAGCATCCTCAGTGTGCTCGGGCGGGACTTGTTTATCGTTTCCACCGATGACGAGATTGAGCGTCGTCAACAAGACATTCTTGAAGCGATCCTGACCGGAGATATCCTCCCCTTGGTGGACCTGATCAGCGATGCTCCGCTGCACTATATGATCGTGTTCCCCAACCCCCGTGACATGGTCCCGACCAAGTTGCGCAATCATGTCCAAGCGGTTGTCGCCAAAGGAGTTCTATCCTCAGAGTCCGCGGAACATGAGATCACGGTTCTCGCTCGGAACGAAAAGTCTGCCAGCCTTGTCTCATCGATTCTGTATGACTTCAGGACGGCCGCAATCCTTGCCCTGCGTTCGAGATTTCGAGGCGTCGTGGAGGATACCCCTTGGGGCAGACAAGTCCCCGTGTGGTGGGCAAATGAAATGGCGGGAACGCTTGAGCAGGTCTCCCTGACCCGGGAAGACAACGTGGTCAGCTTGAAACTCTCCTATCAGCGCACAATGGTCAATGCGACCCTCAAATCGATTGAACGGTTCGGTCGGGACTATACCAGGACTCGCGGGGTCAATGAGGAAAAACTTGATCCGAGATATGTTGATGCCCAGTACCTGAAGTCCAGAAGTCCCAACCACTACTGGAGCACCCGGCATAAATGGGGCCCGGACTGGCCATTTGGCGCACCGACGAATGCTCTCGAGCAGCAGCTCGAAGTTCCTCAGGAGCAACTCCCCCCGGTCACCCAACCGCTGTAACGCCCTGTCCCGTCTTATTGTGCCGATTTGTTTCCGATGGGGTTGGACTTGCTCCCCATCCCGATACAAGTTACAGTTAAACTTCTGTTTGCATGAATTTTCGTTCTGGCCAAACCTTGCCCAAGAATCTACATTTTGGCGATTATTGGTTCTTTATGGTTGAGCCTGGAACAACACTTTCAGAAAATGTTCTCGGCAGGGCAATCGTTTGCTCTGGCCTGTGGGGTGCGGTCTTTTCAGTCGCCATCCACAGTCTCCCTGGTTCAGGCGGTGGAATTTGGACCGCGGCAAATTGCCAATGATCGCATTATCAACCGCGAACCGGCTGATCAGCGGCTCGGGATTGGCGGCCTGGATGTCCTACAACTCCAATGATCTGGCTACCGCCAACACCTTTATCTCCATCTATTCGCCAACCGATGGCATGCGCGGCTTGACGGAAGAACTCGGGTGAACCGATGCGCGCGGCTAAACCAGTGGCGCAAAGCAACCAGGATTGTTTTTATTGCCAACTACCGCAGCCGAGATCATGTCAATACCAGCTGGACACTGCGTGAGGTGCCCACCGGGACGAGAACTTTCCAGAACTGGATGCCCGCTTTATCGCGAAAGAGGATGGCGGGGTTCAAACCCTGGTTCCCCTTGTTGACCGGGAGGGACTGACGAATGCCACAGAATCGGCCGACACGACAGAGGCTCCAGCCAATAACTCCGAAGCCGAATCGACGTCTGAGAATCGCCGGGTTCCCAGCGGCGAGTCGGAGATCTGGTCCTGGGTGGACGGGGCCCCCGATGTGACCCGGATCACCACAGACTACCGCAACGACTACGCGCCCAGTGTCTCCGGCGACATCCTGGCTTGGCAGAAGGCCAAGGGATTTCCCTTTGGATGGGAAATCATGGCATTGGTTGGAGACAACCGGATGCAGTTAACCACCAATTTTTACTATGACATGGCCCCCCAGGTGCAGGGTCGGGATATTGTCTGGTACGGGTGGGATGGTTACGACTACGAGATTTTCCTCTACAATGCCGACAAGAACGAGACCATTCAGATCACCGACAACCGGTTTGACGATGTCGGGCCGATGGTATGGAATGGGGCGGTTGTCTGGGAAAGTTACCCGGCGGTGGAAGCCGATATTCTCCTATACAGGGATGGGGAAATTCAGGAGATCAGTGACAACCTGGAAGACGATATCAGCCCCAGAATCTGGGACCGGTTTGTGGTTTGGCAGGGATTTGACGGGGATGACTTCGAGCTTTGGCTTTATGACATGAGCACAGGCAACGAAGCGATCAAGCTAACCTCCAACGATTATGACGATGTCCAGCCCAGCATCATGGACGGGCTCCTGGTCTGGATGGCCTATGTGGACAACTGGGATGCTGAGATCTATTACCTGGATCTCACGGAAATCCCCTATCAGCCCAAAGCGCTCACCGAGAATGAAGACGATGATCTCGACCCCCAGACCGCAGGGCGGCGGGTGATCTGGCGAACCGAGCGTGACGGGCGAAACATGATCATGCTCGCGGAACCCAAGCCCTGAACCGCCCATGACCTTTTGCCTGGGAATGAAAGTCAGAGAGGGGCTCGTGGGTATCGCCGACACACGGGTCACCTCGGGTAGCGAGTGTATCGTCGCCCGCAAGATCACCGCCTATCAGAAGGAAGGGCAGGTCATGTTCCTGATGACGTCCGGCCTGCGGTCCGTGCGGGATAAAACCCTGACCTATTTCGAGGAGGTTTGGGAAGAGCAGGCCGAGGAATTTGACCGGACATTCAAGGCAGTCAACGCCATCGCCGAAATGCTCCGCCGGGTGGCCCGCGAAGACAAGGAAGCCCTGGCCGAAAGTGGGCTCCCGTTCAATATGCACACCATTGTCGGGGGACAGATGCGCAATGACCGGGAGCATAAATTTTACATGCTCTACCCCCAGGGCAACTGGGTGGAGGTCGGGGTTGGCACCCCCTATTACATCATCGGGGCGACCGGTTACGGCAAGCCGGTTCTGGACCGAACCCTGACCTACGAGGACAGCATGCGACACGCACTCAAGGTCGGCTCCCTCGCCTTCGACTCCACCCGGATCAGCGCCGCCGATGTCGACTTTCCCATGGATGTGATTCTCTACCAACGGGACAGCTTCCAACTAATCGAGCACCGGTTCGACAAGACGGATCTTGCCGATAAGTCAGCCTGGTGGCAGGAGCGGCTGCGGAAATCCATCAACGAACTTCCTTCGGAGTGGATGGAAGATGCCTTCGTCAAGCTGAGCCGACAGAGCCTGCCCGAAGAAATCGACGCGTAATCGCTGCGGCGTTGGCTTTCGTCCAACAATCCTACCCGACCGGCCAGAGGTCGGACCCTACCTTGGCAAAGAACGCCCGCCTGGGTGGGTAGGGTTCGCTGTCTCAGCGAACCGACCGGCTCAAGGTGTCGGACTGACCATCACCCGATAGGCCCGGACCCCATTGGTTGCACTCCCGCCGCTGGTGGCAAAGGAATAGTCGTCGGTAAAGGTATGCCAACCGGGTGCCTGCTGATGGAGATATGCCCCCACCGGCGCATTCGATGATGTAAAACCTTTCCAGGATGAAAGGAGGCCATCCGCGTACTGAATGCGATAGGTCCGGCCGCTCATCACCTCGTGACTGACCAGGGTCTTTCCGGGGACCAACGCCATCGTCGCAACCTGAACCACCGAGGTTTCTTGATTGGCCATGGTGCCCGCCAGATATTCCTCGTAATTCGAGAGGCCGTCCTGATCGAGGTCAAGATTCCGGTCAGACGCATTGGTGGCCATCAGGCCATGCGCCAACTCATAACCATCGGACAGCCCATCCCCATCGGTATCCCACTGATCCATGCTCGTTCCTGCCAGGAGTTCCGTGGCGGTCTGCACGCCATCGCCATCCGGATCCATCGCGGCCGATTCGCTGAAGGCGAGCCACAACGTGAAATTGGTCGCGGTGTTCATGTTTTTCACCTCCACCTGCTCGGTCATGGCCAGTTCACGATTATTCCATCCGGCATTGGCCAGAGCGCCTTCAGTGAACTCGGTACGGGAGCCCGCCACGACATAAGCTTCACCCCCGACATGATTCTTCACGCCGCGATATCGGTTCGCGGAGGAAACCTTGCGCTCCAGATTGCTTTCGCCGTTGAACATGATGTCAAACTGGTTGGGGCCAATTCCGTTGCGGATATAGAGCTCTCCGACATCCGGGGTTACCACATACTCCGCCCGCACCGACAGGGCGCCGGCGGGCAGGGTCACGGTCTTGCGGATTTTCCCGTCCTCTGAAACAAACGTCCAGGCGTCGTACTGGGCGGCGGGGGCCGTCGGATAGGCATAGTCCTTGTCGGCATAGTCGTGGGTGGTCAACCCGGCGGCATAATGCTCCTTGAAGGCCGAGCAGCGATTGTTGTTCACCCCTTCGTTTTCCGATTCCTCGGGGGGGTTGCTCATTGTGACCCCCACGACCATTCGGGCATCCCCGCCATTGAGGAGCGGATCGTAGACAAACGCCCGGATCAGGCGCCCACCCCACCGCTCGAAAACCAGGAAGACCCGGTTGTTGCACAGGACATATTCATCCAGGGTGTCATCATCGATATCCTTGGCGTACACGGACGTCCGGGCGGTCTGGGCTCCCGACTGAATCCGATCCACCCAGATCGAGGCTTCCTTCATCACCCCCATCGCGCGCACATGGCCATGCAGGCGCACCGCCCAACCGGATATCGGATCCCAGGAGGTGTCTTCACGGGAGGTCGTACAGGCATCAATCCGGTCAAAGGTGCTTTGGTAATTCCGCGACTGATACTCATCCGGGTTCGCATCCTCATCATGCCACGCCGTCTCATAGATCATCGCCGAGTAAGACCACTCCGCGAGGTTCTTGAGGTGGGGCCGGGTAATCTCCTGAATGGTGTCCCATGAGTCGCGAATCAGGGTTCCCGGCGTATTCATGTCTCCATACTTCTTCATCCCGGCAGGGGACCACGCATCATGCACAATCGGGACCCGGTCAAAGAAACTTTCTTCCTGCCCGGACCCATAGTACCACGTATCGTAAGAATGCTCGCTGGCCCGCTTCAGCCATTCATAGGTCTGACTGGACTTATCGTAGACATAGCCATGATCAATCACCCAGGTCGGATCACTTTCCGCCCAGGTCGCCACATCCTTGAGGTTCACAAACTGAATCCATGGATGATTGGCGGCCCATCGGAGTGTACGATGGATCTGGTCGGCATTCCCGTTGGGATCCGGTGAGGCAAAGGAGTTTCCGGCAAAAGCTTCCCAATCGTCAAAGACCAGGGTCAATTGCGAGGCGTCAGGGCTCAATGCCTTCTGCAGCAGTGTGTACCGGGTGTCCTTCATCATCCCGTCATCATCGTTCCCGAACTTGGACTGATCCTCCCGGTCATTGATCATGAAAGTGTAGACCCCATTGATTTTGTGAATCTTGTGATGGTAGGGCTCCTCATCATTCCCCTGCCCGCCGGCCCAGCGGCCGCAGTTGTTCTCATCCCAACCGGGATTGTTGGTCTCCCCCGGGTAGAACCACCAGTGCAGATGAGTGACTTCATCGAGGTAGGTCGCAGTAAATCCGCTCGATTCGATTTCCTCGAAGGTCTTTCCATCCAGCGGACCCTCCCCTGAAACACGGGGATGGTTGGTCTCGGTTCGGATCACCCGTTCCGGGGTGTGCATGACCTTCATGTCCTGCTCGGTGAGGTCAAACAGATGCTCGATCAATTGGCTGTTCTGCGCGATGCTCTTGGCGTTCACTTCTCCCTCGAAATAGGGCATGATGTGCTCGGCCAGCACCCCGCCGATCAGGGAACCCGGGCCGGTGGTGACAAAGTTTTTCACCCGGTTCAGGAACGTCGGGCCGTCGCGATCCGGGTAACCGGACTCGGCAGGATTCTGGGTCGCCCACTGAAAGGACATCAGGAGGCTGCCACTGATGTGCAGGTTCAATGGGATGTTGAACATCTCCCCGGTGTCCAGCAGGCGGATGAAGCCCGGATACAGATTGACGTCACTCCGGTCGGTGAAGATGTGCCCCTGGGTGCCGGATTTGGCCGCCACCGATTGATTGGCATGGGCAATCACCGCGTACTTGGCCCGGCTGGTGGTGGAATCGCCGGGGATCGCGCCGTAGAGGACCCCGGTATCGGCAGGATCGCCACCACTAGCCTGCAAGGTACCAAAGTAGTCCACCAGATCGGCACGCCCCGGGATCTCTCCTCCCCCATATTCTGTGCCATCACGCGTGGTAAATGGAATCAGGTTCAGCGAGGACGCATTGCCATCCCACCCGCGGCTCAGCAAAGCCGACCGTTTGATACCAAACTCCACACCATCCAGATCGGCCCGCCAATAGCTGCCCAGATAATCCGAATGCTGGTCATTCCATGAGGTATCTTTTACCGTTCCCGTGCTCGCATTATAGACACAAACCACAACTTCCCATTTATAGTTTGGATCCACTTTGCAATCCGTGAAATCCGGTAGCCAGTCATTGCCAACTCCCGGCGCACAGTCAATCGCCACATAGGCATCCACCGCATAGTTTTCCCAGTTGTACCCCAAATCAAAGAAGTCCAGGCGGAAATACAAATTCGTGCCATCATCATGGGAATAGAAAGCGACGATATCCCGGCCCGGATCTTCGGCATTCGACCACTTGTACTGGTCGTCATTCTGGTCGAGGGCGCGCAGGTCGGCGGCCGTCCAGTCCTGGAACTCCTGGTAAAAGGTGGTTCCCCTCTTATCGACTCCCACCGCAGGACCCTGGCCAATGGTGATGGCACCAGAACTCCCCAACAGCATCTGCACCCCCGCGATGCCAACCAACCAACTCCATTTGCCCATCATGATCCAGTCTCCATACCTGGTAAAAATTTTACTAAACTGCTTTAACGCTATACAGTCATCAATAATAGACGGAATCATTCAGCCTTGTAAAGCGGTTAAGCTGAGAATGTTTACCCTTGGTTGGTAGCTCAAACCGATACCCAATGGAAGGCGTTGGACAGTAGAGACATAGCCATTATAGTGCTGTGCTGACAGTGCCGCCCCGGCAGCCCCGGCAAGGGTGGACCTACTAGAAACGCGCATCATCACCAACCACACGTTCGTAGTAGCGACGCAAGCCCCGCCAAGGCGGGGCAAGGCGCGTCGAGCAGGGAACCAAACGGCCCTTACCCCGCCGCAGCGGGGTGGCGGACCTACTACAAACGGTCGTCACGAACCACCAAGCGTTCGTAGTAGCGACGCAAGGCCGAAGGACAAGGCGCGTATCGAGCAGCCAGACCGCTCTTGCCACCTGTCAGGCAATTATCGCTGCAGGACAAGATTGTCGATCAGGCGGGCGGACGGAAAGTGTACCGCGAGGGCAACCAGGGTGGGCTCGGAAATTTCCTGTACCCGATCCAGGGAGATATCATCGACAAATTCAAGATAGTCGAGTTTCGCGAGCGGGAACCGCTCCAGCACCTTGAGTGCGTGCGCCCTGAGTGCGTCCGTCCTCACCTCGCCGGCCTCCCATGCCGCCTGTATGGCAAGCAAAGCCTGGTGAAGGCCCACCGCCTGCGACCTTTCTTCAGGCGACAGCAGTTTGTTGCGGGAGCTCATGGCCAGCCCATCGGATTCACGTACCAATGCCCCCCCCATGATCGCTACGGGAAAATTCAAATCCCGCACCATCCGCCGGATCACACGCAATTGCTGCGCATCCTTTTCTCCAAAGACCGCAACCGTTGGCTGACAAAGGAGAAACAACTTGGCAACCACCGTCAATACCCCGTCGAAATGGCCGGGTCGGGAGGCCCCGCACAGCCCCTTTGACAGGCGGTTTTCGGAAAGCGACACACTGCGATCCACAGCATACATGCTCGGCGCATCCGGGGCAAAGACCACATCAACTCCCGCCGCGTGACAGAGCTCCAGATCCCGGGCTTCATCCCGGGGGTAGCGCTGATAGTCCTCCGAGGGACCGAACTGGGTGGGATTGACAAACAAACTCACCACCACCCGTTCGGCGCGCGCCCGGGCAATCCGCACCAGAGACAAATGCCCCTCGTGCAGGAATCCCATGGTAGGAACCAAGCCGACGGACAGGCCCTGCCCGCGCCATTCCAGCGCCGTAGCCTGCATCTCATCCGGTGATCGCTCAACGATCATGAACGTCGGTCACATCGACCGGGGTGCGGCGGTGGAATCACGCACCACCAACTCTCCCCGGTTCATTTCCGCACAGGACTTGACCTGATCCCGGCTCATCCCCAACAGCTTCTGTACCGCGGTTTTTCCAAGGTGATGCAGATCATGCCGGATGGTGGTCAGCCGGGGGCTGGTCAATTGTGCGAGCGGGAGGTCTTCCACCCCCATTACGGAGACATCCTCCGGCACCCGCTTGCCGGAAGAAAACACATAGCGAAGAGCGCCCAGAGCCATCAGATCATTACCGCAGATGATCGCTGTGGTTTCCGGATGCTGGGTCATAATCGTCCTGGCGGCATCGAACCCGAACCGCTCATTAAACCGGCCATCCACCCACGGGGTCTCCGCTTCAGGAATGCCCGCCGCTCGGAATTCCTCATACAGGGTATCGAGAAAATCGATGGCAGCCTGCAGATTGGTTCCGGTGATGATGCCAATCTTCCGGTGCCCCAGTGAAAGCAAATGCTGCGCGGCCAACTTCGCCGCATACTTGTAATCCATGGATACATAATTCAGCCCCCACTTGGGGAAGTAGTTGTTCACCAACAGGGCGTGGTAGTCCTTCTCATGGAAGCCGGCAAGGTATTGATCGTAGTTGGTGGTGCCGAGAAACAGCATGCCGTCGGCCTGACGGGTATCCAGAATATTGAAATATTCCTGGCTGCGGATGAAGTTGAGGGTCGCGAGGTCGACCAGCAGCTTGAACCCCGCCTCGGACACTCCGGCATAGATCCCGCTGAGCAGGCTGCCAAAATAGGCATCGCCAAAAACATTGGGCAAATCCGGCAATACCACGCTCAATACCCGGCTCGAACGCAAAGCCAAACCACGGGCATGAATGTTCGGCTTGTATCCGTGCTTGTCAATCGCCGCCAGCACCTTGGACCGGGTATCCTCACTGATCCGGGGATTGTTGTTGAGCACAAGCGAAACCGTACTCTGGGAAAAACCGCTTTCCTGGGCGATATCTGCAATCGTTTTACGCTTTTCCATGACTGTGTCCTCCAAGAGAGCGAACCCCATGCGGGCCGTCTCGGGTTTTGACACAGTACATCATAAACCGCTTCACACTTCCAGTCCTGATCTCGCGAGATTGCGGCGTTGTCGGGCAAGACCCCGGTGGGCCTGCCCCGCCGGTGGCAGGGGTCGAAACCAATCCAACCCATGAAGATTGGTCTGCGGGCAGGCGCTGAGGGCAAGCACTGGACAGTCGTACCGAATCCGCTATGCTTCCACCGTGCACACCTTGAGAGGATTTCATGCCTGAGCGACAGATCATTCAAAAAGCCAAGCGCATCGTCATCAAAATCGGGAGTCGGGTGTTGGTGCAGCGATCCGGACGGCCGGATACCCGGCGGATGAGAGAACTGGCGGATCAGATCTCCGAGCTGCGTGCGAACGGACTCGAGGTGATTCTGGTTTCCTCCGGCGCGGTCGGGGCCGGCATGGAAGCGCTCAACATGAAAACCAGGCCCAAGGCTATTCCCGACCTGCAGATGGCGGCGGCGGTCGGACAATCCCGCCTGATGGCGGCTTACGATGAACTGTTCGGCCGCCGCGGTATCCGCATCGGGCAGATCCTGCTCACCCATGATGACCTGAAACACCGGGCCCGCCACCTCAATGCCCGCAACACCATGCTCAACCTGCTCCGGCACAACATTGTTCCCATCGTCAACGAGAACGATGTGGTGGCGATCGATGAAATCCGGTTTGGCGACAACGACCTGCTGGCATCGCTGGTGGCAATCATGATGGATGCGGACCTGATGATCCTGCTGACCACCGTGGATGGATTCCGCATACCTGCGGGAAAGGATGGACGAACCAAACGGGCGTCCGTACTCCGCGAACTCGACGATGCCCTGCTCCGACACGCGACGGGAAAAGGGGGGGAACTCTCCACCGGCGGGATGGCCAGCAAGTTGAAATCCGCAGCAATGGCGGTATCCACCGGGATTCCCGTGGTGATCGCCAATGGGCGGGCCCGCAATATTCTACCGAGTGTGATCGACGGCAAAAATACCGGCACCCTGCTGCTGCCGCCCCACATGGAAGCAGGCGAGGAAATTCCTCATCGCAAGCGGTGGATCGCATTCTTCCACCGCAGCCGCGGCTCCCTCGTCATCGATGATGGAGCGAGGACCGCCCTGGTCGACAAGGGGCGCAGCCTGCTTCCGATCGGGGTCAGAGAGGTGGAGGGTGAGTTTGAAAAAGGGTCGGTGGTCAATGTACTCGATACCAGCAGGCAGCTGGTTGCCCGGGGTCTCTCCGCCTACAACAGCCGGGACATGCGCATGATTCAGGGCCATAAAAGCGCGGACATTAAAACCATGCTGGGGGCTTGCGTCTACGACGAGGTCATTCACCGGGACAACATGGTCATTCTCACCCCCAGGCCTCCCAAATCATGAACCGGTTCGGAAAAGCGGTTGTGCATGCCGGACTTGCCGGGATGCTGGCCATCCTGGCCACCAGTTGCGCGACTGTCCCGGAAACCGGGCGGCGGCAATTGAACCTGATGTCTTCGGGCGAGGAAATGCAACTGGGGTTTTCCGCGTTTGAGGAAATCAAAGCCAATACGCCCCGCTCAACCGACCGGGCGGCACAAGCGATGGTCGAACAGGTTGGCCAACGCATTTCCTCTGTGGCCAACCTGCCCGGTGCACAATGGGAATTCATCCTGTTCGAAAGTGAGGAGCCCAATGCCTTCTGCCTCCCCGGCGGAAAAGTCGGGGTCTATACCGGAATCCTCCCGATCACCCAGGACGAAGCCGGATTGGCCACCGTGATGTCCCACGAAGTCGCCCATGCAGTGGCCCGCCATGGCGCCGAGCGAATCAGTGAAGCCATGCTGGTGCAACTTGGCGCCGGGGCGCTCGCAATCGGGCTGCACGAGGAAGACGCCACCACCGCCGCCCTGATCTTTGCCGCTTATGGCATCGGCACCACCGTGGGGCGCTCCCTTCCCCACAGTCGAAAACAGGAGTCGGAAGCCGATTATATCGGCCTGCTTTACATGGCCCGCTCCGGCTATAACCCCGAAGCCGCACTTGGATTCTGGCAGCGGTTCGCCGCGTATAACGATGCCAAAGGCGGAAGCCCGGTCTGGTTTCTGAGCACCCATCCGCTGGACAAAAAGCGGATCGAACAAATCCGCAAGTGGCTACCCGAAGCAACGCGGGAATACGAGAAGCATTCCGCCCATCCCTGAGGCCGCTCTGTCCATGTTCTGATCGATAGCCTACACAGGTTTCAGGATATGGGTTTCAGGGTATGGGTTTCAGGTTTCAGGTTTCAGGTTTCAGGTTTCCCGAACACTGAAACCTCAAAGCGGTCAGCGACAAACGATAGAGCAGTTTAAGAAATGCCGTAGCCGTACAGCGGTTCGCCGGGCAGGCCGGGCGGCCCGTGACAAACCATCCGGCCATAGTTCAACTTAAACGGCTCTAGTCGAAAGCACAGTTCAGCGAGCGTCACACTTCTGGTGACTGCTCCTCGGCCGGTTCCACACCCTCGGTGGTCACGGCTTCTTCGGCCTGGGTCTCTTCATCCTCCGGCTCCACCGGCGAGGCGGAAACCACCCGGTCGCCTTCGGCGAGATTGATCAGTCGAACGCCCTGGGTATTGCGGCTGATCACCCGGATATCACCGATACGGATTCGGATCATCTGGCCTTGCTCGGTAATGATCATCAACGCTTCATGATCATGCACGGTGTGAGCACCCACCACGTCACCATTTCGCTCCGAGGTCTTGATGCTGATCACCCCTTTGCCGCCGCGATTCTGGACCGGATACTCCTCAAACGCGGTTCGCTTGCCGTAGCCATTTTCGCAAATCGAGAGCAGAGTGCCACCGGCTTCAACCACCTCGATACTTTCAACCAAATCCTCCCCGACCAGCGAAATCCCCCGCACCCCATAGGTGTCCCGGCCCTGATTGCGCAACTGGGATTCCTTGAACCGGATGCTCATACCCCGCCGGGTGACCAACATCAGGTTGGCATCACGACCGGTCCGGCGCACCCCGATCAGGCGGTCGCCCTCGTTAATGGCAATGGCAATGATCCCCTTGGTGCGCTGATTTTTGAATGCAGACAGCGCGGTTTTCTTTACCGTTCCCTTCTGGGTGGCAAAGACCAGACACTCATCCTCGGCAAAATCCCGCGTGGTGATCAGGGCGGCAATTTTTTCTTCCGGAGCCAATTCCAGCAGGTTGACAATCGCCTTGCCCCGGGCGATTCGACTGCCCTCGGGAAGCTGATACACTTTCAGCCAGTGCACGCGGCCCGACTGGGTAAAGAACAGGATCGAGTCGTGAAGCGATGCCGAAAACACCATCTCCACAAAGTCCTCGTCTTTCATGCCCATTCCGGCCACGCCCTTCCCCCCGCGTTTCTGCTCGCGAAACACATCCATGGGAACGCGCTTGATATAGCCGACGTGGCTGATCGTAATCACACACGGCCGGTCGGCGATCAGATCCTCAATGTTGAGTTCCCCTTCATCCGGAACAATCTGGGTCCGGCGCTCGGAGGCATACAACTTGCGAATCTCCAGCAAATCCTCCTTCATCACCCCATAGATCTTTTCGGGATGCGCCAGCAAGTCCCGCAGGTATTCGATCAACTTCATGATCTCCGCATACTCGGCTTCAATCTTGTCCCGCTCCATACCGGTTAACTGGTAGAGGCGCAGGTCCAGAATGGCGTTGGCCTGAATTTCCGAGAACCCGAATTTTTCCATCAATTGGGCGCGGGCTTCCACCCGATCCTTGGAGGCACGGATGATTTTTACCACGTCATCGAGATGATCGAGGGCGAGCCGGTAGCCTTCGAGAATATGGGCCCGGGCTTCCGCCTTGGCGAGATCGTGCTTGGTCCGCCGGGTAATCACTTCAAACCGGTGATCAATAAAGCAGGTCAGCAGTTCAACCAGGTTCATGACCTTCGGACGCCCGTGGTCAATCGCCAGCATGATCGCACCGAAGGTGGTCTCCAGTTGGGTGTGCCGGAACAGATTGTTCAACAGAACCCGGGACATCGTCCCCTTCTTGACATCAATGACAATCCGGATGCCCTCCTTGGCCGATTCATCGCGAATATCCGAAATGCCCTCGATCTTCTTCTCCCGTACCAGGTCCGCCATCTTCTCGATCAGCGAGGACTTGTTCACGGCATAGGGAATTTCGGTGATGATGATCTGTTCCCGCCCCGTCGCGGTTTCCTCAATCACCGCCTGCCCCCGGACCTTGATCAGGCCGCGGCCGGTTTCATACATGGACTGAATCGGACGCACGCCGTGAATGATCCCGGATGTGGGAAAATCGGGCCCCTTTACAAACTGGCAAAGATCCGCCACCGTTGCGTCCTTGTTCTCGATGAGGTGCACAGTCGCATCAATGATTTCCCCCAGGTTGTGCGGGGGAATGTTGGTGGCCATCCCGACGGCAATCCCGGTACTGCCATTCACCAGCAGGTTGGGGATCCGTGCGGGCAGCACCTTGGGTTCCTGAAGCGAACCATCAAAATTTTCCTGCATATCGACGGTGCTCTTGTCGATATCAGCCAACAACTCCTCGGCCAACCGTTGGAGTTTACACTCGGTGTACCGGTAGGCTGCGGGGGGATCGCCATCGATGCTGCCGAAATTTCCCTGCCCGTGAATCAGCGGTTCCCGCATGGAAAAATCCTGGGCCATGCGCACGAGGGTGTCGTACACCGCCTGGTCCCCATGGGGATGGTAGTTGCCAATAACCTCTCCGACCACCTTGGCGCACTTGACGTAGGCCTTGGCATGGGTCCAGCCCCGTTCTTTCATCGCGAACAGGATGCGGCGGTTGCCGGGCTTCAAGCCATCGCGGGCATCCGGCAGGGCGCGCCCGATAATCACCGACATCGAGTAGTCGATGTAGGCCCGCTGCATTTCTTCTTCAATGTTGATCGAGTCAATTCGTTCCGTTGTCACAAGGCATCTCCTGCGGGACGGCCAGTCTGCCGTTGCCCGTCGTTCACATTAAACATCCAGGTTGATCACATTCAGCGCATTGGCTTCGATAAAGGCGCGCCGGGGCTCCACTTCATCCCCCATCAGCACGGTAAAGATTTCGTCAGCCTTCACCGCATCCTCCTGAGTCACCAGCAACAATTTGCGGTGCGCGGGATTCATGGTGGTTTCCCAAAGCTGCTCCGGGTTCATTTCTCCCAATCCCTTGTATCGCTGAATATCGACATTCTTCCGGCCCTGCTCCCGGACCTGTTCCAGCAGGTCGGGCAAGGATCGAACCGGGGTCTCCCGGCCATTCCCATCGTCCAGAACGAAGATCGGTTTTTCCGAGGGCAGCAATTGATTGAGTTGGAAACCCTGGGCTTCCAACCCCGCCGCCAGCCGGGCCATCTCGTTGGCCGCAAACAACTCGATCCAGCGCACTCCGGAACTGCGCGGGGTGGACTCACTGGGCGAGTCGGTCACAATCTCCAGTCCGGCTTCCCGCTCCATTTCCTCACACAGGGCATGCAGTTCAGCTTCGCTAAAAACAAACCGCTCTTGGTCCCCCGTGGCCGCCGGCACCGTGACCTTGTATTGGGCAAAGGCGCCTTCCGGGGAACGGTGACGTAGATACTCCAGGAGATCGGTCTGTTTCCGCAGCAGGCGGCCGGACAACTGCTCAACCTCGACCAGCAAGGACAGCAATTCTTTCAGGGTTTCCTTTTCCAGCCGGAGCTCTCCATCCAGGGATTTGACCTTAACATCATCGATGGCCAGGTTGAGCAGGATCTGATTCAACTGCGCCTCGCTCTCCACATATTCCTCGCGATTCTTCCGCTTCAGGCGGTACAGCGGCGGCTGGGCGATGTAGATATATCCCCGCTCCAGCAACTCCGGCATCTTGCGGAAAAAGAAGGTCAACAACAGGGTCCGGATGTGGGATCCGTCAACATCGGCGTCGGTCATGATGATGATCTTGTGATACCGGACCTTGCCAATATTGAAATCCTCCCGACCGAATCCGGTGCCAAGCGCGGTAATCATGGTCCTGATTTCATTGTTATTGAGCATCTTGTCGTCGCGGGCCTTCTCGACATTGAGCACTTTTCCGCGCAGCGGAAGGACGGCCTGGAAATTTCGGTCCCGGCCCTGCTTCGCCGAACCGCCGGCGCTGTCCCCCTCGACGATGAACAGCTCGGATTTCGCGGGATCCCGCTCGGTACAATCCGCGAGCTTACCGGGCAAGGCGTTGCCCTCAAGGGCTCCTTTGCGGCGGGTCAGGTCCCGTGCCTTGCGGGCGGCTTCCCGGGCCCGGGCCGCCAGGACCGACTTTTCCACGACCTTCCGGGCAATGCCCGGGGTCTCTTCAAACAGAATGCCCAGTTCCTCATTGACCACCTGCTCGACAATGCCCTGCACCTCGCTGTTGCCCAGCTTGGTCTTGGTTTGCCCTTCAAACTGGGGATCCGGCACCTTGACACTGACCACGGCAGTCAGGCCTTCGCGGATGTCATCGCCGCTCATCGCATCCTGACCCTCTTTGATCAGCTTGTTGGCTTTGGCATAGGCGTTGACGGTGCGGGTCAGGGCCGACCGGAAACCGCTGAGATGGGAACCGCCCTCGATGGTATTGATGTTGTTGGCGAACGAAAAAATATTCTCGTTGTAGGACTCGCTGTACTGCATCGCGATTTCCACCGTGATGCCCTCCCGCTCCTTCTCCAGGTAAATGACCTCGGGATGAAGGGGGTTCTTATTCTTGTTCAGGTGCTTGACGAATTCGGCGATCCCGCCTTCGTACCGGAAAACCTCATCGCGGGCCGGCTCTTCCTGCTTCAGCTTGATCTCAATGCCTTTGTTCAGGAACGCGAGTTCCCGCAGGCGGTTTGCGAGGATGTCCCAACTGAACTCCCGGGTGGAAAAGATCTGGTCATCCGGCATGAAGGTGATCTTGGTGCCGGTACCCTGGGTTTTCCCGATCGTCACCAGTTTCGTGACCGGATCTCCCCGCTCGAACTTTTGGTGGTGAACCTGGCCATCCCGGCGGACCTCAACCTCCAGCCATTCGCTCAGTGCATTGACACAGGAAACCCCCACCCCGTGCAAACCGCCGGAAACCTTGTAGGAATTGTGGTCAAACTTACCGCCCGCGTGCAGCACAGTCAGGACCACTTCCACCGCCGGGCGCTTTTCGGTCTCGTGCATGTCCACCGGAATTCCGCGCCCATCGTCATTGACGGTGACCGAGCCCGCAGCATTGATCGAAACTTCGATGTGGCTACAGTGGCCGGCGAGGGCTTCGTCGATACTGTTGTCGACCACTTCATAGACCAGATGATGAAGCCCCCGGACCCCGGTATCACCAATATACATGGCCGGCCGCTTGCGAACCGCCTCCAGTCCGTCGAGAACGGTAATATTGCTCGCGCCGTAGGCCGCTGGGTCAACCCCGGAAGGCGGCAACCTTACCCCTTCTCCATCAATCACTTGCGACTCATCCATTACGCCATCATTGGTTTGTTCTGTCATGCTGTTTTGTCCTTGCTGCGAAAGGGAACAGGATACCAGAAAATGGCCTTGAAACGCAATGCAGGAAATGGGTTTTCTGCCGTCTGAAATCCGTCGGATTTCACCGGGTTTTCCAGTGCAAATCCGGGGCGGTGATGCGCGAAATCTTGAGCTGTCGCCGATCACCCTTTACTGTGACCGGCATGAAGCCGTGGCAGCACCTTCTCCCTCTGTTCGTGATTGCCCTGGCCGTTTGCCTGCGGCTTTCCGCCTGGCATGATTTCCGGGCCAGCGCATTGTTTTGGGTGGGGGACGGGGGTCATGACCGAACCCTCTATCATCAAGCGGCCATCTCCGTCGCCGGGGGCGAGATCCTGCCGGAAACCGCATTCCGATTTCTACCCCTGTACCCCTGGTTGCTGGGTGGACTGTACGCCGCCTGCGGCCCGCATCTCTCCCTGGCCGGGTGGTTGGGCATGGGTCTCGATCTCGCGACGCTCTGGTTGCTCATGGTGCTGGCAAGGCGCAGTGGAGCGACCCGTGCGATGGCTGCGATGGCCGGCCTGATCTATGCGGCTTATCCCCTGGCCACCCTGTACAGCCTGGTCACCATGCCCAATAGCCTGAATGCCCTGATGATCATCCTCCTTGTCCTGTCTTTTCGCGCAGCGTCGCCGTTTCGTCCGCTAGCCGGCCTGGGCGTTGGCTTGCTGGCCGGCCTGGCCTCATTGGGATTTGCCGGAGCGATCCCCATGACCCTGGCCGGGCTGGTCGTGGTCTTGCTCCAGGAAAAGCGCTCCGCTCTCGCGGGTGTGGCGATCAGCCTGCTCGCCCTGTCAGTGGTCCTCCTCCCGGTGGCGCTACACAATGCCCGGGTTGAGGGCCAGTGGACGGGCCTGACCACCCACAGCGGGTTCAACCTGTATCTGGGCAACCATGAAAAAGCCACCGGGTATCCAGTCCGGGTTCTCGATTTCCGAATGTCGGCGAGCGATCTCCTGGATGATGCCCACACCCATGCCGAAACCATGGCGGGACAACACCTGTCCGGGGCGGAAAGTTCACGGTGGTGGCGGGACCAGGCCCGGGCCTTCTGGCGCAACCATCCGTTCACCGCCACCATGCTGACCGCCAAAAAAGGTTTGCTCTTCTGGAATCACCGCGATGTGGACGACCTTCGCCTGGTCGAGCAGTTCCGGCTGCTCACCGGAAGGTTCCCAATACCTCCATGGCCGGACTTTCTGCCGATTGGCCTGCTCGGACTGATCGGCCTGTCCCTCGTGCGGAACGAGAACCGGATGCGCGTGATGGTGCTGGCCGGCATGCTCGGCCTGATCCTGTTTTTTATCACCGCCCGGTATCGCCTGACGTTTGCCCCGGTTTTGCTGGCAATGGGAGCGGCGGCGGTCAGCCAACGGATGGCCGCTCGGCAGTATCGCAGCCTTGCCGTCTGTACCGTACTGGCCGCCCTGGTGGCCTGGCTGCCCTTCACCATCCCCAGTCAGGCCTCCGTGGATGCGTACAATGCCTCGCTGCAGCTTCTTCAACAAAACCAACTGGAGGCGGCCGAAGCCATCCTGGCTCCGGCCCTCAGCGCGGATCCGGACAATCCGAACTTGAACCATGCCCTGGGGAGCCTGCGCTTTCAGCAGGAACGTTACACCGAAGCGGCCGCAGCCTTTCAACGCTGCGCCGACCGGGAGCCCAATCACCCCAATGCTCGGTTCAATCAGGGGTTGAGCCTGGCGCGGGCGGGGTTGCTCTGCGAGGGCCTGGCCGCGCTGAGGGCCATCCCCAACCCATCCGACAAGGAGGCCGACTTGCTCGAAGCGCTGGCCCAACACTGTGACGGATGATAGAGAAAGTCCTCCGGTTTAACCATGCCGGTAGCCGCACCGCAGTTCGCCGGGTCTGCCCGGCCAGGGACAGCGAACCCTACCCATGACACCCAGGTATCCCAAACATCGCAGGGGCCAGGACACAAAAA
Source organism: Verrucomicrobiota bacterium (assembly GCA_024233345.1). Classification (GTDB taxonomy): domain Bacteria; phylum Verrucomicrobiota; class Kiritimatiellia; order CAIVKH01; family CAIVKH01; genus JACKPT01. The sequence continues at coordinate 51,049 of JACKPT010000003.1, forward strand.
AGCGGCCGCCCCGAAGGACGGCCGCCGGCATCATGAAAGAGACTGCCTGACTACTTCACCACTCGGGCAAACGGTGACGTAAAGACATCATAGTCCGACCACTCAAAGGAGGAGTTGTACACCTCCACTCCAGGCGTATCGAGGGTTGCTCCATCGTTGGGGATCGTGTCCAGCGAGGACTGGGATCCGACATTGATGAACACCCCGATTCCATTGGCTTCGAGGCTGGAGCGGGTCAGCCCCAGCGCGGTCAACGGAATGGACATTTCATAGAAGGTGTCACGACCCTTGTTGTGGGTGATGTAATCCGTCAATGCGGTGTTGGGATCATTCAGGTAGTTGTCGACATCCGGAACGCCCCACAAGGAGGAGGCGGCGTTGTTACCGACCACCTGGGCGGCATTGATCCCCGCCATGGCAAAGGTCAGATAGTTCGTGCCGAGGCTTTCATCGCCGGCAAACACCCCACCCACGGATTTCGAGATGTAGGATGCGCCTGACCACAGATCCGAACGGATCGCCACCTGATAATCCGGCAGGGTCGAGGTGAATGAATCATTCTTGCCCCACATATTGCTGGAAGAACCGCCGGCGCCGGTATCGATGGAGATGAACTGGAGGATTCCCTGGTTGTTGCCCAAGGCATCGCCCGAGCCATAATTGGCCCCATCGATCCAATCGGTAATGTCAGCGAACTGCCACGCGAGGTAGAGGTTGTTGTCGTCCCAGGCGGCCCACAGGTGGGTGATATCCGCCGGGGTCTCGTGCATGGTCCAGTTGTCGCCGAGGGACCGGGGATCATCATTGGCGAGGTCGATGGCGATCAGGTTGTTGGTCCCCCATTCGCTATTGTTCGCGCCATCCACGGTCTTGGTGCCAGCCTGGCCGAACGAGGGGTTGGTGGATGGGGGCAAGCTGCCTCCGGTGTTGGTGCTGCCACCACCGCCGCCAGATACCGTGAAGCTGTAGTTGGCGCCGCCGTTGCTCTCCCACATTTCGGTCCCGTTGCCATCCCGCACCACGATCGCGTACTGCACACTCACCCCGGCCGCAAATTTGCCCAGGTTCACGTGCCACATATCCACGCCATTGGTGGTGAAATCATAGCTCATTGGAGCCACATCCCAATCCCCCGCACAACTGCCGGGGCAATACACCACATCCGCACTGGTCGCCGCACCCACCGGACTGGCGCCGATGTTGACCCACACGTCATCATTGGTGGTCACCGTGGATGGATACTGGTAATAGCCGCTCAGGTTGGTAATGGAGGCCCCCGAACTCAGGGTGTAGGTGTAGACCTTGGTATCACTGCCCCCGGAGGTGTTTTCCGCAAAGACCGTCAAGGTCTGGGATTCGCCCGGGTTCAGGCTGCCGCCCACCGTGATCGACTGCCCATTCACAAAGTTCTGGGCGGCCTGGCCTTCCAGGGTATAGGTGGCGGTGCTGATGTTGTTTCCGACAATGACCAGGGTCACACTGATCCCGGCGGGATTGGTGAAGGTCGTGTCACCAGGTGTGGCACTGACGGTCACCGGCTCCACCGGCCCGCTCTCCAGAATCAGCTCCACCTTGTAGAAGCTCTGATTGAAGCTGCTGCTCTCCGGATCTTCGATGGTCATCATGTAGCGCGAACCGCCCACCGTGGAACGAACGCCCATGTTGGTATAGGATCCGTCGATACCATTGCGGGAGACCCACACACGGTAGCTCTTCTGGGGAATCGCCTCCCATTTCACCAGCGACCGGCCGGTGTTGGTGCTCATCGAGGTTTCCACCACCCGGAGGAAGTCATTCACATTGGTCGGGCTGGTGCCTGCGTCATACTCGTTCTTGTCGTTGACAAAGTCCCCGTCATGATCGCCCTGGCCGGACACCAGACCGCCGAACTGTTCCATTTCATAATCGTCGGGAATACCGTTGGTATTGCTGTCAATGAACCCGGTTCCCTGCCGGACAATGGTCACGGTGTCGCTGGTCACCGAACCCGAACCGCCGGTAGAGATGATGGCGAAGTCATCGACATACATCTGGCGCTCGTCGGAGGCGGAATCGGTGGCATTGAAGTACAGCTTGAAGCCACTGGGCGCGCCAGCCGGAACCGTCAAGGTCTGATCAAACGTTTCCGAACCATCCCGGCCGGTTCCCCAGACCCGAATGCTGCCGCTGGCGACATACTCGAACTGGAGCAACATCGCCGCCGCCCCATAGTTGTCAAACATCGGGTTGCCATTGATGGTGATCGCGGCACTGTTAGCCATGTTGATATTGACCAATTCGGTGGTCCCCGCCATCAGACTGAATCCGCGGTTGGAGCCCTCGTTGTTGCTGTCCCAGTTCAAACCGAGCAGGAACCGGAAGATATCTCCGGCCGCCATCGCGCTACTGAAGGACCGGCTGACTTCGGCATTCGCCGCTGATGCGGGAGGATTTGCATAGAACCCGAACGCGCTGGCCCCGAGACCGGAGATGCTGGCAGCGGCCGGATCGCCGACAAACGAGCCGGCATAGTAGGTCGACCCATCACTGCTGTGATTGAAGGCCCAGGCGCCGAATCCGGTGCCCTCGTTAGAACCATCCGCCCAGCCACCGCCATAGTTATCGGCGCTGTCAAAAGCACTGGTTACGGTACCGCCGCCCGCCGTGCCGGCGCTGACGGTAATGACATTGGTGCCCACATCCAGGCTGATCAACGGAATGGTCCACGGATGAGCTGCGGCAATCGATCCGGCACCGCCGGTCAGATGGTTGGTCCATGCGATATCCCCGGTCACACCCAGGGCGGTTCCCTGCAGGGTCCGGCTATCCACGTTGTTGGCCACCACGATGTCCATCGCGGGATTGGTGATGGCAAACGGGGGCGGAGGAACAATGCTGCCGCAGCCGGAAACCGCAAGGCTCCAGTCATTGCCATTGTTGTTGTCCCAAACCTTGTTGGTCTCCACCGCATTGCCGTCATTGAATACGAAGTTGATGGTCTCGGTGCCGGTGGTCGGGGTGTAGGTGTAGGACCAGACCTGATTGCTGACCAAGGTCATCGCGGGACTCGGAAGGATCATGTTGGTCCAGCCATTTTCACCTATATGAATGTACACCGGATCAACCGAATCGAGGATCCGGCCTTCCGCATTGTAGTAAATGGTAACCGGGTCACAGGTATCGACGGTCTCGGGATCGGTCCACACCGCCTGGGGCACCACCCCGGTGCAACCGGAAATCGTTACCGACCAGTCATTCCCGTTGTTGTTGTCCCAGTTGCCGGACCCATCGTTGAACACAAAGTTCAGATTGGTGGTGCCGGGAAGGGAATCGACAAAGTATACCCAGGCATCGCCATCGTTTGCCATCTGGGGCGCGGGATCGATAATATCCTGCCAGCCGTTGCGACCGATAAAGATGTGTACCGGACCGGCCCCAAGGGGGCTGTTGGCCTTCAGATAGCGGATCGCGACCTGCTCGCAGTTCTGGGGATTCTCCGGATTCACTTCCACATAGGGGTCCACCGGTCCGCCCTGCTCTTCGAGCTTCAACATCTGGACAAAGGCATACTGGGGATTGTTGATCCCGTCAGAGGGCATATCCACATAGATGCCATTGTCGATGATGTCCTGACCAGTCCGGCCCGGGGGCGCCCAGATCTGGGTATTCGGATCATCGGAGGTCAGGTTGCGCACATTATAGTAACGCGCGGGATCCAGGTAAATCGCCTGCACATCGCTGAGCTTGAACACCCCGCTCTGCTGGGTGAAGGGGGTCAGGTTGACAAAGTTCAGGACCACATTCTGGAATGCGGGATCCCAGCCGAACTTGTCATACTTCAACACCGAGAAAATTTGCTGGTGGGGACTGCCGTCGGTCTTGTCGAGGTACCACTGGTCATGCAACCGGGTGGCCCCATTGAGCATACGACCTTTGTTCACCCGGGAGTAGGCATCTTCCAGAACGGCGTCCCGGTTGTTCCACAGGGTCTGCATATTGTGCCAAGTCAGAATATTCGGGATCCAGCGGTCAAACTGGTTGCGGAATTGGGAGAAGCCCCAGTTGTTGACATATCCGAGCTCCTGGCCCTGGTACATCTGGGGGGTGCCATCGATCACCGCGCCCACCGCGTAGCGGGAGAAGGAGTACCACTTGTCTTCAGGAGCATTCTGGTCGTGGTTGATCAGCCCGCGCATGATCCCGGCAAAACCGTAGTCGGTCTTGTTTTGATCGATCACCCCGCGAAGGCCGGTGGTGTTCCCGCCACCGCCCAGAACCTGCCACACCCAGTTCTGGTTGATGATATCCATGTGACGGCCGGCCCGCTTCGACACGTTGCCGCCATCGAGAGATTCGGCCATGAACACAAAGTCCCACTTCAGGGCCCGGGTGTAATTGACAATGTATTCCCAAGCTTGGGGAGGAAGACCCTGGGCATAATCGCAACGGAACCCGCCGAGCACGCCACCGGATTTCTCAATCCAGTACTGGGCAAAATAGGCAAAGTACTCGGTCATCCGCTTGACATCAGCCCCCGCCACATCCGGCTCGGTGGTCCAATAGCTGTCACTGTCGGTCTGAGGATCAAACAAGGCGTTGTACCGCCCCCAGTACAGGTCGGCAACATCCGGCCATTTGCCGAAGTCAATCCGCTCTGCGGGCGCCGGCCCAAGCTGGTTCGAGTTGGCGGCGGGGTTGGAAAAGTCGAAGTTCGCCTGGGTGTAGTCATACTCACCGCAGGGCAGGGAGGTCGAGGTGTACTTGGAGTACCACTGGGGTACGATGTCCTTCATCAGGGCAGCCGGGTTGGCCGCAGGCTGGGAAGGATCATTGGGGTCGCGCCCGATTTCCGCGTCCCAGGAGGTATGATTGAAAATGACATCAAAGAAGAAATCGATGTCCTGTGTTTTTGCGGCGGCGGCAAAGTTGGTGAATGCGGTCATCGCTGCGGCGCGGGTGTTGCCCTGGCTGAGATAGGGAGCAACTTCCCACATGTTTTGGATGGAGTAAGGACTGCCCGGGGTGGTGGTCACGCAGTAGTGATCGCCGATCGGGTGAATCGGCTGAATCCACAGGGTGTTGACTCCGAGGTTTTTGAAATAATCGATGTTTGCATTCTTGGCCGGGTTGATCAGATCCTCAAAGGTCGAGCGGGTGGCGAGGTCATCACCGGTCGCATTGATGACATTGACCATCATTTCATACAGGATCAGGTCGCGGGACTTTTTGGGTGAAACCACGATCGCGGTGTTACGCCCGCCATACCACTTCCAATCGGGATTTCCGGAAACTTTGTACCGGGCGGTCAGGCGGTAGGCCCCGGTCTTGTTGACGGGAAGGGCGATCGAATACTTGCCCCCGCCTTCGTCGTTGAGAGGAATCGCCACCCAGTAATTGGTGGAGCTGGCAGCCGGGCCGGGGTCACTGGTAAAATCCTGATCGCCCAGGGTCACCTGATCGCGGCGGCCGAGGTTCGACCAGACCTGTGCCTTGGTCACATTGCCTTCGTTCGGGTAAAAATCGACATACACCGTCTCCGAATCGCCCGCGACTTCGTCGATGTAGTAGTTCAGCGTGAGGTAATCACCATTGGCGCCGTTAATGCTTAGATAGGGGTCATCGGCCAGCGCATGCCCCACCATGCAGCAAAGACTGAACCCCAGGAGACCGATCATCGATTTCATTTTCATAGTACCACGCATCCTCTGTTGATGATTCCCAACACATCCTGAATAGAACACCCTTATCACCGCCTCTCGGCTCGACCCGCCGGACACAAACCGGTAAAAGCGCTTTACTCAATCTGTACTGATACCGGGATCGGGACGACGTGTACAGAGAAAAAACAAACTATTTTTCATTGAAAAACCGATTCAATCTCCGATTCCACGACATCTGCTGCACCGATTTAGTAAAGGGATTCAAACAGGGTCGGGCTAACTCATTCGGAATCAGCGAATTCGGCACCGCAACCCATCCCTACACCCTATAGGAGATCACCTCATTCCAACCTAAACCACACACTGGACGGCCCGGGCCGAATTCATTACGATCAGTCACGATGCCTGTGAAAAAGTCGCCCCCCAGCCCAGAAGATCGTGCCACCGGGATGGCGGGTCCGGAAACCCACCAGTTTCTTTCTGCGGTGCTGGAAACCGCAGTGGACGCCATCCTCTTGATCGACCAGAAGGGTATCATTCAGAGCTTCAATCAGGGGGCAACCCGGATTTTCGGGTATGAAGCGGAAGAAATCCTTCAGCGCAATGTCTCCGTCCTGATGCCCAGCTCCTATGCCCACCATCACGACCACTACATCCATCGCTACCTGAAAACCGGAAAGGCCAGGGTGATCGGGACCGGGCGGGAAGTGGTCGGACTTCGAAAAGACGGGACCGAATTTCCCCTGGATTTGTCGGTCAGCGAAGTCAAAACCGAGGACGGCAGCCATTTTGTCGGGATCGCCCGGGACATCAGCGAGCGGGTGCAATTGGAGCAAGCCCTGGTGTTGGCCAGCGAGAATGAGCGGCGCCTTCTCGGGCAGGAATTGCACGATGCCCTCGGGCAGCAAATCGCCGCCCTTTCCCTGCTCGCCAAATCCCTTCAACAACATCTGGCCGGGCAGCCGGACCTGGCCATGCGGGCAGGTGAACTCGCATCCATCGCGGCAGCCGCCAGTGCGGAAACCAAGCGGCTGGCCCAGGGGGCCTACCCGACTGAGTTGGAAAAGCGCGGGTTTCAAGCCGCGCTGGAAGAGCTTGCCGACACCACATCCCGGCTGTTTGGCATCGACTGCCGGTTCCGCGGTAGCAGGGCCATTCCCGATTTGGGCAAGACCACCGAGCTGAATCTGTACCGGATCGCCCAGGAGAGCGTGATGAATGCGGTCAAGCACGCCGGGGCCACCTCCCTGTCCATTCGTCTGTTTCCCGACCGGGGCAACCTGATCTTGTCGGTTGAGGACAATGGATGCGGCATCAGCGAACCCGGCGGCACCGAACACCCGGGCATGGGACTCAGAATCATGAAGTACCGGGCCGGAATGATCGGGGGTACCCTGACCCTGCGAAAAGGCAGACCCCGGGGAACCGAGGTTCAGTGTTGTCTTTCCGACCAATTCCCTGTATGAACGTGGGCTGCATTGCACAACCACCGACGTGGACAGAACAACGAAAGCAAAAAAGACATATCAGATCCTGATTGTGGATGATCACCCGATCATCCGCAAGGGCATCCGTGCCCTCCTCGAACAGGAAGCGGACTTTGAAGTCAGCGGGGAGGCGGCTGGCCGCTCGGAATTGCTGAGCACCCTGCGCCTGGATATTCCCGACCTGATTCTGCTGGATATCTCCCTGCAAAGCAGCGATGGCATCGAGGTTACCAAGGCCATTCGCGCGGAATTTGGCGGGGTACCGATTCTGGTGGTGTCCATGCACGATGAAAATCTTTATGCCGAACGCAGCCTCCGGGCCGGAGCCAATGGCTACATCATGAAACAGGAGATGGCGGAAAATGTGGTCAAGGCCATCCGCCAGGTGCTGGCCGGCAAAATCTATGTCAGCGATAATGTCCGGCAAAAAGTCCTCCGGGACCTCACCCACCCCAACTCCGACATTCACTCCACCCCCATCGAGCGGCTCAGCGACCGTGAACTGGAGGTCTTTCGTCTGATCGGTGAAGGCAAGGGCACCCGCCAGATTTCCGAAATGCTGAACCTCAGCATCAAGACCATCGAGACCTATCGGGCCCACATCAAGGATAAGCTCGCGATCAAGAGCGCCTCCGAACTTGCACGCTGCGCGGTCAGTTGGGTCGAGAGCGGCAAAGCCCCCAATCTCTGATCAGCCCGCCTCCGCGGCCCGCACAATCGCCAGGATCATGTCGCGGAAAATCCAGCGATGGATCGGATACAGGCCGTACCAGTAAAAGGCACCAGCCAGCCCCTTGGAGGCAAACCGCGCGGTTTGGGTCAGGTGGGTTGTTCCATCGTCGCCCCGCCGCACCTCAAACTCCAACCAGGCCCGGCCCGGCAATTTCATTTCCGCCCGCAACCGAAGCAGCGCATTCGGCTCCACCGCCTCGACCCGCCAGAAATCGACCGACTCCCCGACCAGCAACTCGGTGGCATGGCGACGGCCCCGCCGCAATCCCGGACCGCCAACCACCCGATCCAGAAACCCCCGAAGCGACCAGGCCCAGTTCCATACCAGCCACCCCCGGTCCCCTCCGAGTGAACTGAGGGTCTTGAAAACCTGCTCCGGAGAAGCCTGGGTGGACGCCTGACGCACTTCGTGAATCATGCCCTCCCAATCCGTGAGGGCATAACCGGGGCCATCGCCCAAGGCCCCCGACCAGCGGGTTTCCACATCACCCCGCTCAACCTTTCTCAACGCCCGCTCCACCGCATCGCGATAAGGCAGTGGTTCAATCTCCGGAAAAGCTTCATGCGCCCGGGTCATGTCCCCAACCAACGGCTTCTGGATTCCATAGATTAACGGCACCGCAAGTCGGTTGGGAATCGGGGTGATCCACCCCACCCAGCGCGCCGCCACCCCCGGCATTAGCACTGGAACCGGGAGGATCCATCTTCGCAACCCGCGGATCTCCGCATACGTGCGCATCATATCCATAAACCGAACCGGCTCCGCCCCGATATCCAGGCTTCCGGTCACCGGAGAATCCAATGCGCCAAGCAGATAGGCGAGCACATCACGAATCGCAATCGGGCGCACTTCATGATGCACCCACTTCGGCGTAATCATCACCGGCAACCGCTCGGTCAAATAGCGAATCATTTCAAATGAAGCGGAACCCGAACCGATGATCGGCCCCGCCCGCAACTCCACCGCCCCAGGATGGGTCAGCAGAATTTTTCCCACCTCGGCGCGGCTGGCCAAATGTTCGGACGCCGAACCACTCGACGGCATCAACCCGCCCAGATAGATCACCCGGCGCACTTCCCCTGCCGCCGCAAGGACATGGCGAGCGGCTGCGGCATCCTGGGAGGCGAAATCCCCGCTCGAGGTCATGGAATGCACCAGATAATACAGAGCATCCATTCCCGCCGCGGCGCGATGCGCAGTGTCCGGTTCCAGCAGGTCTCCCTCTACAACCTCGACCCGCCCGGACCAGGGCCGGCCGGCAATCCGACTGGAATCCCGGACCAGCACCCGAACCGAGTGCCCTTGATCCAGCAGACGGGGAATCAACCGCCCACCAATATAGCCGGTTGCTCCGGTAACCAGGATCTTCATGCCTCACCCTCCCTTACCCTGAACGGTATTGCAAGCAACCCGCCGCGGAAAGTGGCAGTTGTGGCAAACGTCCAAGGATTGGAAACCACCGGGGAAAAAGTTCCAAGGGGTTGGAAAAAATCCGGCCCGGTTTCCCAGGGATTGGAAAACCGGGGGGAATCTGATGTGGAGCCATCCTCGCGATGCTACCGCTCAACATCCACGCGGTACACCCGAACCTGGGAGGCGGCAGAGGTGTCGGTGATCGACATCGGACCCATCACTCCGGAAAGGTTGGTGGCGCCGGGCAATTCGAACCAGGGGCCATCGGATCCGCTGGGCTTGTACTCGACATCATATAACCGCCCGGTAACCCCCATCCAGCCAACCTTGGGTCCGAGGGCCGCAGCGCTATCGCCCTGGGTCCACTGGAAGAAGCTGGCACTGTTGGTGGGATTGGTGCCGGCAATCGCCTCTTCGAGGTCGGTAAATTCATCCGCATCGGAATTTACCCACAGCGGGTTGGCGCCGAGTTGATAGTTTTCAAGGTTGGAGAGTCCATCGTTGTTCAGGTCAAGGGCAGCATCCTGGGCTTCAAGCGGATTGAGGCCATGGGCAACCTCCCACCCGTCATCCATCCCGTCGCGGTCACTGTCGTAGTCCGAGGCCAGATTGATCCGGTACTCGAGGGTCGCCTCGTTGAACTCGAAGGAATACAGGCCATTCAGATTGCCGGGCACCTGGATATTCGCCCCGCTGGCATCCGCCGCCTCAAGGTTGATCGGCACACTGGTGTCACCCTGGCTGTTGTCGCCCCAATTCACCGCGAAGGTGTCGTTGGCGGTGAATTTCAGTTGGGCATTGTCATAGTTGTCGATGCTGATCACCCCGGCCCAGATGTAATCATCCACGAGCGTCATGTTGCGGGCACCACTGTTCCACTGGTTGAAGTTTGCCGCCACCGCCATGTGGCTGTAGGAACTCGCAAAGGAGGACGGTACAATCGGGGTCCAACCCGAACGGAAAAGAGCTTCGACCCGATTGGTGGCCCCGGTCTCCGGGGTTTTGACCAGCAGGCTCCCATCCGCGGTGTCATAGACCCAGCCGATATTGGTGCTGTTCCGCAAGACCACCTTGTCGCCATAGCGGGTCAGGCTTTCACCGTTGACCGTCACTTCATCAATCATGGGAAGGTCATGCCCCATGACCAGGAAGTCGCGGGTGCCATTGGTATAGGCGTCATAGCTGCCAACCGTCGCGCCGATGTCCAGCACCCATTTGTCGGCGTGACGCTGACTTTCAAACCGGGTCTTGGCAAACACCCCATTGGTGTAGGCCATGGTCAACCCATCATCCTCATAGAGGAGGTACTCGGTCTGGTTGGTGGACGGCCAGCACCGGACCTCGAGGAAGTCGGGCTGGAATTCATACACATTCCGCATCTTCGCGCTCATCGGAATGATCGCGCCCTCGCGTACGAACATCGGCAGCGTGCTCAACGGTGCAGGCACCGTCACCCACTGGCCGCCGGCAAACTTCTCGCCGGTCGATTCCCCATTGGGCCAATGATACCAGTCACCCGCATCAGGCAGATACACCGCACGGTCAACCGCGCCCTGGAGATAGATCGGAGCAACGAGCAGATTCTCTCCGACCATGATTTCCGTCTCGTTATCATAGAAGGTCTGCGGATCCTGCTGATGGAAATAGAACACGGTGGGGGCATTCATCGGGATGCCATCCTGGTGCGCCGACCAGGCGAAGGTGTATAGGTACGGCATCAGCTTGTACCGGAACCATGCCAGTTCCCGCATGGCGAAGAAGTAGTCATCGCTATACCGCCAAGGCTCGCGCTCGGCTGCGCTCTTCATCGAGTGGTTGCGCATCAGCGGATTGACCGCCCCCCACTGGGTCCATCGGGTGATCAACTCGGGGGTGGTTTCGGTAACAAACCCGCCAAGATCATGGCCGAAGTTGACCTGTCCGGAGATCATCACGCTGTTTCCGAGGCGGATCCCGTAACGGGAGGCATCCCATTCCGCACGATTGTCTCCGCTCCAACTGGTGGCATATTTCTGAATCCCGGGGAAACCGGCCCGACTGATTACATACGGTCGCCGATCCGGGTGCTTCTCGCGCAGGGCGGCAAAGGTGTATTTGGTCTCGTAGACGCAGAAGGTATTCTTCACATTTACATGCCAGCGCCGGGAGTCATAGTTGTTACCGAACCGGCCATCCATGTAATAAACGGCATTACGTGGCAGGGTTTCTGCATCGGCCGGTTCGTTGAGATCGTTCCACACCGCCTCAAACGGATAGCTATTGAAGAAGCCGACCAACTTATCCTTCCACCAGTTGCCGGCGGCAGTGCTGGTAAAATCGATCCAGGACACATTGCCAAAGAAGATCGGGGTGACCACCTGATAGGAATTGGTGGCATCCTGCAGCAGCTTGACAAAGTGGAGTAGTCCGGCCGCCTCGCTCCACTTGGGGTCGGTGTTATTGATCCAGGGCTCGATAATCGGGATGATCCGCACCCCGCGATCCAGGCAGTAGTTGATCATGGCAGCCGGATCCGACCAATAGGAGCTGTTAAACACAAGCTGGTGGAGCTGGTTTGCTCCCTCGTAGTTGAACGCATTGGGGTCGCCCTGATTGAAGTAGTCAAGATCCAGGTAGAGCACATCGAGCGGGAAGTCGCGGTTGATGAATTCCTGGGCAAGGTACTCAATCCAATTCTGACTGGAATAGGACCAGCGGCACTGCTGGTAGCCCAGCGACCACTTGGGTACAAACGCGGGCAACCCGGTCAGCTCTGAATAGCGGGTCAGAATCTCCGGCATCGCATGGGTATCCCCGCCGCCGATCACGAAGAAGTCCACCTGTCCATCGGCGGCTTCAAAGGAATAATGCTGATTCACGTTGCCATCGATACTCTGGGTACCGAACCGGAACACCGGACGGGCCGGGTTGTTGAAGAACAGCCCATAGGCAAGGTTGGTGATCGAGCGCACCCCGTAGACAAACGGGAAGGTGTTGTACATGGGGTTCCAATCCTCCTGCCATTGGAAGGTATCCGAATTCCACATTTGGATGTCCCGCCCCCGGCGGTTCAGGGAACGGGCCTCGGACCCGAGCCCGAAATAGGCCTCGTCGGAGGGTGACTCGATGATCGCCTTGACCTTGAAATTCACGGGAAGAGCGTGGGTATAGCGGACATTGTCATAGGTCGAGTCAATCACCGGATCATAAAACTCGTCATACTCGAACCGGTAGGTCTTGAACAGGGTACGCCCCTGGCTGTCCTTCACCTCCACCCGGAAAGGGTCATTGGTCAACATATCGACGGTGATGTCAGGAAGGGTCATGACGACCTTGCCCGGCTCGGTGGAAACGTTGACCGAAAAGGAGTCAAAGTCCTGCACAGTGCGATCCAGGCCAACATCGTCCTTGTCATAGAGTCCATTCCAGTGCCAGCGCACCCGCACCATATCCGATGCATAGGCGACCACTTCGCATTCACCTTTACCGGGGGCAAACTGAAACACCACCCGGTTGGTACCACCGGATGTATCGGTATACCAGTTGGTGGCCGCCCCGGGGGTGAAGGGGCCGTAGGTGGAAAATTCAAAATTCTGTCCGCCATTGTTGTCCCAGGCCAGGGTCAACGCATCCACCCCCACCCCGCCCGCACTCAGCAATTCACTCTGACTCGCGGTGGTGGTGAAGGCATACCATTTGTAATTGGTGTTGCCGACCAGCGGGGAGAACTGAGCGGTGGCCACCCAGGAATCGACAAAATTGGTTCCGCCTTGATTGATGTTCGTGACGGTGACCATCGAAATCGCGGAGGTGGCAATCCCATAGGTCGCAAAGTTATCATAGGAGTGGCGGACATAGACCTTCTCCTCCGGGGACGGCTCTTCCGACAGGGTGACTTTGACCTCTACAATGGAGCCGGTGGCAAAGCCATACCCGGTCCCGCCGCTCACCGAGGTGATCTCCACCGGATTGGTGGAAATTTCCTGAATGGAAATATAGGAATCGGCCAGGCCGGGATCCTTGGCGGTAAAGATGTAAAACTTGCCCTGGGTGCCCCCGCCGACCAGTTGGCTCGCGGTATCGCTCAAGGGTTGATAGTACATGATCCCCCATGAATTTTTGGCGAAACTCAGGTTGCCACCGTAATCATTATCCCAGTTGTTCCCGGTCACCATCTTGAAATTGAACGGCGAAATGGCATTGGTCGCATAGGCATACATCCGGAACCACTCGGAAAATCCATCCGGCCCGTCGTATTTGAAGGTGGGACAATCCAGACTCCAACCGTTCCAATCACCAGGGAAATCGACTTCATCGGCGTTCCAGGCTCGGGCAGAACCGGCGAGCAAGATCACGCCAGCAGCGATGAACATCAGGGGGGTGCGAAACCACATTGTTTTCATAGGGACCTCCAGGGAATGACCGGGAATTGAGTAGAACGATTGAATGAACGCTTGATTCTCGTGGGCTGAATAGGACCGAACTGCATTACCCCGTGAATCATCATCAACACAACGCATCAGCATACCTGTTCACTCACCACAGGTCAAGACAGGGCGAATGTCAGAGAGTCCCCCTTAATCCTTGGCGATACTTCGGCGTCGCATAGCTCCGCCCTCCACAACCATTTGGGGTGAGCTATGCGAGCCCGTGATACGATTGATTCAGATTCACCTATGTGGTGAAGGTAAAACGAGGTCGCTTGAGCCGTTTAAGTAATGCCCTAGCCGTACAGCGGTTCGCCGGGCCTGCCCGTGACAAACCGACCGGCCACAGATAAAAATTAAACGGCCCGACGGATCAGGACCGGGGACTGGACCGCTTTATGCCTTTACGCCGCAGAATATGGCGCGCGGCAGCGGCGGAGGCTGAACCCCAGAAGATCCCGATGGCGGCCCCGAAGAAGACGTCGGAGGGATAGTGGTTCCGGGTATCCATGGAGGCCCAGCCAATGCCGCAGCTAATCGCAAACGCGGGCACCCCCAGCGGCGGATACAGCCGAAGGAGGGCGGAAGACATGCCCAGGGAGGTGCCGGTATGGCCGGAAGGGAAGCTCTGCAAGTGGTAGTTCAAGGTGGGGCCCACCCATGCAGTTTGCGGAAGCATCTTGGGACGGGGTCGGCCGGCGGTGAACCGAAGCGCATTGGTAGTGATTCCGGAGAGGCAACCGGAAAGAAAGATCGTCACCGCGATCATCCGCCAGGTTCTTCGTTTCAAAACATAGCCCCCGGCCAGCATGGTGAGGGTAAAGAACAGTGTATCGCGGAAATCGCCGAATTTTCGGAGTTTCATCGCGAAATAATGGATAAAGGTTCTTTCCCGCTCCGGGTAGGTCAACACTGGATCGAACAAGGTCATCAGCAGAAGGGTGCCGAGGATAACCAAGACCCAGAACAGGATCAGCCAGGGCCGGTAGGCTTGGAACACCCACCGGAGGCCCGCCCACCAGCGGCGGACATCACCCCTGATCCCCTTGAAATAGCGCTTGGCATTCATGGTCCTGTCTTTTTCGCCACCAGTAAACGAACATAACTGGATCGCGCGGGATTGATTCCTTCCACGACATCCACGTGATAACCGAGGGCTTCGAGTTCCTCGCGGGTCACCGGTCCGGCTTGTTCCCGGTCCGCCTGTCGCGACGGAGCGAAGAGTTGTCGGAAGGCGCGGTCCGCCTTTACTTCCCTCTCTCGAATCACCAGCGCCCGGGAGCCCGGCATTCCGAGAAAGGATGGGAGGTCCTCGCTGCGCAGGGTTTCCCATTTTCGGTCGGTATAGAAGACCACGCTCGGTTCGGTATAACCGGTAAAACCGCACTGCGTTTCGGGGGGCAGATCCGAAAGAAAGCGTGCCGCCGCCACTGCCGGATGGGCATGATGAAGCGAATGCCCGACCAGTACCACCCCGGCGGCACACACCAGGAGGGGACTCCAGAGCCTGGCCAGAGAGACCGTCCCATCATAGAGGCCCAGCCACAGAAGTCCCCCCAGTACCAAACCCAATCCGATCAGGGCGAGACCGGCCAGGGATACCGTGCTCGAGGTCACAAAGAAAAACAGCGCGGATCCCCCGAATACAAGGATCACGGCCAGGGTCCCAAAAAGGCCACGCACTCCACGTCGCCACCATACCGAGGCCTTGCTTTCCGAAGTCCGTGAAATGATCGCGTCAGCCAGTAGCAACATCCAGGCCGGGAAGGCCGGCATGACATAGTGAGGCAACTTGGTGGCATAGAGACTGAACAACAGGTAGGTGCCCACGACCCAGGCAACCAGAAACCGCATCAACCGGTCGCGGTGGAAATTCCGGCGGAGATGACCGAATCCCACGCCGAGAGAGGCTGACCAGGGAAAGAGGCTGATTGCGAGCGTCAGCAGATAAAAGGCGGCAGAGGCCATATGACCATTGAAGGAGGCGTGTCCGCGCTCAATGACATGCTTGCCGATGCCTACTTGATAGAATTCCCCCCGCGTCATGATCAGGGCGGGAATTCCCCACGCACCGACCAGGGCCAGCACCACCGCGAGCCCGGGCAGGAGTTTCAGGTTGCGCCAGGGCAGCGGCTTCCGATCGAACACCACACGAAAGAACAGTATGGTAAGGAGCGGGACTGCGAGCGCAACCGGTCCCTTGGCGAGAAAACCGAACCCCAGCGAACCATAGAGAATCCAGAACCAGCGGCGCGAGGCCTGCCCCGGAGCCAGCAGCAGATGAACCAAGGCGGCATGGCTCCAGAACACGCACAGGATCATGGGCATATCGGCCACAGCGGCCCGCCCGTGTTGAAGCATCTGAAAACAGGTCAGCATCATCAGGGCGGCAAGAAAAGCCTTCCGGTCATCCTGCAGCCAGCGCCGCCCCATGCCGTACAGACTCCATCCCAGCAACAGTGCACACACGACCGAAGGCAAGCGGGCGGTAAACTCGTTCACCCCTCCGGCCCCATATGCGGCAGCCATCATCCAGTAAATCAACGGCGGTTTGTCGAACCGGTACTCCTGGTTGAAATAGGGAACAATCCAGTCCTGCCGTTGCATCATTTCCCGGGTTGCCTGGGCAAACCGGGGTTCATCCCGGTCGATCAGGGGCAACGAGCCATTGCCGGGCAACAGAAAGATCAGACAAACCCAAGCCAGCGCGATGGCCCAGACGAACCCGGACACAGAGGATCGCGCGGGCGGGGACGAGGTGAGGGGGTGTTCAGTCCTGCTCACCGGGACCCTCCGAGTTCAACGTAAAAAGCCTTGCCGTCACGGTAAAGTGCAAGCCGTTGCGTGATCTCCGCCACCGCATCGGAGGGGTGATTGTGGCCCAAGAGTTCGAGCGCCCGCTGACTCGTGGCAATGGCATCCGTGAACCGGCCGACAGAAGCATAGGCGGCGGCAAGGGTATCGAGGCAGGAGGGATCCTTGAATCCGGTATTCCGGCATGCACGTTCGGCGAGGGCCACCGCCTCTTTCCGCTGAGGGGGCTCTCCCTGGGGCATCGTGGCATAGTGCCAGGCCAGGCCATTAAGGGCGCTGAGGTTTTCCGGATCCCCCTCCAGCGCGGCTCGGAAATCTGACACGGCGTCCTCGGTGCGGTGCAGGGTCTGCAATGCGACCCCGCGCGATGCGAGGAATTCCGGTTGTGGATCCAGTCGGACCGCCTCATCAAAAGCGGCCAGCGCCTCTTTTGTTCGGCCTGTCCGGGCAAGCGCCAGGCCCAGGTTCTGATACAGGTCGGCGGCATCCGGCGTCAATGCGAGGGCACGGGTAAAGACGTGGATGGCCTCCGGATTTTTCCCGAGCCGGGCCAACGCAATACCATAGCGGGAAAGATATCCCGGGCGATCGGGATCGGCGCGCAGGGCTTCAGCGAGACGGGCGGCCGCTTCCTGGTTTCGGTTCAACTGCAGCAGGGCCAGGCCATAGGTTCCGAGCGTCCGGGTGTGATGAGGGCGCACCTCCCAGGCCTTCCGCAGATAAGCTTCGGCTTGCTCAAACTGCTCATGGCTCATATGACCGACCCCGCGGTAGTAGTACCAGTCCGCTTCGCTGGGTTGGTAGTCGGCCCAGTTGGGGGCCAGCACTGCGTACCCGGCGATCGCCGCCAACAAGGCAAGTCCGGCAGGGGCCAACTGACCGGACCGGAACCAACCGATCATGGCCCCCACCCCACAGGCCGCAAACAGCAAAACCAGGGGAAGCCAGGCCAACCGGTAGCGCTCGGCGGCAAAGAAGGGCCAATAGGAAAGGAAGCCAAACAGGACAAAGCAACCGGACATCACCACAAACGACCGAACCTGAGGATGAGCGCCGGACAGCCAGGGGGAGTCCCCGGAACCTGCTACCGGACAACGCCGGAACCAAAGCAAAAAGCCCGGCAGGGCCAACCCCATCATCAAGGCAAAGGATCCCGGCAAACGCGACAGTACCGGCGAGAAGGCCCGCTCAAACGAGTCGGCCTTATTGTTTCCGACAATCGCCGACCCCCAGAATAGAAAAACCTTCTTCGCCATCAGGATCAGAAAGGCATCAGGGTGGGAGCTGATCCAGTTCACGGCCAGCCCGCTGAAATACCGGGAAGCCTCCGCATGGCCCATCGGGTGTCCGATCTTTTGCTCCAACCGGGAGAGCAACTGGGGCACTTCATACACCGAGCCGAACGGGGCGATTTCCGGCGGCTCATTAAAAATTCCCTGCGAGGCATCGTTGTTGCCGATGAACAAGTTGATCCCGGCGTTGGAGGTGATCAGGACCGCTTCCCCCGATACCCGGTAATTCCGGACGGCACTGACCGCGACAAGGGCGAACAGGGCGGTGGCAAAACCGACCGAGGCCAGCAGCCAGGCCCGGCGCTGGTCCGCTTCCCGAATCAATTTCCAGCCTGCCCACAAACCGATACCCACAGAAGCGGCCAACATGTTGGGGCGGGTCAGGGCAAGCAGGCCGGCGACAACCCCGGCAATCAGCCCGCGCCGAAAGCCCGGTCGTTCAATCCAGCGACCCATGCTCCACAGAAACACCAGGGTCAAGTTCACCAGCAGCGGCGGTTCCAACAGCTCCCCTTCAAAAAACACCAGGCTCCAATAGGTCGCCATGAACCCCGCCCACAATAGCGCGATGCGGTCACCAAACCATCGGCGCCCAATGACAAAGGCGAGCCAGACATTCCATACCCCCATCAGAAGCTGCAGGATCACCGGGGCCTGATAGGTATTGGAAAGGAAACGATAGATCCCGGCGAGAAAATAGGGATACCCGGGGGGGCGGAAGAAGGGGGTGGAGGGGATTTCCGGATCGGGAAACCCTGGAGGCGGGGTCCAGTCCCCGCTCGCCAGCCCCCGGGCCCAGTAGTCATGAAACCCCGCGTCAGAGACCGGGAAGGAGAAATCCGGCTGAGCGGATCGTTCCAGATAGTAGGCCAGACGAAGACCGGCTGCCACCAGCAAAACCAGGGTAAGAATCAGCGAAACGGGTTGGAGAAAGCGGGATTTCATAGCCTTGCAAATGTCGGCAAACTGTAAATCCGCCGAGGGGCGCGGGACCAGCAAAAACCAACCGGGTGACCCGGTGCGCCCGCAACATGATGATACACAAGGCAAAGGCAACTATTCGGTGGCCACAAGCAACCGGGGTGCAGTATAGGTTTTCACCGGATGAAAACAAAATCCCTGATCGCCAAACTCGCCCTCTCCCTGACCATACCGCTGCTGCTGGTGGGAGGGGTTGAGCTTGTGCTCAGGTTAACCGGACAGGGCTACCCCACCCGTTTCCTTCTTTCCGCGGATATTGCCGGGAAGCCCCACTGGATCAACAATCCCTTTTATGGTTACCGGTTCTTTGACCCCCAACTCGCCCGCAACCCAGCGCCCCTTGCCATCGAACAGACGCCAATCGATCCTCCGACCACGGTCGTGGTGCTGGGCGAGTCGGCGGCCCAGGGCGACCCCATGCTGGAATTTGGGATGCCCCGGATGCTGGAAAAGCTGCTCAATCACATGGATTCATCAACCCGGTATCAGGTCGTCAATGGCGCGATGACCGCGATCAACTCCCCGGTCATCGTGGACATCGCCCGGGATCTTGCCGCACTGAAGCCGGAGCTGGCGGTGATCTACATGGGGAACAACGAAGTGGTCGGGCCCTTTGGTCCGGGCACGGTGTTTACCTCCTTTCCGGGTCTGGCACGATGGACGCCATTCCGGGTCTGGCTCAGTACCTGGAAATTGTCTCAACTGCGATACTGGTTCGCCGGACCTGCCCGGCAGCAATGGACGGGGCTCGATCTTTTTGCCGGGATTCACCTGCCCGAGGGCGCGCCGGAATTGGAACCGATGTACCATGCATTCGAGCGGAATCTGAACCGAATCATCGACCAGTTCGAACAACATGGCACCCGGGTTCTGCTCTGCACGGTCGCGGTCAATCTGGCCGACTGTCCGCCCTTCGGTTCCGGGGATGAATCGGCCGCGAGCGCGTACCGGGAAGGCAAGGAATTGGAAGCAGCCGGTCGGCATGATGAGGCCCTGGCCCGGCTTCGCAAGGCCCGTGACCTCGATACCCAACGGTTTCGTACCGACAGCAGGCTCAACCGGATCACACGGGAAACGGCAGCCCGGCGCGAGGTGGAACTACTGGATATCGAAGCGCTCTTCGACCAGGTGACCGGCACGATTCGGGCCCCCGGCGCCGAGCTATTCCTCGACCATGTGCACTTCACCTTCACCGGCACCTGGGAATTGGCCCGATCCATCGCAGCCACCCTGCTGAACCAGGACCGGGCCACTACTCCATCCCTCGCCGATTGCCGGGAATGGATGTTCTTTACCCCGTGGGCGGAGAGACAGCAGGCCTCGGTGATGCTCTCCCGCCGGAAGACGCCTCCCCTGAAGAATCAAGCCAACAACCCGGAGCGAAGTGAAGCCCTTGCCCGGCAGGTGGCGGCCTGCTCCGAACAAATCGATGCCCTGGATCTTGGCACGGTGGAGGCGACCTACCGGACCCTTCGGGCAGCCGAACCTCAGGATTTCTTCCTTCCCTTCCATTGGGGAGCCATTCTCGCCGAATCCGGCCGTTGGCGGGATGCGGTCCCTCCCCTGACCAATGGATTGGCCCGGTTGCCCCTGCACTTTGAAGCCCGCATCCTTCCCGCCACCGCCCTGTGCCGGGCCGGAAAGCCCGAAGAAGGGGCCCGGGTGATGGTGGGCACATCCCCGCTTCACGGATTCTACCTGGCCGACTATGCCGGGCAAGTCATGCACAGTCTGGCTCAGGATGGTTATCCTGCCGAAGCCCGCCGATTTCAGGCCGAGGTGCTGCGGCTTGCCCCGCAGTTTCCGCTCCGCGATTTCTTTGCCGGTCAGCCGGTTGAAAACCCGGGACAGGGCGGAGGACTCTATCCGTGAGCTGGACCGGATTCCGCGCCATCCACGAGACCACCCGTGCGGCGCTGGTGGCCTTTCTGCTGATGGCAGTCACCCTGCTGGTCTATGCCCCGGTCTATCACGCTGAGTTCGTCGATTACGACGATCCCTACTATGTGACGGAAAACGCCTGGGTGCAGGAGGGGCTGACCTTGCACGCAATCAAGGCAGCATGGACCGAGCCGGTGCTCGGCAACTGGCACCCGATCACCATGATGTCCCACCTGATCGATGTCGAGCTGTTCGGTTTGAATCCTCGTGGGCATCACCTCACCAGCCTGCTGCTGCATACCCTGAATGCCGGGTTGCTGTTCTGGCTGCTGCGGGGCTTGTTTGGTGGCATTGCAAAACCCGCGCTGGCCGCCGCTCTGTTTGCCCTGCACCCCTTGAATGCCGATTCGGTAGCCTGGGTTGCCGAACGAAAGAATCTGCTCAGCTCCCTGCTGTGGTTTGCCTCCACCCTGCTCTATGTACGCTGCATGCGGCGTCCCTCCGCCCTGACCATGCTGGGCGCAATTGCCCTGTTCGCGGCTGGCCTGATGGCCAAGCCGATGCTGGTAACCTTTCCCTTCACCCTTCTACTGCTGGACTATTGGCCTCTCCATCGGGTCGAGGGCCTCGGGCCAGCATCCTGGCCGAGGTGGAAACAGCTTGTGCAGGAGAAGGCCTCTTTCTTTCTGCTGACCGTCATCTCCTGCGCAGTCACCCTGAGCACACAGTTTTCCTCCGAGGTCTCCCACAGTGCCGACAAGCCGCCCCTTTGGGGCCGGATGCTGTTCTCCCTCGAACACTACCAGATGTACCTGGAGAAGTTTTTCTGGCCCGAAGGGCTGGCGGTTCTCTATCCCCAACTGCCCATGCCACCCAACCTGGCGGCGTCCCTGATCGCCGGGCTGATCCTTCTGATGATCACCGTGATGGTCATCCGGCTTCTATCCCACGCCCCTAGCGCTGCGGTGGGCTGGTTCTGGTTCGCGGGCACCTTGTTTCCGGTCAGCGGCATTGTCCATATCGGCTTTCACAGCATCGCCGACCGCTACATGTATGTGCCGATGGTGGGCCTGCTGATCGCCCTGGTGTGGGGCTTGTCCGAGGGATTGAGGCACCGCCCGATCCTGCTGCGATCGGCCGGCGCCATCGCCCTGGGCTGGCTGGTCGCCCTGACCTTGGTATCCCGGGCCCTGCTTCCCCACTGGCAGAACACCGAAGCCCTGTTCCGACGGGCGGTCGCGGTCACCGAGAACAATGCGATCATGCATTACAACCTTGGACGCTACCTCATGCTGAATCAGCAGATCGATGCCGCGATTGCCGAATTCGAAGAGGCCTTGCGCATCGATCCGACATACAGCCTTGCCCACAATAATCTCGGATGGTCTTGGGCGGTGAAGGGTGATCAGGACCGGGCCCTGCCTTCCTTCGAGACCGCGATCCGCCTTGATCCATATAATTTTCGGGCCCGCATGAACCTGGGCTGGGTCTTGATCAAGCAGAAACGCTACCGGGAGGCGATTGCCCAATTCGAAGCCGTGCTGAAGTCCGCCCCGGAAACCGAGGAAGCACGCACAGGTCTGCAACAAGCCCGTGCGCTACTCGGTGCTCCCACCGGTTGGACGCCATAGCGTCCCCGGCCTCACCGCAGCGAAGATCGGCCTCGCGGCCTCGATACCGGTCAGAAGAAGTCCATGGGCCCACCCGTCCGGGGCCAGCGGGCGGGCACATCCTTCCGGTATCCGTCGCGACGGGACACCAGGTCGGAAGCCAGATCGGTCTTGCCCTGTCTTTTGGCCTCCGCCAGGGCCTGATCGGCATAAGCGATGGCGGCGGGAAAATCACCCGCTGCGGCATAAGCCGCACCGATGGCATCGAGGGTTTCCGGTGCCAGCGGCCGCGAACCGGAAGCCAATCGTTCCATCAGGCTGAGGGCAGTGGGAACATCCCGGTAGATTTCACCATAGGGATGGGCCACCAGGATCCACGCGAGACTGCGCGCGAGTTCTTCGTCATCGTAAGCCACCCGGGCCGAGGCCAGCCATGCAGCCCGGGCCTGTTGCGGATCTCCGAACCTGGCCTCCCATAAGCCGGTGTGGTACAGGGAGCGGGCTGGCCCCCACAGCGATAGAGCGCGAGCCAAGGCTGCCGCACCGGCTGACGGAGTTCCCTGCATTCCCTGCAGCATGGCGCGGACAAAGGGCGGCAACGGCCAGTCGGCCCGAAAGGCTTCGAGCCGGGACCACAGGGCATCTGCCTCCTGGAAGGCGCCCTTTTCGAGAAGAACCAAAGCCTGATCGCGGGGACCGAGAATGGAGTGGAGCGCGTCATCAGCGGCGCGGAGCCGCCAGCGGTAATCCACCCAGCGCATGCGCTGCCGCAGGGCCGCCGCATAGGCTGCCGCCTCCTCTTCTTGCCCATTGGAAAGCAACCGGTCGATCTGGGCCAGGCTGGTTTGGGCGGCCAGATAACCCTGTTTCGGACTCCACCCCAGCAACATCGACGCTGCATCGTCCGCATTCCCTCCGGCGGCGAACGCCTCGGCAAGCACGCCGCGCAATCGCCGACGGTCGGGTTGCCGGTCCGACAGCGGACCGATGCTGGTGATCACATCCTGATACCGGTTCATGGAAAGAAGAAACGCCCCCCACAGATCCTGAGCGGACCAATCCTCCGGATGACCTTGAACATGCTCCCGGTAGCGTTGATGCATGGCCTCGATATCCATCGATTCAACCAGCGGCAGGGTGCGTTCCAGAACCTCATGCTGGCGCTGAATTTTCTCCTCAATATCCCGGTGCTCACTGAAGGGCGGCTGGGCATAGCGGGATAACAAATTCAAGGCGAGCTGTTGCTCGGAGAGTGGCGTAAACAGGCACTCCTCCTGCGCCTGCTCCAGGGAGGGCCAGGTAACCGCCGGGCGGGAAGACGCGACCTCGGAAAGCCCGGTCAGGGCATCGGCGAGAATGGTGGCGAATCGATAGGTTCCCTCGGGGGTGAAGTGGACATGGTCGACAAACAGGTCGCGGTCCCGGCCAAGACCCTCGGCGCGGAATTCAGCGTCCACATCCACCAGGGTCACCCGCTTTGCCGGGTCGGCGGCAATCGCACGCACCCGGTCATTGAGTGCCGAATCGGTGCGGTAGCGGAAAGCATCCAGATCCATGGCCCGCCGCAGCGGCGCTGCGGCCTCCGCCTCCTGCCCCAACCGCAGGCGGCATTGTCCGACCTGATAGTGGGCCATCGCATACTGGTCATCGAGCAAGACCGCTTGCTGGTAGAGATCCAGGGCATTGTCCAGCCGCCCCTCCGCCCAAGCGGATTCCGCCTTCGCCCAGAGGTGATCCCATTCGGCCTGCTGGCTGGCGGTGAACCCGGCGCGGTGTTGTGAAATCGTGGGTGGACAATCCGCCAGATTGACCGCCACCGTGCAGAGCAAGACATCCGCTCCGGCGGAGCGGGCCTTGGCGATACAGTCCCGCAGGTTGCGCTCGTACCGCCGACGAACCACTGCCAGCCCGGGATGATCGGCGGGCACCGGGCGGTGGAGCATTCGCGAGACCCCGACAAACCGGACCGGCCCCCGCAGCTCGGCGGCCATCGCCTGCAGTGTACTCAGTCCCTGGACAATCTTCCACCGCGACATCTGAAGCGCGGTACGGATCATCCAGTCGGCAGGGGCCGCCTTGAAGGTCGCAGTAACCGAACCAAACGGTCCGATCACATCATTGTTGCCGGCATACAGGATGACCACATCCGGTTGAAGTTTGGGCAACTCGGCAGCGATCTCGGTAATGACCGGGGTGGTGATCGCAGTAATCGCGGCGTTGATTACCTCGATCTTTCGGTCCGGGTAGACGCGGGTCAATATCGCCTCCAGGTACCGGGGCATGCCGAAGGCCGGCATCGGATCCCCTTGCGCCGCCGACTCCCCCAGCACCACCACCCGCAGGGCATCCGCGGGCTTCTCCTCGGTGACCAGGATCGGGGAGGGAATCCGGGCCAACGGCGGGGAAAAGAACCGGTAGGTAAAGAATGGATTCCCGGTCCATGCGGGTTGGCCATTCACGGTCGTTCGAATGAATGCATCCGGCGAATAACCGACTCCGAACAAGCGCAAGATCAGTTCCAAACCCAGAAGAAGAACGATCGGAACCAAGACCGCCATGGTGCATTTCTGGAGCCAGATCTTCATAAGGATCGGTTAATTTACCGTCTGGGTTCCTCGCTTCGCAACTGTTTCTTGCGGATAACCCAACCCACGGGGTCGGCACTCCCAGTGATGTTCTGAATGCTCCCGAAGGATGCGGAGGCCGTTAGGCCTGGGAGGCGAGGCACAAAAAAAGCGCCCTCCGAGGAGGACGCTTTTTTGAATGATCGTATCGCAACGATTAGGCGCGGCGACGACGAGCAACGAACAGACCGGCCAGGCCGATACCGAAGAGGGCCATGGTGGCCGGCTCGGGAACGATCTCGAAGGTCGCGCTGAAGTTGTTGCCACCATCGGTCAACCACTGGTCGCCTTGGCTGCTGCCCCAGGTCTTCGCCCACACGGTCAAGGTGTGAACGCCAACACCAGCGCCGGAAGCAACGTCAACCGTGCTGCTGGCCAGGGTGCCCTGGTAGTCATTGCCGCTCGGGCCGCTCTGGGTCCAGATGTATTCGGTAGCAGCGCCACCGTCGATGCTGACATAGATCGCACCGCCATCACGGTCCTGGTTGTCGCTCCAGTAACGGAGGTCAGCGCCGATACCCAAAGAGGTCACGACACCAAAAGAGGTACCATTGAACTCGCTGCCAACCGTACCCGCAGTATCAGCTTCGCCACCGAGCCAGTAATAGCTGTCGCCACCACCGTCGACATTGGCGACGATGTAATCCTGGAACCAGCCCAGGGCGCCGAACGAGCTACTCACCATGGCCATGCTGGCCAACGCAATAATGAACTTACGCATATTTTCTACTCCTACTTGTTTGCCTATGCTTTTTTAGTTAACAGGCCTGTTTACTAAACTGTCTCCAAACAGTGGAAACATGACCAGCACAGTAATCACACACCGAAACGAGATCAAGACATTTTTCCAAAAAAATAAAACGTTCTACCTGGCGGGCAAACACCGCACAAACCAGGAGGCGGGACCGATGAACTCAGCGCTTCAGCGTGGCGGCGAATTCGCGGACCTGCGCGGCTAAGTCCGGAGGCAGAAGTGCTTGCATATCCTGCAGGCGGGTAAGGATTTGCGCGGCCTCTTCGCCCCGGTCATGCCGGGCATAGATCTGTCCGGCGTGGAGCAGGATCATCGCGCTTCGATCCCCCCCGAGGGAGAGGGCTTGCTCGATGGCCTCGGTGGCTTTTTCGAGTTGATCCTGTTTCAAATAAATTCCTGCCAACGTATCCCAAACATTCGGATCACCTGGCAGCAACCGGGCCGCCTGCTCCGCGTGATCCAAGGCTGCGGGCAAGTCCCCCTTCTCACCAAGAATCCATGCCAGGTCATTATGGGCAGGCCCGAAATCCTGAAGCTCGAGGCAGCGGCGCAAGGAGATTTCCGCGAGATCGAATCTGCGGGCAGCCAGGTACACATTGGCAGCTCCATAATGCCCGAGGGGATGGTTGGGAGAAATAGACAGGAGCGATCCTGAAAGCTCCCGCAATGCATCGGCATCTTTATCGACATAGGCCAGAAGCACCAACCGCTCCAGCGCGCTCACATTGGCCGGATCCAAAGCCCGCACCTGTTCCAGAAATCCCCGGGCTTCTGCAAACTGTAAATTCCGCATGGCCCATTCCCCCAACAACAGCATCCCCGGCATGTAGTGGCGGTTGAGCTCAAGGGCCGGAGAGACCTGGGCGAACAGGGCTTCATCCTTCTCAAAGTAGGCGATCAACCCAAGCGAATACCAGGCCTCCACTGGGGCGGACGCTTGCTTGGTGAGGGTCAGAAGCATGTCTTTGGCTTCCGCGACATCCCCCTGCATCATTTTCAAGTTCGCTCGCTCGAGGGCCAGAAGCTGGGCATTGAAACCAAGGCTGGCCAAACGATCCAGCATGTCGGACGCATCCTGAAACTGACCGGACTGAAGATAGACCCGCAGCAGACCGGACAATGCGGGGATACTTTCCGGGTCGGATTCAAGCATTTGGCGGAAGAGTTCCTCTCCCTGCTCGGTCTTCTGACCTTGCAGATAGAGACGGGCCAGGGAAAGGCGGGCCGCGTAGTTGTCCTGATCAATCAGACCGGCCGCCCGTTCCATCCGGGTCGCGGCGAGTTTGGACTGGCCGGACATCCCAAGGATCGAAGCCTCCTCAAGCATTGCCGAGGCATCGCGCACCTGACCACAGATCTGGGTCAGATACTGGAGCCGGAACAGGCCCTGGTTGGTTTCAATCTGTTCATTCAGTTGTTCCTGGAGGGCTTCGGCATCTTCGTCGCGACCGTCCCGACGGGCCTGGGCGAGGAGGTTCAGGGTGGCACTCATGTTCCCGGGCCAGAGGTCCACCGACCACTGGTAGGACTGGACGCCCAGGGCTTCCTGACCTTGATCCTCCAGGAGCACTCCGAGGTCATTGGCAAGCCGACTCACCCAGCGCACAGTGAACAGCGCCTGTGCCGCCCCCGGTTGTTCCAAGTCCAGATCCTCGATATTCGGAAGGGTTGCCTGCTCCCAGTACGTTTCATGCTCCCGGAACAGCCTTTCCCCATCCATCGGCAGCCCGGGCCGAGCCACCCGGTAGGCGGTCTGGTCAGGAATGGCAACCAGATCGTGTGCCTCGACAATATCCGGCGCCGTGAGAAAGGCGACCTGGGAGGCAATCGTCGGCTCCCGGCCCAGCCACTCCCGCAACAGGGGCATAATCCCCAGTCGCGCCATATTCTGAAGATTGGGAGAGGTAAACAGCGAGGCATGGTAGCGCCCGCGGTCCGCATTATTTCCGGAAGCGAGATTGATCAACCGGACCGCCACCCCTTCCTTGCGGGCGGCCAGATACAGGGAAGCATCCAAGGTGCCCTCGGTCACCAGATAACTCCGGCCATCCAGATTCGCAATGACCTGATCCGCGAAGTCCGCGACCGGGGCCAGGTAGCCGACCTGGGTCTCCGAGGCATTGCGGTATCCGGCGATCAGAAACACCACGATCCAGAACGCGGCGAAGACATGCGGAATCGCCGCCTTCTTGAGCCGCCCGAGAATGCCATAGGTATACCCGAGCAGAAATCCGAACCAGACCCCGACCAGCGCAACCGGAGCGAGCAGGACCGCGTTGGGCCCCATCATCCGTCCCGGAGAACCGGGGAGCTGAAACAGGGTGATCATTGCGAGCACCACGAGAACAAGCCGGAACGGATACACCCCGGCGGCGGTATACATATCCTGGGGTTCATCCAGCTCCCGCAGCATCACAAACAGGAAGGGCAGAATATTCATCCCGAAGATCAGCAGCCAGCCCACCTTGGGAACACTGTGGGCCATTTCCATGAAATACAACCGGACCACCTCGACAAACAAGGTCCCCCCGCTGGTCCATTCCCGGTACATCGCCGTCTGGCTGCCGGCCATGACTGCGGCATACAGGATGATCATGGCAAACCCGGCCAGAATCAGGGTTCCGGACATGACCATCGAGGATACCGCCGGGCGCGGCTTGCTTTTCCAAATCACGACCGCCCACCAACCCAGAAACGCCGGGAGCAACGCGGACATCACCGGATAGTCCGACATGCCCAGACCATACAGAAAACAGGAGACATACATCAGGGCCGGGGTCCGCTTCTGGAGATAGAGCATGGCCGGATAGAGGGCAAGCAGCAGTAAAAACAAGTCAAACACCGCATAGTCACCCCGGGTCGACACCACCATCATCGGATAGGAAGCCGCGACAAACACCGACGCGAACAACCCCGCCATCAACCGGGGCAACCGTTCAACCGCCTGATGATTGCGCCGCTGATGGGTGCGGGCAAACGGAATCTGCCGGACGATCTCGAAAGTCAGCCAACAAACCGCCGCCCCCAGGAATGCCGACAACCAGTTCATCGCCAGGCCGAGGTTGGGCACCGGAAGCGCCGCAACCAGCCAGGCCACCACCGACCAGACCGGACGGATAAACACCCGGAAAGGATCCAGCCCGGAAAAATTGGCGGTCATACCGGCCCATCGCCCCGGCACGGCAAACCCCGGCGCCTTGATGACATAGAACAAGAAGGTGATCACAAACAGGGCGAGGCCGACCATACGTTCCTGCGACCACCCCGATGCTTGCGATGTTTGGGAAGATGAGTGTATATCTTTGTTTTTCATAGATCTTATCCGCAGGTGAGCGACGAGAATAAGCCCAGCCAGGCACGCGTTCAAGCTATTCCCGGCAGGTGGGCGCCTGCCCCCTGACCAGGTTGCGTGCGGAGAAAACAGTCCATTTGGAGCGTCATGTCAAGCAAAGTCCGACTCATTCTGTTCGCGATCATTGCGGTGGGAGCCCTGCTCCGGGGCGCCTATCTCATCGAGCTTTCCCACCAGCCTGACTTCCGGTATCCGGGCTTGGATGCGGGCTATCACGACTACTGGGCCCGGGCCATCGCCTTTGATCAGTGGGCCCCTCCCCCCGACCAGATGGATCCGCAAATTCGCACCCAACCGTTTTTTCGCCCCCCGGGTTATCCCTATCTGCTGGCCCTGATCTACCAGATCACCGGGGGCAGTTATTTCGGGGCACGCGTCATCCAAGGCACCCTCGGCCTGTTGAATCTCTGGCTTGGTTTCTGGTTGATGCGCCGGTGGTACGGGGATGCCGCCGGCTTGCTTACCGCCGCGATCAGCGCGGTCTACTGGTCGTTCTTGTACTATGAGGGTGAACTTCTGGAACCGGTGGTATTGATTGCATTCACCTGGGGACTGATGATCGCACTGGGGGAATGGAAACGAAGCCCCACCCCCGCCCGGGCGGCCATCGCCGGGGTCATCATCGGCCTCTTTGCCCTCGCGCGACCCAACATTCTGGTCACGACCCCCTTTCTCGCCGCATGGATGGCGGCCCAGATCGGATGGGGGGGGCCCGCATCGCGAAGACTAATCGTGAACCTGGGGGCAATCGGCCTCGCCTCCCTCCTCACCCTGCTGCCAGCCACCTTGCGCAATTGGGCGGTCGCTCAAGACCTGGTGCTGATCTCGTCGAACGGCGGGGTCAATCTGCTCATGGGACAGGATGCCGATGCGGTTGCCGATCACGCCTCCGCAACCACCGGACACTGGAATTGTTTCGAGTACCCGCGTCTGATCGCCAAGGCCTCTGCCGAAGCCGGGCGACCCCTCAAAGCTTCCGAAGTATCGAGATGGTACGGCGCTCAGGCGTGGGAACAAATGATCGCCCACCCGGAACGCACCCTTCGCTTGATCGCGCTGAAGACCTTGCTGTTCTGGGGACCCCGGGAAGTGTCCAACAACAAGGTGGAAGCCATGGAGCGGGACCACTCCTCGATCCTGCGGCGGCTTCCCATCCCCTTTTCCCTGCTCGCGGGATTCGGCACGCTGGGGTTTATCCTGGAAGTCCGCAGGCGGCGGCGGGGAGACGGGGACCCGCGATGGGCCATGAGTGGCCTGCTCGGGATTTTCATTGTCCTGTATTTTGCCTCGTTTCTGCCCTACATCGCCGCCGGACAATACCGGATGCCGGTGATCCCCCTGCTCGCCGGCTTCACCGCAGTGGCCTGGGTGGAGATCGCCGGGCAGGCCGCCTCGGGCCGACGGGTCACGGCCCTGATCTGGCTGGCCGTAGGCGGTATGCTGTGGGGTTTGTTCAGCATCAACATCACCGGTTACCAGCTTCGGCCCGAACGATGGCACCTCGCCCGGGCCATCGCCGCTGAACGGGGAAACCAACTGGACCTTGCCGAACAGGAATACCGGCAGGCCCTGAACCTGGCTCCCGAACTCGATGTCATTCCCGCCCGGCTCGGAACCCTCTATGCCCGGCAGGAAAAAATTCCTGAGGCCATTGAACAATTTGAGCGTGCGCTGGTGCTTGACCCCGGCAACCCGGTCACCCATTTCAACCTTGGACTTGCCCTCGCCCTCCAGGGAAATGTGACCGGGGCCATTCCCCAGTTTGTTGCGACGATCGAACAGCAACCCGACCATGCCGACGCCCACTACAATCTGTCCATCGCCTACCAGATGACCGGCGAGCCGGAAAAAGCACTGGAACACCGGCGCCGCACCGTCGAGCTTAGAAAAACCTCACAACGTCCGTAGGTCTACCCCTTCACGGATCTGCACCACCGCCCGCATCTTGGGAACATACATCCGGGTTTCAGTGGGAAGGTGGGCGGCAATCTCCTCGAAGGTGGATCCGCCGGTTTGTCGCAGCAGTTTGCCCACCCGCCCCTGCCCGGCATTGTAGGCGGCGAGCGCGAGCGGCCAGTCCCCAAACCGCCGATAGAGATAGCGCAGATAACTGGCGGCCGCCCGGGCATTCTTGTCGGGATCAAGCCGTTCATCGTGCGGGCTCAGGGACAGGCCATACTCCTTCGCGGTCGCGGGCATGAACTGATACAACCCCTTGGCTCCGACCGGACTCTGGGCGCTCGGATTGAAGGAGGATTCCACCTCGGCCAACCAGACCATTTCTTCCGCCACATTCTCGGCCCGAAAGACCGGCTTGAGCCGGGGGACCAACCGGGACGCATTTGCCGGGGGTTGCCGATCTTTCAAACGCTGGAACCAAAGATCGTAGTCGGCTTCGGCGGGAGAAGCGGATGGAGCCGGGGCCGGGACTGGCGGGGGCGGCAGGCCGGGTTGAGCAGGCGAGGGGACTGTGGGCCGGGTTGTCGGCTTGGGCGGAGCCGGACGACGCACCACCTCCTCGGCAACCAGAAAATAGTCCATCCGCTCCCGCAACCAGGAAGCATATGACCGTAACTGGGGAATCCCCTCCATCGAGGCCAGGGCCTGCTCCGCATAAGGCCTCAAGGAAGCCAGGTGACTCAGGGAGCCCGAATCAAGCGCTTTTTGCAGTTGGCCAATGACCCGGTTCAATTCGTTTACATCCACCTGATCAAACGGCACCAGATCCGGATCCAGCTCCCATTGTGAAGCCTGCTCCGCGATCACCTCATTGACACTGCCAAGGATTTCATCAAACGGGTACTGCGCAAAGACAGGCGCCCCACCCCCAAAAAGAAGCCATCCGGAGATCGTCCACCGAAGCGTGTACGTTTTCATGGTTCTGTGCGACGCCGCGACTGGTTTGTCTCTGGGTACTTTCATCGTCTCTCGCTGGTAAAGGCGGACTCAATATGCTGAATGTCCGGCTCGGTGGTCATGCCGGGATGCCCGACAACTTCCACAATATCATACCGTACATAGACGGGCTTGGGGTGGAGTGAATTCAAGTAACGATTCCCGGCCTGGGTCAACCGATTCCGCTTTCGCCGATGCACCGCCGAAGCCGGGCGCCCCATCAGGGTGGAGGCGCGCGTCTTCACCTCGATAAAGACCAGGGTGTCGCGGCCCTCGCGGGCAATCAAATCGATTTCGGCCTTCGGTCCGACCCGCACCCTGCGGCCAAGAATCTTCAGGCCCTTCTTCTTCAGATACTGCTCCGCCAGTTTCTCTCCCCACTTGCCGGTCACCAGGTGGTCGGGCTCTGCAGCAGCCGCGCTGAACCAATGCCGAAACCAGTTGATCATGGCCGATGAGCTTGTATCGCCGATGGTTATTCCCCGGCATGCAGCGATTCGAGATATCGCTCCGCTTCGAGCGCAGCCATACATCCGCTCCCCGCGGCGGTAATCGCCTGACGGTACACCGGATCCTGGACGTCTCCCGCTGCATACACCCCGGGGACCGCCGTTTTGGTATTGTTTGCGATCAGATATCCAGCCTCATTCATCTCCAACTGCCCTGCAAACGGCTTGGTATTCGGTTGATGCCCGATCGCCACAAACAACGCCTTCACCTCCAACCGAGACACCTCACCCGAGGAAACATTCTTGACCATCAACCCCGTCACTTCGCCCTGATCCACTCCCTGGACTTCCGCTACGGTTGTATTCCACATGACCTCAATTTTGTCATGCTTGAGTACCCGGTCACTCATGATCTTTGAAGCCCGGAATTCATCGCGACGGTGAAGGACATACACCTTGGACGCAAACCGGGTGAGAAACAAAGCCTCTTCCATCGCGGTGTCGCCCCCGCCCACCACCGCGACCGGAACATTGCGGTAGAATGCACCGTCGCAGGTCGCGCAGGAGGTTACCCCCCGCCCGATCAACTTCTGCTCCGACTCGATCCCCAAATATTTCGCGCTGGCCCCGGTGGCAATGATCACGGTTTCCGCCTCGATCACCGTCCCGTCATCAAGGGTCAGTTTCTTGGTCTCCGCCGACAACTCCGCCTTGTCGACCAGACCCAACTGAAAGCGGGTACCGAATTTTTCCGCCTGCTTGCGCATCCGGTCCATCAACTCCGAACCATCCACCCCTTCGGGAAAGCCGGGAAAATTTTCCACTTCGGTCGTGGTGGTCAACTGGCCGCCCGGTTGCAGCCCCTCCAAGACGAGGGGACGCAGGTCGGCCCGTCCGGTGTAAAGGGCGGCGGTCAGGCCCGCGGCTCCGGTTCCAATGATCACAACTTGCTCCTTCATCGTTCGATCCTTTCGTAAAGTGAACCCCGCTTGTAGCAAATGGCCCCCGCATTGACAAACCCCGGTTCTTCGCGTTTGATCCTGAACCACAGACCCGCCCTTGGTCGAACCTCCGGGGGCGACCCTTACCGGGCAAGGAAAGGCACAATCCATCATGACAGAAACCGACAAACTTCAGGAAATGTTTCGCTTGCAGGCGCAACTCAACCGCCGGATCGGGGTGGAGGATCCTGCGACCATGACCGAGGCGGAGCAGACCACCTGGATCCTCAACTATTGCCGGGCCATGACCCAGGAGCTTGCCGAGCTCACCGACAGCGTGCCCTGGAAGTGGTGGGCCAAGTACCAGACCTTCGACAAACAGAATGCCAAGGTCGAGGTGGTTGACCTGTTCCACTTTCTGATCTCTCTCGCCCAGATCCTCGGCATGTCCGCAGACGATATTTACCAGACCTATATTCAGAAACATCAGGTCAATGTCCAACGGCAGGAATCCGGCTACACCGTCAAGGACGAGTCCGACAATAAACACATCGGGGCGGAATAGCCGAAGGGACAACAACGTCCCCGGCAGACGCTTGAGCGGCGGGCCCGGCCCCCCGCATCAAGGCTTGTACACGATCAAATCATTGATAAACAAATCATGATCGGAGCCGCCGCCAGCGTTGTCGTTCCATACCTTGACCGAGGCCACCGCAAGATCCGGCAGGCTCTTGAGAAATCCCGGCACATTGTGGTCGTTGCAGGAAAGGTGGTATTGGCCATCGGCGGCCAGGCGAAAGGTCACCGTCCATCCCTGATCCGACCAGGGAATCCAGGTGGTGCGAGAGCCCGCACGATCATCGACACGGTACGTGGCCTGTCCCCCGACAAACAAAAATTCCGCCAGCAGTGAACCGGAAGCATTCAGAAAATCGATCCCGACCCGTCCCCCCGTGTTGACATAGTTGTTTTCAAAATACAGGGCGAGGGCATCGCCAACCTGTAGCGGAGCGGGCAGGATGCGCGAGGCTTCGACCCGGGTTCCGCCATCCGCATAGAGTCCCCAGGCACGATGATCCGCATCCAGACCAACTGCATTGGTCTCGGCCATGAAAAAGCCGCCGCTGCCCCCGGAGACGGAGAGGGTCCATGCGCCAAATCCCTGTCCCCCATTCGATCCGGCAGTCCACCCGCCATCGTAGGCGGTTTCCGTGCCATCGTCACGGGCCGGGCTGGGAAAGGGCGGTTCGGCAATCCCCACCGCCCGAAAGTGGCGCATGAAATCAAATACCGCAGGATCGGGCACCCAGGTCACATCGGACCGGCCCCAGATCGCACCCGCCCCCTCATCCCACTGTACATCACCGGTGAGGTTGGTGGTGGAATCAATCCGGTAAACATCGCCCAGCGATGTGGCAAGCCCAAGATCAAGCAGGCCATCGGCCGGGGCGTGGGCGGCAAACAAATGCGAGGCCGCCGGTGCCTCCACCGCGCCGGGATCATCCTCAACCGTCACGGTGGCCCGGCCCAGATTCGAGTCATTATATCCGTTGTTGGCCGCGAAGGTGAAGGTATCCTGACCGGCAAAGGAGGCCTCCGGATAATAGGTGGCGATCGAACCATTCAACCCCACCAGACCATGCCGGGGCTGGTCCACAATGCGAAGGTTTGAACCATTCAGTGTGATGGCCACCGGCATCCCCGATGTGGTGAACCCGAAGACATCGGTCACGGTGGGCACCCCTTTGCTGGTCCGGTCGCTCGAGTTCATCCCGTCATGACATCCCCAGCAAGTAACCTTCTGCCCCTTCCAGTAGTGAACATTGCCCTTCTCCGACGTGATGGCCCGGTCGGAAAATGCGAGGGACAGCACGCTGCCTTCACCATTCTGCCCGTGACAGGTCCGGCAGGCATTCTTGCCCAATTGCTGGGCGGCATCATTGTGGTCATTGACCCATGACTGACCGATCCGGTGCATGCCGTGGGGCCCGCCATTGCGGGTATTGGGCATCGAGGCATGACATGCCGTGCACTCATTCATCGTGCCCGCATGGCCCTGGTTTTGGAGGGAGGCAACATTATCGTTGGGCCATGCTGTCGGATAAATCGCATGGGTGGAGCCATGACAAGCCGAACACTGCAAGCCGCCATGGCCCCGGGAAAACCGGTACAGGGAATGCCCCGGCGCCGGGGTATCCGGGTTGGTGGCAAACATCGGCTCGGTATTGGTGCGCAGTTGACCCCCGACCAGGGCATCGGCAAATCGGATGACCCCGAAGGAATTGGTCGCGCTGCCCACATGACAAGCCTGGCAGTTCGGTTCATCCAACCAGCCGGTGCGCAGTGGACTTCCCACATCGGCCATGCTGCCATGACAGCTCTGACATTGCATTTTCATCGACCCATCCGATGCCACCGCCCGCCCCATCGCCCCGCGAAGGCAACGGGTCTCTGAGCCGGGATGGCAGGTATAACAGGCCTGCCGGTTCGCATCATTGCCGAGCAACAGTCCATTGCGTGGATCCACAACCTGCTCATGGCGGCTGTGCATCGCTTCGGTTAACGGGGGAATTCCGGCGAGCCCGCTTCCCGGCAAGGCCTCGGAAAGGTGACAGGAGGCACACAAGATCGGACGGCCCTGTTCAACCACCGTGGCATACAGGCCGGATGCATGATAGCCGTGGGTGGCCAGGGCATCGGTATAGACCGAATTCGTCATCTGATTCGCATCGTGCAGCCGGAGAATATTCAACCGGTAATCCCGGGCTGGATTGGCAGCCCAAACCCACCCCGCCGGGGGCTCGGCCGCCGGGCCCGCCCCCGAACCATGGCAGAGCTTGCAGTCCATTTCATCGGACACCGGTAGGACGATATCACTGATCGCCAGGACCTGACCATTTGCATTGGTCACCATCAACCGCATCATCGGGTATTGATTCGGTTTCTGATTGTCATCGTAGGGGGCGATGGGCACCCCGTAGGCGGCGAACCAATTCATACCTGACTCAAACCGCATCCCCTGGGGGATGTTGTTGGTTCCCGGCATGCGAAAGGTTTCGGGGCCGGGTACCGGCAGCCCTTCGTCGAGATCGAGACTCAGTCCGAAGTACAGGTCCTCATAGTCCCAAAACCCCGTCTTACCCGCAGAGGTCCGGTTGATGGAGCCGGCAAGATCCGCCACCGCATGATAGGTGACGCCAACGCCGGCATCGCTGGTGATCAAATCACCCTGGCCGTCGATCACCTGGGCGTGGATTACATTGTAGGGAGGCAGGATCGAGAAAACACTGTAGTCGCTGTCCATACAGTGCATCCCGAGATTATTCCAACCCACCACCGTCCAGTTGGACTGGGCAAAAAGACAGGACACGGATGCGGTCCAAAAACACACCACCAGGGATTGACGAAAAACAGACCGCATAACCGCTCCTTGTTGGTCCTCCGCTTCCGAAGGATTTTCCCGATACTCAAGGGATGAGCTTACCCGACCCGCAGCCTTTCGTATAACAAAACCTTGGCATCCAGAGTACGGCTGATCATGCGCGGCACGACCCCATTGATCCCGCGAGCCAAGACTGGTATCGTGGCCGGGATGGAAACCGGGAAAAAGCAGAGCATCATGATTGTGGACGACCACGCAATCGTCCGCAGCGGGTTGGCCATGCTATTGCAGGCCGAACCGGATCTTGTTCTCGCCGAGCAGGCAGGGTCGATTCCCGAAGCCCGGGAAAAGCTCGCGGCCCAGGTGCCCGACGTTGCCCTTGTGGACATCACCCTCAAGGAGGAAAACGGGCTCGACCTGGTCCGCCACATGAAGCAGCACTATCCATCGGTCAAGACCATCATCCTCTCCATGCATGACGAATCCGCCTATGCCGAACGGGCGATCCGGGCCGGGGCGGCGGGCTATGTGATGAAGGAAAATGCGGATGATGTGGTGGTGGAAGCCATCCGCACGGTGCTGGAAGGACGGGTGTACCTGAGTCCGGAAATTTCCTCCCGCATTCTGCTCTCCATCGCCGGTGGCGAGTCGGGAGCGGACAAACCGGACACCGGGGTGGGCAGCCTGACCGACCGGGAACTGGAAGTCTTTGCAGCAATCGGGCGGGGGCAATCCACCCGGACCATTGCCGAGGCCCTGAACCTCAGCGCCCGCACCGTGGAAGTCTACCGGGCCAATATCAAGCGCAAGCTGGCGTGTGAAAACGCCGCCCAAGTGGTGCGCGAGGCGGTGCGCTATATCGAGCAGGAGGGCGGATGAAACTCATCCTCATCGGGCTCGCGTCCTATCTCCTTGGGGCCATCCCGTTTGGCCTGCTCATCGCCAGGTCCCGGGGAATCGATATCCGCCAGCACGGCAGCGGTAATATCGGGGCGACCAATGTCCTGCGGGTACTGGGAAAGCCTCTCGGAATCTTCACCTTTATTCTCGATGCCCTCAAAGGGTTTGGTCCTGTCTTTTTGGCGATGAGGCTGGTCCCCGGACAGGCGGAGGCGGCGGGGTTGACCGCAGGCATTGCCGCCATTCTCGGCCACAGCTTCCCGATCTACCTGGGCGGCAAGGGCGGCAAGGGCGTGGCCACCAGCGCCGGGGTATTGATTGGACTCGCCTGGCAGGCCGCCCTGATCGGGGTTGCGGTATGGGGGGCGGTTTTCTTTCTATCCCGCTATGTATCCCTCGCCTCCATCCTCGCCGCAGCGGCCATCCCCGCCGTGAGCTGGATCCTCTATTACCCGGAAAAGTTGGCTACCCCGATCGCCCTGACCCTGTTGGGATTGCTGATCATCCTGCGCCATCGCAGCAACCTTCAGCGCTTGCTCAAGGGGACGGAGAACCGGTTTGTGAAGAAGGGAAAGACATGAAGGCTGTTCACCGGGCACCGGAAAGGATTTTGCCATGACCCAGTCAATCACCGTACTCGGCGACGGGGGCTGGGGCACCGCGCTGGCCCTGAAGCTTCTCCTCAACGGACATCACGTCACGCTATGGGGCCCCTTCGCTGCGTATCTCAACGAAGTGCGGAGCAGCCGGGAGAACCGGAAATTTCTCGCCGGGGTTTCCCTGCCCGGGGAACTTGTGCTGGAAGCGGATTCCGCGAAAGCCCTGGCCGGCGCGGACGGCGTGGTGCTGGCGGTGCCTTCCAAATTTTATCGAACCGTGTTGGAAAAAGCCGGGCGGGACATCCCTCCCCAGGCGCACCTGTTGAGTGTATCCAAGGGTCTTGATCCGACCAGCCATCATCGGCTCAGTGAGGTGGCCTCGAAGGTGCTTGGGCATCCGCAGATCGCCGTCCTGTCCGGTCCCAGTCACGCCGAGGAAGTCGCTCGCAACACCCCCACTGCCGTCACCATTGCCTCCGCGGATCTCGACGAGGCGGTATGGTGGCAGACCGCCTACAACTCCACCACTTTCCGTATCTATACCGCCACCGATGTGACCGGGGTGGAAATGGGGGGCGCGCTGAAAAATGTCATCGCGATCGCGGCGGGAATCAGTGACGGTCTTGGTTTTGGCGACAACACCAAGGCGGCCCTGATGACCCGGGGACTCGCGGAAATCACCCGGATGGGAGCGGCGATGGGCGCAGACCCGGCCACCTTCAGCGGGCTCAGCGGAATCGGCGACCTCATGGTCACCTGCATGAGCCGCCATTCCCGTAATCGCGGGGTGGGTGAGCGGATCGGAAAGGGCGAATCCATGGCCTCCATTCTCGGCGGCATGGACCAGGTGGCGGAGGGTGTCTGGACCGCAAAAGAGGCGGTCAAGCTCGCAGCCGATCTCGGGGTTGACCTGCCGATTTGCGCCGCCGTCGCGGCGGTCATCGAAGGAACCCTCGGACCTGGGGATGCAGTGCAGCAGCTCATGGGCCGCGACCCCAAACCCGAATTTCACTGAGTCTTCCAATCCCTGGAAATCGTCCCCAAAAAAGTTCCAAGGGTTGGACGTTTTTTTCAGCGATTTTCCAGGGCTTGGAACTTTTTACGGGGTTGTCGGTGACCGGGGGTTGGGGTACGGTTGCCCACCATGACTCAGACCCGAACTTATCCCATTGCCTGCCCGACCTGTGAAGCCTCGTTTGACGCGGAGTTGTATGAATCGGTGAATGTTCAAACCGATCCGGACCTGCGGGAAGCCCTCCTGAAAAACCAACTGAACCAGTCGGTTTGCCCGGACTGCGGATTCACCTTCCGGGTGGACAAGCCGTTGCTCTACAGCGACCCGGCGAACCGGTTGCTGGTGTATTGGATTCCCGTGCCTCCGGACCGGCTCGCGGAGGGCGAAGACCTGTGCAATGAATTGATCCGGGAACTCCTGGCCATGCTGCCGGAGGATCTGGACTCCCCGGAAATCCAGATGGTCATCAACCGGGTGGAGTTGATCGAGCGGATCTTTTCGGCGGAGGCAGGACTGAACCCACGGATCATTGAGTATATCAAGTACCAGATCTACACCCGGAACAGTGACAAGGTGAATCTGGAGACCCACGGTCTTCTGCTGAATACCCACGACTCCACCGACAAGAACCTTTGTTTTGTCCTCCAGAACATGGAGACCATGAAGTTTGAGGCCATGCTCCATTACCCAAGGGAAACCTACGAGGTCTTCCGGGAAATGTTCGCGGATGAGGAGAAGTCGGTGGATTTACTGGAGCTGTTTCCCGGACCCTACATCAGTGCCCGGGCATCGCTCAGGGAGTAAACACCGGAATCTCGGAGTCGGCCGCGCCCTCAGCGGGTGACGGAACCGCGATGGGTTCGAGCGACGCCGGTGCGGTTTCGCCCCGCGCGGATGCCCGCTGCGACATTTCGACAAACTTGATGCTGGTCTCGGCGCGGGCGGCCCATGGGCCGTCTGGATTCACATCGATGTATTCCTGAAATGCGGCAATGGCCTCATCGTAGCGGCCCAACTGCTCGAGGCAGCGGCCCCGGCCAAACTGGGCCATGGGAACCAGGTAGTGGTCCGGATGCTCTGCGGCAAACTGCTCAAAGCCTTGCAGGGCTTGATCGAGAGCGCCCAGAGCCTCATCGCATTGGGCGATGGCCAGCTTGGCGTTGGGGGCCAGATCGTGATCCCCATAAGCATCGCCAAACCGCACAAACAGGTCACGGGCAACCTGGAAGGAGCCCTCGTCATAACGGCCCGCCGCCTGGGAAAACAAGGCGATGGGGGCGGCGGTGGATTCTGGAAAGTCGGTTAGAATCTGGTCGAGCTGGTCGGGGCTGCGGGCGGTCATGAGCAGGTTCATGGCGTCCACTTCCTTGGCCTGCTGCACATTCAACCATACCGAGCGGCCGACATAGGCCATCACCGCAAGGGCAACACTGACCACAATAGTGATCCCGTGCTTTTGGAAGAAGGCAATCACCTCGGGCACTTCGGCATGCTCCAGGGCCTTGCGCTCGACACGTTTCTGGTTGGCTTCCTCGGAAGCGGCGGGAATCTCGTTGCTGGAATCATTTTTGCTCATGGAGCCGTCGATGTAAGCGAATTCGAAAGCGGATAGCAAGCCTGAATGGGAGCGGAAACCGCAGACGCTCACAGAGCTAGAGCTTGGATTCAATATAGGGTAAGGCCTGGTTGGTCAGTACGCTTCCGCGGCCGCCGGATACGTCGTAGGTTTCCAGACGCCCCTCTTCATCGAAAAAACCGACCAGGTGCCCATCCAAGCAGAGAATATTGTAAAATTGATCACCATGGGTGACAGACGCACCACCCGGACCGTTGGGCACATCCCGCCAAAAAACATCCATCGCCATGACTTTCGTTGCGTAGTTTGACGAAAAGGTTGCGAATTGCACACCCGCGCCCTCTCCCGTCACATGGGCGTAGCTGATTTCACAATAGGACTTGCCGATGCCAACCCCGAAGCTCTCCTCCCCATACCCATGGCTGCCGGGATTTCGGGAATATCTGGTATCCGGCTTGCGGGAAGGGCAATAAAATGTGTCCACGGCGGGCATGTAGTCGGGGTACAAGGCCCCCCACTTGTGCATGATATTCCCGACCTTTACCACCGAATCGAAGTCATCGCGTGCCCCCGCTGCGACCATACTGCTGAGACTGCCGGCATGATCCGTCGCATAGGCCAGGGTGGCGGCATAGTTCTGCCGGAGACTATTGGCACAGAAGACTCTCCTCGCACGCTCCAACCCGGATGCGGCAAAGGGAAACAGCAGAAGGGCAAGAATCGCCACAATCGAGATCGCGACAAGAAGTTCCAGCAACGTGAACGCTCGTATTCGCATAATCATCACCACTACAGCGACACCCCGGTGGACTCGAAATGGATGGTGACATCGAGAAAGGGGTCGGTATAGGAGGCGGGGATCGCGGAAAATTTCCGGACCGACTGGAGGGCGGTCATCACCGATTCGTCGAGGGTGGCATCGCCGGATGAGCCCACGAGTTTGCGCTGGATCATGGAGCCATCACGGGCGATTCGAATCTGCACCGTAACCCGGCGGCCCGCCACTCCGCCCGGCTTTTGCCAGGCGGCATAGAGGGCATTCTGAACCACGGCGAGATAGGATCCCAACACGGAAGCATTGGCGCTGGAGGGGGTGGTCGGGGTGGTGCCGGGGAGCCCCTGAAGCAATTGCTGCCGGATCTGCTCGGCGGTCAGGGCCGGGGCCTGGGGCGGCGGTTTGGGCGCCTCGCGGCGAACAATCTTGTTGGTGTTGACCTGAATTTTCGGCTTGGGCTTGGGTTTGGGTTTGGGGGGCGGCTCCACGATCGGCTCGGGTTCCGGCTCCGGCGGGGGGGGCTCGGGGGCGGGAGCGGGGTCCGGCGGGGTCGGTTCGGGCCGGGGCGGAGGCGACACTGGCTGCACCAACTCCACAAAGGTGATTTCATCCTTCGGCTTTTTCCCGCGCGTACACCGGGACAACAGCGGGCCGAAAATCAGGAGAACCAGCAGCCCCAGGTGAATGAACAGGGACAGCTTGAGCGCCCGGTGATAAGAGCTGCTCATCGCTCCGCCGGATTCTCCGGGTTGGTAATCAGGGCCATGCGGGCGATCTTGGCCTCGTTGAGGATGCGCAAAACCTCCACCACTTTGCCATAGGCAAGCGCCTGGTCGGCCCGGATCAGGATGGCGGTATTGGGCATGGCCGCCCCGATAACCTGCATTTCCTGGCGCAATTCATCGAGGGTGACCGGCACCCGGTCCAGGTATAACCTGCCCTCGACATCCAGGGTGATCGACCGGGTTTCATTTTCATTCACCTCCTGGGCCTTGCCCTGGGGCAGTTTGATGGGTATGCCCTGCTCGATCAATGGCATGGTAATGATGAAGGTAATCAGCAAAATGAAGGTCAGGTCGATCAACGGGGTCATGTTGATCTCGCTGATCTCCTGCAGCGGCTTGATGGAGGATTGACGCGGCATGATCCCGGATTCCTATTCGCGGATGAACAAACGCTGCAGTTCGCTGGAGAATTCGTCGGCGAAGTTATCCATCTCCACGATCATGGTTTTGATTTTGGTGGTGAGTACATTGTAGCCAATCGCGGACGGGATCGCCACGATCAGTCCGACCACGGTGGTCATCAGGGCGCTGGCGATGCCCGGCGCCACCGCCGACAAATTTGCCGAACCCTGCACTGCCATTGCGGAGAAGGATTCCATCACCCCCCACACGGTGCCCAGGAGCCCCATCATCGGGCTCGCACTCACCGCGATGGCCAGGAAGCCCATCCGTTCCTCAAGGCGCACACATTCTTCGGCAACTTTCCGGTCGGCGGCATTCCGTACCGCCCCAATCTGGAGGGTGGTCAAGCGGGCGTCGTCGGTTCCGCCGCCGCTCCCCCGGGACTCCATTTCCAGCGAAAGCGCGGAGCAGGCCTCATCATACACCCGGGTCACCGGGCTGTCCTTCGCCACCTGCCGGGAAAGAAACAAATGAAGCGGGTCGCGTTCGCGGCGATAGCGGAGCAGGAAGGCCCGCCCCCGGGATTGCATACTGCGCAGATCCACCCACTTGTAAATCATCGTCGTCCACGCGAAAATGGACATCCCCATCAGGGTGATGACAATGAGTTTTCCGGAAAACAGATTGCTTTCCTGGAATGAAAACCACAAACCGCCCATCGGCGGCATCCACATACCCAACCCGTCCACCATCATGTTGCTCCTTCTCCCTGGCCTGCTGCTTGGTTGTTCCAACGTGTTATTCTTGGGGACAAAGACGACCCGGGATCAAGAACGAACGAAGATCATTTTCCGGAGCCGGGCGATTCGCCCGGGTCCCCCTCCCCACCGATACAAGAAAAAAGCGCACTTCCTTGCGGAAGTGCGCTTGCGTGATGATTCGCTGCAGAGCCGATTAGTACCGACCGCCGCCGCCACCGCCACGAGGACGAAAACCGCCATCGCGACCGCCACGGTCACCACCGCGGAAACCGCCACCACCACCGTCACGACGGGGGGGACGATCCTCACGGGGGCGCGCTTCGTTCACACGAATCGGGCGACCCTGAAGTTCGAAGTCGTTCAAGGCATCCACGGCTGCTTTGCCTTCTTCTTCGTTGGACATTTCCACGAAGCCGAAACCACGGGACTTGCCCGTCATTTTGTCGAGGACAACGCTTGCTGAGGTTACCTTGCCATGCGCTTCGAACGCCTGTCGCAGGTCAATGTCAGTTACGCCGTACGACAGATTCCCTACAAATATATTCACTCGTACTCTTCCTTATGTTGCGTCGCTCGTTATTACACACGATCACGCCGAGTCAGCGACCATCACACTCTTCCGTGAACCAGCCTTGATCGTGAAGCAGCCTTCAGGGATATGCAAGAACGAATCGACGAAGAAATCAGGGGGGATTTGAGGCGGCTCTTGGCAGTCGGTCCGTTTATGTTAGAGTACCCCCCGCATGCATACGGAGCGAAACAGATAAGATGGAGCATCTGGCCAGTATTGGATTTCTTCTTGCCGGTCTGGCGCTGTTATATATCGGCGCCGAAGGCCTGCTGGGGGGGAGTATTTCGCTTGCCCTGCGGTCGGGTTTGAGCCCCCTGATCATCGGGTTGACCGTGGTCGCCTTCGGGACCAGCGCTCCCGAGCTGTTTGTAAGTACCCGGGCCACCCTGGCCGATCAGGGAGGGATCGCCATTGGTAACATCGTGGGGTCCAACTGTTTCAACATTGCGATCATCCTCGGAGTGTGTGCCCTGATCTCCCCTATCCAGGTCAGTTCCCGCCTGATTCGCC
Organism: Verrucomicrobiota bacterium; assembly: GCA_024233345.1. Lineage (GTDB taxonomy): Bacteria > Verrucomicrobiota > Kiritimatiellia > CAIVKH01 > CAIVKH01 > JACKPT01. The sequence continues at coordinate 95,536 of JACKPT010000003.1, forward strand.
AGGATATCCCGGTCTTGCTGGCCGCGACCCTGCTGTTTGTGATCATGCTGCTCGACCGCTATGTTGGGCGCGTCGAAGGGGCGATCCTCCTCACCAGCCTGTTCGCCTACCTGGGTTTGACAGTCTGGCTGGCCCTCCACCACCGGGAGGATCCGGTCGCGACGGAGTATGGGGATGAAATCAAGGCCCCCAGCAAGTCCCTGCTCCGGGACCTGGCATGGATCGTCGGGGGCATTTTGCTGTTGATGTTCGGGGCCGACCTGATGGTCCGGGGGGCCGTGCAATTGGCCCGGGCGATGGGGATCAGCGAGGTGGTGATCGGCTTGACCCTGATTGCCGGCGGCACCGGCCTCCCGGAGCTTGCAACGTCGCTGGTCGCCGCGCGCAAGAAACAGGCAGACATCGCAGTCGGAAATGTGGTCGGGTCCAACCTGTTCAACCTGCTTTGCATCACCGGGGTCACCGCCACCGTCCGCCCCATCACCGCAGTCGGCCTGAGCAACCTCGACCTGATCGTCATGAGCGCCCTGACCTTCCTGATGGTGCCGCTGATGATTTCCGGAAAAACCATCAGCCGACGCGAGGGTTTCCTGCTGTTTGCCCTCTATTCCGTTTACCTCTTTGTGCTCTTTCGCGTAGGATAGCCAGAGCGTTGTAGGCGAACCGCGTCATGGACTACGTGCTCTTTCTATATGGCTTGTCGTTTCTTCTGTTGGCATTTGTATGCACCACGGCATCCTCCGGCCCAGCAGCTCGCATCCCCTTGTGGGGCCTGCTCGGCTTCGGGCTTCTCCACGGCATGTTCGAATGGACCCTGTTACTGGATCTGTATGGTATTCATCCCCTGCTGATCAGGCCCATCTCCTCGATCCTCCTGATTGGCTCCTTCATCTTCCTGCTGCTGTTTGCCCTCGGCTGTGGCAATACCGGAGGGTTCCGGCGCCACAAGCTCTGGGCCCTCCCCTTGTTGCTGATCCCCGTCCTTGCCGCCATTCCCATGGGCCTCGAGCAACCGGCCGCCCGCTACTTCATCCTGTTACCCGCCGGCCTGATCGCCGGGTTGGCTCTGATGCGAAACCAGCCGGGGGGCGCCCCCCGCAGATCCACCGACCGCTGGATCGGGGGGCTGCTGACCGCCTATGCGCTGACCGCCGGCCTGATCATCCGACCCGAACCTTCCCTCCCAGGGTTTCTGCCCACGACGGCGGATGTCCAGCCCCTCGGCATACCGATCGAAGTGATACGGTCGCTGTTGATGGTCGGGCTTTGCAGCGTGATCCATCTACAGTCGATCCATGCCGAGCGAGCACGCTACCCCGAGTTTATCCACGACCCTGACCGCCCCCGCCTCCGGCGTTTCGCCATCGGCCTTGTTGTCATCCTGGTTTCCGGTCTGTGGCTCACCCACACCCTCGGAACGTACGCCCGCAATACCGTCTCGGTTTTTTTACAGGATCAGGCCAAGACCATCGCGGGATTGCTCGATCTGGAAACCGATGGACTCCCGCGCCCCGGGGGCGGCACCCGTCCAGCCCCGCCACTCCTTCGGCAGTTACAGATGGCGGTCGAATCTTCGGATCGCCTGGATCACCTGGAGCTTATCTATGAGGTACAGGGTGACTGTTACCTCCTCGGTTTCGCCCCGCCCCGCCAGTCCGTGCCACCCGGGCCTCCCGCCCAGAATCGCATGGATTGCCAGACCTTAAGTAACATCCCGGCTACAACCGACAAGCTGGCTCAGGGCCCCTTTGAGAATGAATTTGGGTCATGGGTCGCGGGGGCGGCGAGGGTTCCCCTGGCGCCGGGAGATCCCGGGTCGTTATGGTTGCGCGCTCACCAGGACGCAGGGCGGTACCTGCACTCCGTCTATATGCACCGCCTTGGAGGCATCCTGATCACGGCAATTCTGGCTCTCGGCATTGCCGACTACTTCAGCCATCAGCGCAAGGCCTGGCTGCTCACCTTGTCGGTCAAGGAAGCCGAGGCAGAAACCCGAAAGCTCAACGAGACCCTCGAACAGAAGGTACAGGAGCGAACCAATACCCTGCGGATTACCAACCAGCAACTGGCGGAGGACATGCTGAGGGAGCTGGAGGCCCAGAAAGCCCTGCGGGATGCCGAAATCAAATACCGGACCCTCGCCGAACAACTTCCCGCCGTCACCTATACCGTTAACCTGGAAGGCCTCCCCCGCACGATTTTTATCAGCCCGCAAGTCGAGACCATGTTCGGCTATACCCCGGAAGAGTGGCTCCGGGACCGCGATCTCTGGGAGTCGCTGATCCTGCCCGAAGACCGCGAAACCGTGCGGGAGGTCATTGACCACAGCAACCGCACCGGCCAACCGTTTGACATCGAGTACCGCAGCCGGGACCGGCAGGGAAATCTGCATTGGTGCAGAACCATTGCCCGCCATCTGCTCGACGAACAGGGCACACCCCTCCAAGTCCACGGAGTGATTTTTGATGTCACGGCAGAAAAAAATGCCGAACTGGCCCTGAAGGCTTCGGGCGAGATTTCCCGGATGTTGTTTGAACAATCGCCAATCGGCCTGTTTTTCTATGATCTCAACCTGGTCATCACCCAGTGCAACCCGGCGTTTTGCGAATTGATCGGGTCCCCTGCGGAGGTCTTGCTGGGGCTCGACATGAACCAATTGAAGGATCAGCGGATGCTTCCCTCGCTTCAGGCCGTTCTTCAGGAGGCTTCCAGCCGGTATGAAGGCCCCTACTCCACCACCACCAGCAACCGGGAAATTTCGATTCGCCTGCGCACCACGCCGGTCTATGACGGACGGGGGAATCTGCAAGGCGGGCTCTGCACGGTGGAGGACATCAGTGTCGAGCAGCAACACTTCGAGGAACAGACTCGGGCCCAGAAACTGGAATCGCTCGGATTGCTGGCCGGGGGCATCGCCCATGACTTCAACAACATTCTGACCGCGATTCTCGGCAATCTCTCCCTGTCCCGCAGTTTGGGTCAATCGAGCAGTCCGGAGGCCGACGAACTGCTCGCTGAATCAGAGAATGCCGCGCTGCGGGCCCGCGACCTCACCCAGCAACTCCTGACCTTCGCCAAGGGCGGGGTTCCCGTGAAAAAGGTTCAGCGCATCGGCTCGGCCATACGGGAAGCCGCGACATTTGCCATCCGCGGTTCTCGCTCGCGTTGCCACTTTGCGATCCCCCCTGACGAGTGGCCGGTGGAGGTCGATGCCGGACAGATCAGCCAGGTCATTCAGAACCTGGTGATCAACGCCGACCAGGCCATGCCGGACGGAGGCCTGATCACCATCACCCTCGAGAACTGCAACCTGGATACCGAGAACCCCGCCGCCCTGCCGGCCGGGCACTACCTGCACATCCAGGTCACCGATTGCGGTACCGGCATCCCCCCCGCGCAATTGACCCGGATCTTCGATCCCTATTTTACCACCAAGCAGAAAGGGAGCGGACTGGGACTGGCCACCAGCTACACCATTCTCCGCAAGCATGGCGGGGCGATTCTGGCCCAGTCGGAGCTTGGCAAGGGTAGCACATTCCAACTCTATCTGCCCGCGCAAACCACCGATGTCTCGGGCCCCGAAGAGTCGGCATCGATTCCCCTGCGCCCCGAGGAAGACCCCCGGAGAATCCTGGTCATGGATGATGAACTGGCGGTCCGTTCGCTGTGCCAGCGGATTCTCGAACGGTACGGTTTCCGGGTGGTGACGGCCAGGCACGGTCGGGAAGCCATCGATGCAGTGGCGGCAGCGGTGAAGGAGCAAGACCCGTTTCATCTGGTCATTCTCGACCTGACGGTCCCGGGTGACATGGGGGGCGAGGAGGCATTCGCCCGGATCAAGCTTCTGGACCCGGAAGTGCGTGGTGTGGTGTCGAGTGGATACTCAAGCAGTGAAGTCATGGCGGAATTCCGTGAGCATGGTTTTGTCTCGGTCTTCCCCAAGCCCTATCGAGCGGATGACCTGGTGCAAATGGTGCTCACCCACGCCCGGCCGATTGGCCAGGCACCATCAAGCGCCGGATAAGCCCTCGATCATTTTCTCCAGACGGCGCAATGCTGCATCCACACTTTCGGCTTCACACAACACATGGACAACCAACCGGTGGCCATCGAGATGGACGCTTGCCGTACCCGGCAACAAACTCACCGTCCACGCCAGCAACACCCGGCTCCCCTCGCCGCGCAGGGCCAGGGTGACCTCGGTCCATCCCGGAGACAGCGGCATGGCGGGGTGCAACGCCCGCCAGGCGACATCGATCCCCCCCCGCAAGGACTCAATCAGAAAAAAGACAGTGAATCGGAGAAGCCCTCCCCACCGTAGTCGCGACAGGGTGCCGGGAGCCAGCACCCGGCAACTTGCGGCAACCCCGAGCAGGACGACCGCCCCCCCGATCCAGAGATCTCGTAGATCTCCCTCGGTCAGGATCAACCAACCGGCGGCAAATAGAACCAGGCGGATCGCCAGACTTCGGGCCCGGATCAGCCCCGACGGGTGCGACAAGGTTGCGCTCATGACCCGGTACTCCACCACAGCAAAAAGGACAGGGTCATAATCGCGGAGCCCGCCCATGCCAACCCCCGCAAGGTCCGGTCCGCACCATCCAGCCATGTCGGAGCAGCCCGTTCATCCGGTACCAGCATCTCGACCGCGCGATCCGAATACAGATCCACGGACTCCATCCGGGGAGCTACCGACCCAACCCACCACCGGGCCACGGCGCTGGAACCGGCCAGGACCCACAACCCCAAATCACCTGCGGGAATCGAGGGGCGAATCACCGACCGCCGCAACCAGCCATACCCCACCACCGCGCCCAACAAAATCGGCCAGGCCTTCAGCACCTGATCAAGCCCCATCGCCCCGGACTTGATCGGGATGCCGCCATGCCATGCCACCAACCAGGGGACACCGAGACAGATCAGGACCGAGCCGCCCCAGGTCCAGAGCACCCCTTGATCAGCCTGGGAAGAGGAATGCGCGGAGGCATGCTTCATGGACTCCCATTGTAAGAACAGGAACCGGACCAACAGAAGCGTCGTGGCAAACGCGCTGACCGCGAGAAGCCATCCCACGTGCCCTGACCAAATCTCCGGGGCATGGCTGCCCAGTTTTTTCAGTGCGGCCTTCGAGAGGGAACCGCCGGTCCAAGGCCCGCCCACCAGGACAAGCGCGGCGAGCAGGCTGCCCACCAACACCCAGCGCCGGGTGATCTCCCGGCTCGCGGCATGGGCTGCGCCAACCGCAAGAAACAGAGATCCCTTGGCCAGGGCATGATTGAGTGCGTAAAACGCGAGTACCCCGGTCACCAATTCCCAGGCCTCCGGGTTGTTCAATCCCATGCCCAACCCCATGGTGAGCACCCCCATCTGGCTGATGCTGGAATAGGCGAGGTTGGCCTTGGGATGGGTTTGGGTCATGCCCGCGAAAGCGGCGCCGAGGGCGGCGAGCAGCCCCCCGCCCAGCAACAGGGATCCCCAACCCGGATAGGCCCCCACCCCGCCGGGAAGAAAGACCAGCCACCCAAACAAGCCGGCCTTGATCATTGCCCCACTCAAGACTGCGCTCGCCGGCGTGGGCGCAACCGGATGTGCAAGCGGCAGCCAGACATGCACCGGGAGCAGGCCCGCCTTGACGCCGAAACCAAACAGCAGCAAGGCGATGATCCAGGTTCGATGCGGGGATGCCGCAACGGCGGCCGGGGCATCGCTGAGCAACAGGCTGCCGCCGGAGTAAGCGAGCCAGATCAACCCGGACAACACCATCATTTCCCCCAGCACTGCCATCCCGATATACAACTGGCCCGCACGCACCGCTTCCGGGGTCCGGGTGTGGACAACCAGTCCATAAGCCGAAAATGTCATCACCGCAAAGAAGGTGTAGAACTGCGGGATATCGGTGGAAAAGAACAGCCCGGCATTCCCGGCAAAGCTGGCCAGAAAGCACGCGGCATACCCCCGGAACCGGGGGTCCGGCATGGTATAAAAACAGGCGTAGAGGCCGGCGATGGACCACAAAATACTGGTGAACAGCAGGAACAACCGGGACAGATCAGTCCAGGCAAGCGGATTGCCCAGCAGCAGGTAAGCGGTCTCCAGCGAAGTACCGGTCGGCAAGGCCAGGGCTACCGCAAGGGCAGGCAGCGCCAGGGTGGCCATCCAGAATCGGACCACCACGGACGGGGTGCGGGGTACCATGGCCGCGATCACGCCTGCCAGGGGATAGAGAAGGGCTGCCAGGATCCAGAGTGGGCTCATGGCAGATACTCCTTCATGGCAATGATGCGGGCCAGGGAAAGCGGACTCCAGTCCGCTCCGGCAAAAACCCCGGTCAGAAGGGAGAGCAACCCGGTGATCAGGCAGGGAACCAACAGCATCCACGGCGCCTCCAGCCGCCCTACAGGCCCCTCCTCATGCCACGGGCCATCGGGATCCCGAAACCATGCACGATAGAGCACCGGCAAAAAATACCCGGCATTGAGCGCGGTGCTGCCCAACAGGACAAGCAAAACCCAGGGCTGTCCGGAAGCCATTGCCCCCAGCCCCAGATACCACTTGCTGATAAAGCCGGCTACCGGCGGAACCCCGATCATCCCCAGCGCACCGATCGTGAAGGCACCCATGGTCAGGGGAAACCGTCGACCGATCCCGTTCATGTTTGAAATGGCTTTGACATGCACGGTTTCGGCAAAAATGCCGGCGCAGAAAAAGAGGGTGATTTTCATGATCCCTTGATGGACCAGGTGGACCAACCCGCCGATCGTGGCGGTTGCCCCGATCATCGATACCCCGAGCGCGATGTAGGAAACCTGGCTGACCGTGGAATAGGCCAACCGCTTTTTCAGGTCGTCCTGGGTGAGGGCACGAAGCGATCCATAAAGAATGGTGATCGATGCGGCAATGGTGAGGGGAGTCAACAAGCCCAACTGGTCGGCAAACTGCACCCCGAACAAATCATAGACCACCCGGACAATCCCAAACGCACCGGCCTTGACCACCGCCACCGCATGCAACAAGGCACTGACCGGTGCCGGAGCGACCATCGCCACCGGCAACCAGCCATGCAGCGGCACCAGGGCCGCCTTGACCCCAAGCCCGCAAATCAACAGGGCAAATATCAGGGTCAAGGAGGGGTACAGCGACGGATCCACCACTGCCAGCACCCCCGCCTCCCGGAAGTCCACCGAGCCCACCAGTACATGGAGCCACACCACCCCGGTGAACACCAGGGCGCCGCCCGCCATGGTGTACCACAGATAGGTACGGCCCGCGCGCAGGGCCTCCACCGAACCCCGGTGGATGACCAACGGATAAGTGCTCAAGGTCAGAAATTCATAAAAGATGAAGAAGGTGATGGGATTGCCGGCCAGTGCCACCCCTACGCTTGCGGTCACACAAAAGCTGAAGAAACCAAAAAAGCGGCTGCGGTTTTTCCAGTGCTCGAGATAGCCGATGGCATACACGGTGGTCAGCAACCACAGCCCGGAGGACAACCCGACCAGCAGCAGGGATAACGAGTCGGCCTTGAGGACAAAGTCAAACCCCAGCACAATGGGGAACCGGGTTTCGTAGGTCTCACCCCGCGCCATGCCCACCACCATATACACCACCAGGGCCAGCTTGATGAACGCCCCGGCCAGGTTCAGAAAGGTTCGCAATCCCCGCTGTTCCTCCGCGAGGAAGAAGATACAGATGCCGGTGAGCAGCGAACTCCCAAGGATCAGCAGCGGCAGCCATTCGTGCAGGTTCACCAGCCACCTCCGGGGATTGAAAAGGGATTGCCGATCATGACCAGATTGAGCAGGTTGGCGGCACTGATCCCGATGCCGATGCTGAGCATGGCCAGCGCCAGGGTACACACCTCAAGCAGACGGGGAACCGGCTTCAACCCCGGTCCCGGATCCGGCTCAAGAAAGGCCGGACGCAGCATCATGAACATATAGCCGGCGGTCAACAGGCCGCCGATGACCAGAAACGGAGCCCACCACCATTGGCCGACGCCCAGGACCGCATGCATGATCAGCCACTTGGCGATAAACCCGCCGCTGGGGGGCAGACCCATCAGGCTCACCGCCGCCAGGGCCATACTGAAGACGGTCAGGGGCATGCGCTCGGCCAGACCCTTCATGGCCGACATCTGGTCGGTGCCGGCGGCGAGAATAAACAGTCCCGCCGATAGAAAGATCGATGCCTTGGCCAGGGCGTGCGATAGCACATGGCACACCGTCCCTTTACTGACCTCCTGCAGCCACAGCGAAGACCCGTCTGCCATCCCGGCGGTCACCGGGAACAAAAACATCAGATATCCCAACTGGGCCACTGTCGAGTAGGCGATCAGCAGCTTCAGTCGTTTTTGCCGCAGTGCCTGTAGCGAGCCCCAAAGAATCGCTCCGCCGCCCAGCAGCCCGAGCAGGTTGCCCAGGAGTGGAGTCGTGACGCCGGGAAAGACATCGAACCAGAGGCGGAGCAGAATATAGAAGGATGCCTTGACCACCAGAGCCGACAACAAAGCGCTCACCGGGGCAGTGGCACTGGCGTGTGCGGGGGGCAGCCAGAAGTGGAGCGGAAAGACCGCGGTCTTCATCAGCAGCCCGGTCACCATCAGCATCAGGGCGGCCCGACTCACCCCATCCGACTGAATCAGGGCGCCGATCGCAAACAGATCGAGGGTGCCATGCGCAGCATAGAGCAAAGCCACGCCCATCAGGTAACACATCGAACCGGCCAGCGCGGTCAACAGGTAGCGCAAACCCGCCCCCAGCACATCGCGGGTTCCGGTCAGGACCACCAGACCCACGGCGGAAAGCCCCACCAGCTCCAGCACTACGTAGAGGTTAAACAGGTCGGCGGAAACAAACAGGGCATTCATCGCCCCCCACAACATCAACCAGAAGGGCCAGAACAATTCGCGTGCCCTGTCTTTTTGCCCCCCCCGGTATCCATCGTAATAGCGATTGGCATACAAGGAAATAAACAGGCCAATCACCGCCGTCATGATCAAGTGGATCATCGACAAACCATCCACCGCAAGATCGATCCCCAACGGAGCCCCCCACCCGCCGACCTGCACCCGGACCGGACCGGAGGTCTGGAGCGACCACAAGGCAAACAGGACCAGCGCTGCGGTGGCCAGGGAGGTGGCTACCCCGATCGCCGGGGCCCCCCGGCCCCGAACCAGCAGGCAGAGTACCGCACCGGCAAACGGCAGCAGAACCAGGAGCGGCAACCAGGAAGTCATGGCCCCTCCCCATCCAGGTCGGTCTCGCCCGACACCTCATGAAACTTCCGGGCCAGGCCGACCGCAAACGCGGTGGCGCTGATTGCCACGACGATCCCGGTCAGCAACATGGCATGAGGCACCGGGTCCGGATTGGGATCCGCATTCCGTTTGGCCACCGCGATCAGCAGCAGAAAAACGCCGACCGCCATGACATTCATGGCCATCAGGCGGCGCAGGATGTGAGGAACAAAAAAGACCCCGAACAATCCAATGGAAAACAGCAGCATTCCAGTCATGGAATAGGCCAGTTCCTGGGTCATGGCCCACCCTCCTGCTTTCCGGAAACCGGTGGTTGGAGGCCGATGATCAAGGCCGCCATAGTCCAGGCAATGGACAGGGTCGCGCAGGCCTCAATGAAAAGAATCAGGGAACCGGCCTGGGATGGCGGCAATTCCAGCCAACCCTGCCCGGCAATCAGAAGGCCCACGGCAACCGCCATAAACGCACAAAATCCAAGCACCAGGATCAACCGGAACCCATGCGGGGGGAGGATCACCAGCGTAGCGTTGCCGGACAACCAGAGGAGGATCAGGGCCGCCCCCAGTACCACCCCGGCCTGAAAGGCGCCGCCCGCAGCATACTTGCCGATCCACAACAGATAGCCAGCCACCAGCACGGCAAGCGGTAGCAGGAGCGAGGTGGCCAGGCGCAGCACGGCATCACTCCGGGCCAGCGGTTGCACCCTCGCCAAATCCGTCCCCGGTTGGAACAGCAGCACCCCCATCACGGCAAGCAACAGGACCCCGAGCTCCAGCCAGGTATCGTAGCCGCGAAAATTCAACAGCACAGCGGTTACCGGATGTTCCACCCCGCTGTTGGCCATCTGGCTGTCCACCACCCCGGTAAGCCCGGACGGTTCGGACGGCAATATCCGCACCGCATCGAGCAGCATGAACGCCATCGCGCCCGCCAGCAGGATCCCGTACATGGTTTTCCCGCGAGATGGTGGGCGGGCGGTCACGGCTCTTCCTCTCCGCGACCGCGTGACATTTTTTTAGCGGCATCCAGCAGCAGCACCCCGGTGATTCCCGCACCCACCGCCGCTTCGGCCAGGGCAATGTCCGGGGCTTCCAATCGCACCCAGGCCAGGGCCATGAACAAACCGAAAACCACAAACAAAATCACGGCACGATACAGATCCCGCACCAGCAGTAGCCGGACCGCGAGCACAATCATCACGATCATGATGGCCCCATCGAGGGCCCACGCCATCGGGGTCATACCGACTCCCCATCGGGCGCCCGGTTCGGGCGGGCGGCGAACAGAGCATGGGCCAAGAGGTAGCAGTTGGTGGTTCCGCCCAGCATGGTGACCAGCCAGATCAACCCCAACTTGCCCGCAACCAGCCAGGATCCCGATGCGAGGGCAAGACCTGCCGCGATCATACCCAACCCAAGGTTGTCCGCCTTGGTCAGCGCGTGCAACCGGCAAAAAGTATCCGGAAACCGCAACAGACCGACCGTGCCGGCAAAAAAGAACAAGGCCCCGACAAAACACAGGACCAATGCGATGACATTCATGACCGGCCCTCCGCTTCGGTAGCAGGGGGAACCGTAACCCCGACGAGACGGGTGAACGCGACGATGGCAAGGGTGGCCAGCAGGCTGAACACCAGCGCGACATTCCGGAGCGAGGGCATTTCCATCCGGTGCGCCATCACCAGCAAAAGCGCAACCCCGGTGGTGCCGAACAACTGGATGGCGAGAATACGATCAGCGGTGGTGGGGCCGCGCACGACACGGACCAGTCCCAACAAAAGATTCAGGACCAGAAACAACTCCAGTATGACATAGACGTTGCCCACCACACCTCCAACACAATGAAATTCTCAAGGACACGGACCAAGATAGTCGCAGTTTGGGGGATTGCAAGGGGTTCCGACTAGAAGTCCCCGGCCGCCCCTCCCACCTGCCGTTCCGCATCATCCAGCAGTCGGCGAAGGGCGGCCGCGCGGGCCGGATCTTCCGGGGCGCCCGGGGCCGGCGGAGTGAATTCCATTTCCCAATCCGCCTCCACCCGGTCAAGAAAGGTGTGCCGGGCCAAAACGACCTCCTTCCACGCGGCAAATTTCCGGTCGATTCCGGTCAATCGTTTCCGAAGGCTGCGGGTGGATGATGGGGGGCGTTCACCAGCGGCAATCTCCTTGAGCAAGCTACTGTAACCATCAAGAATCGCGGCCAGCTCGTCCTCGGCGGCAACTGAAACTTCCCGCAACTGCATCGAAATCGACAACGCCTGCTCCCGCACCAGGGTCGGATCGGCGGACGCCAGCCAGTGAAGTATGGTCTGGCCCGGATGTAGCGTGGGATCGGACGGGGTCAGGGACGACAAGATGGCCTCCACCTGCTCCAGGACCTGCACCGGGGAAAGGCCCCGCAGAAGCACGCCCTGATCCTGCCGGGCGAGCCAGACCTCGAACGCCACTTGTTCCCGGCGGGCCTGGATCCAGAGGGTCTGCTCCTCCAGGGGCAGCCGAAACAGTTCCTCGAGAACCAGGGGCAGGCGGTTCGATGTGCCGGAGCGCAACCACTCAACCACCGCGCAAGCCCAGGCACGCTGCGACCCCGCTCCGTCGGGAATCTCCCGCAGCGATAACAGGGTCTCCAGCGGCGGCAGCAATCCCTGCCGCCAGTCTTCCAGGACCATCGCAAGATTTTTCCGCTTCGACTCCGGAAACAGCCCGGCATAGATTCCCACGACAAACCATTCCGGCAACCTGTCCCACCGGACCGAGTCGGGCAGCCACTGTTGCTGATCCCCCATGAGCAACAACAGCGATCGGGTATGGCACGTGAGAACCTCATCCAGAGAGAGACCGTCCGGATTCACCAACACCAGCCGCAAAAACCACCCCACGTCGTCTCGTCCCATCCGGGGAACCAGACGGGCAGGCGTGTCCGGCTCTGCCGCAGCCCTCCAAGTGATGGGGGTGGTGGCGGGGACGGTAAGGGCAATCCCCACGGTGCGCGTCAACCGCTCCTGCACCTCATCGGCGAACTGCCCCAGCATCATTGCGTCGGGTTTGTAAAAGCCGACCAGCCGAACCATGCGGCTTGCGGAATAGAGCACCGTCGCCTCGGAGCCAGGTTCGGGCTGGGCTGCCGCCGAAAAGGATCCCAGCAACAGAACCGCAACGGTCATCGCGAGGCGCTTCATGCCTGATCCCGCCCGGTGCTTTCAAGGATCAGGGTAACCGGGCCGTCATTGACCAGGGCGACCTGCATGTCTCCGCCAAACGTCCCGGTTTCCACCGGGAAACCCTCTGCCCGAAGCGATGCAACAAACTGCTCATATCCCCGGCGTCCCGGTTCCGGAGAGGCGGCATCCGTATAGCCGGGACGGTTGCCCTTTCGGCAATCACCATAGAGGGTGAATTGACTGATGACCAGAAAGGCCCCTCCCGGCACTGCGGCGATTGACTCATTCATCTTCCCGTCGGCATCGCTGAAAATCCGCAACCGGGAAACCTTCCGGGCCAGCCACAGGGCATCGGAATCGGTATCGGCATTCCCGACGCCGCACAGGATCAGCATCCCGGGGCCGATTCGACCCACCACCTGGTCCCGGATCGAAACGGAAGCGTGCAGGACACGTTGGATGACCAGGCGCATGCGGCCCTCGGCAGATCAGCTTTCGACGCGCATGATCCGCAGCGAGGGCAGCCGGTTCAAGGCTGCCGATAGCTCGTACCGGCGGGGGCGGGCGAGGTTGTGACGGAGGTCATCGGTCAGGCAATCCAGGCCCTCGGTGCTGAGGTCGCGGTCAATCAAATCCAGCAGCTCATGCACGGGACGCATATCATCCAGATAGCGACGGCGGGCATAATCCAGAATCACCCCGATGGTTTCCAGCTGGGACGGGTCAGCCAACTGAATGACATGATCCAGCGACAGACGGCTCCGGCCAAATTGCAGGGTCTGCCCGTCGAGAACCCGGACCAGGCTTTCGGTCTGGCCAACGCTGGGATCTATACTACTGGGAATAATCCACCGCTGGCGCTCCATGGTTACCGTCCAGTCCACCTCGGACATCTTGCTCGCGGACAGGTCGGCAATCGCCGCTTTGGCCTGCTCGGTGATATCGGAAACCTGATAGTTATCCACCAGCAACACCGTGTCGGCAACCGGGATCCACTCGGCGGCCACGGTATTCCCGGAGACCACAAACGAAACCGCCAGCTCCTCGGCCATCTGGCGGGCGCGGGCGGACAGGGGAATCCACTTGGGAGTTGCCTCAGGATTTCGCAGCGAATTCAGCCGGGAATCCTGGGCCAAAAAACCCGGATACGAGTCCTGTTCATCAAACAGGAGGAGCCTCGCCCCCGCCTCGATCGCCTCCATCATCGAGGCCGCCTGGGAAAGACAGGCACCGGCATGGTCGGAGGAATACCGGTCTGCCTGCATGTCGTGCAGGGTGGTGAAGGGCCGGAGATCGACCTGCTGCACGCTGCGCCCGGTATCCGAAGCGACATAGACCGCATCGGGAAGAGTGACCACATATTCCCGGCCATCCCCGGGGATATGATTGAACACCCCGGCGGCCAGGGCTCGGGTCAGTTCGTTGCGCCCGGAAAAATCGTCGCCGAGGATCAGGGTGATCCCGTGATGGATCCCCAACCCGCGCAGGGCCCCGGCATTGGGTACCTCCAATTCGGTGAGCAATGAGCGGTGAACGGATAAGGCCTGGTCCTGGCCATAGTCAGGTAAATCCGTGCCCCCGTCGCGCCCGAGCAGGGAACCCTCGGAAACAAATCCGACCAACCCCCGCGAGGACAAAAGCGACCGGGCCTGATCGGCATCTTCCATCAGGAAAACCGAGGTGTCGATTTCCGACGGGTTGAGATTGCAATAGAGCAGACTCCGGTTTACCAACTCGGGAAGATCGGAGAAGAAGGTGTCGATCAAACCGGCGCTGACAATACGGCCCCGCTTGATGGGAAACCGGACTTCCACCCGCGCCTCAATCAGATCCTCGGAAACCTGCAGGGAGGACCGGGGCAAAATCTTCTGGCCCGGGGCAGGAAGATGCACCCGGCGAACCGCCACCCCGTCGTCATTGAACCGGGCCAGATCGGAAAGCGATTCCGCTACCTTGCGGGTGAGCAAATCCTCAAGCGCGGTTCGGCGGATTGGGGTGTTGAAAATATAGGCGGGAAATCCGGCGATGGATTGGGGAACCCGAATCACAATCACCACCTTCTCGTCATCGGCCTGAACCGGGACCCGGGTGATCCGGACCACGAACCGGGAAAAGTCGTAGTCTCCGACCACCCGCTCGTATTCCGTGAAGTCCTTCCCCTCCAACTCGCTCAGAATCTGATAAAACTCGCGCTTGTCTTTCACCGCATGCCTCCCATTATGGTTCGACCCGACCCCCGGTGCCGATCCGGACCTGATCCACCTGAGGATCCCACAAAGTCAGGCGCTTGAGAATCTGTTGCTCTTCCACCATGCCGCCAAACACGCCCGCCAACTGCTTCTGAACCCGGGCTCGAAAAACCTTGGGCAGAGGCAAGTGCCCGATGGATACCGAAGCCGGGACAAACCGCCAGCCCTGAGGACCGGTTTGGCCAGTGCCCTTGACCGTATAAGTCAGGGGCAGCGGACCCAAGTTCCCGCCAAACCCAACCTTGATCTGGTCGGGTTCGAGGTCCACCCGGATTTCCTTGAGTTGGTAGGAAAAGCCGCCAGGGGCCCGCTGGCCCTGCACCGCCTGCTGTAGATAGGCATTCACCTCTTTTTCAAAGACCAGCAATTGCTGAGCACGGGCATCGAGGATGGCGATTCGCAGCATCTCTATTTTCTGGGACAATCGCTCGGCATCCTGGGTCTCCCCCATCTCCCCGATCTGCCCCGCGGGCATCACCAGGGCAATCATGCTCCCCAGGACGATGGCAAACACCAGCCAGCGAATCCATTGGGATACCATGCCCACCATCCCGCGATCCTCACGGTGCTCACGCTTCCGTTCCTTTTTGACCGAGCGCTGGACATTCTTCTCGGTCAGGTCCAGTTTGGCTCCGCACTGGGTGCAGAATAGCACTCCCAACCGGTTGGTCGCTCCACATTGTTTACATGCAATCGTTGCGCTCATGCGTCCTTTTTAGCCGTTTTGGGTGGCTTTTTGGTGTCTTTGGCGGCCTTCGCCGACGAAGCATCGCTCTTGGTTTCGGAGGTCGAGGCGGGTTTGTCGGCGGTGGCACCCTTCTTGTAGTTCTCGCTGCGGTAATCGGTGATATAAAAACCGCTTCCCTTGAACAGGAGGCCCGCACCGGTGCCGATTTTCCGCACCACTTTGCCCTTGCACTTCGGACACCGCTTCAGCGGTTCCTCGGTCATGCTCTGGAACCGATCAAATTCATGACCGCATTTTTGACATTCGTATTCGTACGTAGGCATACCCATCCCGTGTTGGAAGAACCGCGAAACTATAGGAACCAGCCCCCCCAATGTCAAACGTCCCATGCCAAAGGATTGGGGCGGACCGAGACCCTGTGCCCACCTCAGCCAGCCGCAACAGGTGGACAGGTGCAGGCCCTGCTCCCGACAAAACGCGGCCTTGCCCAAGCCACTCGTGGTGATGCCACCGCCATTCAAAACAATCGCCTGGGGGCTTACGCCCCCAGACTCCCGGAGGGTAAAAGATCCAAAGGTCAAAGGGAATCATATACGTACGCTTATACGCACGCTGGTGGGCAAGCTTTGTCAACGATCCTCATCTTGGCGAACGGTACACCGTTCCTCTCGATGGACTTGTTATCGTCAAATATTCCTCGACTCCAGCGAGAAGAGATTCGGGCGAAAGATAAAGGGATGGAGATGCCCAACCCCGTCATCTTTTGCCCTACTCTTTTGCCCAAGCGATAATGGGGATACCCATTGATTTATTCAATAGGTCATCCCCATTCCACGTAGCACCAGTAGGGCCTGACCCCGCCCCCCTCTATTTAATATTTTAACGGGTATCCCCCTCAAGTGGGAGAGGTATCCACAATAAACGGTTCAACTCTGCCCCTGTGCGTCTATGTTCATTGCGTTCTTTTCCGCCAACGAGACGCCTCATAATTTCGAGCGCAGCGAGAATATCATGCAGGCGGTTGTTGGCCGAAGCCAAGTCCAAGCTCCTCTGCGGCGGCGCTCAGGCGTTTGTCCTTCGTCCAAAGGGGATGCTCGCTCACCTTGCTGGATACGAGCAGATGAACATCGATCAGCCCAAGTCCTCTTCCTGCCGGGGAGTGCTGCTCGATGAAAAACAGGATCTCGTCATCCTCGACCCGTTCAACCGCCGGAAGGGAATGCAGGAGCGAGAGGAGTTCCTTCCGATTCGCGAGGTTGCCGCAGGCCAACTCCCCAACAACGAAGGGGTGAATGACGACCTCGCCATTGTCCAGCAATCCCGCGAGCCGGGACGAGGTTTTGCGAAGGTGATCGATCCATACCGAGGTATCGACCAGGACCATCAGCGCGGCCTCCGCCGGGGGACGGGGCGAAGTCCAGGTTCACTTCCCCCCAGTTTGGACAAGCGGCGTGCAGCCTCGCGAGCGATCAAGCTCTGCAAGCCCATCCGAACCAAGGTTGTCTTCTCCTGCACGCCGGTGAGGCGAGACGCTTTCTCCAGAATGGCATCGTCTATGTTGAGTGTTGTTCTCATGCAGATAAATATGCACTATTCATATGCATATATCAACGGCCAACGCTCAGCGTGACGATCGTTTCACGCCGTTGTCGGAAGCCCTGTTCATTTTGCCTCATGAACAAAACACCGAAACTCCTCCTGCCGTTTCTCGATCGAGACACGCACCGTCTGAGGGTGATGGGGTCAGGCCTTGTTTAGTGTATGACGTTGTATAAGCATTATGCAAGGCCTGACCCCTCCAATCAGGCCTGACCCCTCCAATCTACATTCCGGGTAAATTAATCCGCACTTCTTGACATAGACGACAATCGAGGCAGGCGGTGCAATACCGCCTGCCTCGATAGAAGACGCTAGCGACCGTCACCTTTGCAATGCCACCGAACTTGTCAACCGACAAACACAAACACCGGACAATCCTAGATGCCTTCCTTATTTATGCCCAGCGCCGAGAGCATAGTCCACGCGACTAATACGGTCGCCAGCTACTGAGACTAGTCCGATCCTCGCGAGCTCGTCAACGGTATCGTCGACATCCTGAGCAGCCCCAATACGCGAGACGCCTCCCTGCCTCCTGATTTCATCTGCAAGCTCTCTCGTACTAAAGCTCTCTCCGCTTCCCACATAGGTGTAGAGTACTCTCTTTGCGATGTTAAATTCTTTGCACATTACTTCACCTCCTCCCATTTTTCAACGAGACATTTCACCTCCACAAACAACTCTTTGACCACGAGACTACAAATTTCGTTCGAACTTTTTAGGCTTTGTCGCGGGATATACACGAAAAAGAACGGGAACGCTCTTCTGTCTTGAAGCAGGTGGTGTTCCAAAAGAGAGACATCAGAGAATTTTCTTGTCCTATCACCAAAGGGATCATAGACGATTAGCGGCTTAGTATCACTAAACCCAGTCGTCAACTTCTTGTCGGTAGGGGCAATAATGCATTCGCCGCGAGGCCCCCCATTATCGACAGCGAGGAAGCCCGACACGCGCTCCTCGATCTTGCGAAGATGCGCGGCCTCGCCCTCATATACTAGAAGCCACGCCGCCCGCTGAACCGTAGCGAATGTGGTCGGCCTCACAGAGGAGAAATCGTGCATGCATCGCGCAAGAAGATCAGACCGGCCCTGGAAGTATGCCCTCTTGCGGCCACATTGTTCTTCACGTGCAGTTCGGGCCAGAGTCTCGACACAATCTGCAAGAAATTGATCCATCTCATTACAGTCCGTTTCTAACGCACTCGACGCGACAAGATCCGCCATATCCGACGACCGCTTCCAAAGTGAGCGAAGGTGAGAGCCATAAAAGAAGAAGTGATTCGCGAGGGTATTAAAGGATGTAGTTTCACCCGTGGCCTTGTTCGATTCGCCCCCCCTCGCAACCGAGTATGCTGCAAAAAAACGTGACCTAATTATAGATAATAGCCAGTTGTCATCCATTTGTGCAAGCGCAACATCGCGGTATTGACCATCGTTCTGAGTAAGAAGTATTAACTGTAACAGATCATCTTTTATCTCAACTCGATCCTCCACTTTACTCTTTTTCCTTATATCAGAGTGGAGTGCTAGCTCCAGGCATCGCTGTAGCAAAGAATCCATGAGAACGACTTTGTGATGGCATACGACATACTTATAGAAATCGTAGCGGGCCAGTAGAACTCTCTCAATATCATGAATGGCCTGAAGGGAAGGCACAAAAGCGTAATGACCATCATTATGCAAGTGAAATGTCAGACAAACTCTTCTATGATCAGGTACCCCGTGATCTAGTCCGGAATAGCGACCATCGCGAACGGAGAAATCAAGTCGGTCCACATCCATAGGACCGTCTATGAGGCGCTTAAGAGAAGAAAAGAGAGGACCATCACCGCAAAATATTCGCTCCACCAAAAACATTTGCAGAATAAGAGCGAAATATTTGATTTCTGAAAACCCGGATCTTTCAGGCGGTCCGAGCTTTTCTGCGGATTGCCTAAAAACCTCTTTCACGATCACATCATCCCTCAGACTTTCGTGTAGCTTTTGAGATGACCCTCGACTCATGTGTTCGCCTATCATTTTGCGGAACATGCTCGCTTTTTTCGATCTCACAGACGGCAACCAGTCATAAAGGTTCTCTAATGCAAATTCGGTCAGGTGCGAGAACGGTAAGTGGGCCACGTCATGAAGCAGCCCCGCGAGCCTCATAGCCTGATGGAGAACTTCATGGGTTAGTGATAGCTGGAGGAGATCTTTTGGGTTCTCATTAATCCACTCGGTTGCCAGAAATGACGAGTGAAGAGAGAAATTCAAGGCATTAAGCGGTTCTAATAGTTTCCAAACGCCTGAACCTCCACAACGCTTTACGAGACTACCGCCGTGGTGCTTTAATTCGCCCTCAATATGACGCTTTGCCTCACTAGCCGATAAAGCGAGAATGACACGTTTGGCCTCAACCAGGAACTGATGCCGCACTGTGGCATCGGCATTCCTCAGCGCTGAACCATAGGTTAACGATGCGAGGTGCATGGTCCCGATGGAATGGAGGTAGCGAGAAGGGCGTGCGCTGGGGTACACCATGTATGCAAGCGAATTCTGACATACATGGTGAAGTCTTTGAACCAATGGTGTGCCAAGAACAAGATTCTCGATGGCAGATACCCTGATGTTGCCATGAATAGGGTCTTTAATGAATTTAGGCTTGTAAGCCTCTGGACTGAACCCGGGGACGCCTGTGCTCGATCTGGTACGATGTTTAGCTTTTCCTGTCATATCAAATACCAGCCTCAGGATCTTCTGGTGGGTCGTCCCATTAATAAGGGGCTGTGTTTACACAAAGGAGGTTAAATGTATAGAGGCGAGTCGCCCCAGTGGATAATGGCAGTTGTAAGCTTGTTGCGCGATCGAATAAAGAAAAAGTGTTCGCAGCGCCACAGGCACTCCCAGAGGTAGGCCTCAACCGTACGCGCCCGCGTGAAGGATTTTCTCATAGCGACATGATAGAAATAGGGGGGGAGACGTCAAGAAAGAACAACAGAGGACATGGGACAACAGAGGACGAGCAAGTTCAGAGAGTAGGTGTCGGTCTTAAAATGGTTGGAATGGTGCTCGGCGTGACGCTTACTGTGTAGGCGCTAGGGCTGGCAGCACGACGCATGACAGGTAGCGGCCCCGCGACCTCTTCCACGCTTGCCTCGATGACCGAAGCCACTCGCGGGGCGGCTGCCTGGCGAGCGACGTGCGGGGCGCGCACGTTGGAGGGAGCAGCGCGACCGAGTCCACTGGGGGCGGAGCGCATGGTCCCGATCCATCGGGACCATGCGTGGAGGGGGTGGAAGCGGCTTGGGGCCTCAGTCAGGATTTAAAGGTGATGCCTGGCCCTGCCGCTACGACTCTGCTCTTCCATCTCGCCTGATGATGCTCGCCAATACTACAAGCACGGCACAGCTCACTCCGCAGGCAAGAGACACTTTCCGGGCAACACGCGCATTGTTCACGACTCGGTCGATGTACTCGCTATATTTCTCCCGAGCCTCTCTGGACGGTACATCTTCTGGAAGAAGTGAAGTTAGTAGAGCTGCGTGTGCTTCTATTCGTGCAGAGGTGTAAAGCGACGTCGAAACCGAAGCGGCAAGAAGCGCAAGGATGATCAGCGCGAGCATGATAATAATGGTTTTCATTGCCTCACGATAGAGTTGGGGTGGAGAAGTTCCTGCTCACCTAGGTAAGCCCGCAAGGACAGTTGAGTGGACATGCCGCCATAGTCTCGAATATCTCGCACCATTGATTTTGCAAGCGTGTATCGCTTCACCCACTCCGAGTCCGAAAGGTCGGCGGACCCGATCAGTACTTCGGCCCCCATGGGACCGAGCAGAACCACCGTTTCACGCTTAAGTTGCTGGACGCGTTCATGAATCGACACTCCCACGTCTTGGGTTATAGAGCCAGATTGTGAGGCGAATGAGAGGACGCAAAGTGCCTGAATGCGCTCTACAAAGATGAGGCGTTGAAAGAGTGAGCGAGCTGTTACATCCTCCATGTCTCGGAACAGCGAATGCTGGTTCAGCTCCCTATTTTCTTGTGGGGCCAGAGCACTATCGATCAGGTCTTTGTCGACACCCAATGCTGTCGCCGCAGCCGACTCCCCGAAAAGACGCAACGATTGCTCAAGAAAGGAGTTGCCAAGAGGAGCGTCCTTTTTTTCTCTGAGCAACGCGCGCCGCAGTTTCTTTACGTCTGGAACCAATGGATATACAGCATGACTTGTAAGCATCGCAATTGAGGATCGTCGCGAGGATTCTGCGTATGCATGGAAGCCATCGAGTAGTTTTGAGCAGACGGCCCAAGAGATCGTTGCTGCTGTCAGATAATTTCCGCAACCTGGATCATTGGCTTCAAGAAGAGCAATGCGCGTATCGGAGAGCTCCTGCAAAGCCACGAGCATCTCCTCGTAACCCGTGGAGTCCCACGTAGAGTGCGCGACGAAATCGGTGAGCCAGCCACTAAAGTTCGTCTGAGCAACGTATGCCCTCATTGCTTCAGCCTTCTCGATCGGACGAAGACTCTCAATGTATTCGCGAGTGAAAATCGGACCATTACCCAAAAGCGAGGCGTGATATTCTGCAATGCTTGCCCGAATAGATGCGTCAGGCTTTTCTGCAACAGCAATTCCAGTCATTACAACAAGAAGTGAAGCGACGATGCGTAACGATTGTGTAGGGCACAACTTCACGGATACCTCCTATAGAGTGGACAGGTAAAACTGATATTCAAATTTCATTAGGTCGAGTTCGTCGGGTCGTCGAATGACCTGAAAATTCAGCAGTTCCAAGTCAGCCGTGAGCCAGTAGATCGCACCCGCATCCTGTCCTGAAGCTGTGGCGTAGCCAACCTGAAGTCTAGAGGCCCATCCATTGTCTTCATCGCCTCCGTGGGTTCGGAAATCGTAGAGATCGTCGACGTACCCACTAAATGACATCCCTGTAATTCGGGCGTATCCATCAGAACCGCGCTCGGTTTGGATGCTGATTGGTATAACATACCGGGCTTTTCCGAGAGCAAGGTTAAGGTTCAGCGAGGTCATTGAAATGCCTGATTCATCGA
Organism: Verrucomicrobiota bacterium; assembly: GCA_024233345.1. Classification (GTDB taxonomy): domain Bacteria; phylum Verrucomicrobiota; class Kiritimatiellia; order CAIVKH01; family CAIVKH01; genus JACKPT01. The sequence continues at coordinate 117,526 of JACKPT010000003.1, forward strand.
AATTGCTCGTGAAGACGTGATTGGTCACGCTTGGATTCGCAGCATAGTATGAATCTATATTCATCGCCTGGATGGTTGGAGCAAGTATTTGATTCCAAAATCCATCATCAGCGAGAATACGCATTGATAGACCCGAGCCAGAGTCCTTCCTGTAGTGTGGAATAGTCGCGTCATTGATTGAAGATGGCATGGTTCCGTGCCCGTTTGCTTGTCCGTTTGCGCCTGAGTAGGTGGGCTCGGAAAAAGACAACGTGCGTGAGGTGGGATTGGGACCAGATATGGCATCGAGGAATATAAGAGAATGGTGAGACGCATCTGGGAGATTCACGACCCACGCCCCTGCAGCATGCGGCAAGAAGCTTGAATAGCAGTAGTCGTACTCGGCCGGAGAAATAAACCGCAGATCAATGTCGTGCATGACCTCTGAAGGAGATAGAAGATGGTCGCCATCAAGATCCAGTCCAACATTGAAGGTGACATCGCTATCCTGATGGCTATGAGGAACGGCACCTGGGCTATAGCCGAAGTATCCCTCGCTCGAAAGGCTGAAGTCTCCATGATCTACGGATACTGAGCCGCGATGGACATCCACTGACCATAAAATCAAGCTGCCTGCATCGGATGGCGTAAAAGCACACTCGAACGAAATGGGTGTGTATGTTGCATCCCATGAAAGACCGACGACGTGAAGGTCTTCATAATCAGCATCTCCTCGCGCATTGTCCGAAAGCTCCGGTGGACGCGTGATTCTGTTTGCTGGCTTCGCAGCAGGATATAGGCGAATGGACTCCACCGATAGGGTATGATTTTCAACATGCCCAATACCGAGCAGGTTCCCATTGTATAGGAACCCATCGGCCATAGAGTGATACGGCCATGTAAAATCAGATGAATTGATAATATACTCTTTGTTGGGCAGTATCTGGGTGACAAAGCCTGCGGTACCGTTTGTCAGAAATATCAGTGGCGAGCCTTTAAAGGTGATCTGGCTAGCGAGATTCGAAGCTCTCGGGTCGGTAACCGGCAAACCACCAAGTGCGAAGGGTTCAAAGTGCATGAACACCGACTGGAGGTTTGTCTCCATCGCGAATTTCGTCACATTCCGCGAACTTGAGGGATAATGCGTTGTATACTCTAGCGCCAGGTAGAGGCTGGTGCTAGAGTAGCTGCCAGCATAAATAAAGCCTGAATGGCTGTAGATTGAGAAATCTGCTTCCGCATAATCTGTCGGCTCATCGACGTGGAGGATACCAAGGAAGCCCAAGTCAATGCAGGTATGGCTCTCGCCCACATTCAGAATTGAGGTAAATGTGGGGCTTGGCGCATTCCAGATCTCGCGCCCTGTAAAGTGGGAGTAGATGAAAGAGGAGTTTCCGAGCTCCTGGTATGTGTATGACTCTTCTTGGTTCTCCCAAGCGCTTTCTTGATAGGCACTATAAGGTGGGTCCGCGTAATATGATCGATTGTTCAAACAGGCTTCTCCAAGAATACGATTCAGGCCGACCGAGAGTTCGATTGGAGAGACCGTTTCGAAATACACGATGTCATTGGTCTCAAACCGCCAATTGAGGGAAACGCCTCCTACAGCAATCGTGGCGTTGGTCATTTCCGGGGAGACCTCTCCGTAGACAAACAACGTAGGCGATGAATATTCGGCGAACGGCTCGGGGCTCGTTATCCGAAAAACACAACCTGTGTCACGAACAACGACGGCCGTATTGGTGCTGGAGTTTCCCGCCGAATCCTTCGCAAGTAAGGACAGAACATTTGTCCCCGGCGCCAACGAGATGTAGCCGTACCATTGCGTCTCAATGCGGATAACGCTTCCGGTGTAGAGCATCTGTTGAGCGGCATCCTGCGAGGAGAGCAACAGAGCGTGAACGTCTGCATCGCAGTTACCCCAGATGTACACATTGGATTCGTTGCAGAATGTTGTCGTGTCGTACCAAGATGTTGTGGCGCCACTTATCTCGTAGTCGTGAGGTAGAAGGAAATTTGCCGACGGGGCGACGGTGTCGCCATCGTAGGTCACATACAAGACGATTTGTGTTTTCGTGGTGAAGCCAGCTCGATCTCTGGCCTCCACTGTTACGATGTTTGTCCCTTCATCCAGAAAAAGATCAGCACTGATGAACCCCCAATCACGAATGCCATCGACACGATTGCTGTTCACAAATACGGCAACATCACCGATGCGATCTGATACGGTTCCCTGCAAACTTATAATTGCGTTGTTTGTGCCATACCCACTGGGCGGAAATATCGACTCAATAACGGGGGGATCGTTATCGACAATGAAGGGGAAGGCGATTGGCAAAGATTCGTTGCCATCACTTCCGCGAAGCACAACGTAGAGGGCGTAGAAGTCGCTATTTGTGAAGCTATGATTCACGCTAAACGAAATCGCAAAAGCATTGGTTACGGCCCCGGTCATTGTCGGGTTGAAGGCGTAAGAATATGTCTGCGCGACCAGACCTGAACACATTTCCACATTCAGTTGCGTACCCGACAGATAGATGTGATTGGAGTTGATCGTCATGGCATATTTCGGGCGGCTGTTGTCATCCAGTGGGTCATAAGCCTGTTCCACTTCGAACGAATCCCCGAAAAAGTCTTCATCGGAATCCGGGCTCGTCGGATTGGTACCCAGCAGGTACTCGGTGAGATTATCCAAGGTGTCGTTGTCTGTATCGGTGTCGACTCCCGCCGATAAGTCGCCAAAAAACTGCCATTCCCACCAATCGGCCATGCCATCGCCGTCCGAGTCCCCGTCCAATATAATCGCGATGTCGGTTACGCGATTGCTGATGGTTCGTGCGGTATTGGTGACCTGGCCTCCCACGTCTCCGGATGTAAACGCTCCGTTTCCATCCACATCGATAAAGGCTTTGATCCAGTAGGGTTTGGAGGGGAGGTCAGTTATCGAGTAGTCTGAAGGAAAGCTCAGGTAGGTGACTCCGCCGGTGGGATCCGCAACGCCCTGTTCCCAAGAAAGAACCGTTTTGTAGGTGGTGGACCAACTATTCGACTGCTTCACTGCGATCACATACACATCACCCGTCTGTGACCCGCTATAGGAGACCGTTCCCCAGATCGACGGCTGGTCTTTCAGGGGGAAGTTGATCCCCAAAAGATCTCCGGTAACCAACGTCGAGTACGTCCTGTATTGTCCTGACGGCTCCCACTCCTGCTGACGACCATTGCCATCGACATCCATGAAGGCTTTGAACCAGTAGGCCACATGATTGCCCAATTCGTCGTTCGTATAAGATCCCGGCGCGGGTATGCTGACGGATTTAGCGAGAGACCAACTACTTTCATTGGTGACGGCGAGGATATGGATGGTCCCGGTTTCCGAAGCACTGTAGTAAAGGATTCCTGAGACTGTGGAGGGCCTGGAGTTTGAACTCATGGGGTCAGTCAAGTAAACCATTTGCTCTCTGGCATCCGCATATCCATCTCCGTCCGAGTCCAAGTCGGCATTCCCGGCTGTGTAGAGCCTGAAATCAGACACCCCTTGGAGCCATTGGTTGGTTTCGGCCCAAACCAGAGGATTCGTCCCCTCGGTGGTGAGATCCCGTGCCGCAAAGGTCCAGGTATGCGGCAGGAGATCGATGCACGTGAAGATGTCGAGTCGGTTCGTGAAGTCGACGGGATAGGCAAGAGTCAGTGTCGGTTCGTTGGGTTCAATCGCGGTAATGACGATGTTGCTGTCGGATTCGCCTCCCATCAAAAGAAGCATTTCCGAGCCGCCAAAGCTGACCGGGGCAAGCGCGGCTTGCACATTCACTTGGGCAGACGCCTCGTCTCTAAGGACGACATGCCAGACGACGCGGCGCTTCGAGAGTTCCCGGGTCAGGTAGGTTGCGATGGCCTCGCTCTGGTTTTCCTTCGGCCACTTGGGCGACTTGTAGGATGTCTCCGTCTTGAAGGTCGCTCCGGCATCCTGAATGATCAGCAATTCGCCCTTGGTCATGTCTTCGTAGAGGATCAGCCTGGTCCCGTCCCCTGCCTGCGCAGCAAGAGGGCTGTTGGGCTCGATCATCAGCTCGCCCATGTTGAAATTCACGTACCAATCCGGTTGGTTCTGAAACCCGGCGAGGCCGTATTGGCTGTCGATCTCTTCTACCTGATCCGTTGAGAGGTACCAGGAAGGTACGGCTAGTTTATAGTTGTGTTCCCGGTAATCAAGGTAGCGGGTGATAAGATCGTCGTATGAGGCAATGATGTTCTCAGAATCCGTGGACTGAGCCGCTGTCCAACCAATCGACAGAAGTAGACAGAGGATAGAAAGGCATATCCCAAAGCAAGCATCAATCTTGCCAGTAATCGGCTGTCGTTTTTTCATTCCTTCTATCTCTCCCGTGCACCACACAGAAGAAGGGCATAAACACCTGCGGCGATGACGATGATTCCTGCGCCCTTGCCCCTTCACGAGAGCCTTCTCCCTTTTATTTAAGGAGCCTGACCTCACCCATAACGCCACAATTACGACCACAAGTCAAGTGTCGCGAATTTTGCGACACGATCAGGGACCAATATGATTCGGTTCTATGGAGAAGACAATTTACGTTCATGAGTACCGAGCGTTGCTCAAATGGCTGCACGATGCTAGAGAACAGAGTAAATTGTCGTTGAGAGAGCTTGCCCGACGAGTCGGCGTTCATCATTCAAGAATCGGGCGTATCGAAGCTGGCGAGCGACGATTGGACCTCCTTGAATTCGTGAGACTGTGCCAGGTAATCGGCTGTAACCCCCACGAGGGATTGGACTTGGTAACGAAGCGTCTCCCGAAACAAGACCGTCCCAGGTCTTCAGAATCCAGAACCGTACACGAAAAAACAGCAAAGAGACTGAAGCCATCTTAACAAGAATCTTGGGGCGGGCAGAAGGGCACATAATACCAAGAAATTGGACCGGATCGTTGTTCACTGGCTGCCCCCGAGATCGCATAGCTCGCCCCTTTTATGGTAACTTCTGGGTAGGCGGGGCGGTGAGAGGCTTGCGATGTGATTTCTCCGCTTTTTGTTGCGGTCATACCTTAACCCAAGTTCGACAGTTACGGGGTTAAAATTCGATATTTCCTAAGCAACTCGACCTCTGCCCACCTGTTTTCTCCACTACATTTTCGATTTGTTTTGGACGGGAAGGTAGTTTCAGGTCCAGATAAGCCAGCAGATCAGCCGCCAGTTTTTCGGGCTTGGCGACCAGTCTCAGACGGACCTCTGCTTTGTCTTTTACCGGAAGGATTACATCCATGGAGCGGATGGTTTCGAGCTCCTTGAGGGCCTTACGGGCACAGGTTCCCAACCCTTTGGATTTCATCCACATCTCCAGGCTCCGCCACAGCACCAAAGAGAGGAAGCAGACCAGGATATGGGCCTGCACCCGGTCTTCGCGCTGGTGGTACACCGGGCGCAGGCCCAGATCAGATTTACTCGTTCGAAAGGCATCCTCCACTTCGGTCAGGTGGATGTACCATTTCCAGAGTTTTACCGGATCGGCTTCCTGACAGTTCGTTCTGAGTAAATACGCCCCCTGGGATGCCTGCGCCCAGTCCAGCTTGCTTTCGTCTTCTTCGATACACAACCCAACGGCCAGGCCGGACTCGGCGATGACCTCCACCTCAAAGACCTTCTCGGCTGCGGTATTGCGCCCCATCCATTTGCCGATCCGTCTGCCCACCGCCTCAAGCTTTTGGGGACGCTTCTTCAGTGAGGCATCGATCTGCAGAAGCTTGGTTCGCAGCCGATCGCGCTGGCGGTTGAGCATCGCCGCTTCCTTTTCGTGACGCGCAAGGCTTCGGCACAGAACGTATCGTTCCTGCCCCTGTCTGTCGGGATGGTCGACCAGTTTAACCTCCACGCCGGTTTCCACGGCATGCCAGTCATCGGCTTGCAGCAACTCTGTCTCGAACTTCCTCAGCCGGGCTTTCGGCGTGCCGACGATATACAGAGCATCTCGCTCCCGGAGATAGTCCAGGTTGTCCTCGCTGACCATGCCCCGGTCCATCGCCCAGATCCGCTGTGCACGCCCATACTTGCTTTCCATCAGATCCACGATGTCTTCGACCGTGGTGACATCGGCACGGTTGCCCGCGAAGACTTCATACGCCAGAGGAAGGCCTTCGGGGGTGACCACCAGGCCGATACAGACCTGCTTACAGTCGGAGCGGTTATCCCGGCTGTATCCCCGCTGCGCCTGAGGATTCCGTTCACACTGGCCTTCAAAGTAGGTGCTGGTGATGTCGTAGAGGAGGAACTCGAAGCGGGCGCCAAACAGACTTTCGTAGCGTTCCCGAAGATGAGTGAACAGATCCTCACGAAGCGGAAGCAGCTCATCAAGGCCCCGATAGAGACGGTTGTCATATACATCGTCAGCATCGACCCCCAGAAGGTCGTCCAAAGCGGTTTTGCGATACCAGCAATCGCTTAACGCCAGCTCCGATCCCTGTGAACAAAACGACCCGATGCTCAGGATACACGCGACCGTTGCCCAGTCGATCTGTTCACGTCCGGACCGGACATGGTCTTCAAAAAATCGGTGAAGGCCGAGACGCCGCCATAGGGCCAGGGCCACATACACGCTCCCAAAATCACGGACCCGTTCTACGCGAACTCCAGCCAGGTCGACCTGCGCCCACTCCGGAGGAGGCGGGCAGGGCTCTTCAAAGAGGTCGGCCTGCGGTCGACCCCTTCCGTCGAGCAGGCGAGTGATCTCCTCCCATCCAGCCCGCTCGTCCTCGTCAAGTCCCGGCAACTTTCCCAGCGTGGCAACCGTTCGCTGGCGCGGGCCGCGTGAGGTGCGCACAGATTCCACCAGCGTCCAGTATTCATAGGTTTCGCCGTTGGTCCGTTTGCGGTTGGATCGTAAAAACATGACCTCATGTTCAAACCGCCAGCCGATTCGCGCAACCCCCCAATTCTCCACTACATCGCGTTTCAGAAATTCAAGCGACGATTTACAAGTGATTTCACAAAAACAACCCGAAAATTTGTCGGGTTAAGGCGGTAACTGTCGAATCCGGGTTAAGCCAGGGAAACAGGGGGGTAAGCTCCTCCAGGTCTTCGAGGGTGGCCTGCGTCAGATCCGCCTGGTCCAGGTGGTTAAGCAGGTAATTGCCTCGCTGTAGATGGTCTTTGAGGCGCTGCTCGGCGTAGGCCACGGTTGTGCCCTGCTGGATCATAAAGGGCCAATCGGAGGCCTGGGCGGCCATCAACTCGCGGGCGGCCTGGCTGAGCATTCTTTGTCGGAGCGGATCCGGGTTGGGGAAGTCGGCGAAGGCCTGTTCCAGTCGGCGGGCGAGCTTTTCCTGATGGGGCCAGACCCAGGCATTGCTTTCATGAATCCAAACCTGATGGTGGCCCCATTCTCCCCAGGTAGAGGCGGAGGGAGTTGCTTCGTGAAGATCCCCGTCGGCCAGTTCGACCATCCCGGCCATGGCCAGGTCCTGATCAGCATCGAGGAGGCGGACCACCTGATCGATGAAGTCGATCCCTTCATACCACCAATGGCCAAACAGCTCCGCATCATAGGGGGCAACCATCACCGGGGGGCGGTTCATCGTGGGGGCGAGAGAGCGGACGCGTTGCCTTCGTTGTTCGACAAAGTGCCGGGCATGCTCGCGCACCCGTTCCATGGCCCGGACTGGGTCATAGGGTTGTTTCTCCCCCTCCCCGCCAGTGACCCGATAGGGCTTGACCCCGGTGGCGGCGCGAAACTGCCCATCGACCAGAACATCGCCCAGCTCATCCAACGGCTGCTCGAATCCGAGATCACGATGGAATTCCCGATACCACGGGTCACCCGGATACCCTTCGGAACGGGACCATACCTGGCGCGAGGCCTCCGGGTCCCGGCCGAACACCGCCAGCCCATTCGGACACCGAATCGGAGCATAGATGCCAAACTCGGGGGCGGGCTTGGCCAGTGTGATCCCATGGGTTTCCACCGCGAAGGCCCGGATGTCCAGCGGCTCCAGATAGGTTTCAAGACCGGGGAAGTATCCACACTCGGGAAGCCAGAAGCCTTTCGGGGAGCAGCCCAACGCCCGGCGAAAAGCCTCCACTCCGGTACCGATTTGCATCTTCAGTACAAACGGATACCGCTTCCACAATGGCAGCAGGGCATGGGTTGCCGCGGTCGTCCACGGCTCAACAAACCCAGAGCCAATCAGCCAGCGAAAGCCGGACAGCAGGTTCCCTCCCCACCGATGCCAGGTTCCCTCCGCCGCAAGCAGGGCATCCAGGGATGCCTGACAGGCACGGCCCAAGGCAGTGTCCGAGCCTTCGCGCTGCACGGTATCACGGGCGTAGAGAATCTGTGCCGCCAGCACCCGTTCATAACGGGCACACAAAAGATCATCACCCACCATGGCCAGCAGGGTCGGCGAAAAAGACAGGACAAGCCGGGGCTTCAGGCGGTCATGTTCCCAGCCTTCAGCGATGCGCAGCAGGGGGAGGTAGGTTTCAGTAATCGCCTCAAACAGCCAGCGCTCCTCGAGGAAATCATCATGCTCGGGATGACGGACAAATGGAAGATGCGCGTGAAGCAGGAGGCAGACATGTCCCGCGGGCTTGGTTGAAACAACCCGGGGCATTACTCCTCGGTATAGGTCAGGGGGAGGACGAGTGCACCCTTCGGGAGCGGCTTGCGGATCGAAAAAGTTCCATCCGGACGGGTGCGCACTTTTTGCCCATAGAGAGACAATTCCGTGTTGGGCTTGGCCCGTCCATACACATGCAGCTCGGCATTGACCTCGAGCAGGACATCCTTCTTACCGGATTCACTGCTGGACAGGTGAACCTGACTTTGCAGGGGCAAGGGGGTGGGCTCAGAGGATGCCGGGGAAGGCGTCGGCGCGGGAACGGAGGCCGATGAATTTTCGGCCAAGGCTTCCGAGCCCGACTGGAACTGAAGGTCGGCGGGCATGTCTGTTTCGACATCCGAGCAGCCTGGGGATGCGGCATCGACCACACGTTCCAGGGAGGGGGGACGCAGGGCCTCCGGCGACGGTGGCTCATGAATGCTCCGGTTGGAGGCGCGTTGATCATCGAGAGCAACCCGAACCTCTTCCGGGGCAGCGGAGTCCCCAGGCGCCGCCTCACCCCAGAACACCAGCGGGAAGGCCTCCACTTTTTCGGGAACCACTGCCGGTTCAGTTTCCGGTTCAGAGAGCGGCGGTGCTTCCGCAGCCTCAGCGGGAAGCTCAGACAATGGAGGGGGGCTCGCATCGGGAACCGGATCCGCCAGAACGACCGGGGCTTCGAGAGCCTCGGGTGCCGGCTCGGCGGGGAGATCATCCTCGGGAGCGGGCGGCGTGGAAATCTCATTCGACCGGGCCAGAGAAATCAGGCCCCCTTCGCGGGTGAGAAGTCCGAGATCCGCGACAAAGGTGCGCTCGTGGCGCCACATATCGACAAACCATGAACCCTGCAAGCCCTGGACTTCAACATCGAACACCTGGTTCGGCGCCCACGCATCGGGAGAGGAGCCGGTAATATCGTAGACCCGCAACACCATCGGGGCATCGAGGCCGGCATGAGCCCGGGCCTGCTCCAGCCGGGCGGGTTCAATCGACCAGAAGGCACGCGCCCGGTGAGGGTCCACATCGACCAACAGCAAACGGGTCCCGGAGACCTCCAGGGGTGTTTCTTCAGCCACGGCCTGGGCCGTCTTTTTCAAGCGGCCTTGACGCGGATGCTTGCCGACACCAGGGGCCGACGACCTTCGTTGATTTTGTTTCACAGTGTTGTCCACAGACGCACAACGCCCATTGCTTGAGCCTTCCGCGCACCAGCGATCAGAATAAAAAGCCCGCGCGGATGATGACAAGGCAAGAAAGCTTTTATTTCACATGAGTTGCTTGTTTACGCCTTTCGATCCCGGGCTTCATGAGCGCGGGCCAGCCAGAACAGTGCCTCGTCAAGGCCGGCATGAGCCCGGTCCACCCAATCGGTACCCCAGAAGAAATGGCAACTGGTTTCCGCCCGGAGCAACCGCCAATAGGCCTCTTCAAGACAATGGTTTTCCTCGCTGTTGGGCCAACCTCTTTGGCCCGCGTCATATCGCGCATCATGAATTTCCCGGCTCACCCGTTCGACCCGTTCCCAGGCATCCCGTTGCATCTGGGACCCGGTCCACTGGATAAAGCCAATGCCGTGATGGAAGCCGGTGTTCCAGGCCCCGGTCCGGACAATCACATACCCATGGGCACCATGGCGGTCGAGGTAATCATGAATAAAGGTCGGCTTGACCACCGATTCCTCGTGCCGGGCACGGTCGCACAGGGGATGGTAGAAGGACCCCCAGAAATTCGACGCCCAGTTCACATTGCGGAACCAGCCGCCATTCTCGCCGTCGGTGGCGGTACAGATCAGGGGTTCGAAGTCGCACCACTGGGTGCGCTGCCGGACCTCGTTGATGAACCACTCGGTCTCCAGACCATTCTCCTGGGCAATGGAAAGGTCGCGGTCGCGAGGAATGACAATGATTTCGTCGTTGCCGAATTTGGCGATGTGGGGCCGGTACCGCAGCTCCTCCCATTTCATCGGAGTGAGGCCGACGATGTGCTCGGAATCGACAATCACATACCGGTACCCCGCCCGTTTGAGCAAGGGTATCATCTCCATGCAAAAACCCATTTCCGGCGGCCAGAAGCCCTGAAAAACATCCCGGGGAAATAAATGGTGGCCGATGCTCAACCAGCGTTTGACATGCTCCTCCCGGTCCGGTTCGGGAATCAGGGGGAACACCGGATGGTAATAGCCGGTGCCGACCATTTCCAGAGAGGGATGCCGCAACTTCCACAACAGATCCCCGCACTTGACCAGACCATAAACCCGGGATTGAAAATCATGGTTGGACAGGGCCTCGAGCAGGGTTCCGCTCATGGGCAGGTGCACCCGGGCCACATCCTCCCACCCCTCGACGGCACGGGGAATCCGGTCATAGGCATAGAGAATTTCCTTCCCCTGCCACTCGGTGAGGGGATTGTTCAACAGTTCATCCAGATTTCCCCACGGCTGATGGAGATTGAGGACGAGGGCGTGATGAATGGTCGGGGGCATGGAGAAGCTCCTTTGCAGTACCGGTCAGGGTGGCAGTTACTCCGGGAAGTCGTGGTTCAGAATTTCTTCGGTGCGGCGGCACAACTCCCGCGCATAGTCCGTCCAGGTACCCTGCCCCCAGTACCGGAAACAACTGGTCTGGGTGATCATCAAATGATACAGGGCATTGCGGTAGCGGGGATCCGTCGTCGGCACCCCGGCATTCAGAATCTTGCGGGCGAACAATGCGCTGACCTGCTCCATCGGACCGAGGACATTGTCGTAGCCATCGACCCACGAGATGTGATCCGTCCAGCTTCCGCCCTCCATGTGAAACCGGTGATCCTCCTTGCGCAGGTCTTCGATGGTGGATTGCAATTTCTCCGGCCCATCGCCGGGCTGCATGCGGTCCCAGATTTTTTTCTGGTGTACCGGCTGGAGAACCGGCAGGTCGGAGGGTTTGATTCCGCTGGCAAACAGGTGTTCGAGATATTCGGACCCGTTCATCAGCGGGGTGTCGCTCCCCGAGGCTTCGCGCACCACTTCCATGAATTTGCCGGGGAACTCGTTCATCATGACCCCCCCATTTTCGCCGTCGGCGATCTGGGAAACGATCGGGGGGATGACCTGCCCGGCCAGCGCGATCCGGGACAACCCCTTGGCTTCGTAGTAGGGCTGCATTTGCGCAACGAGTTTGGTGTCGCTGCCCTGGGTTTTGATCAAGGCGATGATTTCCGCTGTTTCCCCCCGGGAATTGCGGCACACCAACCGGTGGGGCAGATGAGGTTGCCGGGGATGCCAGCCGTCTTCCGGGTGCTCGACCGTATGTTCCTGAACAATCACCCACTGAAAGCCGCAATCACGCAGGGTTTTGACAAACTCGTACGCGACATCCGGTTCATTCGGCAGGGCCATCTCGGAGGGAGAGAAGCCCTTGACCCGCTCCAGGGCCTCCATTCCAAACAGGGAGGCAAAGTGCTGCTGCCAGGCCAAGACATGCAACCGGTAGTCCTGCGCCGGGGTCGAGGGTGCCACCGCATGTCCCCATGGACACCCCAGCCACTCTGCGCAATGGCGGTACCGCTCGTTCACGGTGATGTCGCGCAGCACATCAAACAGATCCTGCGACCCCATTTTCTGCAGGCCGTCAAACAGGCACCCGGTATATTCGAGCATGACCCGGGGTTGCTTGCCCTCGTTGAACAGTTGGGGGATGAATTCCCCCACCCGCTTGTAACACCAGTAAAACACCGGGGCGTTGTGGTTGTCGCCGATGGTCTGGTGATCCATCATGTGTTTCAGGTTGCTGATGATGGCGGCGGACTGGAGGTCGCCACTGCCGGCCGGAATCAAGGGCTGCTGCATGTGGAGGGCGATGGCCGCCGCACCGCGGATACCCGCAAAATTCACCCCGCCTGCAGTACGGTAGGCATCCTCCTGCCTGCCGGTCCGGGCGGCGACCTCCGCTTCGAGGCCGCTGATCTCGGGAAGATCCTGAATCGATTGTATACCTGTCATATGCCGTCTCCTGGGGTTGGCCGGATGGCCTATTTTTCCCTGATGTATTCGTAAATGTTGAGATAGTGCTGGGCCGAGTGATTCCACGAGTAATCCTTGCGCATGCCATTGAGCATCAGTTCGCGCCAGTACTGGGGGTAATGATACCACATGCCGATGGCCCTCTGGAGGGCGGAATCCACTGCTGCCTGATCGAAATCATTAAAGGTATATCCGTTCCGGTCGTGGTACGGAACATGGGCGTAGTTGGCATCAAACACCGTGTCGGCAAGACCTCCGGTGGCCCGGGCGACCGGGACGGTTCCGTACTTCATCGCGATCAACTGGGTCAACCCACAGGGCTCGAACGCACTCGGAATGAGGATCATGTCCGCCCCCGCATAGATCAAGTGGGAGACCCCTTCATCGAATGCCAATTCCAGATGGCAGTCGGGGTTGTCATTGAGATGCCGCTTCAAATTCCAGAAGTCCTCGGTCACCTTCGGGTCGGGACTGGTGCCGAGCAGCACAAATTGACAGTTGTTGGCGAGGGCATAGAACAGGGCGTGGCGCATCAAGCCCACGCCTTTCTGATGATCGAGGCGGCTGATCACGGCGATGATCGGCTTGTAGGTATCGGCGAGCCAGAACCGGTCCCGCAGGGCTTTCTTGTTCCCATACTTGGCATCGAGGTTCTCCGGGGAGAAGTGGTGTGGAATCAAGGCGTCCACCTCGGGATTCCAGACCCCGTAATCGACCCCATTCAGAACCCCACCCAATTTGGCCCAGTGGCGGTTCAGGGTGTTTTGCAATCCATGACCGAGGGTACTGTGGCGAATTTCGTGCATATAGGTCGGGGAGACCGTGGTAACAAAATTGGAATAGACCACGCCGCCCTTCATCAGGTTGACGGCGCCGGGATACTGGTCATCGCCCAACCGGTCATCCCCGAGATACCACGAAGGATTCAGGTGGTTCTGCCGGAGCACATGGTCGCCGGTAATTCCCTGATGGTGTACGTTGTGAATGGTAAAACAGACCCGGGGATGGGTCATGCCGAAGTGCTTGTAGGTTTCGGCAAGCAGCAGCGGAACCATCGCGGTTTGCCAGTCATGGACATGGATCACATCCGGATGCTTTCCGCTCTTGAGCAGAAATTCCATCGCGGCCTTGCTGAAAAAAGCAAACCGCTCAGGATCATCCCGGTCCCCGTAAATGACCGACCGGTTGAAAAAGTTTTTAAAGAAATGGGACTCGATAAAATAGGTTTTCACCCCGTCGACAAAGCCAAAATAGACATCGCAATGGACCCAGAAGTTGTGGAAGGGGACCCACAAGTCGGCGTAGGACTTGGTATAACCCCAGACCCGGTCCATCCGCATCTGCTCATAGCGGGGGAGGATGACCTCGACATGATTTCCGCGGATCGACAACTCGCGGGTGAGGCCTTGTACAACATCCGCCAGTCCCCCCACTTTGGCCACCCCGGCAAACTCTGACGCAATATGAACGATAAACATGGATGATCTCCTTCGGCGGGAAGCGGTTACCGAACTTCTGGTGAACAGCGGCTCATGCCCACAGTTAATCAGGAACGGTCATCAAGGTAAATGATTTCCTGCAAGACCAGCGGATCCTGTGACACAAAAGGATAGAGGTCGGTCATGCTATGCAGGTAGGCCCGTGGCCACGGGGTATGGCGAAGAAAGCACAGGTGGTCGGCGAGCAGCGAAGCGGAAAGGCAGATGATCCTCGCCTTGGCCCGCACGGACCGCTCTCCCGCGAGCACAAACTGAACCTTTCGCAAGAGCGTGACCTCGGTGATCGCGGGGGTACCGGGCGAGAGCTCCCGGCGGGCAATGGTTTGCAGGCACCCCCAATGGCGGTCACGGATTTCATAGACCGAGCGGGGCAACTGGCTGTACGCAGGCAGGTGAACCATTGCATCGAGAATGGCATGTCCTTCAGGCAATTCGTCGATCAGGGTCAGGATGACCTTGCCATAGTGCTGGTTCCACAACCGCCGCTCTTCATCCTGGTCGAAGACCCGTTGTTCGAGAATCCGGCAGGCATTTTTTTCCGCGTGAACAATGTGGTCGACCAGGAAGGATCCCAGGTAAGCGGTGGTGATCGCCCTTTCCACCGGGGTTCGCTCTCGCTCCACCAGCATCCGAATCCGCTGGCGGAGGTAGCGGCCAAACCCGCGATTACCAGGACTCCCGGTCATGCGAAACAGCCGGGGAAACGAACGGGCACGCAATTCGTGCACCAGCGGCGGCGGTAACAGCACCTCGGTGATCATACCATGATGACTCCGTACCCCGTTCATCGGGGTCTCTCCCAAACTCTACCCTATGCCTGATCAACGTCCAGCGGGCGGACGGTTTTTTCAGAATCGTCCGACACCGCACCGGCCGACGCCACCTCGTCCGGTTCTGATCCACCCCCAGCGTCCGCCGCTGGGGCGTCCAAACGGCCCTCGCGTTCCGGCACACTGGCCAGATCAATCGGCGGATCGGCATAGTACTGAAAGTAAACCGCTCCCAGTGGCGGAAGTGAAATCGCCAGGGAATACTGGTGGCTGTTCCAGGCCACCGGCTCGGTATGGACCGATTCCTCATAGACGCCAACGCCACTACCCCCGAACGAGGTGTGATCGGAGTTGAGAATCTGGGTATACACCCCCTCGTAGGGGACCCCGACCCGGTACTGCTCCCGGACCACCGGGGTAAAATTGAAAATGCAGACTACGATATGCCGGGCGTTCTTGGCCTTGCGGAGGAAGGAGATGGTGCTGTTCTCGCTGTCGTGAAGGTCGATCCACTCGAAACCATCCCAGGCGAAATCCACCTCATACAGCGGTTGATTCCGTTTGTAGATCGTATTCAACTTGCCCAGAAAATATTGGAGCTTCTGGTGGGGCTCATATTTCAACAAATGCCAGTCCATGCTTTCATGGCAGTTCCATTCCGTCCACTGGCCAATTTCCGTGCCCATGAACAGGAGCTTCTTGCCGGGATGGGCATACATGAAGGCAAGCAGCAGGCGCAGGTTGGCAAACTTCTGCCACACATCCCCCGGCATCTTGTCGAGCATGGACTTTTTCCCGTGGACCACCTCGTCATGTGAAAACGGGAGGATAAAGTTCTCGGTAAAGGCATAGATGAGCGAGAAGGTCACCGCGTTGTGGTGGTATTTCCGATGGATCGGGTCCTTGGTGATGTATTCCAGGATATCGTGCATCCAGCCCATGTTCCACTTGAGCCCGAACCCGAGCCCCCCCAGGTAGGTGGGCCGCGACACCATGGGCCAGGCCGTCGACTCCTCGGCGAAGGTCATGATTCCCGGATATTCGGCATGGATCACCTCGTTGAACTTCTTGATGAAGTCCACTGCTTCGAGATTTTCGCGCCCGCCAAACTGGTTGGGGATCCACTCCCCTTCCTTGCGGGAATAATCGAGGTACAACATGCTGGCCACCGCATCGACCCGGAACCCGTCGATGTGATAATAGTCCGCCCAGTACACCGCATTGGACATCAGGAATGACCGCACTTCATTGCGGCCGTAATTAAAGATCAGGGTGCCCCAGTCCTTGTGTTCACCTTTGCGGGGATCGGCATGTTCATACAGGTTGGTGCCATCGAAATAGGCCAGCCCATGGCCATCCTTGGGGAAGTGCGCGGGCACCCAGTCCAGAATCACCCCGATCCCTTCCTGGTGGCAGCGGTCGACAAAATATTTGAAGTCATCGGGATTGCCGAACCGGGAGGTCGGGGCATAGTAGCCGATGGTCTGGTATCCCCAGGATCCATCGAATGGGTGCTCGGAGATCGGCAGCAGCTCGATATGGGTGAAGCCGAGGTTCTTGACGTAGGGCAACAACCAGTCGGCCAGCTCCCGGTAGGTCATCCACCGGTTGTCCTCGTGGGCAACCCGGCGCCAGGAACCGAGATGCACCTCGTAAATGGAAACCGGCACATCCATCTCCGTCGACGCCTTCCGCCGCTTGTTCATCCAGGCCTTGTCCTGCCATTCATACGCCTCGGCATCCCAGACCACCGACGCGGATTTGGGCCGCAGCTCGTTGTAGAAGGCATAGGGATCGGACTTCTGGGCGAGATAGTCCATCGGCCCCTTGACTTCAAATTTATACAGATCCCCCTTGGTCAACCCGGGAAGAAACAGCTCCCAGATCCCCGAACTGTCGCGGCGATGCATCGGGTGATGGCGCCCATCCCACTGGTTAAAAAAGCCAATCACACTGACCCGCAGGGCATTCGGCGCCCACACCGCAAAGTGCACACCCTCCACCCCGTCCACGGTGATCAGATGCGCCCCCATTTTTTTGTAGGTGCGGAAGTGGGTGCCCTCGCCATGGAGATGCAGGTCGAAGTCCGTCAATTGAAACGGGAACCGGTAGGGGTCTTCGGTTTCCCAGACATGGCCTTTGTCGCCGGTGATTTTCAGGGTGTAGTGAAAGGGTTTGCGATCGGGCAGGAAGACCTCAAACAGGCCGGCTTTGTGAATGCGCTTCAGTTCGACCGAAGCCCCTTTTTTGTCGATCAGCTCCACTGCGGAGGCGTGGGGCTGAAAACTCCGGATCACCACTCCGCCGTCCTCCACCTTGTGGAGCCCGAGAACATCGAAAGGTTCTGCGTGAATTCCGTAAATGATGGCGTTGACTGTCTCTTCGGAAAGCTTTCTCGTCATGGTGGTGTTCGCCGCTCCTGCTTTCTCTCTATGGTTTGTTGCCCCGACTCTCTGTTGTTAGCGGTTTGTGAACATGAAGTCACGGACAATCCGCCGCACGATCAACCGCCCACCCGGATCATGGTGGTCCCTCGGGCCGCGCCGGGCCCCGGAGTCCCCCGCCCCCGGGCCGCATCCCCCGCCAGATCGAACCCATGGAGGTCACGTCAATCAAGTTGTTCAGGTAATCGACAAACAGGGAGGCGGCGGCCTCCGAATAGCCGATCTGAACCGCGATCTGGTAAAATTCATGGTCCCGCTCCTGCTCCAGCCAGGGGGTGAGTTCCCGCAGGTTGCCCATCAACGCCCGCCGAAGGTCCTGCCGCTCTTCCCGTGGCAGGTCGTCGGCGCGCATCCGGTCCGCCAACTGCCAGGTCTGATCGAGCAGAGAAAGCATTCCATTGTACGCGGCAATTTCCTCGTCCGACCAACCCGACAAATCTCGGTTGAGAAAGTGCGCGGCCTTGCGGGCAAAGGCATCCTCCACCCGCTGTCGGGCCGCTTCCCGGGCCTGGACGATTTCCTCGTACCGCTCGGGGTCGCTCTGCTTGAGATCCTCGAGCCAGTTGCCGCGATCCCGGCGATCCAGTTGGTTGGTAAGGGCGGGGGTGGATGCCTGGCGCAACCAGGCGAGTTGTTCATCCCGAGCCCGAAGGGTTTCGGCCAGTTTCCGGTTTTCTTCCTTCAATGCCTCCCATTGATTCGAGCCTGCGGCGGGGTTCACGGTCTCGCCGGAGACCACCGGAGCCGGCCCAGCGGCCTTCGGGGAGGGGGAGATGATCGCCGGTGCTTCCCGAACCTGGCGCAGCTCTGCAAGGTCCTGCTCCAGCCCAATCGCGACCTGCCGATAGTGCAGGGCCAGCCCGGTGGTCGCACCGATCAGCACCAGCCCCATCCCCCGCAGAGCCCAGTGTTTTATCGCGCGTTGAGTCAGGGCCGACGGCATGGTCACGTTGTTCCTTCAGGGGTCACCCGGTTCACTGTCATCGATGATTTTCGATCCAGGCCCGAACTGCGGGTGCGCTCCGGTCATTGGGAGCAAGGTCCAGAAACCGTTGATAGTGGACAACCGCTTGCGCATGCGTGGCCGGGTTTTCCGAAAGCAGCACCCCGAGGGCATAGTGGGCCTGGACATAATCCGGTTCGTCCTTGAGGAGGGCTTCCAACTGTTCCCGGGCCTGGGTCTGGTCTCCCTCCCGCTGATAGAGCAAGGCGAGATTGAATCTGGCGGCGGTAAGCCCGGGGTTCTTTCGCAAGGCCTCGCGGTACGCTGCGGCAGCGAGGCTTTGATCGCCCTGCATCATGTAACAGATCCCGAGGTTATAGAAGGTGTTGGCGAGGCGGTCGTCATTCTCGAGCGAGCGCAGATAAAAGAAGACCGCCTGTTCCCAGTTCTGTTTGCGCTGAAAGTCATAGGCGCGGCGGAAGGCCTGTTCGGCGGCGCGGCGGTTGATCTGGGCGGGCGCCCGGTAGGGCAACAGGCTCGGCGCCGTCGATGACGGGGTGACCGCAGAGGATCCCCCCTCCGGCAAACGCACCGGGGCGGGGGCGAGCACCTCAGCGCGGGCCACTGCGGCATTGCGGCGGGCATCCCCGGGGAATGTTTCGGCAAAGGACCGATAGGTCCGGGCGGCGTTTTCAGGAAGCTCCATATGGCGGTCAAACAACAGGGCCAATTCCCAGTGCGCATCGGCGGCGGTTGGATCAGCAGCCAGCGCCCGCCGCAAGGTCACCAACGCGGTATCATACTCTCCCTGCAAAATCGCCAACCGCCCCTGCCCTATCAGGGAGGGCACATGATCGGGGTCAATGGAAAGGGCCCGGCGGTAGGCATTTTTCGCATCCCCCAAACGGCCGCGCTCAACCAGGTAGTCGCCCAGTGCGGCATGCGCACCCGGCAAATCAAAACAAACCGACGCCGCTTCGCGCAATGCACGCTCCCGGCCCCCGGAGATCTCCTCCCGGTCCGCATAAGCCGCTGCATCCAGATAGGTATCCAGGGCAAGACCGGATTGCCCCTGCTCGCCCTGCTCTTTTCCCAGCTTCAACAGGCGGTCAAGCTCGGCCACCACAGGCTCCACCGCTGCTGGGGCTTCGGGAATGGGAAGCGCGACCCCGTCGTCCGTCCCGGCGGGCTGGGGCTGGGCTCCCGGGACCGTCGCCTCCGGGGGGGCATCCGGCACAACCGGCGGCGGCTCCACCGGCTCAGGAAAAACCGGACGGGGCGACGCAGCTCCATCCGCCAACCGCGCCATGGATGCACGGGCCTCATCCACCGGGCCCGCACCCCGGGAATGGGCGAGAAATTTTTTGTAGTAGGCCTTGGCCTGATCCGGTTCGCCCAGATAGGCGTCATAGATCAGTCCCAGATCATACAGCGCGGGGGCATACTGGGGATCCATTTCCAGGGCCTGCATCAGCAATTCGATGGCCTGGTCCTCTCCGCCTGCACTCAATTCGACCGTCGCGAGGGCGGTGAGGATGCGCGGCGAGGAAGGATTCCGGTCGCGAGCCGCATGCAGGGCATTGCGCGCCCTCGGGGCCTGGCCAAGTTGCATATACAGGTGGGCCAGGTATTCCAGCGCGGTCGTGTCCTCGCGGTTCATCGCGATGGCTTCATTCAGATACCGCTGGGCCGTGCGAATATCCCCGCGTTGGCCGGCCAGTACCCCCAGGTTGTAGACCGGCTCCACCTGAACCGGATTCAGACGGCGGCTTTCCTCAAACGCCTTGCGGGCCTCGGTGTCCTGCCCCAACCGGGCCGCGGCAATCCCCGCATAATTGTATGCCAACCCGTTATCGGCATGAGCGGGACGGCGGGTGATGGATTTTTCAAACAGGGCCTTGGCCCGCACATCATTGCCCCGGTCCAACTCGCGAATACCCCGGTCAAACTCGCGTTGACCGGAAGACTGGGAACAACTGACGGACACAATCGCGAGCGCCACCACACCGGCCAGCATGCCCGGGCGACGCCACTTCCAACCGCTTATGATACCGTGGTCTACCATTGGCTTAGGGTACCATGTCGGATGGCTTCGGCAAAGGAATCCGTGGAACGACCCCGAAACTCACGCCCCGGATAACACCTGCATGTGACAGGATCGGGTCCGGGGTCCGTCAAACTCACAGAAAAAGACCCCCTGCCAAGTCCCCAGGACCAGCCTGCCCCCCTGCACCGGCACCAGAGCCGACGACCCCATCAGGCTCGCTTTGGCATGAGCTGCGGTATTGCCCTCGACATGCTGATAGCTGCGGCGGGTCCAGGGCACCACCTCATCCAAAACCAGATCCAGATCGACCATGACATGGGGATCCGCATGCTCATTCACCGTCACCCCGGCCGTGGTGTGAGGCACGAAAACCATCACCGCACCATCGATCAAACCGGTTTCCTCCACGTAAGCTTGCACTTGGTTGCTGATTTCGAGAAACTGCGTTCTCTTGGAAGTGGATAGTTGAATGCTCTTCATAGTCCGATATCGTATGCCAAACCAATGGAAAGGATCAAGCAGCTAGGTTCATGGAATCCCTGGTCATTTTAGAAATTACCCTGGTGGTCTTTCTGCTCGGGCTCTCGGGATTCTTTTCCAGCTCGGAAACGATTTTCTTTTCCCTGAACCCCATGCGGATTCGGCGGATTTCCGAACGAAATCCCTACGCAGGCACCCAGGTTCACAACCTGATGACCAACCCGTCGGCCCTGCTATCGACGATCCTGATCGGCAATACCATCGTGAATGTCGCGGTCGCCGCGCTTGGATTTGCCGCTGCGGAAAATCTATCCGAGGGATTTGGAGAGATCATTGCCATCCCCCTGGTCACCCTGGTGCTGATTGTATTCGGCGAGGTCATTCCCAAGCGGGTTGGCCTCTACTATGCCGAACAGCTCAGTCCCTGGTATGCCCCGACCTTCACCCTGCTGATCAAGGTGCTGAAACCGCTCCGGCTCGCGTTGGATGCCATGACCCAGGCCATCACGCCACTGATTCGGCCCCATGGCAAAACCCTCAGTGAAGAGGAATTTGAGACCGTGCTCGACATCAGCGGCGAGGAAGGCGTCATCAATGGCGACGAACTCGCCATGCTCAAGGCGATCATTCAACTGGAAGATCTGACCGCCAGCCATGTCATGACCCCCCGGGTCGACATCATCGGCATCGATCTCGAGGATGAAGAGGAAAATCCCGTGGAAATTGCCCGCAAGGCGCGGCGCAAGTATCTGCTGCTCTACGGGGATTCGCTCGACCAGGTCGTCGGGTTCCTCGATGTCCGAGCCTTCCTGCTCGACCCCGAACAGAATCTCAAGTCCGCGACCATTGCCCCTTTCTTTGTTCCCGAAGGCGCACCCCTGAACATGCTGCTTACCCGCTTCCAAACCGAAAAACGCCGCATTGCCGTGGTGGTCGATGAATATGGCGGCACCGCCGGCGTGGTGACCCGGGGTGATATTCTCGAGGAGATCACCGGGGAGATCTACCAGGAACTCAACAAGCCGCGCCCCCTGTGGCAAAGTGCCGGGCCCAACCGCTGGCTGGTCGATGCCAATACCAGCCTCGAAGAACTCAACCGCAAACTCGACCTCGACCTCGAGGATGAAACCAGCGACCGGCTGGCCGGATGGATCGCCTCCAATGTCGGGCATATGCCGGAGAAGGACGATGTGGTGGAAAACCAGGGGGTCCGGGTCACGGTCCTCCAGACCATCCGCCTCCGGGTCACCCTGGCCATGATCGAAGTGCTGCAGGGCAACAAGGCCGATGAGGATACGGAGGCGAAATCATGAACGCCTTCGAATTCCTGATCATCATCACCTGCTTTGTCCTGTCCGGCTTTTTCTCCGGTATTGAAACCGGCATGATCTCCATCAACCGGCTTCGGCTCCGGCATCTGGTACGCCACAAAGTCAAGGGCGCGGCGATTCTCCAGGAATTCCTGACCGAGCCGGATCACCTGCTCGGCACCACCCTGGTCGGGAACAACATTGCCAACACCGTGTTCTCGGTCATGCTGGTCAGCGTGGGCTCACGGTTGATCGGGGATGCCGGGGCCTGGATCGCCAGTATCGGGGCGTCCCTGCTGCTGCTGGTGTTTTGCGAATATCTCCCCAAATTATGGTTTCAGAGCTTTCCCTCCCGGAGATGCCTGCCGTTCGCCCCGATGCTCTATTACTCCGGGCGCATTCTTTATCCCGTCAGCAACGTGCTGATCCGATCCATCCAGTTCATGACCCCGTTTCTGAAGAACGACGACACCAAGCGCCAGCCTGCGGTCACCCGCGAAGAGGTGCTGCGGCTGGTCCGGGAAGGCCAGCGCAGCGGGGTCTTGTCCGAAGACGAAACCCGGATGATTTCCGGTGTGTTTGATCTGCGAACCATGACCTGCAGCGAGATCATGATCCCCCGCAGCAAGATGGTCTATGTCCAACACACCACCTCCCGCGAAGACATTCTGATGCTGGCCCGGGCTCACGAAATGGATCAGTTCCCGGTGTTTGACCACACCCGCAACACCTTTGCCGGCGTCACCTATCTGGTGGATGTCCTGTCCGATGAAGCTCCCGCCGGCAAAGCCGCCCGCGACTACATGCGCCCGCCGCAACTCGTGGCCGCCAGCACTCCGGTCGACCATGTCCTCCCCCGCATGCGGGTCACCCGCCAACCGATTGTCCTGGTTGCCGACGCCAAACAGGAGGTCATCGGCTACATCACCCTCGATGACGTGGTTGAAGAAATTGTTGGATAAGGGGTGTCAGGAGGTTTCAGGTGTCGGGTTTCAGGTTTCAGTTATTTTGTCTGACACCTGAAACCCGCTCCTCCTACCAGAACTGGTACGAAGCGGTGGCGACGACATAGGCCCCCAACAGGCCGTTGGTGATCGCATGGGCCAGGGCCACCGACCACAGGTCGCCGGTGCGGATATACATCCAGGCATACACCAGGCCCGCAACCAGGCCGCCCGCCCACTCGACATGCTCCAGGGCGAACACCACCGCGATCATGATAAAAGCAGTCCGCTCGAAGGTCGGCGGATCAAAGTCCAACCACTCCCGACGGGCAAACCAACGATAGAGAAAACCCCGCCAAAAGAATTCTTCAATCACCCCAATCACCAGAGCAGACCCGGCAATCCGGATCAGGGTCAAGGGCCAACCGCATACCAACGGATCATACGGTGAGGGGTCGGTCATGGGCTCGCGAAGCTCTCCCCAGGGCAGAACGCCATATCGGACATACATATCATGGAACCAGGGAAACGCCTGTTGGAACCAACTGGATTCGAACCCCACCCAGGCCACACAGACCCCCACCCCGACGGCAAGGGCAAGCGGCAGGTTGCGCCACTGGATCCGCGGATACCAGACCCAGGGCCTCAACCACAGGAACAGTCCCAGGCAAACCAGGGTCCGCACCGCATACTTCCAACCCGCCGGATCCCCCAGCAGTTGCATGATGAACAACCAGGCAATAAAAGGAACCGCGTGAGACACCCAGGCATTGGCGCGGCGTCCCCGATCCTCCGAATACTCAACATGGATTTCCTGCATACCTCCGGTTATAGCAGGGCCACACAAACCCCAGCAAGCAGTCCCACGCAAAATTCCTACACACCTACCGACTCAAGCACACCGGTCCCACGTGGCGCCCCAAGCCTCTGTGGCTCTCTGTGTCCTCCGTGGTTTTCCAAAGCCCTCATTCACCAGAGAGTCCGCCGCACAGCGTAACCGCAAAGAACCGAAAGGTAACTGGTACACGAATCAGGTGCGCGAATCTGCTACGCTTACGCCTTGTTCACGGCAGTTATGGCCCTTGTGATTTTGGTGCCACCGTGCCCCTCACAGAGCTGGCCCCGGTTCGACAAAAATGTCACCCGGGCCGCCGAGGCGAAGGGATTGCTGCACGCGGGATGGTTGCCTATCCCTTGTGTTCCCGCTTGTTCCTATGATTCAAATTCCGAGATCCGGAATTTCAGCGTTCTGCTGTTCTCCGTGATCGTGCGGGTAGTGGCCTCATCGATGCCGTCGGGTATTTCAGCCTGGATCTCCAACGATACTTGGACGCTGGCGCCAATCTTGGCTGTCAAATGACGGACGACTTCTTCGGCAATTCGCGCGGCATCGCGGCTGATCCGCATCGAGTCGAGCTCGACCCGACCATGATAATGCTTCGGCTGAACCTTTGCGGGTGTCTCGGATTCGGTTTGCTCGGTAGCGGTATTGAAAACCCGGCCAATAATCTCTCTGCCAGAGCCGCGTTCTGCAGATGCCTTGGCTGCTTCCGCATCTTTCTCCATTTGCTCGGATGCAACATCCGGTTTGACAATCAGACCGTGGTCGTCAGGATCAAGGGTCAGTAATTTGCCGACGGTCAGACCCCGATACCTTTTTAGCTCCTCGTCGTAGCTGTCGGCGTAGGCAAAGCCATCCATCTGCCAGCTTGTCATGGTCACGCCCTCGACAAGCGCGTCCATAAGTACATGGGGGGCGGTCAAGCGCGGCAGGTAGAGGTACTTGGCAAAATCATCGACCAGCTTCCTGACCGCGACATGCTTTCCACGCCACAACGGCACATTGTCCATTTCGATCCGCAAGGTCGAAGGTGCCAGCCGGTTGCGAAGGAGATCGTCGAGTTTCAGTTTGGCTGCAACCCGTTCGGCAAGGTGCCCAGGCCCCTGGATGCGCTTGTCCTGCCATTCGACTTTGGGATCCGACTTGTCCTGCGATGGAGTAATCAACCAGCAATAGGCCTCGGAAAGTCTCGCCACCGATGCCTTTTTGAAATCCGCCACCTTGGCATCGACGTGGCGACGCTGGGCTCGTGTCAGGTCCAGTTCCTCTTCCCTCTCCAGGATTCGCTTCCATGCCATGTACAACCGGACGGACTGAGAGAATTCGTCGAAACGTGTCGCGTCCGCGGCCACAAAGACCAGGGTGTTGGTATAGGACCGGGCACGATTGCCCCGTTTTGCCAGAATCTTCCGGCACATCTCCATGGCCGGAGAATTCTTCTGTCCCTTGGAGTGTAGATAATCCGGCCCCAGCACCACCAGGCGTGTGGCAAGCTCATCCGGAATATCGTCGGTCGATTCCGGGGCAAGATGGACCTGTTTGAAGTCGCCCCGTGCATCCAGATCGACTTCCAGGAACTTGACGATCTCTGCCATGACCAGGTCGGGCTTTTCGCGAAAGCGTTGCGCTTCTTGGTCGGCCACGCTGTTCAGGCTGGGCGAGGTCGAAAACTTGTAGCGCGAGCCGTCTTCGTAAAGGAACGTTCCGAGGTTGGCAAGTTTCTTGAGCGCATCGGTGAAGATCGCCACCGTTTCGCCTGGTTGTGAGCATCCCAGCTTGATGTGCTGCTCATCCAACCCGCTGTGCGCGGCCTTCAGTGTCGGGGCGGATCCGAGAAAGATCGTGCGCGCCACGCGGCGCGACGCGGAATAACGCCCGAGGTTGGTGTTCTCCCGGTCGATCTGCAGAGGCACGCTGTTGGCGCCATCGATGTCCTTTTCGATGACCGGCACCCAGTTTTCGTCGAGGTAGCGGGTAAGTTCGTTTTGAACCGTCGGGGTTTCAATCGGCACCAGCGCGGGAAGGATCAGCAGGCTTGAGTCGTTGCTTTCCCAGAGCGAGTGAACTACGGCCGCCATCAGGCGCAGGACTCCGCGCGTTCGCTGAAATTTGATCAAGCTGGCCCAGTCCGTATAGAGCCGGTCGAACAGCTCGGGATGGATGGGGTATGCGTTCTTGATCCGGGTTTCGTAGTCGCCGCGACGGCAGTCCGCCGGGAACTCCGCCTTTTGTTCGGCATACATCTCCACGAAGGCCCGAGCCACGGTGTCGCGATGTTTGTACAGTTCCGGCGAGGCAATCGGATTGAACAACCGTCGCCGCACGATCTCGTAGCTCTCCTCCTGCGTCGCGGCTCGCCACGGAGAATCCTTACGGCCGACCACATTACGCAAACGCCGCAAGGCTTCCTGGCCTCGCTGTCCCCCGACTTCGATCAGGTTCGATTCGTCCTGACCCGGACTGGCAGTGGCGGAATCCGACGCGGGCAGGCTGACCACAAGCAGGGCATTGCCGATGGTGGAAACCACCTCGGTCAGGGCCTGGGCGAAGGTGAACTGGGTATCAAAGGATCCGGCCGGTAGATCGGCCTCGTCATGGAGCTGCCGGGCATAGGCAACCCACTCATCAATCAGAATCATGACCGGGCCATAGTCCTTAAACAGCTTGCGTAGCGACTCGTCATTCGGGTTCGTCGCGGTCAGGTCAGCCTTGGCTACGAGATCATACCCTTTGCGCCCGCCGAGCTGCCAGGCCATCTCGCCCCAGAGTGTGCGTACCTCGGTGCCGTCCTCCTTGATGATCGGATCGCCGGGGGAAAGCCGTGTGCCGACCAGCACCGCGCACTTGACCGGAGGCAGGGACGACACCCTGGTTTCCTCCAGTACCGGTTCCATTCCGGGCAGGCTTGTCAACGGATGGCCCGAGCAGAGGTGATAGAGTGCCAGCATGGAATGGGTTTTGCCGCCGCCGAAATTGGTCTGGAGCTGGGTCACCGGATCGCCGCCGCCGCCTGAGAGGCGCTTGAGGGCGGATGAGAGAAGCTGTTTCAGGCCGCTGGTGATGTAGGTGCGTCGGAAGAACTCGACCGGATCGCCATATTCCGGTGAGGTTTCCTCGGGGTGGCAATAGACCTGCCAGAGGTCGGCGGCGAACTCGGCCTTCTTGTAGTTGCCTTTGGCCACATCGGAATGGGGGGAAACCACATCCCTCCATGGTTTCAGGTTGGAGGACGGCTGGCCCTTGACCGGCGAGCGGGAGGCCTTGCGTTTTTCCCAACGCGCCTGCTCGTCAAACTGCAGTCGAAGGACTTCCGACGCCATGCGATTCAGGGTTTCCGCTTCCGGCGATGAAATGGCCGTGGCCAGTCGCATCATGCTGTCGAGGGCACGGTGGGTATCAGGATAGGTAAAGTTCGCGGTCTGCTCATGGGCGTGGGCGTTGCGGACCTCGATCAGCTCGTGGACGAGGCTCCGCTCTGCGCCGCCGAGCGTGCGCTGAAACGTATCGCCCCAGAACTTGATCATCGCGCTGAGGCAGAACTGCGTATCCCAACGCTCCGGTTCTTCTTCCAGCTTGCGCCGATTCTCGGCGAAGGCCCGTCGCAGGGCGTTGGGAAGGTCCTTGCCGTAGGTCTGTTTCAGCTCGCGTTCCACATAGGACCGGAGAGCCTTGGCCAGGAGCTGTAGGCCTTCGTCGATTCGTTCTCTATTCGTTTTTGCCATGTTCGTCCCCGATCAATTGAAACCACTTACAAATCAAGTTCCCCCTGATCCGACCTCGGCTTGGGCACATCCTGCGAGGCCTGTTCGATGGCCGGCCAGGACGTGACCAGGGCGTTGAAGCCGAGGGCGTCCTTGGCCCAGCCCTTCTTCTCGCAGGTCTGGAACATCAGGTAGGCCAGTTCCTTGATCGCCGGGGGCATCAGGCCGGACCGGCGATGGATCGCGGCGAGCAGGTTCGCCGCTCGCGACTCACCGCCCTGCCGCAGAGCCCGCACCAGGTGCGCGGTGCATTCCCAGATGCTGATCCGGCTATCGGTTTCCGGGTTCCATTCGGCCTGCAATTCCTCGTTCCGCAACAACCGCGCCTTGCCGCCCTTGGCGAACAGGATGCCGCCCTCGACGAGGCCCTGAACGCTGATCGCCTGAGCGACCGCCAATTCTTCGGCCGACCCGTACGGGCCTTCCTCATATCCATGCTGGCGGAACCAGGTGACCGCCCAGCGGGTGTCGGAATCGAAATCGTTTTCCTGCTCGTCCAGTGTCTCGCCAAGGACCTGGTTGATGAGCTGAAGCGCGGTGCGAACCGAAAGCCGATCGCCGTCCGCCTCGATCACCTTGCTGTACTTCGAGTAGATCGCCATCCCGGGCCCGATCGAGGCCTGGGCGAGGTCCACCGGGGCGATGTTCGCGAACTGGAGCTTCCGCACCGCGTCCGGCAGCTCCCGCTGTAGGGCCTGGCGGAAATTGTGCCGCGTCGCTGATGGGGCATCCGGGTCGCGCGAGCGGCAGGCCAGCACAATGTAGGAAGCGAGGGCATTCGAGCCCATCGCCCTCATGCGCCACTGCTGGGACGCACGGACCGGCCATGTCGCGGTGATCTGGAATCCGCTGGTGATCAGCGCCTCCAGCAGCGTCTCCCACCCCGTGGTCAGCGTGACCTTTTCATCGTCATCGTCTTCCTTACCCGCCTCTTCGTCGGACTGTTTAAACGCATAGTAAACGGTAAGAGGGAAGCGCGGGTCCATCGCCTGGCGAAACCGGTCAAACGCCTCGCGGAATCCGCTTTCGAAATGGTCCTTGGCGGCGAGCTTGTTGCCGTTGTAGCGCTCTGGGGCAGCGGTCAGTTCCTCCATTTTCGGAACGAGCATCGTTCCGAATAAGTCTCGTTGAATGTCGCCAAGTGTCCGGCGCAGCCACACATAGAAAAAATCACTGAGGCCCGCGTAACTAATATTGTCGTAGTAAGGTGGGTCGGTGCTGACGAGTAGTTTTCCGTTTAGGTTTGGGTCAATCTTTGTTGCATCCTGCTGTCTTGCACATCCTGCCAGCTGGCTGTGCGCCGGAATCGTCTCAATGGCGTCGGCACAAATGTGAGTTGCGTTGTGCCAGCATATCGCACGATTTCCGAGAACATTGGCCTCTGTGTAGTCCCATACCATGGGTATTGCCTGACGACCAAACAAGTGCATCTGTTGCTCGCCACTGGGCTTCCAAGTGCTGAGTCCGCAATTGAAATCCGCGCACCTGTCGAGAGCGAAGCCTAGAAATAATCTAATTGAGCATGCATACGATCTTGCATCATCATCATTGAGCCCAGCTTGGTGCGCGTTGGAACATATGATTGCTTCAATGCCCTTTATCATATCGGCTATGTGAAGCTGAGTCACTAGTTGCCGTGGGCTGAAAAGATCCCGGAACTCAGTCAGCCCGTAATTTTTGCACCATATATTCCTGGGATCATGAGCAAGCTCCTCCGTGGGTTCGTCCGGCTTTACGATTCCCTCGACAAGGTTCTGATGTTCGTCTTGAGCGGGAAGATAGACTCTGCCGCGACCGCTCGACGTAACGATGGCAACGAGGCGGGAGCCGATTCGCCCGGCCTTACCCTCGGCCTGTAGATGTTCTTCATCAATCGACGCCCCGGTGAGCAGGCATTCAAATCTCGCTCCCCGTCCTGTCTTGGTTCCGGCGCGCACGGCTTTGGGGTCAGGCGGCGGGCCACTCATGACTTTGAAGCTGTAAGTATTGGTTTCCTTGTCCACTTCCGGGCTTAACCAGTGACCATCGCCCTTCGTGGACAACCAGTAGGTGGAAAGAAGCGGCACATGTGCACCCTTAGCAATCGGATTCGGGCTCGCCACCGTCCTCGCCCAGATCCACGCGATGACCTCATCTTCGCCGCCGCCGAGTTCTTTCGGGAGTTTGGCTTTGGGGTAGAGGTGACCGATCTTCTCCTTTGCCTGTTTCAGGATATCCGCACCATAGCGCCGGACGTCCTCGGCGAGGCCGGATGCGCCGCGCCAGTGGTCCTGGGTCACGTGATCCTTGCGGGCTTCGGGGTGAACAGGCGGGTGGTTGAGCCAGCGGGGCACGATTTCGAGACAGGCCTTGTTGATGAGGACCGCGACCGGATTCAGATCGCTGGCATGGGCCTTGAATCCCATGCGGTGGGCTTCGAGCGGGATCGAACCACCGCCGGCGAAGGGGTCGAGCACCTCGGGCAGCTTGCCGTCGCAGCACCGTTTCATTTCCTTCAGAGCCTCGGCATAGATTTCTGGGTGCTCATGCATCTTCTTCGTCATGAGCCTGCGGATGATCCCGAACAGCCGCTCCCGCTCCGCGTCCTGTTCCTCCTCCGACTTGTCGGCAAACCGTGGGTCACTCGTCGGATCATCCACCACCGATGCAAATAACACTGCCCGCGCCGTCGGCAGCGGCAATCGAGCCCACCAATGATGAATCCCCTTCGGATGCGCCCCAATCCCCGGCATCTTGTCATACGCCGACGCATCGTTGATCTCAACGAGGGGCAGGGCGACTTCAATCAGTTTTTTGCGGTGGTCGGTCACTATTGTCTCATGCTCCTGAGGGGGTACGCATCATTTTGAGATCAGTGCGTATTCTGATCCACTCTGCAGTCAGAGACTCGTTAACTTTATCAAATATCTTGGTAGATAGTAATGCTCCAGCGGATGACTTGGCACCTTCATAACTGGCGAATGAATCCAGTATGTTTGCGACGGCCCGTGGGTCGTCAGGATCAATATCATGCAGAAAATGCTGGTGAAGCTGATCAAATACCTTTTCTTGTCTGAATCGAAGGCATTCAAGGGTGAGCCACCCCGCAATTATTTCACCAGAGAAGACAAGCTGGGTGATCCATGTCAAAAGCTCTAGGTTGTGATGTCGTAGAGAAAAAGCAAAGAGCCATAGCAGAAGGTATGCGCCGATAATCCATCGTTTCGAAACCAGCATACGGCTAGCAATCTCTTTGCTGAACAGAGAATTTTCGAATACGTCCGCGCCAAGCCGCCTTATCGAGGGGGGGTAGTCATTATTGTAATAGTTCTTGGTCCGCTCGTGGGTGAGGCGTGTACCAAGGGCATCAGACAAGAGCTGCTGTCGCCTGACTCTTTCAGCGCGCGGGACTAGGTAGAACCTACAAACCTGCTGCAGAGAAAAATACACAAGCGTGATGCAAAGGAATGTGGCGATTAAGATTTCCTCATACGACTCGTCCGAAAGCGTTGCCACATAAGGTATGGCCAGTGACACAACTGCTATGATCCAAAATAAAACGGAGCTGGCATGCGTTATACGCCTTGCTGCATTGTAGTATATCGAGACCTCGTCGGTCCTCTCCGTGTTGTTGACGGTCATAGTGGTGGAACAACCTTTTTGATTTCAAGTTCAGCCCAAGTTGGCATGCCTCTATCCTCGTAGTCCTGTGCCTTACGCGCATGTTCTTTTGCGCGCTCAACCTTGTCCTTTATGTACTGCGCCGTGTTGTATGAGCAACTGAAGCGTGACCAAAAATGATAAAAATAGTCCCTCAGAGTAGTACATGACCAATACAGGTCATTGACTATGTACTGTTCGAGATCAAAAGAGTAGAAGGCGTGACCGTTCCGAGCATTCCAATATTTGACTAATCGAACCAGGGGCTTAATCTGGTAGTTCTCGCCTTTGTTCTTATCCTGAATCTTTTGATCGGCGGTCGTGGGGTCCGTTGACATCCAATCGGACCAATGTGACTTCGGTGACGGAATCTGATAGCCATAATTGTATATTGCGGGGACGAGTTCAAAATTTATATGATTAAGTGATAAGATAATCGTCGGACTGGATTGAGCAATGTCAGACCGCGAGTACTTTGTTTCAGCAAATCGCTTAAGGCGATCCAGATATGTTTGCGGCTTTTTCTGATCTACCGACGTGTCGAATACAACCATATAATCTATGTCGGATTTGCCGTCTGCCTTTCTCGGCAGGATAGTGCCGCGGGTGCTCGAGCCGAATTGAAGCGAATTGGAAATATCAGAACCGAAATGCACAGCGAGCCGTGTCGACAGGGTTGAAATAGATCGGGCAATACTATCTTTCTCGAGGGAGGATAGTACGAGGTCACTTGCTAGTGTTGACAGATAAGTCCCGACGGTCATCACATCACCGTTTCTTTTTAATATTCTGAGCAGCCCTTGTTTTTTCGCGCGTCTTTGTCGTCAGTTCATCCACAAACGTCACCGTCGGCAGGTTCACGGCGGGAAACGGGCCGCGGCTGGTGATGTTGGCTACCATTTCCCGGGCGGCGGCGTAGAGAACCGCCGGACCGTTGACCTTTACCAATGCCTCCACCTTCTCCTCCGGGTACTCGGCATCCACGGTCAGGAAGCCCACGACCTCGATCTCCCAGGTGTAGTGCGGAGTGCCCTCCTTTTTTCCGGCAACCCGCTTGAGTCCGAGGGTCAGCATGAACCTACGGGATTCTTCCTTGTGGCGTTTGCAGTCAATGCGATGCTTGAACACACCGGCATCAGCTTCGGCTGAGTCGACGTCGGCCGCCGCTTCTACGTTAACCCTGGTGAAATAGTGACACTCAAGCAACAGCGGCGAGGGAATCATGATCCATCTCCTGATTGGCCGCAACAGCGCGGTAGTGTTGAGCGGTCGGCATTTCGGTGTAGAGGGGCCTGAACGACGTGACATGGCACGGTTCAAAATCGTCGAGCCAGTCGCTTGTCCGGACTGCCGCCACCTTAGGCTTGAGCTGGGGTTTGAATTCACACTCCAGCGCCATGGCAATCTTCACCACGGATTCAAACGTGAAGTTGGTTGAACCCCGAAGAATCTTGGTGATGTAGGCGGGGCTCGTGCCGATGCGCCGGGCCAGCTCGGATCGGCTCATGCCTTGGTCGTCCATGATCTTCAGCATGTCTTCGGTGAAGCTTAGAACGGCGCCTTCAAGCCAGTATGCAGGATCTTTCCGTGCATCGGCAAAAAGACTCTTGAAGTCATATGTCTTATTCATCTTCATCCCTTTCAAACACTTCTACGAATGATCTGGTTCACCGATTTTGCGTTCTGGTATCTTTGGCGTGCGGCCCGAACCCGCTGAAGCTCGTTCGGCGGGGTCTTGCGACTCTTCTTCATGAAGCCATGAGAGCAAATGATCAGGTTGCCCTGGTCCCAAAAAGCCATAATGCGGACCCCGCCCGTCGTCTTAAACTCAAAGACCTTGAGTTCTCTGATGTAGCGACATTTCTGTTCATTTCGTTTCGGGGGGCCGCTTTCAGCCGTATCGGCCAGTATTTTCATGATTTTGGCAAACTCCCGATGATCCTTCCCCTGCAGATCGCTCAGGAAGTCATGTACCGGGCAGTCGTTGTCTCCCGCAATCGCAAACAGCGAACAGGTGCGCCCGGATATGATCTCCTGAATGATCATGAAATTAACCTATAGGTTAAATGTGTCAAGCCGCATTTCCGAAGCCGCGACGCCCCCGTCGCGATGGTCCTGCCGCAACGGGGGCGTCGCGGATCCGGCAATCCCGGCACTGTATACGCCGTCATGACAGCACCTTCCGGAGGTCGAGGTTCAGGCTGGCGGAATTGAAGGCCAGGCCTTCTCTGAAGGGTTCCCGCACATAAATGGGCGCATTGGCGCGGCCATTTTCGATCATGACAATGGCGAGGATGAAGTTTTGGGGGCAGTTGAGGGCGGTCAGCAGCTCGTTACGGGTAATGGTGACGGTGTCGGCTCCGGCGGCGCGGCCTTTCACCTCGATGAAGAGCAGGTCGCCGCTATCCGGGTCGGCGCTCTCAATGTCGTATCCGCGATTTTCCTGGCTGACGTCGCGGGGGGATCGGCCCTGGTCGCGCTCGTAGTGCATGACCGCCTGCATGGCCAGTTCCTCGGATGCCTTGTTGTCGCGGCCATACATGGGGCGGGATTCCCTGGCCTGATGCGTATCCTGCTGCTGGTCGAAATAGCCGACCGGAACGATGAGGGCGGCGCCGGTGATGGTTGGTGGAAGCGGTACAATGCTTTTCTCCAGCTCCAGCTCAGTCATGCGCCGGTTGAGCCGTTCGGAGAGGGTGTCGGCACGCTGGCGCGCATTGGTTGAATTCAGGCGGGAGCGGCTTTTGCCTGATCGCTCTTTAAGCTCTAGGTCGTTGGCCCGGTGGTCCCAGTACACGATCTCACGGGTGAGTCGGTCCTTCACCTGCTCCATTGTCTTCCGCACGTGCGCTTCCCGACGCGTTCGCACCTCGTTGAGGTGTTCTGGAATAAGATGTTCGACCGCGTTTTCCACCGCCTTATCCTCGATGTTCCGGGTCAGCCAGGGCGCGTCAAGAAGTTCAGCCGCTTGCGCCCTTTGCTCCGGGGTCGGGGCTTCGTAGTCAAGGTACGGTGCGTGACCGGCGATGTGCTGTTCGCCGTTGGGGCTGATTTCGACGAACTGGAGGCGTCGGGAGATCATCCTTCCGGTAGACAACTCCCGGCCGCCGGGTCGGCCATCGGTGATGGTGCTTTCCAGGAAAACCAACAGGCGTGGGACCACCCCCGGATCGTTTGGGTCCACCAGAATGGCTCCGTCCGTGAGTTTGTCGCGGTTCCGCTCCAGAAGCAGGTCAATCACCGCATCGAGCAGGGGGTGGCCGGGGGCGACAAGCACCGCAGGCGGCTTGCCTTCAACGCGAATGGCTTCCTTCTTGAAGGTGACTCGCTCGTAGGACTTCAAGACGGGGGCGCTACGGCCGATCAGGCGGTCCCGGTTGCGGATTTCGGCGGGTACATGGGTGATTTCGAAACGATCCTGCTCTCGCTGCAGAAGCTTGCCACCGAACTGTTCGAATGCGGCGATGAAGAACGATTCAATGAAATGCGGTTGAAGTTTGCGGGCCTTGGCCCGTTCCATGGTTTCGCGGATATGCTGTACTCTCGCATCGTCCAAGCCTTCGTGCGCGAGAGCACGGTCTGCGATCAGTTCCTTGAGGTGTTTCTCGTCCAGCTCGGAGTCAATGATGCGGTTGAGCCGCTCCTTCACCGCGGGATCTTCCCCCCGACGGATCGCCTCGATCAGCAGATCCTTCAGGGTGACAGAGCGGAAAACCTGTCCGAGGACATCAAACACCGCCCCCCCCAGCGCTTCGCGCTCCTTGTCGATTTTCTCCAACAGCCTGAGGTAGACTTCGCCTTCGCGGGTATTGGCCGCGACTAGATTCCAGAGGTGACACACTTCGGTCTGACCGATTCGGTGGATGCGTCCGAAGCGCTGCTCGAGACGGTTGGGATTCCAAGGCAGATCGTAATTGATCATGAGGTGGGCTCGCTGGAGGTTGATGCCCTCCCCAGCCGCATCGGTGGCCAGCAGCACAAGGACGTCAGGGTCTCCGGTAAAGGCTTCCTGCATGGCCCGTCGTTGCTCGCGGGGTGTCTGGCCATGAATAACCACGATGGCGTTCGGGTTGCCGAGCATGGTCGACAGCCTCGATCGGAGGTAATTCAGGGTGTCGCGGTGCTCGGTGAAAATAACGAGCTTGCGACGGTTGCCCGAGCGGTCGAACATCAGGGCGTTGTCGTTCAGGGCCTCCGCGACCTTTCGCCATTTGGTGTCATCGCCGGAGCGCCGCACCCGCAGCGCCAGGGCCTCAAGATTCTGCAGGATATCGATCTCCGCGTCCAACTCGACGATGGTCTGGGCGGCGGTGGCGAGATCGACGACCTGCTCCTCTTTCATCTCTGCCTCGGATTCCGGAATCTCATCGAAGTCATCAAGATCGTCGATGTCCAGAGCAGGCATGTCACCGACATGGTTCAGCCGGGCCTCGGCACCCCGTTTCAAGGTCTGCTCCTCACGCAGTCGTTCTTCGAGGCGTTCGCGGCGGCGGCGGATGGACTGATAAATGGCTTCCGGCGACGAGGCGAGCCTACGCTGAAGAATGGTCAGGGCAAACCCTACAGTACCCTTGCGGCCCTTCTCCAGTTGATCCGCGCGATTGAACTCGTTGCGCACATAGTCGGTCACCTCGGCATAAAGCCGTGCCTCGAGGGCTGACATGTCGAAGTTGAGGGTGTAGGCGAACCGCTCGGGGAACAGGGGCTTGCCCTCCATCGTCACGAGTTGCTCTTTGACCATGCGACGCATGAGGTCGGAGTAATCCACGGTGTGTGCGCCGTCGCGGAGCTTCCCCTCGAACCGATCGCCGTCCAGCAAGGCCATGAACAACTGGAAATCCTCTTCCTTTCCGTTGTGTGGCGTCGCGGTGAGCAACACCAGTTGGCGGGTATGCTCGGAGAGAAGCTGCCCCAGGCGGTAGCGTTTCGTGTATTTGATTTCAGACCCGAAGTAGGAAGCCGACATTTTGTGCGCCTCGTCCACAATCACGAGGTCCCAATCTACGGCCGCGATCTTGGATTGCAGGTCTTCGTTTCGGCTCAACTTGTCGAGGCGGCACAGGCAGAGGTCATGTTCGAGAAACCAGTTTCCGCTGCGGGCTGATTCAATGCCTTCATTGGTCATGATTTCAAACGGGAGATTGAAACGCTGATCCAGTTCATCCTGCCACTGCTCGACAAGATTCCCCGGCGCAACGATCAGGCACTTCGCGACATCGCCACGGATCAGGAGTTCCTTGACCAAAAGGCCGGCCATGATCGTTTTGCCGGCTCCGGGGTCATCGGCAAGAAGAAACCGAAGGGGTTGTCGGCCAAGCATGGTTTCGTAGACGGCGCTGATCTGGTGGGGCAGTGGATCTACATCGGAGGTGTTAACGGCGATGATGGGATCAAAGAGATAGCCCAAGTGGATTCTCATCGCTTCCGCGGTGAGGCGGAACAATTCGGCATCCGAGGTGAGTCCAAAGCGACGGCTCTCCCCAACCTCCTCCAGGTCCTGCTCCCTGTCCTTGAAAATCAACTGGGATCCGGGCGTTCCACCCGAATCGGAATAGGTGATCTCCACTGCGTTGGCACCAAAGGCACGGACGCTCTTGACTGTGACCGCCTTGCCCGGAAGAACCCCGTTGAGCTTCATTCCCGCATGTAGTTCATCCAACCTCATGATGGGTGAATGATGCTGAATATGATTATGACTTGCAATTCATGTTTTTGCATATATTATGACTATACAGTCATGATTAGCGCCTTTTCAACGATATCGGTTCACGGGCTTTCGCTTGAGAGGCTCAAGACCTTCTGTCTTGTCGCCAGTGAAGGGTCCATTGCTGGGGCGGCGCCAGGCAATCCAACCCAGCAGAGTCAGTACAGTCGGCAGATTAAGGAATTGGAGGAAGGGTTGGGCACCCGGCTGTTTACTCGCGAAGGTCGGAAATGGAGACTCACGCCTGAAGGCCGCAAGCTGGCACTGCTCACCCGGGCCTATTTTCAAGAGCTGGGGTCGATTGCAGCATCGGATCAACTACGTGAACTGAGAATCGGCGCTGGCGAATCGGTCATGATCGGCTTGTTGCTCCCCCGCTATGGTGAGTTCAAGAACCTTGCGGCCGATGTTCGGTTCAGCTTCCGGTGTATGCCCACCTCAAATATGGTCGGGGGCCTGATCGATGGATCCCTTGACTTTGCCGTCATCCGCGACGATGCGGTGATTTCAGATTTCGGT
This sequence comes from Verrucomicrobiota bacterium, assembly GCA_024233345.1. Taxonomy (GTDB): domain Bacteria; phylum Verrucomicrobiota; class Kiritimatiellia; order CAIVKH01; family CAIVKH01; genus JACKPT01. The sequence goes on from JACKPT010000003.1 coordinate 155,014, forward strand.
ACAGAGCCCCTCGGTAGTCTGGACTTCAGGTTGGTTGTTCCCAGAATACTCCTTCGCGAGAGGATGGCGGCGAGCTTCGAGTTACTGGGCAGAGTGCCGTTGGTGATGCTCTCTGGTGACGGGCGATACGTTGAAGAAGTCCAGTCCCTTTTCAGAAAGCTCAAGGTGACTCCCAATATCGCGGTCTACGTTCAGTCTTTTCCTCAGATGGCTGAAATCATTAAGTCGGGGGACAATTGCGGTATCATGCCAACCTGGCATGCCGCCCAGTTTTCAGAAGATCGCTTTGCTGTCGTCACACTCAAAGAATTGCAGGCCTTGTCCCGAAAACTGGTTCTGGCCTTTCACGCGAAGAACGCAGTCATGCGCCCAAAGCTTCGCAGCATGGCAAAAGCACTTTCAGGGAGGATCCGATGATTGTGAATAGATATCGCAGAAGAACCCCAACGCTGACGTGGAGCCGCTGACCGGGATGCCCGCTAAAATAGAAATCCATTAGTCATGTCAGTGAACATGGGGGGTAGAGGGCAGTCCCGGACCTGAATCCCGTAATCTGTCTTGGGTCGCCCTGCCTCCACAATTCTGCTGTGCAGATAACACGAGGGATTTCCTTACCTGTTTTGCAGACGGCATAGACCTGTTCACGCCGGCTCTGTCGATCGCCTAGGCCATTCAAAGTCATACTATCCGACAAGGGAGAATCGTCTGTTCCTCGCTCTCCCACATTCTGTGGATTGGAGATGAGTAGGGGTCGACATACCCCATTGCCCGACTGATTGAGGTCGATTAGCATCGTGTCATGATTGCATCAAAAACAACAACCCCCGCAAAGGGCTTGAAGAACATCCAGCTCACGATCGCGCTGAAATACATCCGGCCAACGATTTGGCGGCGGGTGATCGTGCCGGCTACCTGTACGCTTGCGAAGCTGCATGACATCATCCAGATTGCCATGGGGTGGCAGGATTGCCACCTGCATGCGTTTGAGGTCGACGGCAAACGGTACACGTCTCCTGCCTTTGATGCGGATAATGAGATGGGGATGGAAAGTGAGGACAATGTACGACTGAGCGACCTTGTCTGGAAAAAGGTGAAGACGTTCGGATATGAATACGACTTCGGCGACAGTTGGCTGCACGAGCTCACGATCGAGAAAACCCTGCCGATTGACTCATCAGCCAAACGCCCCATCTGCCTTGCCGGCGCTCGAGCTTGCCCACCCGAAGACTGTGGTAGCTTCCCCGGATACACCAACATCCTCAAGGCCCTGAAAGCGAAAAAGAAATCAGCCTCACAGGTGGAGCTTCTCGACTGGCTTGGTGACGACTATGACCCGGAGAGCTTCAACATCGACATGGTAAATCACCTGCTCATGATGCTGAAGGTCTGACATTCAGTCATCACATGGGTCCCGGAAGGGGGCAGTCCCTGAATCTCGTGATTTGTCCTAAGGAGATCCATTCGCGAGGGCATGTGTCATACTCTATGTTCCCCGGTAGCCTCGGTGGGGAATTCCGCTTTGGATAACAAAAGTCACAGAGTTCACAGAGAAGGGTTACGCAGACGACAGGGATATCGGCGCTGCACAATTTCCATGGCTCAACCAGCATCTTTTGGTAACTTGTGCCAATGAGTCCCGGCGCCGACATCCCGGTTTGGAAAGAGGCCCCTCCCGCAGGGGAGGCGGAGGAAGCGCGGCTGTATGCCATGTATTCCAGCGTGTGGGGGGGCATCGTGACAGATCCCCGCTGGATGACGGTGCCGGTAAACGATCATCTTGTCCATCGCGGTGACGGGGTGTTTGAAACCATCAAATGCGTGAAGGGATTTCTCTACCAGTACGAGGCCCACCTCGATCGCCTGGAGCGGTCGGCGGCCAGCATCGGCCTGGCCAATCATCCGGATCGCGCCCAGATTACCCGGGCCGTCAAGGCGACCGTGCGAGCCGGGGATCACCCTGACTGCCTGGTGCGCATTCTACTGTCCCGCGGCCCCGGGGGCATGGGCATTGATCCGCGCGAGTGCCCGACACCGGGGCTCTATATCATCGTCTATCCATGTCCCCCTCCGTTCATGGAACGGCATCCCGGCGGCGCGAGCATCGCCTTTTCCCCAATCCCGGCCAAGGCGGGTATGCTTGCCTCGGTGAAGTCCTGCAACTATCTGCCCAACGCCCTGATGAAACTCGATGCCGCCCGCAGCGGGGTGGATTTTACCTTCGGCCTGGACGAGCAGGGACATCTCTCCGAGGGCCCCACGGAGAATCTCGGAGTGGTCAACGGAAAGGGGCTGCTGCTCATCCCCGAGCCCGGACGCATCCTGGACGGCACCACTATGCTCCGGGTGTACGAACTGGCCGACCGCCTGATCCGGGACGATTTACTGACCGGCAAACAGCGGACCGGCATCACCCTTGAGGAGGTAAACCGGGCGAGCGAAATTCTGATCTTCGGCACCACCACCGATGTCACCGCCGTGGTCGAGATCAATCATAAACCGGTGGGTGACGGAACCCCGGGTCCGGTCTTCCAGGCCTTGTCCTGTCTTTTACGGGACGAGCAATACGAGCCCCCAACCGCGCACCATACCGATACCGGCTTTACCGCACCGCAAAGCGCTCGAGTTGTAGCCGATCCGACCACCGGTTCAGCGAACCTGCCCGGCCAGGGACGCTGAACCCCGCCCTTTGGCCGGGAACTGCCATGCCGGGGTAGGGTTCGCCGTCTCTGGCGAACCGCAGTTGAACCATTCCAGCTTTGCCGAAGATGCTCTACGGTTGTTCCGCCACCGTCACATCCTGTTCCTCTTTGAGTTCATGATGTGATTTCAGAAACAGGTATCGATTCAGGGCATTGATGTAGGCCTTGGCGCTGGCCTCCACAATGTCGGTGCTCGAACCCTTGGCATTGATCACCGAGTCCCCATAGCGAACCCGGACACTGACTTCACCCACCGCGTCCTCGCCCTTGGTGATGGCCTGAAGAGAAAAATCTTCCAAGGTGCCTTCGACCCCGGTGATGCGGTCGATTACCCGGAAGGTCGCATCGACCGGGCCATCGCCACAGGCGGCATCGGTCATCTCCTCGGAATCCCGCCGCAGGGTCACGGTGGCGGTCGGCACGGCCCGGGTGCCGGTCGTCACCTGGACCGTTCCGAGCTGATACACCTGTGGCATGTCCGAGGACTGGTCCTGAACCAGGGCGATCAGGTCATCATCATAGACCACCTTCTTTTTGTCGCACAGTTCCTTGAACGCATCATAGACCCGCCCCATCTCCTCATCGCTCAGGGTAAACCCCATCTGGGTCAGGTGATTGGTCAGGGCGTGCCGGCCCGAGTGTTTGCCCAGCACCAGCTCCGTGCCGGACAGGCCGACATCCTCGGGGACCATGATTTCGTAGGTCTCGCGATTTTTCAGCATGCCGTCCTGGTGAATCCCCGACTCGTGGGCAAACGCATTGGCCCCGACAATGGCTTTGTTGCGCTGCACCACCATCCCGGTCATCCGGCTGACCAGGCGGCTGGAACGAATGATTTCCCGGGTGTTGATCCCGGTGAAGACCTGGTAGGCATCCCCCCGGGTCCGCATCGCCATCACCACCTCTTCCAGCGAGCAGTTTCCCGCACGCTCGCCAATGCCATTGATGGTGCACTCGACCTGCCGTGCCCCCGCCTTGACGGCGGCGAGGGAGTTGGCCACCGCCAGCCCCAGATCATTATGGCAGTGCACCGAAAAGATGACCCCGGGAACCTTCACCGAGGCGACCAGAAACGCGATCAGGTCACCAAACTCCTCCGGGGAGGCATACCCCACGGTATCCGGGACATTCAGTGTGGTGGCTCCGGCTTCAGCTACCGCGGTATACAGATCCACCAGGTACGATCGATCCGACCGGGTGGTATCCTGGGCGGAATACTCCACATCGTCGGTGAACGACCGGGCAAATGTTACCGCCGCTACCGACTTTTCAATATTCTTAGCCCGGGTCATCCGCATCATCGCCTCGAGATGAATATCGCTGCCCGAGCTGAAGGTATGGATACGCCTGCGGGCCGCGGGCTCGATGGCCTTTCCCGCCCGCTCGATATCCGCTTCCTTGATCCGGGCCAGCGCGGCGATGGTCGGTCCTTGCACCGCTTCGGCAATCGCCCGGACCGCCTCGTAGTCGCCGGGGGACGCGATGGGAAAGCCTGCCTCAATGACGTCGACACGCAGACGCGCGAGCTGACGGGCGACCTCCAGCTTTTCATGCAGATTCATGGTTGCGCCGGGGCACTGTTCGCCGTCGCGCAGAGTGGTATCAAAAATGACCACCTGGTTTGGATCTCGCTGCGTTGTCATGTTTTTTTCTCCTGTTGTCGTTCTGTTTTGTACATGGTTTCGGGACATAAAAAAACCCCATTCCGTTTTCGCGGAATGGGGTTTTCGAAATGGGCTGGGGTACAGCTAGACGAAACAACCTCCGGATCCCGCGGATCGGCAGAGTCCTAGAGCGAGGACAGCTTGTAGTCCCTTCGCCTGCATGGTTGTCTGGTATCGCTTCACGAGGCCATCCATACCCTCTGATGCGGCTGGTGTCAACCCCTCGCCGCAGGCGGGTGGCACCGCATCGCAAAGAGGCCTGCTCAGGCCAGGTTGTTTTTTTCTTGGAGGTAAGCGAGGATTTGCTGAACCGTATCCTCGATGGGAGCGCTCGCGGTATCCAGGATCAGTTCCGGCCGGGCCGGTTCTTCGTAGGGGGCGGAGATGCCGGTGAATTGGGTGATCTCCCCGCTTCGGGCTTTTCGGTACAGGCCCTTGGGATCCCGGGTCTCGCACAGTTCAAGCGGGGCCTTCACAAAGGCCTCGATGAACCGGAAGGCTCCGGCCTGGTCGGGGGTCTGCCCTTCTTCTAGGATGGCCCGGGCCTGATCCCGGTCCACACGATAGGGCGAGATAAAGGCGGTGATCACGATAATCCCGGCGTCGTTCATGAGCCGGGCCACTTCGGCAATCCGGCGGATATTTTCCGACCGGTCCTCGGCAGAAAACCCGAGGTCGCGGTTGAGGTGGTGGCGAATGTTGTCCCCGTCGAGAATATAGCAGAGCCTGCCCTGCTCGTGGAGCGTTCGCTCCAGCGCCTTGGCGATGGTCGACTTGCCGGAACCGCTCAATCCGGTCAGCCAGATGGTGCAGGCTTTCTGCCCGAGCAGCCGCTCCCGGTCTTCCCGGGTCACAAAGGAATCCTCATACCGAATGTTTCGGCTCTTGCTGCCTTCCGTGGCGGGACGTCCATAGCGATCCAGCGTGAGGCGGTCCACAATCATACCGGCAGCGACAGTGGCATTGGTGGCCCGGTCGATCAGAATAAAACTGCCGGTCTGCCGGTTCTTGTCGTAGGGGTCAAAGGCCAGAGGGCGATGGAGGGAAATATGGACCCGGCCGATTTCATTGAGGTGGAGATCGGCATCGCCCCCCTCCTGCTTGCGCATGGTGTTGACATCGATTTTGTAGCGAATGGTTTCGAGGGTTCCGGGGATCATATTGCTGGTCTGCTTGATCCAGAAGCTGCGGCCCGGTTTGCTCGAGTCCTCATGCATCCAAACCACCATCGCTTCAAATGCATCGGCGAAGCGCGGTACATTGTTCGGGTGAACCAGCATATCCCCCCGCGACAGGTCAATTTCATCCTCGAGGGTCAGGGTCACCGCCAGCGGAGGATAGGCTTCATCGCGCTCGCCATCCCAGGTGACAATGGATTTCACCCGGGACTTGCGGCGCGAAGGCAGGGCCAGGACCTCGTCTCCCTTGCGCACCACCCCGGAGGCCACCGTTCCGGCAAAGCCCCGGAAATCGAGGTGCGGACGGATCACCGTCTGGACCGGAAACCGGAAATCAACCAGGTTGCGGTCGGAGGAAAGATTAACCTGCTCCAGGTGCTCCAGCAGGGCCGGGCCGGTATACCACGGCATGGCCTCGGAATGATCAACGACATAGTCGCCCTTCAGGGCGGACAGTGGAATAAAATGGATGTCGGAAAAATTCATCCGCTCAACAAATTCCATGTATTCCTTCTGGATGTTCCGGAAGATGTCCTCGCTCCAGTTCACCAGGTCCATCTTGTTCACCGCCACCACCACATGCCGGATCCCCAGCAGTGAGCAGATGAAGCTGTGCCGGCGGGTTTGGGTCAGCACGCCCTTGCGGGCATCGATGAGAATGATGGCCAGGTTGCAGGTCGAGGCGCCGGTGGCCATGTTCCGGGTGTACTGCTCGTGGCCGGGACAGTCTGCGATGATGAACTTGCGTCGATTCGTGGAAAAGTATCGGTACGCGACATCGATGGTGATGCCCTGCTCCCGTTCCGCCTTGAGGCCATCGGTGAGTAGCGCGGGATCAAAGTCGGTTCCGGTGGTGCCGTACAGTTTGGAGTCGCGGTTGACCGCGGCAAGTTGGTCTTCATAGATCAACTTGGTGTCGTATAAAATCCGCCCGATCAGGGTGGACTTGCCGTCATCCACCGATCCGCAGGTGAGGATCCGCAGCAGATCTTTTTTCTCATGCTGCTCGAGATAATCGGCAACCGAACCGGGGACGCTTTCCGCCATCAGAAATACCCATCCTTTTTCTTCTCTTCCATGGATGCCGCCCCGTCATAATCAATGACCCGGCCCTGCCGTTCGGACTGGCGGGCCACCAGCATCTCCTGGACAATTTTTTCCACGGTGTCGGCCTCGGACTCCATGGCGCCGGTCAGCGGATAACAACCGAGGGTGCGGAAGCGGACCTTCCGCATCTGTGGCTTCTCCCCCGGGTTCATCTTCATCCGGTCGTCATCGACCATGATCAAAGCGCCATCCCGCTCCACCACCGGCCGTTCCGCAGCAAAATACAGGGGCACAATCGGAATCGACTCGCGCAGGATATACAGCCAGATATCCAATTCGGTCCAGTTGGACAGGGGGAACACCCGGATCGATTCGCCTTTGTTGACCCGGGCGTTGTACAACGACCACAATTCGGGACGTTGATTCTTGGGATCCCACTGGTGATGGCGGTTCCGGAAGCTGTATATCCGCTCCTTGGCCCGGGATTTCTCCTCGTCGCGGCGGGCTCCGCCATAGGCGGCATCAAAACCATAATGATCCAGCGCCTGCTTCAATGCCACCGTCTTCATGATTTCGGTATGCTTCTCCGAACCATGATCAAAGGGGTTGATGTTCTGCGCCTTGCCCTCGGGGTTGGTCCAGGTCAGCAGCTCAAACTCCGCCTCCTTCGCCATCCGCTCCCGGAAGGTGATCATCTCCCGAAATTTCCAGGTGGTATCCACATGCATCAAGGGAAAAGGAATCTTGCCCGGATAAAAAGCCTTCTGAGCCAACCGAAGCATCACCGATGAATCTTTTCCGATGGAATACAGCATCACCGGCTTCTGGAACTCGGCATACACCTCCCGGATAATGTGGATCGCCTCAGCCTCGAGCTGCTGTAAATGGGTTGTGTGATAACTCGTCATTGGAATCAAGGGAACCAAAAGTAGGGATTTCAGCGGTGCATGGCCAGTCCAAACCAACCTGCATCCCCGCGAGGCTCAAGCAAAACGAAAATCTGCGGACGCTACGACAAAGAACGGGTTGAGGAGATTTTCCCGGTTGTATCGAAGCGGCGCGGATTCGGGGATGGTCGACTGTGCATCATAGACCACAACCGCCCCGCCGGCGGCCTCCACGACTGCTTGACCGGCTGCGGTATCCCACTCCATGGTCGGGGCAAGCCGTGGATAGACATCAGCGGCGCCTTCCGCCACCATGCACAATTTCAGGGAACTCCCCTTGGAAACCAATGACGCTGGACCATGAGCCTGCTCCAATTGCTCGATATAGCTTCGGGTTTCTCCGGTCAGATGAGAGCGCGAAGCGACCACCCGCAATGGCCCGGCCCCCCGTGCCAGGGCCGGATCCGGGAGGAGGGTCGCTCGAGGGCCGGAAAAGACAGGGCAAGCCGGATCCGGATCCGTTAGTCGCCAGGCGGCAGGGGATGGATCAAACCGAGCCGTCCATCCCAGATACAGGACATCGAGTACCGGGGCATAGACCAGGCCAAGGATTGGTTCGCTCTGGTCGATGAGCGCGACATTCACGGTGAACTCCCCATTCCGTTTGATGAACTCCTTGGTGCCATCCAGGGGATCCACCAGCCAGAACCGGGTCCAGGCGGACCGCTCGGCATAGGGTATCTCTGCGCTCTCCTCGGAAAGCACTGGAAGCCCGGTTTGGCCCAGGGCGTGGACAAGCAGTTCGTGGGCGGCGAGGTCGGCCTCGGTCAACGGGGATCGATCCGCTTTTTCCATCGCGGTAAAATCGCTGCCATAAATCTCGAGAATTCGGTGCCCGGCCTGCAGGGTTGCGGAATAGGCGGTGGTAAAAAGCGGGTTGTTCATTGGTTCTCCAGAAATGGGGATTCTACCTGGGGATCCCAGCCAAGTCCAGCGGAGGGCGTGGATGATCCCGCTTGCCATTTCACGGCAGGTTCCCGATAACCATGCCCATGGAGCAGGATCTCATTCATCTGTACAACCTCACCCGGGTAGACCTGATCCGGTTGATGGGGGAGCTCGGGCAACCGGCATTCCGGGCCAAACAGATCTACCGCCACTTGTATGTCAACCTCACCACCAGCTTTGACGCAATGACCGATCTGCCCACCGCGCTTCGGGAGACCCTGGCCGGGCGGGTGACATTTACCAGCCTGACCCTCCGAACCATTTTGACCGCCGATCAGGGCATGACCCGAAAGGCGTTGTTTGCCCTGCCGGACGGTTCACCGGCGGAGGCGGTGCTGATGGTGTATCCGGACCGGGCCACGGTTTGTGTTTCGTCCCAATCCGGTTGCCCCATGGCCTGCGTCTTTTGCGCCACCGGCAAACTCGGACACCTGCACGACCTCACGGCAGGACAGATCATCGAGCAGGTTCTGTGGGCCGAACGCACCCTGAAGGAGATTGCCGCCGACGCCCGGTCACGCGGGGAGAAGATCTCCGATCACCTCACCAATGTGGTGTATATGGGAATGGGAGAACCCTTCAATAATTATCAGGAGTGGTGGACTTCCGTGGAACGGCTGCACGATCCGGAAGGGTTCAACTTTGGCGCGCGCAATTTCACCGTCTCCACGGTGGGGCTGATTCCGGGAATCCGGCGGCTGGCCGAAGAATCGCTCCCCATCAATCTGGCCATTTCGCTGCATGCCCCCGATGATGAACTTCGCTCCAACATGATGCCGGTCAATAGGCGGTATCCGATCAAGGATCTGATCGATGCGGTGCGCGACTATACCGCGCAGACCCGTCGGCGGGTTTCGTTTGAATATGTTCTCCTGAAGGAGAAGAACGATCTACCCGAGCAAGCCGAGCGATTGGCCGATCTGCTCCGGCCCGCGCATCAAGCGCCGCTCCTCTGTCATGTAAATCTGATCCCGTGGAATCCGGTACCCGGCTCGCCGCTGTCCCGTTCGGACCGCAAGCGGGTGCTGGCGTTTCAGGAGGTTTTGCTGCAGCGGGGGGTGGCCTGCACGGTTCGGGTGGAGCGCGGAGCGGAGATCGCGGCAGCGTGCGGACAACTCGCGGGCGCGGTGTAGCGCCTGCAGATCAATACACCACCGCGTTCGCATCGAGGTACTGACGCAGGGCCTTCGCTTCCGGCAGCCCCGGTGCCAGACGATCCACCTCATCCAACCACAGTCTGGCTTGCTCGCGTTTTCCCCGCTTCAGGGCCTGCTCGGACTTTGAGCCAAAATACCGGGCTTGCTCGATCGACGGGTGGCCCATGTAAAGAAAGGCTTCGCGATAAGCCGGAATGGCCTCGGCAATCCGTTGCTCCTCCTCGAGCAATACAGCCAACTTCAACCATCCTTCGGCGAAGTCACCGCGCTCGGCGAGCGCTGCACGGTAGTGTTGTTCCGCTTCCTCACGATTGCCGAGGATCTGCTCGGCATAGCCCACATTCACGCGGTGGACCGGATTTTCGGGCTGCAAGGTCGCGGCCCGGCGGAAGAGATCCCGCGCCTCGCCGATTCGGCCCTCGGACAGCAACAGCGTTCCGAGGTTGGTCATCGCTTCATAATGCCGGGGATTCGCAATAAGCGCGGCAAGATAGTGTTCACGGGCCCGCTCGGTTTCGCCCCGGTTCTGGTACAGCAGCGCTAGATTGTTGTGGGCCATCCAGGCGTCCGGGTTGGCGGCAATCGCGGCGGTCCACAGGGCTTCGGGATTCTGAAAGGTCCGGGCATGGCGATGGGAGCCAACCGCCAAAGGCAGGCAGGCCACCCCGCCAATCACCAGCATCAACCGCAACGGTGGGAGGTGCAGGCGATCGGCAAACCAGACGCCCAAATCGGCCAGCGCGGCCGCGACCAGGGCAAACAAGGGAATGGCCGCGAGGTAGAGGAAATGATCCGCAACATAGGCATAGCGGAAAAAGTAGACATTAAACAATCCGAGGACCGGAAATACCAGAAGCCCGAACGAGGCGACCGACAAAAAGAGAAAGCGGGCCCGATCCCCCTTCAGAAGCAGGGGAAGGGCCATCAACAGCAAGGCACCGATCAGGGGGAGCAGGGAGAACGGGGTAACCGGACCCACCGGCCAGCGGGGGTAAAGGAACATCACCGGAAAAGGCCACAGCAATTTGCCCACGTAAAACCAGAACACCTGGCCGGCCAGAGCCAGTCGCTCGAGGAAGGAATGGCTCCACTCAAACCCGCTCGCCCCCGAGCTGTACCGCTGCTCCCAGATCGTCCAGGCGGCGGCAGTCATCGAGAGCAGGAACAGGGGAAGCAGTGCTTGCAGCCGCTCCCGGCGCCAGTTGCGCTCCAGGCTGAGCATCGCGATCAATCCCACCGCCGGCAGCATCACCACCGCAGTTTTGCTGAGCAATGCCAGAGCAAAGAAACCCCACCCTACCTGATACCATCGGGGACGGATTACCGGCCCATCCGCCTCCGGGTGATCTCCCAACAGTCCACTGCGCACCAGGCACCAGAAGGACAACAGGGTAAAGAAACCCGACTGGGTATTTTTCAACTCGGTAATCCAGGCCACCGACTCCACCTGGACCGGATGTACGAGAAACAAACAGGCCGCCAGCAACGCTCCGGGAATCTTCAATTCCCGCAAGAGGGTCCATACCAGGAACGCATTGGCCGTGTGCAGTAGCAGGGTCAGCAGGTGATAAGGCAGTGGATGCAGACCCACCACCTTGTGCAGGCCCCAGAAGGTTGTCAGGGTCAGCGGATAGTACATCGCGGCCCGGGAACCCCAGATGTCGAGGAGCCCACGCCAGGCCAACACATGGAGATTCCCGGTCAGGTGATAATCGTCGTCCCAGATGAAGCCCGCAGAAAACACCGGAAGATAGACCGCCACCCCGACCGCCAGCAGAAACAGGGCGACACCCCATTCCGCCCGATGCGCCTGCAACCATGATCCTGTTTCTGTCTTTCCCATGGGTCTGTACATCAATGCTTGAGGGTATCGGAGAGGATGGTTTCCAGGTGGTCGACACAGGTGTTCCAATCAAACTGATCCACCACCAGACGTCGCACTTTCTCCGCCATGGCCGCCCGCAATTCGTGATCTTCCAGGAGGAGACTGATTCTGGACACCATCAGGTCCGGGCGATCGGCAATAAAACAATGTTCCCCGGTCTGCATGGGAATCCCCTCCGCTCCAAGCGAGGTGGTAACCACCGGCAAGCCCATCGCCATCGCCTCCATCAACTTAAAGTGCAGGCCCGACCCCAGCCGGACCGGACAAACAAAAATCCATGCCTTGCTCAGGTAGGGCCGGACATCCTCTACCCGGCCGGTGGCCACCACCCGGTCCTGGCGCCGGGCATAGCGACGCTTGATTTCTTCCGATCCGGGCCCTACCAGCAGAAACGTCAGGCGGGGATGTAGCTTTTTCAATTTCGGCCACATCGATCGCAGGAACCAGGCGGCGGCATCCACATTGGGGTGCATCGCGAACTGACCGGTGAAAAGAATGACCGGATCTTCCGAGCGAACCGCGGGGGGCTGAAACCGCTGGGTATCGACCCCGGAATGGACCACCTGAACCCGCATCGACGGATCGGCCGCCTGAAGGCTGAACATTTCATGGGCGGTCAGCACCAGTACCCGGTCCACCCCGGTGTACATCGCGTCCTCGTATCGCTGCAACCGGGGAATGCCAAACCGGGACCGGAGCCCAAGCGAACTCACCCGGTAGGTCGCGGCTACGGTGCGATAGGATGTGGCAATGCTGAAGTGACAGGAGATCACTTTCCGCACTGCGGAAAGATAGGGATTCCGGAACAGGTATTGACCCATCGCGGAAAATTCCGCGACCACGATCTGGTACTTCCCCCGCTCCACCACATCCCCGACCAGACGCATCATTTCCCGGGACCGGTAATCGAGAAAGTAGGGAGGAGTCGACATCACCGCAGAACGGATCAGTTGCAGGAAGGGCGAGTGCCTCCGGGGCGGCGGCGAGAGCACCAACTCGGTCAAGTGCGGTTTCAGGGCCGCGATATTCTCCGCCGACGCCGTTCCCTCGAAGGAGATCAGCCCCACTTCATGCCCGCGCTCAGCCAGGCGCTTCATCCGTTCGTACACCAGAATATGCCCCCCGGCCACTCCGGGATGGGGTACCTGAGGGGTCAGGAACAGGATCTTCATCCGGCATTCTCTATCGAATCGGCTTCTCGCTGCAGCAGACTGACCAGGTCATCCACCCGGAGGAATTTCATGGTTCCATCACTGGCGGTCGACGCGGCTTCCACCTTCATGCACAGACGCATCAGGACCTCATGGGTCTGTTCCGAGCCATCATAAATTTGGTAGAAGGGCCCGCGGGTTACCCTGCGATGCCCATCCGTGCCGTCCAATCCGAGGGCAACAATCCGGCTGATCGAGCTCCAACGTTCCGTCATGGTACTGCGTCTCCTTGTAGCACCCTAGCAATCCGCACCCCGATTGGAAAGCTTGCGAATCCAGGCAACGCGGATCGCGATTGCACCCGGCCAACCTCCCGGTATACTGACCACGTACCCAGGAGGATCGACCATGAAGCAGACCCAGATTACCGCGCCTCAGGCAGGCACCCCCATTGGACCCTACAGCCAGGCGATCCTCGGACAAGGATCGTTTTTATTCGTCTCCGGTCAGATCCCCCTCGACCCGGTCACCGGCGCCGTGGTGGGTGATGATGTCCAGGCCCAGACCACCCAGGTTTTCAAGAACCTGAACGCCATCCTCGCCCAGGCCAATACGGACCTTTCCCGGGTGGTGAAAACCACGGTTTTTCTCCAGAGCATGGCAGATTTTCCTGCCATGAATAAGGTCTATGCCCAGGCCTTTGAGGGCGCCACCCCTCCCGCACGCTCCACCATTCAAGTCGCCCGGCTACCCAAGGATGCCCTGGTGGAAATCGAATGTATCGCATTGGTTCCGGAGTAAACCCAGCGCGTGCACACATGCCGGTCAGTTCCCCCGCCCCGTAAGACCACCCTTCTACCCGGGAAAGCCCTGGCCGTAACCCGATGGCAACTCGTGGACTGCCCGGATGGGCTGGAGCCGCCCGCACCCTTTCTGGCCTGGCTCAACCAGCGGGCACATCTGGATCACGCGGCACCGGGCACCCTCCATTGCCTCGCCGCCGACTTGCCGGAGGGCGGCTACCGCCTGACCGCATCCGGCGACCAGGCGGTCCTTCATGCCGGATCAAAAGCCGGCGTAGCCTACGCACTCCTGACCCTGCGCGATTGGCAGGACCAGTACTCCCACCCTGCCCCAGCCCTGCTGGTCGAAGACTGGCCGGACTTTCCGATCAGGGGAATCCTTCTCGACATCAGCCGCAACAAGATTCCGACCCTGCCCATGCTGAAGCAGTGGATCGACCTGTTTGCCCAATCGCGGATCAACCATCTCCAGTTCTACACCGAACACACCTTCGCCTACCGCGGACATGAAGCGATCTGGCAGGATGCGACCCCCCTGACCCCGGATGAAATGCGCGAACTGGATACCTACTGCGCGGAGCGTTTGATCGAGCTGACCCCCAACCAGAATTCCTTCGGACATCTTCAGAAGTGGCTCCAGCACCCCCGCTATGCCCATTTGGCCAACGCTCCGGATGGCTACACCACCCCATGGGGCGAATTCCGACCCCGCCCCTTCAGCTTGAATCCTTTGCACCCGGGAAGTCTTGACTTGCTGGCAGACTGGTATCAGCAACTACTTCCGACCCTGCGCAGCAAGCGATTCAATGTCGGATGCGACGAAACCTTTGATCTCGGCCAGGGGGCCAGTCGAGAGGCCTGCGAGCGAGCCGGGAAGGGCCGGGTCTATCTCGATTACCTGCTCAAGGTTCACGCCCTGGTCTCACAACATGACCATCACATGTTGTTCTGGGGCGACATCATCCTGCACCACCCGGAGCTGATTCCCGAACTGCCAGCAGAGATCACGGCACTGGTGTGGGGATACGAAGCCAACCACCCCTTTCAGGAACAATGCCGCCACTTCCAGAACGCCGGGGTTCCCTTCTGGGTCTGCCCCGGCACCTCCACCTGGAACAGCCTGACCGGGCGCTGGAGCAATGCGCGGGCAAATATCCGGTCCGCGGCCCGGCATGGCAAGGCCGAGGGCGCCGGCGGCATACTGATCACGGAATGGGGCGACAACGGGCACTGGCAAACCTTGCCCTTCTCCGCCGCCGCACTCCGTATGGGCGCAGCTTATGCCTGGAATCGCGAAGCCGCCGACCGATGCCCAGACCAGGCCTTCTTTGCCGGGCTGATTCCGGACGCCGACCCGCAACCGCTTGTTGAACTGGCCAACGCCTGGGAATGGTTTACCGTGCGAATCGAAAACCTCAGCCCCCTCTTCAGCCTCGTGGTACGCGATGATCTCACCAGCCTGTTGGTCGAGGTGTCCCCGAGCGAACTGGAGCATGCCCTCACACAACTGGAAACCATCGCCCGCCACATCCCTTCCGATCCCGAGGTCCACCTACCGATGCGACTGATGCAGTTTGCCTGTCACCGCGGGCTGTTCATCCAGAGCGGAAAACGGGCACAGGCTGAAGCCGCGCGTACCCTGCTCGAGGAGATCCACCCCCTGTTTCTGCAGAGCTGGCAACTCCGCAATCGCCCCGGTGGTCTGGCGGAAAGCCGCCAGGCCCTGGATCGACGGCGCGCGGAATTTACCTGACCCGCCGTTTGCAAACGGCGCCACTGGATGTATGATGCAACCATGAATCCGCCAACACCGACCACGCCCGCGTACGACGCCCTGTTATACATGTCCTTTGGGGGACCGGAGGGCCTGGAAGATGTCATGCCGTTTCTGGAAAATGTCCTGCGTGGTAAACCGGTCCCGGAAGCCCGCAAACGTGAAGTCGCCCATCACTACGAAGCTTTTGGCGGGGTCAGCCCACTGAACGCCCAGAACCGGGAGATCATCGCCGCACTCGAGGCGGAGTTGGCGGCAAATGGCCCCAAGCTCCCGGTGTATTTCGGCAACCGCAATTGGCACCCGCTGGTCACTGACACGATTCAAACCATGTACAAGGACGGGGTACGGCACTTTCTTGTCTTTACCACCTCCGCGTTCAGTTGCTATTCCGGCTGCCGCCAGTATCGGGAGGATATCCAGCGGGCCTGCGATGCGGTGGCTCCGGGACAACTGACCTTTCACAAAATTCGGGTCTTCTTCAACCACCCTGACTTTATTGCGATGAATGTCGAACGGATTTCCGACGCCGCCCGGGAACTAGGGATCACCCCCGCCCAGGCCACCGTCGCGTTCACCGCTCACAGCATCCCCCAGGCCATGGCAGACCGATGCCAATACGAACCCCAACTTCAGGAGGCCTGCCGCCTGGTGGCGGAACAGCTCGGCCTGTCCAACTGGCAACTGGTATACCAAAGCCGGAGCGGCCCCCCCTCCATGCCATGGCTGGAACCCGACATTTGCGATCATATCCGCGAGCTGCATCGGGGCTCTAAA
Source organism: Verrucomicrobiota bacterium (assembly GCA_024233345.1). Lineage (GTDB taxonomy): Bacteria > Verrucomicrobiota > Kiritimatiellia > CAIVKH01 > CAIVKH01 > JACKPT01. Next base: position 171,044 of record JACKPT010000003.1, read on the forward strand.
CCAGACAACTTGATCATCCTTCCGATCGGCTTCCTATCCGACCACATGGAAGTGCTGTTCGATCTGGATACCGAGGCCAGGGAGCTCTGTGAAGAACTGGGCATTCGGATGGCCCGGGCCCAAACGGTCGGGAATCATCCACGATTCGCCGCGATGGTTCGCGAACTGATTGAAGAACGGGCGATGAACCTATCCACCCGTCGGACGGTGGGCTCCCTGCCGGCCAAACATGATGTTTGCCCGGAGACCTGCTGTCTGCCCGGGCAACCGCCTCGCCCCGTCACCGCCGGAGCGACTCGTATTTCTCCTTGATCGTCTCGGCAAAAAATCCGCCCTTGGAGTCAGCTTTCAGGAATTGTTCGTACACGTCGACGGGAACCCCGAGATAGTCATACACATTCCCATTGCCAAAATCGATGGTCAGCACTTCCATCGCGTCATCATAGCTGACCGCATCCATCGCTTCGGAGGTTACGTCCATCATCCCGGTAACCGCATCGGCGGTCTCATCGATCTCCACCATCGCCTCGTCGGTGACCTCGAGCGGCTGATTCATCGTGTCAATGGCGGCCTCCGCCTGGCTCACCGCAACCGCCATCGAGTCGGCCGCACCATCCGCATTTCCGGAGGACATGCCATCATCCATGGCCGCCTCGAGATCATTCATGGCATCGGAAAGGGATTGCTGGGCATCCGTTTCACTGACCGGCTCTTCCGGCTCGACAACCTCGAGGGCAACGGCCTCCTCAACCACCGGGGCTTCCTCAACAATCTCGGACTCCATGGATTCGGGTTCCGCCACCACGGACTCCTCGACCACCACCTCCGCTGAATCAGAAACCTCGCTCATGGCCGGCGACATCGGTTCAGCGGCCACTGATCCGCGATAGTTCGGGTTCGGACGGCCGCCCAGATACGGAAGATCCTCCGAACTGCCACGGGCCGATCTCGGGGTGCCCGAAGTGCATCCCATCACCAACATCAACGCCAACATACTCAAAAACAAACCCTGAATCTTCATTGTTCTTGCTCCTTTATTCGAGAAACTGCCCACCATGTTTACGCCAAACTGCGGGCCGCATCCATCGCAAAATATGTCAGAATCATATCCGCACCCGCCCGTTTAATCGCCAGAAGAGATTCCAGCATCACCGATGACTCGTCCAACCAGCCCTTTTCCGCGGCGGCTTTGATCATCGCATACTCACCACTGACCTGATACGCAGCCACCGGGAGATCGACCGCCGCCCGCACTGCGGCAATCACGTCCAGATAAGGAAGACCCGGCTTCACCATCACCATGTCCGCCCCCTCTGCGACATCCAACCGCACCTCCCGCAATGCCTCCCGGCGGTTGGCCGGATCCATTTGATAGGTTTTCTTGTCCCCCCCCCGCGGCGCCGAATCCAAAGCCTCTCGAAAGGGACCATAAAAAGCCGAGCAATACTTCGCAGCATACGACAAGATGCCGACACCGGTGAAACCCGCCTCATCCAGCGCGGTCCGGATGGCCCCCACCCGGCCATCCATCATATCGGACGGGGCCACCATGTCCGCTCCCGCCTCGGCCTGGCTGACCGCCATCGCGCACAGGATCGGCAAGGTCTTGTCGTTGACAATCTGGTCGCCATCCACATAGCCGTCGTGGCCATCCGATGAATAGGGATCCATCGCGACATCGGTGATCACCACCAGACCCGGAAGCTCCCGCTTCAACAGACGAACCGTCCGCTGTAGCAATCCATCCGCATCAACCGATGCCGACGCCACCCGGTCCTTGAGGGTATCCGACAATGCCGGGAAGAGCGCCACCGCGGGAATCCCCAGCGCATACGCCGCGCGCGCCTGCTCGAGCAACAGATCCGGCGACCACCGGCAGATGCCGGGCATGGAGCCGATCGGAATCTGTACCCCGGAACCGTCCGTGATAAACATCGGGTAGATCAGGTCCCCCGGGGTGAGGACGGTCTCCCGAACCAACCGCCGGAGGCTTTCACACCGGCGATTGCGGCGCGGGCGATCGGGAAGATCGTATGTGATCGGTCCAAGGCTGGATGCAGGCTCTTTCATCATGCTGTCAACCGAGGAAACTACCAACCCTCCCCGTTCAACTCAAGCCCCGACACCGGGCCGACGACGGCCACCCTAATCCTTCGCGACACTTCGGCGTCGCATAGCTCCGCCCTCCCCAACCAGTTGGAGGGGCGAGCTATGCGAGCCCGTGATACGATTGATTCAGCTTCACCCCTGTGGTGAAGGTAAAATGTGGTCGTAAAGGATCAGGATGACGGCCATCGGAAGCAGCAACACTGCTTGACGGAAGCCACAACTCATTCTATGCAGTGCGACATGAACAGCACCTCCGCCATCCTGCTCGTCCACTGCCCGGACCGGCGCGGCATCAACGCCGCCATCACGAAATTCGTCGCCGACCACCAGGGCAACATCCTTGACTACGACCAGCATGTGGATGATGAGGCGGGGATCTATTTTGCCCGCATTGAATGGGATATGGAAGGGTTCGCCCTGACCCGCGAGCAAATTGTACTCGCCTTCACCCCGCTCGCCCAGGGCTACGACATCACCTGGCAACTGTACTTTTCCGACACCACCCCGCGGATGGCCCTGATGGTATCCAAACTCCCCCACTGTCTCTACGACCTGCTCGCCCGCTGGCAAACCGGGGAACTGGATGTGGAAATCCCGCTGATTGTGAGCAACCACCCCGATCTTGAACCGGTGGCACAACGATTCGGCATCGACTTTCATCATATCCCGGTATCCGCGCAGACCAAACCCCAACAGGAAGCCAAACAGATTGCCCTGCTCAAGGACTATAAGGCCGACTTCGTTGTACTGGCACGGTACATGCAGATTTTATCCGGAGATTTTGTCCGCCACTACCCCAACCGGATCATCAATATTCACCACTCATTTCTTCCCGCCTTTGCCGGCGCCAAACCCTATCATGCCGCCCATGAGCGGGGGGTGAAAATCATCGGCGCAACCAGCCATTATGTCACCGAAGACCTCGACGAAGGTCCGATCCTGGCCCAGGACGTGATGACCGTCAGCCACAAGGATGCGGTCACAGATCTGGTTCGAAAGGGAAAGGACCTGGAAAAAATTGTCCTGGCCCATGCGGTCTGGTTACACCGAAACCGCAAGATCCTCGTGTACGGGAACCGGACGGTGATTTTCGAGTAGCCCCCCCCGGCAGGCCGCCGGGCCTAGAGCCGTTCAAGTTGAACTATGGCCGGATGGTTTATCACGGGCCGCCTGGCCGGGCAGGCCCGGCGAACCGCTGTACAGCTACGGCATTACTTAAACTGCTCTATCGGACCTTGTTCTGTTCCCGGCGCTTCTTGACTATTTCTTCCGCCACATTGAACGGCACGGCTTCATAGTGCTCGAACTGCATGGAGAAGTTTGCCCGGCCCTGGGTCAGGGTGCGAAGGTGGTTGGCATAACCGAACATTTCCGAGAGCGGGACATGGGATTCGATTACCTTTGAGTTCCCCTTGGTCTCCATCTGGTCGATGCGACCGCGACGCTGACAGATCGAACCGGTGACCGCTCCCATGAATTCTTCCGGGGTGACCACCTCCACCGCCATGATCGGCTCCAGAATTTGCGGCTGGGATTTCATGAACAGATCCTTGAAGGCCATGCGGGCGGCCTCCTGGAAGGCGATATCACTGGAGTCTACATCATGGTAGGACCCGTCATAAAGCTCCACCGCCATGTCGACCACCGGATACCCGGCAAAGGGTCCGGCAATCATCGCCTTGACGATGCCTTTTTCCACTGAGGGAATGAAATTGTTGGGGATGCGGCCACCGACCACGGAGTTGATGAAGGCAAATCCCTGCCCCTTGTCGCGAGGCTGGAGACGAACTTTGACATGCCCATATTGACCGCGACCACCGGATTGCTTGATGTATTTTCCTTCCCCTTCCACCGCAATGGTCCCGGTCTCCCGGTACGCCACTTCGGGCCGTCCAACCGCAGCCTTCACATTGAATTCTCTGCGCAGCCGGTCGACAATGATGTCGAGGTGCAACTCGCCCATCCCGGAAATGATTGTCTCCGAGGTTTCCTGGTCGAATGAAACCGTAAAGGTGGGATCTTCATCGGCCAGCTTGTGCAATGCTTCGGAAAGCTTTTCATTCTCCGCCTTGCTCTCGGGAGCAATGCTGATCGACACCACCGGGGAGGGAAATTCAATCGCCATCAGGTGGATCGGGTTATCCTCATTACACAGGGTATCCCCAGTGCGGGTGTCACTCAGCCCGACAATCCCGACAATATCCCCGGTGAAGGCAACATCCAGCGCCTCCTGCTTGATTGCGTGCATCCGGAGCAGCCGGCCCACCCGCTGCGACTTGTCGCGGGTGCTGTTGTAAACGGTGTCTCCCTGCCGGAGGGTACCGGAGTAGATTCGGACAAACGTCAGTTTGCCCATATGCTTGTCCGACATGATCTTGAACGCCATTCCGGAGAAGGGGGCGCTGTCTTCGGGGGCGCGCTGATTCGCTTCCTTCTCCTCCGCACAGATCACCGGGGGAATATCCAACGGAGACGGAAGGTAGTGAATGACGCCATCCAGCAAGCGTTGAATACCCTTGTTTTTGAAGGCCGCGCCGCAGAAAATCGGCACCACTTCCCGGGCAATGGTCGCCTTGCGCAAGACCGTGCGGGTCTCCATCTCGGACAGATCGCCGGTATCCAGAAATTTGTCGAGCAACACCTCATCCTGCTCAGCGCACTTTTCCAACAGATTGGTCCGCCACTTCTGGGCAACCTCGACCAGATCCGCAGGGATTTCCTCTTCCGTGAAATTCCTGCCTGCTTCGGCGTCATCGATATACATGACCGCCTTCATAGTCACCAGGTCCACGATTCCCTTGAATTTCTCCTCCGCCCCGATGGGAATCACAACCGGAACCCCATTGGCGCCCAGCTCTTTTTGCATCTGAGCCACCACCGAGAAAAAGTCTGCACCGGTCCGGTCCATCTTGTTGACGAATGCCAGCTTGGGGACATTGTATTTTTCACTCTGGCGCCAAACCGTCTCGGACTGGGGCTCCACCCCTCCCACCGCACAGAAAAGGGCAACCGCCCCGTCAAGCACGCGGAGACTGCGCTCCACTTCCACGGTGAAGTCCACGTGTCCGGGGGTGTCGATGAGGGAGATCTGGTGGTCGCGCCACTCGAGGTGGGTTGCGGCCGAGGTGATGGTAATGCCGCGTTCCCGCTCCTGCTCCATCCAGTCCATCACCGCCGCACCGTCATGCACTTCCCCGATCTTGTGAATCCGGCCCGCATAATACAGGATGCGCTCGCTGGTGGTGGTCTTTCCGGCATCGATATGCGCCATGATACCAATGTTACGGACCTTCTCTAATGGCGTTTTTCTGGACATGATTCTTCCCCGTTACTCGTTCTCTCTGCGAAATTCCCCTCGTTCCAGACCCCCGTGGTCGAAACGCTTGAAAGCCGCGCACTATGCACCGGGAACCCGCGTGGAGCAAGGGAAAAGAATCTGTAGAGTGGCAATTTGAGGCCATCGAGGGGCCCTTCACCTTCGGCGGGAATCATTTGATTTCGCAATAAGATGGTTCCTGTACGAGGTGATCGATCCCACCATTGGCCCCCGAAGGTGTTAGTCCCTGAATCGCGCGATTTCTTGCAACCGATCCCGTTTGGCGATGATATCGCGGCTCCGCGACATTTCGATCCCGCGAGCGAATAGTGAGCGCACGTCGTCGCTCCCCATGCGAAGGCGAATGGCTATCCATGCACTTCAAGCGCTGGTATTCCGCCAAACAACTCAGGCAAGTAACGCCCTTTAAGGTTATTTAAGGTCACCCTCCTCTAGACCAAGTGCATCGATCTCATTGGTTGTGAGTCGCCTGCCTTTCTTCGTGTTGAATGATTTGCTCCCCCCAATAAGATATCCACATCCTGAGAATATCGTCGATGAAACAGACCCCTACTAAAGTCTTCCAAAGATAAGCATCAACCGCAACGAAAAGCTGGCCTGACTCAGTTGCACATAGTGATGCGCAATCGAAAAGTAGGCGGCACCCACCTGCACAACTCACCAACGGCAATATGCACATTCCGTGGAATAGATGGCCGCTCAATTCATACCGCAGATTGAATCGATGGGTGTAGGTCTCCAGAAACTACATCATCCCAATCACAAGATTCAGGAACCCCTTATACCCTTGGCTTCCTAACCACACAGGGAATTAACTAATCAACACTATTTACAAAGCCGTAGTTGGCCCAAGCGTCCGCACCCTCGGGAAAGATTGTAGCATTTGCAACAGAGTCTCCCTCCTCTTGCCGCACACTTCCATCATAATAAAGGACGTTTCGAACATTGGCGCCATGATTATCATCTGCCGTTATGTCGGGCATGTTGCCAGGTGTTTTGTCTCCGCGCTCACGCTGCAAGGACTCATCCAACAAAACAGCTGCAGCCGATGCACTTTTTACATTAAGGCGACGATTCATTCCCGCGACGTACATATAGCTTGCATTACCGTAACTATTAAAAGTGTCAATGTCATTTGTAGGCTCAACAGTTTTAATATTCGGGTTGTTGGCATTTCCACCTTCGCCCCTATCGCTTGGACAAACCCATATGCGAAGCTCTTGTAGCACGGAGCTGTCGTACATTTGTTTTGCAACCTCTGTAATGTAACCATGAAACGCTAAACTGCCGTTATCGTATGGATCATCATAATCGCCTTCTGGCAATGGAAAATAACCTTTATGATCAACCGAGAAAATGTGCATTGATGTGCCGATTTGCTTAAGATTACTCCGGCAAGCCGTTCTTTTTCCTCGCTCCAATGCTACACTTACCGCTGGCGTAATTAACGCGGCCAGAATCGCGATAATCGCGATCACCACCAGAAGTTCAATCAGAGTAAATCCCGATCGACGATCACTGAAAATCTTGCTGTACATCATCATTCTCCGGGAAACACGACCCAGTGAAGGGGATCGTACTCGCTGTCCCACGTCGTTGTATCGCCGAGATTCCGGAACAGCATGTTGAAGGTCTTGAAGCCATTGGTCGGCATCTGAACCGTTGTCGTCCAAGTTTCACCGCCGGTATTCGTCATCGGTGTTTCGTAGGCGACAACCCAGTCCGTTCCCTCATACTTGTTGTAGCCGGAATGGATATAAACATTAGTGCCGCCTTCCAAGACACCACCGGTCGCATCGTAGGTGACGGTCAGCAGATCGCCGGCACCAGGATTCTCCGGGGTCCAGGTCGCACGGCTCCCCACAATCATCCGGTAGTTCTCGGAACCGCCCGGCCAATAGTTCCCGTCCCAATTGCCGTTGAGTTCATTTCGGAACCCGAATCGGATCTGATCCTTGGTACCGTTCGTCAATGCTGCGACATCCATGGACACCGTCCACAGGCCATTGCCGAGGAAGGTCATGGGCCGACTAAACCAGTTGTTTTCATCTATGGAACCATCAGCCGTTAGGGAACCGTGAAAGAAAACTTGTGGAATTCCCCTATTTTCCCGCCCGATCTGGGAGAACCATACCTGCACGGTGGCTCCAGTTGCGGGTACCGGATTAGGAGTCCACCAGGTGGTGGTTCGTTCTGGAGCCGGCCCAGAATACGCTTGGAAGTTAATGTTAGTCGTACTCACCCCCGGCATGTAGGCCTTCCAAAGGCCATCAGTGGCTACGCCTCTGAGTCCATGATCACGCCAACCATCATTAACCAGATCAAAGGCAACCTCAACGCCGTGATCCAATTCTCCTGGTTCATTGTCAAAGACAACCGTTGCAGTTCCATTACTGAACTCTAAACCAAGCATGGTCGGAGCATTCGACGGTGGAGGAAGGGGAAGGTCATTATTCGACCATTCATGAATATTCATGATTACATTGGTCTCCGTCTCCCCCAGATAGTAGGTCAGATTAGCACCTTCAGGACTCAACAATGCTGTATCTGTGCCGGACTTATAAATGGCGAATTTATAATCGAAGCTACGAGGACTGCGAAGGTCATACCAGCTACCAAAATAGGGCGAGGTTCCATTTTCACCTCCAACCAGTGAATTCGGGGAGCCAAGAACCAAGGTGCTATCCGTACCAGATGTCGTAAACGCCCATTCTCTTGAATAGATTCCATCACCCAACACTTCATCGCCATGTGTACCATCATCATACATTTCCAAGCCGGCTTCCGACCAGGAGACATCGTTGGGTGGATAGTCGCTCCAATCAGCTGGAGCAAAATCGGCAGCATTATTGAATCCTCGCAGAGGATCGCTGCCCATAAGGATCACCCGTGTGACGCCAGCGAGATTTCTTCCCGACATGTCGACTCGAAAGAGAACTTCGGCTCGTTGACGCACCCCGGCGTCGCCGCGCCGTGCGTCATAATACAAGGAAGAATAATCATCAAAATTATTTTGGTCACGCAAAGGCGCAGCAGCCGCGCCAAGGTAATCTGTGACCACCAACATACTACCGTCCGTTGGCAAGACTAGAGTACGAGAGGCATTCGCAAAATCATTGAGTCGAATCGCTTCATAGTTATTAGTGCCAGCACCGCTACCGGAACTCAATTCCGCGCTATACTTGTAGAACAACTGGGTGGAGGAGCCGGGAAGAAACGTCACATCCCGGTAATACAGGGAGCCAGATAATGGGCTCAGCGGTGAGGATTTCGCCGGAGGAAATTCCCACTCTAGCGGGAAGTTGGACCCATTGATATAGAAATTGGAAGCGCCGGGGGACGCCCCCATGCCGGAAGCGGTTTCGAGAACAAATCGAACCGTGACTGAGGTTTGCATTCCATCCGCAACCGGGTTGAGGAAGTTGTAGGAGAATTTGCTGTTGGAAGCAGCGTCCTCGACCTCATCAGAGGAAATGATGATAAAGTTCCCTGATGCAGGAAGCGGATTAGCGAGATCAAGTCGAACCAGATCGCCCTGAAGAACGGTGACGGATGTCGGAGCAACACCATCTACCATCCAACTCGCGGCGTTGGTCACGCTCTCTTCGGTTACCTCTTCATTGAACTGGGCAAATGCCTGGGACTGACCGGCGGCACCTATCAGGGCCTTGATCCACGGCGCATTGACGTCGCCGACCGCGACATCGGGCAGTCCGTTGGAGTCGGCGTCGATCACGACATCAACATAGTCATCAGAAATGAGGAAACCAGCGCTCCACGAGGCATTCACACTTTCCTGAGGCGGGATCACCATCGGTGAACTGTAAAGGTCCGCTGGCAAATTGTTGTGCATGTTGGCAAAGAGCCGGATGGTCAGGCCACGGGGGACAACCTCTCCGGCCTCCACTGTGCCAAATCGGCTGGTGTTGGCGCTGAACAGGATATCGAAGGGGATCTTGGATTCGACTGCATTGAGGGGATAGGCCGGGGTTGTTTTGGCGATGCTTGCAGCGAGAACCACTCCGGTCGCGGAGATCCCCTCATAGGTATCCACGACGGAGATGACGTTGTTGGTGTCGGGATCCATAATCCCGTCGTAGAGTACGCGAATCAAATTGTGAGAGCTGCCCTCGGAAGCGATGATGTAGTCCAGTCCGAAAGGCGTGCCGCCCACATAGGCAGACCAGGCAACGTCGTTATATGTAATGTACCCGGGCCCGGTGAGCCAGTTGGTCGTCGTGGTCGCACCGGTACCCGCCTCTGGATCCACATCCAGCATAATGGCAACCTTGTTTGGAACATCGCTCGTACTGACATAGGCATTCACGGCCACGTACAGATTACTTTCATCCCACGTGACATAAAGATTGGTAAGGGCATTATCGGGTCCCCAAGGTTCGACATTCAGGGGATCACTGACTGCTCCGGTAAATGACGAAACCAGATCAACATCGTCATACTCAGTCGCACGGCCATCCAGGACTGGTACATTCGGTGGCGTGGCCCACACAGTCATGGCTGCGATCGTGGCAAGAAACGAAACAATAAGTGTTGTATTCTTCATGGTAAACCCCTCTACTTTGAGAACCCGATGCTAGCATGAACATACCGCGCTTCCATTCTTTTTTTAATTTTTTTTTAGCAAAGCCTGTTCCTATTTCACATATATGGGTTACTTTTTCCCGAACTTTACCAGACGATCCTTGTCGCAAGCCTTTGCGCAAAAAAACATTACACACAAAGGAGGTCCATTATGCTAAGTCCAGGTGATCTAGCTCCTGATTGGGATTTACCCGGAAGTGACGGGAGGCAACACGCCCTCAGACACTACCGGGGACAAAAAGTTCTACTTTATTTTTACCCCAAGGACGATACACCGGGCTGCACCAAGGAGGCTTGCGGATTCAGAGATCTTTTCAAGGATCTCAGTGATCTTGGCGTTACCGTCCTCGGCGTGAGCAGCGACTCTCTGGGGTCTCACCAAAACTTCATCGAGAAATACTCCCTGCCGTTTGTTCTGCTTTCCGACGAAGACCGGTCGGTCATGACCACCTACGGCGCATGGGGCGAAAAGATGATGTACGGGAAAAAAGTCATTGGAGTCATTCGCTCCTCGGTATTGATCGGGGAAGATGGAGCAGTAATACGGCATTGGGCCAAGGTGCCGAATGCGGAGAAGCATCCGGCTTCTGTGGTCAAGACGCTGGTGGAGTGAAGCGAACGCAACGCACCTTGCCCACATTTGCGGGCCTGCCTACCCGGCCAGAGCGACACTACGACAAACGCCTGTTTGGTTTACCTGAAGATGTTCATTAGTCCGCAGCATGCGACGGTGCGAACGCCAGGGGCAGCAGCCCTTCACCCCCTATTCGTGTAAATTTGTGTCCATTCGTGGTTTCCGCGTTAACTCTTTCCGGCTTTTCCTCGAAACCGCTTCCGGAATGCCCTGACCCGTCTCCGCAGCCCAGGAAACCGGTGAAAGAAGTGTCTTCGCATGCGCCGGAACAGCGGCACATAGGGGGCGAGAAGCCATATTCCCACCGCACTGAAAAGGACCCCCTGCAGAACCGGCAGAAAAAAGCCAAGGAATCCCAGCACCAGAAAGAGCCAACCCGCGCCCCATCGCAAGACATGGCGAAGGGGATGCCGTGCTTTTCGCCGCGGTACCGGATGCGGAACCAGATCCTGTGGGTGCAGTGTCATCGATCGGACAAGGGTGGAATAGAATTTCGCACCGGAAAAGGTAATTGTTCCAGCGTTTTTATTTCTTGGCGAACCCCTTGGATTGCCAGCAAGATGAACCGCGATCAGCGTCTATGAAGGTGTGTATTGATATTCAATCGGCAATAGCCCAGCGGGCCGGGGTGGGACGATATACCCGAACCCTCGTCGAGCACCTCAGCCGCCAGCGATCTCCGCAAGATGCCCTGTCCCTGTTCTACTTTGATTTTCGGCGGCGGGGCGGGGCTCCGGCCTGCCTTGGGGCGACCGAGCGGGCCATCCACCTGATTCCCGGACGGGTGGTCCAACGGGCCTGGAAATCGCTCGAGTGGCCCCCGTTCAATTGGTTCGCAGGCAAGGCCGATGTTTACCACTTTCCCAATTTCATTCTCCCCCCCCTGACCCGGGGCAAGTCCGTGGTAACCATTCATGATGTGGCCTTCCTCCGTTATCCCGAAACCATCGAGGAACGAAACCTTCGTTACCTGACCCGGCTGATGCGGAAAACCGTGGAACGAGCAGACCGCATCATCACGGTTTCCGAATTCACCGCCCGGGAAATCCAGCAGCTTCTTGGTGTGCCGAAGGAAAAGTGTGCCGCCATTCCCTCCGGGCTCGACGATGCCTTCGTGCCCGCGCGCGACGAAGCCTGCCGGCGCTTCCGGGAGCAGCATCACCTGCCCCGGCCCTATCTACTCACGGTGGGCACGCTGGAACCCCGGAAAAACATCCCGTTTCTGGTCTACCTCTTCGAATCCCTCGACAGCGATATCGACCTGGTGATCGCCGGGATGAAGGGCTGGAAAACCGAACCCATCCTTCACCGGATCGAAACCTCGATCCGCCGCAACCGCATTCACTATCTCGACTATGTTGCGGATGAGGACCTGCCCGCCCTCTATACCGGGGCAGAGGCCTTCTTGTTCCCGTCCCTTTATGAAGGCTTCGGGTTCCCGCCTCTGGAAGCCATGCGCTGCCGGACCCCGGTCATTTCCTCCTGCACCAGCTCCCTTCCCGAGGTTCTGGGTGATGCTGCGATCCTTGCCGAACCCTACGATGTGGAAGCCTGGCTCGAGGCGATTTCCAAGGTGCTGGGGGACTCGGCATTCCGCACAACATTGAAGGCGGCCGGGGAAGCGCGGGCCGCACAGTTTACCTGGAGCGAAACCGCACGCCGTACCTGGGACGTGTACCGGAGCCTCGCGTAATGCCCCTCCCCCTGACCATCGCGATGGATGCCCGGTGGATCTTTTCCTCCCTCTCCGGTATTGGCCGCTACACCCTGGAGTTGGCCCGGGCCCTGATCCAACTCGATACCCCCCACCGGTTCATCCTGCTCTTCGACCAGCCTGAACTGGCCGAACGCCACGGAAGCGCGCTCGGCCTGCAGGATGGCTCCCGCGCCATGTCCTGTCTTTTTCCACATGGGTTGTTTTCCCCGGCCTCCCAACTGTTATTGCCGCGCACACTTCGATCGCTTGGGGTCGATGTCTACCACTCCACGAACTATATGATGCCGCTGATCTGCTCCGCGCCTCCTGCCCGGATCGTAACCATCCATGACCTCATTCCCCTGCTCTTCCGCGACCATGCCCCCCGGTCAAAAAAGAACCGGCTGTTTCCGGTGTATCGGCAACTGATGCACACCATCGCCCGGAAAGCAGATGCGATCATCGCGGTCAGCGACGCCACCCGCCGGGATCTTATCGCGAACCTTCAAGCAGCGGCGGACCGGATCCACGTCACTGCGGAAGGGGTCGATCCCCGGTATTGCCCCGCGCCCGCCCACCCGACCCGCGGCAACCCGCCGCTGATTCTCTATGTGGGGCGCTGCGATCCCTACAAGAATGTTCCCCTGCTGATCGAAGCCTTTGCCGGTTTGCGGGCGATGGGGGTGGCGGCCCGGCTGCGGATCATTGGCCCGGAAGATTCGCGCTACCCGGAAGCCCGTGCGACCGCGATCCGGCTCGGGATCGAGGCGGAGGTTCAATGGGACGGATATGTGACCGAGGAGGAATTGGTCCGCGCCTATCAGGAGGCCTCGGCGTTTGTGCTGCCTTCCCGTTACGAAGGCTTCGGATTGCCGGTCCTCGAAGCCATGGCCTGCGGAACGCCGGTGCTCTGCTCAAATACCAGTTCACTTCCTGAGGTGGGTGGAGAGGCCGCGATCTATCTCGACCCGCTTACCGCGGAAAACCTGAAAAAGCAACTGGCCGAATTATTATCGAGTCCGGACGTATGGTTGCGGCGCAGCGAACAAGGCATCGCCCACGCCGCCCGTTTTACCTGGACGGAAACCGCACGCAAGACGATCGCAGTATACGAGCAGATAGGGTTCGGCGTCCCTGGCCGGGCTGGTAGAGACGCCAGCCCCTACCAATACAACAAAACCAACGGCAGGTAGGGTTCGGCGTCCCTGCCGAACCGACGACCGGCAACCGTGATTCAGACACCGGGCTGGCCCTGGCCGGGCTGGCAGAGACGCCAGCCCCTACCAATACAGCAAACGCAACGGCAGGTAGGGTTCGGCGTCCCTGCCGAACCGACGACCGGCAACTGCGAGTCAGACACCGGGCTGACCCTGGCCGGGCTGGCAGAGACGCCAGCCCCTGCCAATACAACAAACGCAACGGCGAACCGAAACTCTACCACATTCCGCGTGCAAAGGTATATGGCCAGTCACGCCACTTGGTGACCAACTTCTTTCTGACGGGATTCATCAGGACATACTGCATCTTCTCAGTAAATTCTGCTTCGTTTCGCAGTCGGTGCTCGAAAAAATTATACTGCCAATCGATCCCCAATTCTTTGGCAAAGTATCCTTTCCAAGAAGACATGACCGGGCGAACCCCAAAGGTTCCGCCAAACACCGCGATCCAATGTATGTGATCCGGCATGACCACCATTGCGTGAACAAACCACTTATTCATATCTTCATAGACAGGAACACTCGCGAGCAGTTGAGGAGCAAACCCGGACTGACAAAGCCAGTCGCGATCGCGTTGGCGACAGTTTACAGTGATGAAATAACGGCTGCCATCCGGCACACATGATGGTATTTCATGGGGCAGCTGTTTGCGTTTGGGCTTCACGGTCGCATCCGACTTCGGGCCGGCAGGGATGCCGGCCCCTACCCTGCCAGATCGTATTTCGCGGGTAGGGTTCGGCGTCCCTGGCCGGGCAGTGCCCGCCGAGCCGCAGTGATCAGCTCTCTGTGACCATCTGATCGTAAAACCCGACAAAGTCATCCGGGGTTTCCCCTTCCCGGAAGGCAATCGCGCTGCGGGGATGGGCATTGAGCTGTCCGGTGATCATGTAGGGAATGGAGGGACCCCAGTCCAGCTCCTGCCGAAGCGGCAAGATCGTATTCTGGATGCACTCCAGCACCGGGCGCAACTTGAACTTGGGGTTCCGAAGAAAACTGAGCAGATATTCGGTGTTACAATTTCCTGCTCCACGGCCCAACCCCATCATGGTCGAATCCACCCGGTTGCATCCGAGAATAATCGCCTCGAGGGTGTTGGCAAACGCGAGTTGGAGGTTGTTGTGGGCATGCATACCCACGTCCTTGCCGGTGCCCTGCAAAGCCTTCATATACTTGCGGACCAGGTGATCCACCTGCTCCCGGTAGAGGGCGCCATTGCTGTCCACCACCACCACCACATCGGCGGGGGTGTCGCGGGCAATTTTCAGGACCTGGTCGATCTCGACTTCCTTGACCGTGGAAATCGCCATGATGTTCAGACTAGTCTCGTAACCCAGTTCGTCGGCGTGTTGCAGCATCTCCACCGCTTCGGAAATCTGATTGGCATAGCAGGCAACCCGGACCAGAGAAATGACGCTGTCGGCCTTTGGCAACAGGGCGGTTTGCCAGTCGCTTTTGCCCCCGGCATCGATCATCACCGCGAGCTTGAGACCGGTCTTCTCCGCATCGTGATCCCCAACCACCCGACGCAACGCTGACTCCTCGCAGTGGCGCCAGGGGCCGTATTGATCGGTGGGAAATGCCTCTGTGGAATTCATGTACCCGATCTCCATGTAATCCACCCCCGACTCGACGCACGCTGCATATACCGCCTTGACCTGATCGTCGGTAAAATTTGAATCATTGACGAGACCGCCATCGCGGATGGTGCAATCGAGAACCTTCAATTCGGGGCGGTAGGTGATCCAGGGGGCTTTGGTGCTCATGTGTATCCTTCTTTCATCGGGGTTCAAACGAGCCAATCTAGACCGAACGCCTCGACCGGGGCAAGCGTGGAGATGAGTTGCCGACAACCGGCAGGCCTCCGGAAATGCACCTTGCCCGGACACCTCAATCGGCTATACTGGACGAATGGACTGTGTTCGATCGATCGATGATTTCCAGTCAACCGTCGCGGGAGCCATTCTCGACAGCATGCCAGACGGTGTCTATGTCACGGATCGAAACCGGCGGATCATCGCATGGAACAAGGCCGCGGAGAAGATCACCGGATGGACCCGGACCGATGCCATCAACCGGGAATGCCGGGACAATTTTCTTTGCCACATCGACAAGGACGGACACGCGCTTTGCGGCAAGGAGCACTGCCCGCTGCATCGGGCCATGATCACCAACAGCGCCAGTGATGTGCCAAGACTGTTGTTCGCCCGGCACCGAAATGGTTCCCGGGTACCGGTGGAGGTCACGGTTTCCCCGATCATCGACTGCGACATGCAGGTGATCGGCGGGGTCGAGGTTTTCCGCGACCTTTCCATCGGGTTTGAGGAATTAAACCGGGCCCAGGCCATCCAGCGCAGCACCCTCGCCGAAAAACCGGTCGAGGATCCGCGCTTCCGGATTGCCTTCCGCTATGCCCCGGTGGAAATGGTCGGGGGTGACTTTTATCATGTGACGCAACTCGATCCGCACCGGTTTGCGGTCATTCTTGCCGATGTTACCGGGCATGGGGTGTCGGCGGCTCTCTACGCGATGCAACTTCGCGCCCTGTGGACCAATGCCACCCGTCATCACGACCATGTCCAGGAGTTGATGGGGGCCCTGAACCGGCGCATCTCGGAATTGTTTGGTTCGGAGGGAGAGTATTTTGCCACCGCGGTTCATCTGGTATATGACGCCCGCTCCGGGGTGATCACCTATGCGAATGCCGGACATCCCCCGCCGCTTGTGGTCCGCAAGGGCGATGGACTGGAGGAGCTATCCGAACATGGCACCGCATTGGGCATGGTTCCCGAGGCGATCTATCCGGTCGGCCAGGCCCATCTGGACCCCGGCGACACCCTGCTGCTCTACACGGATGGAGCCAGAGAAATCATGGGGCACCAGCATCAGGAAATCTCCGAGCCTTTCTTTCTGAAGACCGTCCGGGAGCGCGACTACGCCGACGGCGAAGAGGCGCTGGTCAAGCTGGAGGAATCCCTGCTCCGGTCCTGCAGCGATATCAGTTTTCAGGATGACCTGACCCTGATCAGCCTGTTCCGGTTGGCCTGACCGGTACCTTATCCGCCGTAGTGTGAATCGATCCAGCTCTGGTAGGTTCCGCTGCGGACATGATCAATCCAGACCGGGTTGTCGAGATACCACTGTATGGTCTTGCGGATCCCGGTTTCAAATGACTCCGCCGGGGTCCATCCCAGTTCCTGTTCGATGCGGGTGCAATCGATGGCATAGCGCCGGTCATGGCCGGGGCGGTCCTTGACATAGGTAATCAACGCGCGGCGGGATGCCTTGCCCGCCAACGGCCCGGCCAATTCATCCAGCAGATCGCAAATCACCTCGACCACCCGGATGTTTTGCATTTCATTCCGGCCCCCGACATTGTAGGTCCGGCCTTTCTGTCCCTGTTGCATGATGGTCCAGATCGCCGCACAGTGGTCGGTCACATACAACCAGTCGCGCACGTTCTTCCCATCCCCATAAACCGGGAGCGGCTTGCCCTCGAGGGCATTGAGAATCATCAGGGGAATCAATTTTTCCGGGAACTGATAGGGCCCGTAGTTGTTGGAACAATTCGACATGGTCACCGGGAGACCGTAGGTATGATGATAGGCCCGGGCCAGGTGATCGGAGGAGGCTTTGGACGCCGAGTAGGGACTGTTGGGTTGATAGGGGGTGTCCTCCATGAACAAACCGGTCTCCCCAAGGCTGCCAAAGACTTCGTCGGTGCTGACATGATGAAACAGCCCGATCCTGTCCGCCCGCTCCCGGGCAAGCTGAAGCAGCACAAATGTACCGATGATGTTGGTCTGAACAAAATCGTCCGGGCTGACAATGGAACGATCCACATGAGACTCTGCAGCAAAATGGGCAATCGCATCGACCGCATGGTCATCCATGGCCCTGCCCATGGCCCCCCGGTCCACAATGTCCTCCCGAACCAGTACATACCGGTCCCCAAATTTTTCCGCGAGATCGGCCAGACTCTCGGGATTCCCGGCATAGGTCAGTTTGTCGACATTGATGATTCGTCCCGAAAAATCGGTCTCCTCAAAAACATACCGGATAAAATTAGCGCCAATAAAGCCGCAACCGCCGGTTACCAGAATGTTGTTCATATGCGCTCCCATGGATGTCTTCAGGTGTCAGGTTTCAGGTTTCAGGTTTTGGATTTTGGTTACAAGGGAATTTATTCGCGCGCGCAGGCCGACGGCCTTCGATCAGGCCTGGGCTGAAAAGACGGCCAGGACCCGTTCCGCTACTTCTGCCGGGGTTTGGCCGTCGGTATCAAGCTGCCGGGGAATTGCGTCATACAAGGGTTTACGCTTTTCGAGCAGGTCCCGGATTTTACCGAGCTTGTCCTCCACTTGAAGCAGGGGGCGGTTGGTGTCAGATCCCACCCGCTTGAGAATCCACTCCGGGGAAGCCGTGAGGCAGATCACGGTCCCGGTGGCCTCAAAATCCCGAACGTTGTCGGGGTTCAGAACGATCCCGCCTCCGGGGGCAATGACCAGGTCCTGCCGTTGGGCCAGTTCCCGCACCAGGCTCCGCTCCATGGCGCGGAATGCGGCCTCGCCCTCCCCGGCAAAAATTTCCGGGATGGTTCGTCCCGCGCGACGGACCAGTTCATCATCCATATCCAGAAAGGTTCGCCCCAACCGCTCCGCACAGATTTTTCCGGTTGAGGTCTTGCCGGTGCCCATGAACCCAACCAGGATCAGGTTGCCCTGTCTTTTTTCCGTCATCATTGTCCTCCTTGAATCCATGTCAAATACCAATTCCAGGCGTGGTCCCCGCCCAGCATCCACACCACCGAGGCCCCGGCGATGAAGGGCCCGAAGGGAATTCGGCTTTTCCATTTCAATCCGTCGATGGCAATCAGGATGACCCCGAACAGGGCTCCGATGGCTGATGACACCACCAGGGTGAACAGGACCGCCTGAACCCCGAGCCAAGCCCCGATTGCGCCCAGCAGTTTGACATCCCCCAACCCCATCGCATCCTGCTTCAGCCACCACCGGCCAGCAACCGCGACAGCATAGAGAATACCCGCGCCGACCAGGGCACCCACCGCCGACCGGACCAGGGCACCGGACCAGACCAGCTCCCCCTGCAGTGAAGGCACCAGCGCACTGAAAACCAGACCCGAGGCGATCCCGCCCAGCGTCACCCGGTCGGGAAGGATGAAGTGGTCCAGGTCCACCACCGAACCAAAGATCAACCCGCTGATGGCCACCCAGTAGAGTGGCGTCTGAGCGGTGAACCCGTACCGATTCCATACCGCGAGAAACAGCAGACCGGTCAGCAATTCAATGAGCGGGTAGCGGGGGGAGATGAGCCCGCGGCAATGACGGCATTTCCCCTGAAGCAGCAGATAGCTCAACACGGGCAGGTTGTCATACCAGGCGATCCATTCGCCGCAAGCGGGACATCGGGAGCGGGGGCGGACGATGGATTGGCCGGCCGGAATCCGCAGGATGCAAACATTGAGGAAGCTCCCCACGCACAACCCGGATGCAAAAGACAGGGCGGTCAGATAGGCCATCCAGAAGGTGGTCATCCGGCACCATAGACAGCCGCTTCGAGGGCCATGCGCATGACATCGATTCGTGGTTCCCGCCCGGTCCAGATCGTGAAAGCCCTGGCGCCCTGGTGCAACAGCATCCCCAGACCGTTCGCGGTGGCGGCACCACCCTTGGCGGCCTCCCGGGTAAAGACGGTTTCCGGGGTCATGTAAATCAAATCAAAGGCCCATTGCCCCGGGCGAAACGCAGCCGAGGAGAGAAGGGGTTGATCGTCCGGCTTCATTCCCACCGGGGTGGCCTGAACAATGAGTTCAGAATCCAGGCAGGCCTCCACTTGCGAGGCCGGGGTGTCGGCAATTCGCACCGACTCCGCGCCCGCGGCCTTCACTTCCGCCGCGACCTTCTCGCACCGTTCCCGGTCGAGATCGGCGAGGACAATGTCCCGCCCCCCCTGCCGGGCGCTGACCAGCGCGACCGCCCGGCCCGCACCGCCGCAACCGAGCACAAACAACTTCTTGTCCGCAACCCCGGTCCCAAACGCCTCCTCCACCGCCCGGAGAAATCCGTAACCATCCGTGTTGTACCCGACCATTCCGCTTTCGGTGAAGGCCACGGTGTTGACCGCGCCCACCAGCGTCGCCGATTCATCGAGCTGTTCCAGACCCCGGAAGGCGACCTCCTTGTGGGGGATGGTCAGATTGACTCCGCAAAAGCCAAGGGCCTGCATCGCGGGCAGCGCCATCATCAGGTTTTCCGGTTTCACATCCAGTGCGAGATAAATGGCGTCCATCCCCATCGCCTGCATCGAGGCATTGTGCATGACTGGCGACAGGGTGTGGCCAATGGGGTGCCCCAGCACGGCAAACGGCTGGGTATGTCCGGAAAGTTTTTGCATGGTGTTTTCCAATCCTTGGAACTTTTTTTGACGAAGTTTCCAAGGATTGGAAAAAACCGGTTCCGGTGCAAGCCCGGAACCGGCCTTTTCGGCGGGCATTCCATACGCCTGATCACCGCACCCATTTTCAACAGAGCGCCCCCCCCCCCCGCCAAAGACCCCGTAGCGCCCATCTCCGAATGAGCGTGAGCGGATATCGCGGCCTGCCCTCAGTGGCTGACCAGTCCCGGGAACAGGACAAGCAACCCCAGCATCAACAATTGGAGGGCAATAAAAGGAAGAACCCCCCGATAGATCTCGGACGTTTTCAGTTCCGGGGGCGCAACCCCGCGCAAATAAAACAGGGCAAACCCGAAGGGCGGGGTCAGAAATGAGGTCTGGAGATTAATCCCGATCATGACCCCAAACCAGACAAGATCGATGCCCAGAATGCGGGCGGCCGGCACCAGAAGCGGGAGAATGATGAAGGCGATCTCGAAGAAATCGATGAAAAATCCGAGCACAAAGATCACCAGATTGGCAACCAGAAGAAACCCCACCACCCCTCCGGGCAGAGAGGTCAGATGGTGCTCGATCCACAAGTCGCCATTCAGGCCGCGAAAGACCAGGGTAAAGGCCGCCGAACCCACGAGCAGCATCATCACCATCGAGGTCAAGCGGAGGGTGGTCTGCATGGTTTGCTCAAGGGCGGTGCGGGACAACCGCCGGTTGACCAGGGCCAGAACCAGGGCGCCCAGGGCACCGAGCGCTCCCGCTTCGGTCGCGGTGGCAATGCCAAAGAAGATGCTGCCGAGAACAATCAGGATCAGGAATAGCGGCGGGATCAGGACCTTGACCAGATGCAAGGCAAGGCGCCACCCCCGCTCAGATCGCTCCTCCGGAGGCAATGCCGGAGCCCACCCCGGCTTCACGTGGGCAGCGATGAAAACATACAAACCATAAAAAAAGGCGAGAAGCAGGCCCGGGCCCAAAGCGCCAATGAAGAGATCCCCGACCGAAACCCCGAGCTGGTCTCCGAGCACCACCAATACAATGCTGGGCGGAATGATCTGGCCAAGGGTGCCCGAAGCTGTGATCACCCCCGCAGACAGAGCGTTCGCATACTTGAACCGCATCATCACCGGCAGGGAAATCATTCCCATCGCCACCACCGAGGCTCCGATGACCCCGGTCGCCGCTGCCAGCAGCGCCCCCACCAACACCACCGCGAGCGCGAGCCCGCCGCGCACCGGCCCGAACAATCCCCCAATGGTTTTCAACAGATCTTCGGCCAGACGCGACTTTTCAAGCAGGGTGCCCATAAAGATAAAAAATGGGATGGCGAGCAGGGTGTAGTTCGACATAAACCCGAAGACCCGCTCGGGTAAGGCGAGCATGAAGTGCCAGTCCAGCAAGCCAAAAGACACCGCGATGGCGGCAAAGATCAGCGAAACCCCGCCGAGGGAAAAGGCCACCGGGTAGCCGGTGAACAGCATCGCCAGAACCACAACAAACATCAAGGGGGCAAGCCACTCCACCGGAGACATTACAGGTGATCCTCCGGTGGCCGCACTTCCGGAGTGGAGGATCGCAACACCGCCACCTCGCGAATCAGGTAGGCGACCCCCTGCAGAAGCAGAAGAAAAAACGCGACCGGAATCAGGGTCTTGATTGGATAGCGAGCCAGGCCGCCCGGGTCGGGGGACATCTCATGCACCGCCCACGAATTTCGCACGGGAAACCACGAGGCCCAGATCATCAGAAGGCAAAAAGGAATCAAAAACAGCACTGTGCCCGCGACATTGATCCAGGCCCGGGCCTTGGGAGAGATCCGGTGGTACAAGACATCGACCCGCACATGGCTGTCATCACGCAGAGTCACCGAGGCACCGAGCAGGAACATCACGCTGAACAGATACCACTGAAGTTCCAGATAAGCATTGGAACTCAGGTTCCACCCGGTGAATCGGGTCCCGTACCGGGCCAGCGCATTCCAAGACCCGATCAAGACCACAGCAAGACTGAGCCACATCACCCCGCGGCCCAACCCCTCGGTCAGGGCCTCGATGCGCCGGGCCAGTTTTTCCCATCGGTTGGTCGGAAAACTCTGCACCCGGCGATTCCAAGCTGGGAACGCGTTTCCGGCAAGCAGAAAATCCGCCCGCCGGAACCCGGAGCTTGAACCGGACCGCCCGGAACAGTACAACTTGCCGCCATGAAGGGCATAATTCTCGCTGGCGGTTCCGGTACCAGGCTGTATCCCATCACCCGGGTGGTGAGTAAACAATTGCTGCCGGTCTATGACAAACCCATGATTTACTACCCCCTGTCGGTGCTGATGCTCGCGGGGATACGGGAGATCCTGATCATCTCCACCCCGGAGGACCTGCCGCGGTTCGAGGACCTGCTCGGCGACGGCTCCCAGCTCGGGCTCAGCCTTTCCTATGCCGTACAGCCCAAACCGGAGGGACTGGCCCAGGCCTTCCTGATCGGCAAGAACTTCATCGACAACCAGCCCTGCGCGCTGATCCTCGGCGACAACATCTTTTTTGGCCATAACCTGTCCAGCATCCTCAAGCGGGCCGGACAACTGACCGAGGGGGGCTTGATTTTTGGATACCTGGTCAAGGATCCCGAACGCTACGGCGTGGTGTCGTTCGACAGCTCGGGCAAAGTCCTCGACATCGAGGAAAAGCCCGCGAAACCCAAATCACGCTATGCCGTGCCGGGTCTTTATTTTTACGATCACACCGTGGTTTCGGTGGCGGAGAACCTGAAACCATCGCCCCGGGGAGAGTTGGAAATCACCGACCTGAACCGGGTCTATCTCGAGCAGGGCAACCTCAGCGTGGAACTGCTCGGTCGCGGCTTCGCCTGGCTGGACACCGGCACCCATGAGTCCCTGCTGCAAGCCTCCAATTATGTCCAGACCATCGAGGAACGCCAGGGCTTGAAAATTTCCTGCCTGGAGGAAATCGCCTTCCGCAAGGGCTATATCAATGCGCAGCAACTCACCGACCTCGCCCGGCCCCTGATGAAAAATGACTACGGGGCCTATTTGATGAATTTATTGGAGGAATAATCGCCGATGGCTTTGACATTTACCCCAGGCAAAATACCCGGTGTGGTCGTGGTGGATCCGGCGGTTTATCCCGACGAACGCGGATTCTTTACCGAAACCTTTCATGCCGAAAAATACGCGGCCAACGGCATCCCCGCGCACTTTGTGCAGGACAATTATTCGCACTCCAACCGCCATGTATTGCGGGGGCTTCACTACCAACGAAACAATCCCCAGGGCAAGCTGGTCTATGTCATCCACGGCGAAATCATGGATGTCATCGTGGACATGAGAAAGGGATCCCCGATGTTCGGGAAATGGGAAGCGGTCCTGCTGGACAGTGAGTCCCACCGGCAGGTCTATGTACCTGAAGGGTGCGCCCATGGCTTTGTGGTCCTCAGTGATGAGGCCGATGTCATGTATAAATGCACCAACCTCTATTCGCCCAAGGATGACCAGGGACTTCTGTGGAGCGACCCCGACCTCGCGATCGACTGGCCGACCCAAACACCCTCCCTGTCCCCGAAGGACGCGGTGCTCCCGCTTCTCAAGGACACTCCGGAAGACACGCTCCCGGTCTTTACCTGATGTGATTCACCGCAAACCTCCGCCAGGCGGCATAGCCGGCGTGAAGTTCGAGGAGCGCTCGCACAAGGTCTTCAGCCTGCGGTTGACCGGGTGCGTTGGTTTCTCCGATGGCTCCGTAAGTCAAGCAGGAGCCATGGAGGGGAAGGTGTACCCGGGACATCGGCCCGCGGGCGCCCATACCGATCATGCACAAAGGGAGATCGCCATGATTGAGCCGCAGGCCCCGCTCCAGGGCTTCAACTCCGGCATCGGTCGTTGTCAGGGCCGCGAGCTTGAAGACATCCGCCTTGACCGCCCGGCTCCGGGCAATCAAGCCGCGAATTTCATCGAGGGTTGGGCACTGCTCAAAATCATGGCATGATCCGATGAGGTGAACATTCGAGGCATCGGCAAAAGCGCGGTATTCCAACCATGCCTCGTGGTCGGCGCGTAATTCGATATCGAACCATCGGGCCTTGGTGGCCCACCGCTGATACCGGGCCAGCCGGGCCTGCTCGACGCCCCGCCAGGATCCGCCCTCCAGCCGGTCTCTCAGGGTGATCAACAGGGGCTGCTTCACCCCGGCCGCAAGGGGGATCAGGATCTCGTCATCGCGATCGATCAAATCGAGCCGAAGCTCAACCAGGTCGCAGGGTGCGGATCCGGAGGCGACCAGGGCCTCCAACACTTCCAGGGAAGACACCACGCCGACAACCACCGGGTGCTTCCTGAACGAGGCCAGAGAAAAGTCAGGGAAATTCATGGCAGAAAGGGCATCCCCTCCCGGCGCACGCACCTGGTGGCCAGAACCTACTTTTTGGCCACCTTTTTACCGGTCTTTTTGGCGGTTGCACTCTTCATTCCGTCGCGATGGGACACGGTTTTGGCCACCTTGGCCTTGGTCGCCCGTTCCTGCTTCCGGGCCTTGGCGCCCTCGGGCTTCAAGGTCAGTTCATAGTGCCGGATATACATGGGATTGTTATATCCTTCGCAATCCCGGCCCTTCCATTTGAGAACGGGATGATGAAAAATCGCGCAGTGGGTCTTGAGGTTCAGCTCGCAGCCCTTGCACTGGCGAGTCGGCTTGGTACTTGGATTGTTCATGTTCTTCTTGCTTCCCCCGAATCTAACACGGGAACGGTACCATATTGCCACCGCCCCCCCAAGCATTCTTTTTTGTGCCCCACCCCATTGACGGGCTGGAGACCTATCGACGTAACTGTTCGACTTTTTGGAGGTTTTGTTGCGCCGGGCGGTGACTTGGATCGCGGGACAAGACCTCGAGCAGCAGTCGTTCTGCCTCATCCAGGTTTCCGGCCTTGCCTTCGAGGATGGCGAGGTTGACCGCCGCGCTGGTTTCCCGGGGATTGAGACTGCGGGCGGCTAGATAGTGCTCCCGGGCGGAATCCGCGTCTCCCGATTGTGCGGCAAGGAGTCCAAGCCAGGTGTGGGCCCGATCCGACCGGGGATTCACCTCAAGGGCCGCCGACCAGATCGCACGGTCGCTTTTCCAGTCGGCGAGCCGGGTCACGGTCAGGGATACCCACCACAAGCCCAGGCCGACCAGAAGCACGGCGGGCCAGGGACGGGCAACGCGAGACCGACCAATCCCTGCCGCGATAAAGCCCGCACCCAGCACCATCCCGTATGCATAGCGGTCAGCCATCGGATTAAACAGCGGAACCAGGTTCGATACCGGGGCAAACCATACAAGGATCCAGGCCAGCCCGATCCGCCCCCACCCGCCCCGCAGCGGCAACCAGCCGAGAACCAGAGCAACCACGACCGACAACACCGTCAACCCAACCCAGAAGCGGGGATCCGCCACCCCGGCAACCGGGGTCACAGTGTAGTCGATCGACAAGCCCAGCGGCGCCAGCAGCTTCACAAGATAACCGGAAAATAAAACCGGGGCGGTGAACAGATTGTCGGGATAAAGCAGCGCACGCCCATTCCAGGCTCCGCCCGCGGCCTGAACCGGCCGCCCCGAATAGCCATACACCCCGAGTGCGGTGATGCAGGCGGCGGCCACAACGGTCAACCCCGCAAGCCGGCCCCAGGCAACCGGGTGGCGATGATCGAGCCACACGAGGATTCCCAACAGAACCGGTGCGGCGACCGCCGCCTCCTTGGCAAGCAGGGCCAGCACCATGAAGCCGGCCGCCAACACGAGTGATCCCCGGGACGATCCCTGCACCCAGGCCAATCCGGCGAGCAAAAAAGACAGGACAAACAGGGCGCACAGCAAGTCTTCGCGAAAGGATGGGCTCTGGACGGCCTCCACCATCAGGGGGTGGACTCCCATCAATAAACCCAACGCCCCGGCCGGGGCGGGATCCAGCCCCATCCGGCTCAACAGCAGGGCAAACAGAACCAGACAGAGGCCATGCAAGCCGAGGTTGGTGAAGCGCCATCCGGCGGGCTGAAGCCCCCACATATGCCGGTCCAGCAGGTAGGTCGCCAACAGGACCGGGCGCTGGCCGTCGATGATCTCCGGATCGGCCAGCGTGCGCAGGGATACAACCTTGAGCCAGGAGCCCGGGGTGGTGAGGAACGACTGTTCGACAATCACCCCGTGATCATCATACACAAATGGATGGAAAAGCCCCGGCCCATAACAGAACAGGGCGAGCAGGGGGAGGAGAAACCATCCCCATCCATGGACCACTTTACCCGACATAACCCAGTTTTTTCATCAACCAGAAGTTGCGGCTCCAGTTTTTTTCGACCTTCACCCACATCTGGAGCTTGACCGGTTTTTCATAGATCGCCTCCAACTCCCGGGTTGCGGACCGGTTGACCCGGCGCAACACCCGGCCCTTGTCGCCAATGACAATCCCCTTTTGGGAATGCTTGTTCACATACACCACCGCACCGATTTCAAGGGTTTCACCTTCGTCCTTGATGTCCTCGACCCAGACCGCGACCTCATGGGGCAACTCGTCATACAGGACCCCGAACAGTTTTTCCCGGATTACATCCGCCACCGCGAGCTTGCGGGGATAGTCGGACAGGATGTCTTCGGGAAACAGCGGCGGGCCGGGAGGTATGCGCTCAAAAAGACAGGACAAGAGGGCTTCGCAACCGTCGCCGGTTTCTGCCGCCACCGTGGCCCAGGTCCAGGGTGCGGGGAGCGGACCGGCCTCATCCGCCAATTGCTGCCAGAGCGCATGAATAGCCGCGTGCCCCTTGTCGCCGAGGTCGGTCTTGTTGATCACCGCCATCACCGGGATCTGTTCCTGCATCAGGCGTTTGATCCAACCCTTGTCCTCATCGCGCGGCATCGCCGCACCATCGAGGACCAGCATCACCAGGTCGCAACCGCCCACGGAGGAACGGGCCATCCGGTTCATGGCCTTGCCGAGTTCACCTTCAGCCTTGTGCAGTCCGGGCGTGTCGAGAAAGACCAACTGACCGCGGGATTCCGAGTGAATGCCCCGAATGACATGACGGGTCGTCTGGACCACCGGGCTGACAATGCTGAATTTCTCCCCGACCAGTCGGTTGACAAGGGTGGATTTTCCCGCGTTGGTACGGCCAACCACGGCAATGATACCCGCACGGTAATCGGGGTGGGGTGCAACCGGCAGTACGGGAAATGAGAGTTCGCTCATACCAGGTCGTACCATTCGCCGCGGCTGGGCAACACCACCTCGGCCAATCCTTCGGCCTGAATGGCTTCGGCCAGGGCCTCCCGGGAGTCCTGCTCTCCGTGAACCAGGTAGACCTTGGACGCCCCCGACGCCCGCACGCAGGCCAGCAGATCCCTCCGGTCAGCATGGGCACTGAATGCGTCGAGCTTGGTCACCTCGGCCTTGACCGAAAATTCATCGCCAAAGATCGTAACCACCGGGTCGTGCTCCTCCAGCCGCCGACCGAGCGTATGGGCGGCCTGGTAGCCGACCAGGACGATGCTATTCCGTTCATTGCCGATCCCGTGTTTCAGATGGTGGCGGATGCGGCCGTGCTCACACATACCGGAGCCGGCGATGACGATGCAGGGCTCATCGGAAGCGGTTACCGCCTTGGATTGCTTCACCGAGGCGGAGAGTTGAATCCAGGGGGGACAGAGCAGGCAGATCATTTCGCCCTGCACCTCGACAAAGCCTTCATCCATGTAGTCGTGGCTCTGGTCGAACACCCGGCTGATCTCCGCCGCCATCGGGCTGTCGAGATACACCGGAACTTTGGGCAACTTGCCCTGGATCATCAGGGACGAGATGTGAAAGAGCAGTTCCTGGGCCCGTTCCAGCGCGAACGAGGGAATCAGCACCTTGCCTCCGCGCTCAAGGGTGGCCGCGCAGACCGACCGCAATTGCTCCGGGGCTTCCCTTGCATCGTCATGGAGCCGGTTGCCGTAGGTGCTCTCCATGACCAGCACATCGAGGCCGGTCATCAACTCCGGGTCGCGAATCAGGGGAAGATCGCGGCGGCCCAGATCGACCGCATAGCCCACCGTGACCGTATGGCCGGCGGCGGACAGTTCAAACCGCCCCAGGCTGGATCCCAGCACATGCCCGGCCTCGTAATCTTCGAGAACAATGCCGGGGGCGAGTTCAATGCGCTGGTGATAGTCGTGGGGCACGAACAGCTTGTTCACCACATCCGCATCGGCGGCCGTGTACAGGGGCTCGACTTCGGGAAGCCCCTTGCGGCTGGTTTTCTGGTTCAGGTAAGCGGCGTCCTGTTCCTGGATGTGAGCGGCATCCTTCAGCATGACCTTGGTGATATCACAGGTAGCGGTCGTGGCATGAATGGGCCCCTGGTATCCGGCCTTGGTCAGGGAGGGCAGGTTGCCGCAATGATCGATATGGGCATGGGAAAGGACCACCGCATCAAGACGGCCGGGATCGAAACCGAGGTTCCGGTTCAAGACCTCGGCCTCCTTCCGCCGCCCCTGCACCAATCCGCAGTCCCGCAATACCGCATGCTCGCCGACCTGAATCACATGCCGCGATCCGGTAACCCCGTTTGCTCCCTCGATAAATCCCAACTTCATAGATCGCCCTTCCTGATGTAGTCTTGATGTACGAACAGCTTAGGCACAGAAGATGAAATCCGCAAAAGTAAAACCACCGGGCCGGGAAATCGATCGCCGCCAACATGACCGGGAGACCGGCCAGAGCAGGAGAAGAGCGATGAGCCGGGGCGGGCGGTTTCTGTTTGGGTTGTGGCTGACCCTGAGCGGATTGGCCCTGGTCGGTTGTGTCTCCTCGAGCTCCGTCGCTACTGCGCCCCCTGCCCAACGGCTGGTGGGGACCGTTCATCACGTGAACCCCCGCGCGGGCTTTGTCGTGCTGCGTTGTACACTCTTGCTTTCACCCGGTGAACGTGTAACCGTGATGCGTGAGGGCAGGCAGGTGGCCCGGCTGATCATGCGACCTGAATCCAACGGATCCATGAGGGCCGCCGATATCGAAGAAGGCCAGCCGCTTCGTGGCGACTGGGTGGTTCGGAGCCCCTGATGGGACGCCGTATATCCGGGAGAAATGCATCATGATAAAAAACTTTGGAATGACCGAGATTCTGCTGATCATGCTGGTTTTGGTGCTGCTGTTCGGGGCCAAACGGATTCCCGAACTGGCGCGCTCGCTTGGCCGAAGCCTCTCCGAGTTCAAAAAAGGCCGGAGTGAGGGGTTGCAGGACAGCCAGGACGACCCCAAGAGCGGAAAAGAAGCCTGACCCCAAGGGCATCCGCCCTGCCCGCCGCCACCAACCAGGCTTACAATGTCGCGGGCAACTGCGCCGTGGAGGCCGTTGAATCCAAGCTGGCTTCCGGATCGGCGGCGGCCGGCGGTTCACCCAGGCGGCGCAGCAGAATCCGAAATTCCACCGTATCGCGAATGCCGTCGAATTCGGGACTCCTCACCCAGGCGAGCACAAAATCCCGGCCAAAGCGGGAAGCCGCGCCAGACATCACTTCCGCCAGGCCGGGCATTTCTCCTTGCCGGGCATAACAGACCGCCGAGTAAAAATGGGCCTGGCTGTTGGATGGATCAGTCTGTTTCACCTCTTCAAAGACCTTGAGAGCCTCATTGATCCGGCCCAGTTCGAGATATGCCTGCCCGAGGGCATTCCGGGAAAGCATGTTATCCCGGTTCAGTAGAACCAGGCGATCCAGATGCATGAGTGCTTTTTCAGTGCGGCCGAGATTGATGAAGGCCGTGGCGGCGATCCGGTGTCCCTCTTCCGAGTAGGGGTCATCCTCGAGAATCCATTTGGCGGCGACGAGGGCATCCTCCAGCAAGCCGGAATCGATGAGCACCTGGGCAAGCATAAGGCGCGCGGCGCGGTTATCCGGCTGGTGGCTGAGAACCGACAGCAACAAGGTTCGTGCCTCGGCGTATCGCTGTTGATCGACCCGAAGCCCGGCCAGCGCCAGTTGGACATCGATGACATCGCCGGCGATGGCGTGGGCGGTTTCCAGCCGCTCCGCCGCATCCAGATTGCGGCCGGATTTTCGAAGGGTCGCCGCCTCATCCACCATTACCAGAGCCTGCTTCCAGGCCTTGATCTGATTGTCCAGAAAGGGTTCAGCCTCGACGGCAGCAATCGCGGGCAGGGCTTGCTCCACCGCTTCCGGCATCGCCACCGGATCGGCGGATTTCTCCTCCACCCGGGCCGCTTCGGCGGCGGCCTGCTCGCGGTACATCCGGTCCCGTAAAATGGATACCGCGAGAAACGCAACATAGATACAGACTGCACAGGCCAGCCCAAACCACAGCAGGCGACCGGCGGTGGCCCGTTCATCCCGGGCGTGGCGACGACGGCGGCGTGATGATCCGGAAGATGGGGATTCGGCACGGGGCGGAATGGGCGGGGGCGGCAACGGACTGTAGGCATTGTCCTCGTCAGGGGGCCGGGTGTTACGCCGTGGAATCCGGGTGGCGCGATCCGAATAGAACTTGTTCGATTCCATCCAGCACAACTATCCGACTGGACGATTCAGGTCAAGACTGCTGCCATGCCGAATCAATAAATGATGGGGGCAAAAACCGTCTGATTCGCAAGTTGGTTGCAGCCATTGAGGAACGACAATTCCACCAGAAAATCGATTTCCATAACGACCCCGCCCAAGGCCTCGATCAGGCCGGCCGCAGCCTTGGCGGTACCGCCGGTGGCGAGCAGGTCATCGATCAACAGCACCCGCTCCCCGGGGCGCAGGGCGTCCTTGTGGATTTCCAGAGTCGCGGTGCCATATTCGAGATCATAGGTGGCATCAAGCGTCTCCGCAGGAAGTTTTCCCTTCTTTCGAATGGGAATGAACCCCACCCCGAGGCGATCCGCCAACGCCGCCCCGAAGATAAACCCCCGGGACTCAATCCCGGCGATCCGATCGGGAGGGGCATCCTGATGGCGCGAGGCAAAGAACGAGATCACAGAACGGAACAGCGCAGGATCCGAAAGCACCGGGGTAATGTCTTTGAACAGAATACCCGGCTTGGGAAAGTCCGGGATGTCTCGTATGGCGTCTCGAACCTGATCCATCATGCTGCGTTCGCTGTCTCCAGAACCGTGGTTCGTTCGTTATAGGCCATCATTTCCCGCAGTTTGGCAATGGCCGCGTTTTGAATTTGCCGCACCCGCTCCCGGGTGACCCGAAACCGCTTGCCGACATCTTCCAGGGTCTCCACTTCCCGACCCTGCAAACCATAGCGGAGGGCCAGAATTTCCCGTTCCCGATCATCCAGTCGATCCATCAAACCTTCCATTTCATGGAGCAGATACGTATCATTGATGACATCATACGGGTTTTGGGCCCGGTCGTCACCAATGATATCTCCGAATTCCGCTCCATCGCCATCGCCGATCGGGGCATCGAGGGAGGCAGGTTTGAGGGAGACCGTCTGCCAGTGCCCGATCACGGCCGGGGTGACCCCCATTTCATCGGCCAGCTCCTCTGCGGTGGGTTCGCGACCCAGCTCTTCGGTCAAGGCATGTTCGATCCGCCGTAGTTTGGCAATTTTATCCACCAGGTGGGCAGGCAAGCGAATGGTCTTGCTCTGGTTGGCCAGGGCCCGTTTGATGCCCTGCTTGATCCACCATGCGGCATAGGTACTGAGCTTGCCGCCCTTGGCCGGATCAAATCGTTCCACCGCCTTCATCAGGCCAATGTTTCCTTCCGAGATCAGATCCAGAAGGGGCAGTCCGTAGCGGGAGTAATCATGAGCGATCTTCACCACAAGACGCAGATTGGCCCGAATCATCAATTGGCGGGCCTCCTCATCACCCTTCTTGATGCGCGCAGCGAGTTCTACTTCCTGCTCGCGGGTCAACAAATCAGTCTGACCGATTTCCTGAAGATAAATCTTCATGGTCTTGGTTTCCGTTTCCGAACTCATCATTACCTGCCTTTCCGGGGTCATCACCCCGCATGGTCATGGGGAAGGAAAGCTCCTTCGCGTTCCCCTTCCCTGTCCATTGGACAGGGAAACGGGAACAACATTCAGTTTTATTTTGAATCAGGGCGACCTGAGCATCCGGGACGGTCAGTTTCCGGTGGAAACGAATTCGTCATAGGCATGCATGGCATCGCCGACATACATCAGGGCGGGACCACCGCCCATGTACACAACCACCCCCAGCATTTCCACGATTTCCTCGCGGGTCGCTCCGAGCTTGATCAGGTTTTTCATGTGGAACCCGATGCAACCGTCGCACCGCTGGGAGACACCGATTGCCAGGGCAATCAATTCCTTGGTTTTTGCAGAAAGCACCCCATCCCGGTCTGCCGCTGCGCTCATTTCGCGGAACCCCTTCATGATATCCGGGTTTTCCTTCGCAAACGCACCTACGCCTTTCGCAATCCGCTGGGTGATTTCTTTGTATCCTTTACTCATGTTTTCTCCTGTTACGGGGTCGCAAGCCTGAGGCTTCGCCCCTGGTTATTCGTACTTCCGGACCAATCCTTACAGCCGGAACGGTTAATTTCACATTTAGACCAGGTGAGCGAGGACCTGTTCGGCCAACATCCACCCACTGAGAAAGGCGCCTTCCACCCGGGGGCTGTGGCACCAATCCCCACACACCCCGATACGAGCGGCGGGATCCCATAGATAGCCATCCTCGAGGGCGTGGGCGGGCGAGGCATACCGCCAGCGGTGGGCGCGGACAAACACCGGCTGGACCCGACGCAGGCCGGCCAGGGCATGAAAGGCCGCCAAGAGTTTCCCGGTCACCTCATCCCGGTCTTCCTCCAGATGGTTGCGGCTCCAGTCCGGCGATGCATGAAGTGTCCAGCATTCGTCCCCGACCCGCCCGGGTTTGCGATCATTCCGGCAGATCCATACCAGCGGATTCCCGCTGATATGAGCCGCGTCAAACCCCAGCTCCAAATCCCGATCATAAGCCGCCATGATCGCCCAGCAGGCCTGCATCTCCAGACCGCGCACCCGGTCACCAAAGGATATGGACGCCGGCAACAGCGCCGCCGCCTGAGGGGCCGGGACACTGATCAACACCGCATCAAACCGCCCCGGCGCGGTGCCCGTCGTCTTGAGGGCCCATTGACTGGCCGAGGCGTCCAGGCTCACAACCTGACATTCCGTCCGGACATCAAGACCCCGCGCCAGATGGGCAGCCACCGATTGCATTTCCGGCACCCCCACATACCGGACCACCTCATCCTCCACGAGGGAAAACACGCCGTGGGCACAAGCGGCCCGCCTCCCCGCCCAGCGGCTGACCACCCCGGCCTCTTCCCAGGCCTCCACATGGAGTTGAAAGCGACGGTCGTGGGCCGTGAAGTATTGACACCCATGATCAAAGGCCAGATCCGGATACCACCGGGAGGACATCCGCCCCCCGGGTCGGCGTCCCTTGTCGAAAACGGTAACCCGGCACCCGCGCTCGGTCAGCAGTCGAGCTGCCGTCAAGCCGGCCATCCCGGCCCCAATCACCGCGATCACGGGACCGGAGAACCTCTCATCGGGATCTCCGGACCATGGGTTGGACTGATCGAATTTCTGCATGCCGCACACTGTGCCAGAGGACACGATGGGATACAATTCGTGACTGTAAAGGGTGGACATCCGGAAAATCATCGCCATGATCACCGGCACTGCCGTCAACCCGACAACAATCAGGAGGTGACCGAGATGACGACATCCAAACAAGGAGCCCTCATTGCCCTCAGCCTGGTGCTGGCGGCAATGCCCACAGTGGCAGGCATGAAGGAAGGCCGTGCGCTCGATGGCGACAAGACCTTCTCGATTCGCCTGCTCGCCGGACAACTCGACGGGGTCAGCGGGACCGTCGAAGAAACCAAACGGGCAGGCACCGATGCCATCACCGATGAGGGCCGGTTTCTGGAAACCTATTCCTTTGAAGAACTCGGATTCGACGAGAGTTATGCCACCTATGGGATCGAGCTGGAGAAAAACTGGTCGTTTTTCACCCTGCATCTCGACCTCAAACATGCCGACATCAGCGGCGAATCAACCGCCCGGCGGATCTATGCGATCGGGGTCGAACAGGTGCTGTTCAATGGCTCCGACTATGAGTACATGCTCATCCCCGAGGGCACGACCTTTCAATCCGACATGGAAACCCTCGCCCTCGACCTGAAACTGAAATGGACGCCCTTTCATTTTGTGTCCGAGGAGCGGTGGATTTCTTTTTCGCCCTGGATCCTGGTGGGCCTCTATGCCGTGGGCGCCGACTTCAGTGTCGATGCCGGCCCGCCTCAGGGAGTGACCACCTACGAGACAGACCCCTACCCGTATGTGATTGGCGGGCGCGGGGAGGGTCAGGTCGGTGCCCTGCTTCCGGAGATCGGGGTGGGCGGCGAGTTTCGGTTTGGCCTGTGGGAGATGAATGGGGATCGCGCCGAGCTGGCGCTGCAGATCGAATATGCCTTCATGGATGTTGCCGCCAATACCGGGGATTTCGGGATCAACTCCCGCAATGAAAAGAACATCGACACCGCCTTCCATAACCTGGATCTACGGGCTCAGTTCGAGTTGCCCCTCAACGAGAACCTGGACCTGTTGTTCGGAGCCGGGCTCAAGCGCATTGAGGTGGATGCGACCATCGAAGCCGATCGCACACCTCCCGATCAGCGCACGACCGAGAAGTATGACAAGACCGCCGAATTGCAGATGGATTACATCTACCTGTTCGGCGGCTTGAAGTTTTAGAGCGGATCAAGGGATCCGATACCCGTTGCGGACTCACATAGCGACTCGAAGGAGCTCGCCCCGAAGTCCTCCAACCATCATCTGGCGGGCGGAGCTATGCGACGCCGCGATCCCAAGGCTACACAGTTATCATCAACATGCTCTATGGGGCGCCAAGACCGCAGGCTCCACCAAGACAAAAAACGGGCCGCCCTTTCAGGCGGCCCGTTGCCGTCATTTGTTAATCGGTTTCGATCAGCCTTTGAGCGCAGCCTGGGCGGCGGCGAGGCGGGCAATCGGAACCCGGAAGGGTGAGCAGCTCACATAGTTGAGTCCGGCCTTGTAGCAGAACTTCACGCTGGCGGGATCGCCGCCATGCTCACCGCAGATACCGCACTTGAGCCCGGGACGGGTTTCCCGCCCTTTGTGCACCGCCATATCAACCAATTGGCCGACCCCGGTGGTGTCGAGACTCTGGAACGGATCCAGCGGCAGGATCTTCTCATTGAGGTAATCCGGCAGGAAGCCACCGATATCGTCACGGCTGAATCCAAAGGTCATCTGGGTCAGGTCATTCGTCCCGAAGCTGAAGAACTCCGCGGTGTCGGCGATCTGGTCGGCGACCAGAGCGGCACGGGGGACTTCAATCATCGTGCCGACCATGTATTTCACCTTGGCCTTGCGAGCCTTGATGATGGCATCGGCGGTGGAGCGAATGATCTTCTCGCAGAAGTCGAGCTCGGTCTTGGAGCCCACGAGGGGGACCATGATTTCCGGGAGGACCTTGATCTTCTTCTTCTCGACATTACAGGCCGCCTCGATGATCGCGGTCGCCTGCATCTTGATCAATTCCGGGAAGGTGATCGACAACCGGCATCCACGATGACCAAGCATGGGGTTGAATTCCTTCAACTGCACCAGGCGCTCTTTGACCACGGCGCTGCTGACCTTCAGGCGTTTGGCCATCTCCACAATATCCTTTTCGCTGTGGGGAAGGAACTCGTGCAGCGGAGGATCCAGCAGGCGGATGGTGACCGGGAGGCCATCCAAGGCCTTGAAGATGCCTTCGAAGTCGCTGCGCTGGTACGGGAGCAATTTCTTGATCGCCGCTTCACGCCCCTTCACATCTTCCGCCATGATGAACTCGCGCACCGCCCAGATACGGTCCCCTTCGAAGAACATGTGCTCGGTGCGGCAAAGGCCGATACCTTCCGCGCCGAAGGAGCGGGCAATCGCGGCATCCTTCGGGGTGTCGGCATTGGTGCGGACATTCATCTTGCGATACTGGTCGGACCAGTCCGACACCTGCTTGTACAGCAGATAGATCGGATGCTTCTGGGCCGTCTTCTTACCGCTGATGATCGCACTGACCACCGGGCTGGCTTCGGTTTCGATCTGACCGGTGTAGACCACCCCGGTGGAACCATTCAAGCTCAGCCAGTCGCCGGCCTTGAGGGTCTTGCCGCTGGCGGAAACCGTTTTCTTCTTGTAGTCGATTTTGAGCGCACCGGCGCCGACAATGCAGCACTTGCCCCACCCGCGGGCAACCACCGCCGCGTGGGAGGTCATCCCTCCGGTGGAGGTCAGGATTCCCTGGGCCGCCCACATGCCGCCGACATCTTCCGGGCTGGTTTCGTGACGGACAAGAATCAGCTTCGCATGGGGATCCTTTTTGACCATCGCCTCGGCTTCATGGGCCTCGAACACGATCTGCCCCACCGCCGCCCCCGGCCCGGCCGGCAGCGCGGTAATGAAGGGAGTCGCCTTCTTCTCTTCCTTGGGATTGAAAATCGGGAACAGAAGCTGCTCGAGATCCTCGCCGGTCACCGTGGCCAAGGCCTCCTTGGCGGTGAGAATCTTATCCTGCTTCTTGTTGTCATAGTAGCTCTTGCCGGTGGCCATTTCCACCGCCCACCGAACCCCGGCGAGACCGGTGCGCTTGGCGTTGCGGGTCTGAAGCATCCACAACTTGCCCTGCTGAACCGTGAATTCCACATCCTGCGGATATTTGTAATGCCGCTCGAGCCGATCCATGATGCTGCACAGGTCCTTGTAGGCCGCCTTCCAGATCGCGTCTTTTTCCTTGGGCATGTCGTTCAGGTTCTTCGGGGTGCGGATACCCGCCACCACGTCTTCGCCCTGGGCATTGATCAGGTACTCGCCCATCGGCTCATTTTCACCGGAAGATCCATCCCGGGTGAACGCCACCCCGGTGCCGCAATCATCGCCCATGTTGCCAAAGACCATGGTGCAAATGTTCACCGCGGTGCCGAGCAGGCCGGTCACCTTGTTGATCTGGCGGTATTTTTCAGCCCGCTCGGAGTTCCACGAGTTGAAGACCGCCTGGATGGAGAGATCGAGCTGCTTCCACGGATCCTGCGGGAAGGGCGCCTTGACCTTCTGCTGATACACCCGCTCGTAAATCCCGCACAATTCCTTGAGCTGAGAGGCGGTAAGGTCGGTGTCGTTCTCGACCTTATACTTCTTCTTCAGCTTCTCCATTTCTACTTCAAAATCGTGGTGGGTCAACCCGGTGGTCGGCCCCATGACCACGTCACCAAACATGTCAATGAAGCGGCGATAGCAGTCCCAGGCCGCACGCTCATTGCCGGTCTGCTTGATGAAGCCCTGAACCGACTTGTCGGTCAGACCGAGGTTCAACACGGTGTCCATCATCCCGGGCATGGAAATCGCCGCGCCGGAGCGAACGGAAACCAGCAGCGGATCGTTGGGGTCACCCAGCTTCTTGCCCATCATCTTTTCGAGCTTGGCCAGCTTCTCCTTGACCTGCTCGGTCAAACCGGCGGGATACTTGCCGTTGTTTTTGCTGTAGTAGGCGCAGGCCTCGGTGGAAACGGTAAAACCGGGGGGCACCGGCAGTTCAGCAATCGCCATTTCGGCGAGGTTGGCGCCTTTGCCGCCCAGGATCGGCTTCATGGAAGTGCCACCCTCGGTGTGCTTCTTTCCAAACCCGTAAAAATACACGTATTGCTTGTTCATATTCGCTGTCGATTTCTTGGCCATGTCTGGTCTTCTCCTATGTGATTCTCGCAAAAACCCGTGCACTCTAACAAAGCGCCCCTTGCTGTCAAGCACACCCCATGCGCGGGGAGCCTTGCCAAACGGACACGAAATGCCTATCACCGGTCCCATGGCGTCCCCAGAAACACCCCGGATCAGCCTTTGGCAGGTATCCCTCGACCTGCCCCCCCCGCACCTCCGGGTGTTTGCGGCGACCCTGTCGCCGGAAGAGCAGGCCCGAACCGCCCTACACCCCGACCCGGTCCAGCGGAACCGCGCCATCGCGGCCCGGGGTTGGGTCCGGGAACTACTTGGGGAGGCCACCGGGATCTCCCCCCATGCCCTGTCTTTTCGCATCGATTCCCACGGAAAGCCCCATGTTTTGGATGCCTCGGTTTCCTTCAACCTGACCCACACCGGACCCCAGGCCCTGATGGCGATCGCCCCCGGCACACTTCCGGTCGGGGTGGATCTCGAGCGACTGGACAGAATCGTGCACCCCGCCCCGATCGTGCGGCGGTTTTTTTCGGAGAGGGAAATCGCGGCTTTTGAAGCAATTCCCGAAGCGGAGCAAACCGGGACCTTTTTCCGGATGTGGACCCGCAAGGAGGCCTTCGTGAAGGGGTTGGGCGTGGGCATTGCCGATCATCTGCGGCAATTCGATGTCGCAACCGGGGAGGCGGCCAATGGACTGGTGGAATCCCGGATTGGCGGGGAACCGGCCTCAGCCTGGTGCCTGCGGGATCTCAACGTCGTGCCGGGACATGCTGCGGCGATCGCGGTCCGGGCATCAACGTTCAGAATGGACATCATGCATCAGTGATGTTGCACGGTTGGGGTTACCAGGAGTATTCCCTGAAATTCTCCCGGGGATTTCCGTCGATTCTCAGAATCCCAATCAATTGCAGAGTCTCGTTGTTTAATGGATAAAAAACGGTGAAGTCCCGGGCTTGATTCAGCCGCTCAAGGTCTTTCGAGGAGCCGGTAAAGGAAGCCGCCATCCCCTTTTCAAACTCCTTCGCCGCATAGAACCGGGCAAACCCATCCTCCGCCCGATACTCCCGCCATGCGGTATATCCCCACAGGGCAGAGGGTTCATCCGGATCTGGAAGATACACGGTCGACCGCTGAATAAAGGACAGATTATCGAGGCTTCTGATGATCTGGTACAAACCCTCGGGCACCCGGGCACGGGGCGGGCCGCCCAATTCCCCCACCAAACCAGCCAATCTGGGGCCAAAGATTTCCAATTGTTCGCGAGCAACTTGCTCAAATACCTGCTGTCGGTGCCGCAACACCAGAACATTCAGGGTACCGCAAAGGGTGACAAGGGCCAGTAGCCCGATCAGGCTACTCAATATCACTTTGGCATAGGCGCCACGACTGGCCTCGGTGACTGGCTCTGCGGATACCTGAAGACGGCGGAAGGCGGCGACCACTTCCTGAACACCGATCACAAACGTCATCGCTACACCGATCCCGGCAAGCGCGAGACAGGATCCAAAAAGCCCATACAGCACCGCCTCCACACGGGGGCTGAACAGATCCCACTGCAAGGCGGCATTAAAGATGCCGAGCACCAGTAATACCGCAGCCACGGATAGTAACGCTACCGTGGTTCGCACCGCCAATGTCAGGGAGCGAATTTTTACGGAAGATTTAGAATGCATCTGTTTACTCCTGTGGGTGAAGTTTTTTTCCGTGATCGACCGACAACAAGATCTGTTCCACTTTTTCCAGTGCGCCGGTGAGGGTGTTTTGCCCAGCGGTTGCGCGGGCGGCTTGCTGCGCGGCGGGGAGGTGTGCCGGATCGACCAGGTGCAGCAGGCCTTCTGCGAGTGCTTCGAACTGATCGGCATCATCGACAACCCAGCCGTCCAAACCATGGTGCAGCACCTCGTGCCCGCCATTGGTTCGGGTGGTTATCACCGGCAAGCCATACCCGAGGGCTTCAACCGTGACATTGGCAAAGGGGTCAAAGTAGGAGGGAAACAGCAGGAGGTCCGAGGCGGTATACAGTTCCCGCGCTGAATAGGTTTCTCCGGAAAAGATCACCCGGTCACCGATACCGAGGCGATGGGCGAGGCGCTCAAAAGGCGAACTCCGGTCGCGGCCTGCGACCAGGAACCGAAGGCCGGGCCGACTTTCTGCGGCGAGGGCGAAAGCCCGCAAAGCCGGATCGAGCCCTTTGCGGCGAAAACCATGCCCGATAAACAGCACCGTCACAGCATCGACTGGCAACCCCATCCGGGCGCGCAGAGCCGATCGCGACGGGAGCGGCCGCGCGGGAGGCTCCGTCCCGTTGTGGACCACACTCAACTTGGCGGCCACCTCGGGAAAGTCGCGAGTCAGATGACCACCGGTGTAGCGGGAGTTGGTGATCAGCACCTTCAATCGTGGCGAGGTCATGGACTGCCGTTCGGCATGAAGATCAAAAACCCGTTTCGGGGTGAGATACTGAAGCCAGGATCCCACCCATTGCCCCAGCGGGTCAAATTTTGCGTGCACCCGCCAATACTCCCGCTCCGATCCGCCGCCGGGACGAATGACATCGGCATGCCAGACCTTCTGCTCGCCCCAGGTCACCCCATCGGTGACCTGGTCGAGGGCCCGCGACAGCACCCGCCCGGTCAGCCAGTCACGACAGAATCGGGGCATGAATTTCGGCGGGGAAAGCAGGATCAACTCCACGCCCGGCTTGGGCTCACCGGACAAGGCAAACACCCGCACGGTGTGGCCGCGATCCCGGAGAAATTCCGCCAGCGCCATGGAAAATTTTTCCGCCCCCCCTTTGGGTTCAAAGTACCGAACCCCCATCGTCACCTTCATCGCCGGCTCCCCTGCTTCAACAGGACCCGGGGGCGGCGGCCATCGTGAAAAGACAGGACCGGCTGATACCCCAGCGACGCGGCCACACCGCGCACCTCCTCCAGGTCATCGCGGGCGAGCAGATAGTCGGGCCGGGATTCCAGTCCGGCCAGCGCGGCTGGATCCAGCGGCGGAATCACCCGCTGCATGTAGAAGAAAAATTTTTCATCCGGCTCATGCTCGGTCCACCACGCCTCCGCAGGCTTGAGGTAGGCTATGGTCGCACCTGTCGTGATCGCATGGATCTCCTCGGTGACCGCGCGATAGCGATAGTGTCCATGATGCGAACGCTCGTAGCCATGTTGAAGCATCCCGCCGAGAATACTCATCCATAAGGCGGTCCATACTGCCCCGGATGAATATCGGGCCGCACGCCCTGCCCGGTGAATCATCACCGCAGCCATCAGAGCGACCAGCGTCCCCCCGAGGATCACCCACGGAGATAACCCAACAATTTCCCATGCATCGATCCACCCCTTCGAGATCCACACGGGCTGTCCGAGAACAAATCCCGCGATCATAGGAGCGGCGAGGGTGAGCAGCCATGCATGAACCGCGAAAAGGCCCCGGGCGAGCCGCGAGGTCTTTCCATCCGATGCCAGTAGAAAGGCCCCAATCCACAGGGCCATCGCGGGCAGGATGGGTACAATGTACCGCTGCTGCTTTGCCCCGGGAATGGACATCAAAACAAACACCGTCAACGCCCAGACCGCAGCCATCCACCCGGTGCCGCGAGGTCGCTTGCCCAACGATGGAATCAGGGCCAGCGTCCATGGGAAAACCAACCCCAGCAAACCCAGATAGTACCAGAACGGTTGGTTCTCTTCCCGCCGGGCAAGATATTCGGTCGCCAGATTCGCCTTCAAGTCGCGAACCGTCATCGCAATGTAGCTGTACCAGGGGGCCGCGACCAGGAACGCAACCAGTACCAGAAAGAGCAGTCCCAGCAGCCTTCGGCCCACCGGCAAGCGCACCGAAGGCAACCAGACCATCAGCAACAACGGGGCAATGGTGAACAACAGCGCGACCGGCCCCTTGGTCAACAGCGCCAGCCCGAGGAAAACACCGGCCAAGCACCACCACCCCACTCCGCGTGATCCCCTTCCCATCAGCGCCTGAAGGGCCGCAGCCATGCAAAGCGTGGTCCAGGCCATCAGGTGTGTGTCATAGGTTGCCACACTGGTTTGCTTGAGCGTGATGAACATGGTGCCAAAGATCAGCGGCGCCAAAAAAGACAGGGCACGCCCGCCAAGCAGGTTTCCCGCCCATGCAGTAGCGCACAGGGTCAGGATCACCATGACAAATCCCACCCAGCGGGCACGGTAGAGCAGTACATCCGGAGTGGCTGTCTCCCGGCTCAGACCGGTCCAGGCGGCAAGGTTGGCCCACACCACCAGAGGCGGCTTGTGGATGCGTGGGCGCTCATTCCAACTCGGAACCAGCCAGGCATCAGCCTCACCCTCCTGCAACCGCATCCAGGTAAACTGACTGGAGGCCACGGAAAGCACTTCCATGTGGGCGGTGGTATCGGACCGGGAGACCGACCCCACCAGCCCGGGCAGGCTGATCGCGAGGGCCAGCACCATCCCCAACCACCCCGTCTTCATGCCGCAGTTGCCGGAGCCAGCACCGCCCAATAGGTCTGGCAATAACGATTTTGATAGCGCTCACCGGGATACCGAAGCTGACGGGCCGCGCGCAACAGCCCGGCCTTGGGTTTTTCCGCCGCAAATCGCTCCACCACGCCAAACCCATCGCGGGCGGCCCGGTTCAGGACAAAGGCGTCGATCTGGGAGATGCTGAAAAACCACTTGTGCCGATCGAGGGGGCGGTCCAGCCACAGGCCATAATGTTCGAAAGAGCCGCGACCCTTTTCGATGGGGCGCCGGGCATCGCGCCACGCATTGGGCAGAGACAGGATCACATAGTCTTTCGCCACCCGCAGCAGTTCATCGAACATCGCGTGGAGATTGTCCAGATGCTCAAGCACATCCGCGCACAAAACACAGGACCAAGTGTGATCATCAAACGGCAGGCGGGTACAGGTCTCCAGGTTGATCCGTTGGTCGGGGTTGCCGGCAATATCCACCCCGTGGTAGCGGATATCAGCAAGGATGTCCCGCAGCGGTGCCTCGTAACAGCCGACATCCAGAACCCCCCCCGGCAGATAACGGGCAAAGCGCTGGGCGACAAACCGGCTCCGTTCATCACGGGTGCGGTAGGGTATGGTTTCAATGGGCAGTGCTTTCATGTTGCAGGCAGCGTATCGGTCATTGGGATTCCCTTCCAGACTGAAGTGTCGGCCTCAAACCAGACGAGAGGCTTCGGCAAGGCATTCATCGAACCGGACAAAAATCCGGTTCGAGCCGATACTCTGCAGGAATCCGCTCTGCGTCATCACTTCCAGGGGCTGGGGGTTCACCCCGGAGAGCAGGAGGATGGTATCCGCTTTCCGGCATTTCATCAGGACATCCTCCAGTGCATTCAACCCGGTGGCATCCATGACCGGGACATGACGCATCCGGAGAATCAATACCTTGGTGGGTTTTTCAAGGTGGCGCATCTCCTCCCGGAACCGGTCGGCGGCCCCAAAGAAGAAGGGACCCTGAATCTCAAAGACCTCCACCCCCTCGGGAACCTTGGCTCCGTCGTCGCGATCCAGATCGTCGTCCGCTTCATCCTCAAGTTCCCGGGTGACAAATCCGATCTGGGTCACCTCGGACATTCGCTTCATGAACAGGAACGCCGCCATAACCAATCCCACCTCGATTGCCACCACGAGGTCGACCAGCACGGTCAGGCCAAAGGTGGACATCAGCACCAGAAAATCGCTCTTCGGCCCCTTGAACATCTTCAACAACAAATGCCACTCGCCCATATTGATCGCCACCCGCATCAGGATGGCCGCGAGCACCGGCATGGGAATCAGGGAGGCCCAGTCCCCCACCGCCATCATGATCAGCAGCAGGGTCACCGCATGCACCATCCCGCTGACCGGAGTGATGCCGCCGTTGCGAATATTGGTCGCGGTACGGGCAATGGCCCCGGTTGCGGGAATTCCGAGAAACAGCGGCGAGGCGAGATTGGCAATTCCCTGGGCGACCAGCTCCATATTGGACCGATGGCGGCGACCGGTCATGCCATCCGCAACCACCGCCGACAGCAGCGATTCGATGCCCGCGAGCATCGCGATGGCAAACGCGGTCGGGGCCACCTGCCGAACCAGGTCCCAGTGAAAAACCGGCAGGGATGGCATGGGCAGGGAAGACGGTACCGAACCATAGCGGCTGCCAATCGTCTCCACCGGCAGGTGGCCATAGTGCACAATCACCGTGGCCAGCACGATCACCAGCAGGGAACCGGGAACCCGGGAGCTGATCTTTGGCCAGAAGGTGAGCAGTAGAAACGAGCCCACCCCCAACAGCGCCGCCGCCGGGGTCCAACTGCCGATGGCCCCCTGATAGGCTTCAAGCTTCCCGAGAAATTCCGCTGGCAATGTGCCCATGGACAGTCCGAGAAAATCTTTGATCTGGCCGGTAAAGATGATGACGGCAATCCCGCTGGTGAACCCGACGGT
Source organism: Verrucomicrobiota bacterium (assembly GCA_024233345.1). GTDB lineage: Bacteria > Verrucomicrobiota > Kiritimatiellia > CAIVKH01 > CAIVKH01 > JACKPT01. The sequence continues at coordinate 215,240 of JACKPT010000003.1, forward strand.
GACCGGGTAGGGAATGAACTTGATCGCCCCGCCCAATCCGGCCAACCCCATTGCCACCAAAAGCAACCCGGCCATCATCGTGGCCACCGCAAGCCCTTCATAACCGAAGTGCTGCACGGTGGTGTAGACCAGCACAATAAACGCCCCGGTCGGTCCGCCGATCTGCACCCGGCTGCCACTGAACAGCGCAATCAGAAACCCACCGATCACCGCAGTATACAACCCCTGCTCCGGCTTCACTCCGGAAGCAATCGCGAGGGCAATCGACAGGGGAAGCGCAACAATCCCCACGATAATCCCCGCCATTAAATCCTTAAGAAAGAACTTTCCCGAGTACCCCTCGCGAAGAACCGTGACAAATTTGGGCTCCAGTTGTCGGTTTGACATGACCGGGAACGATAGATCCCCCCCACCCAATGTCACGGGAAATTCTATAGAGCGGTGTTTTCTGGAAAAAGGTGTCTGGGTTCAGGTTACAGTGAGACGTATGCATCCGCTTCCTCGTCATACGCAACCACCCCGATCCCCGCCGGCGGTCATGGTATGGCTAGGTTTGGAAACGGCCTGAAATCGCCACGAAAAGGCACAAGAGGGCAAGCGACCCCTCTTCATCGTAATCCTAATTGATTCAACGGATTACGATTACGATGACGATTAGGATTACGAGAAAGAAAGCCACCTCACTCCGATATCCAGGCAAATTGACATATGCGCATACAATCTGTATGTTTATATGCATGAGAACGACATTGGTCATTCCGGATCCATTGTATAAACGGGCGAAAGTGTACGCGAAGAAGCACGACAAGAATCTATCGGATCTTTTTGCAGAGGCGATCACTGAACGGCTGGCCCGCGAAGACCAGGTCCTGCACGAACCGCGCGTCAACTATGAAGTGAAGTCCGTATCCATGGGCTCCCCTGCCATCAATCTGGCCGACCGTGAAGCGCTGGGCCGGGTCATGGATGAATCATGATTCTGATCGACACCAACATTCTGCTTTATGCGGTGAACAGGGACGATCCGCGTGCATCAACGGCTCGCCGGGCTCTGGAATCGATCATCAACAGCGGCAGCCCCTGGGCCATGTCGTGGAGCATTGTGTATGAGTTTCTGCGGGTGGCCACGCATCCCCGCGTTTTCCCTTCGCCCCTGGATGTTGAAAGCGCGTGGGCTTTTATTGCCGGGCTTATCCGCCAGCCCGGATGCGTGATGGTAGCCGAGACCATGGTGCATGAGGAGACGGTTGACCGCTGCATCATGGAGGCCCCGCGCATGCATGGAAATCTGCTGCATGACTTTCACCTCGCCATACTCATGCGCGAACACGGAATCACGCAGATCTTCACCGAAGACCGCGACTTCCTGATGTTCCCCTGGATCGAAGTCCAACGATTACCGAACGGATAGCCCCATGAGATCTCCTCCTATCTCCTACGCCTAATCGTACTCGTAATCAACGAGCCCCCCGCGGAGGCGCAGAGGCGCTGAGGGGGAGTCTCGCACCCGCCTTCGCCCCCCCGGGATTCTGATCCTCAGTTCCGCTGGTTGTCCAGGGTCGAACCTGAACTTTTCAATGCCCGCTTGATCAACCTGCGGAATTGAGTCTGAAAAAGAACTCTTACAGTCATTTTTTGACCACCAAAATCGCTTATAAGCCCATGCAGTAGAGACTCGCTGCGCTGGTCTCACTTCATGGCAGGCCAGCAGATGATCATGTTAAGGAACCTGAACGAAGGCCTAGACATACTGTCTAAATATGTGTACATATATAGCCATGAAATCGTTGGGCCATATTCTGGGCGGGTCGGCCAGGTTCGATCTGCTGCGCGCCCTCTATTATCAGCACGATGCGGTCGGGCTGAGACAGTTGGCGCGCCTGGCCGGCGTTCACCCTCATTCCGCTGAACGTATGCTCAAGGAACTTGTGAAAGAGGCGGTCGTGTTGAGAAATCAGTCGCATAACCGCACATTGTTTCGGCGGAACCGCGATCATGCGGATTGGCTTATTCTGTCATCGGTGTTTGATGCCGCGGATCGCGCCGAAAGGCGGTTGCGTTCGGTTGAGCGGAACGATCGTGCCCAAGCGGTTCTTTCATTTATCGAAGAGGCAGGCGCCATGCTGAAAAAGGCTAGGAGGCGTATCCATGTCGCTTAAGGCCTTGTTCAAGTCAGCGGTCGCGGAATTGCGGAAGCGGGATATTCCTTTCGCCGTGGCCGGCGGCTTCGCCGCGGACCTGTATCGCCGTGAGCCCCGTCTGACGATGGACGTGGATCTTGTGATTCTGGTTGATAAGAATGCCGTCGATACCGCATCGGATGTGATTCGGTCGCTTGGTCTTCACCCCGGTGTCGTCAGGGAGGCTGACCTGGCGGGCGGACCGATGTTCGCCATCAGGCGTAAATCAAGCAAACCCTGCATGGTGGTTGGGCGCAAGAAAGGCGAGTCATCGGGTGAAGGTGTGGACATTCTGCTACCCGAAATTCCTTGGGCAGAACAGGCGGTTACTCGGGCCCAGGACAATCAGGTCGATTTCGGGTTCGGTGATGTGCCGACTCTGACGGTCGAGGATGTCGTGATCGCGAAGCTGTTTGCGATACAGGCACCCGATCTCCGGGCGAAAGACCTTGATGACCTGCAATCCATCTTCGCCGCGGGGCAAGCGATGAACGTTCCCTACCTGGCCGGGCAGATGGTCCGACTGAAACTGGCGATACCGGCCAAGGCGCGCCCTCTGGTACCGGAGCCGCTACTGGCTCTGGACAAGGACAATCGCAGGGCTCAGAAAAAGTGAAATGGATGGCACCCCCAACGGTAATCAGTTGGAACCAGATTCTGATCTGGTTACACAGTATTAACGTCGTGAATGACCTGCTTGAACAATGATTCAGGTCGACTTCCGACCGATTCCATCCAGCGCAAGATAGTACCGCATATGCCTGCGTTCACCTGTGCGTGTCAGGGCACCTTTCTCGACCAGATCCTGCAGGTCGCGGGTGGCAGTTGATGACATCGCGCCGGTGATATTCATGTAGTTTCCCGCGCTCAGACCGCCCTTGAATCCGTCGGCCCCCTCACGGAACATGCGGGCGAGGGCTTTCTGCTGCCGCTCGTTCAGCTTACCGGCCAGACGATCATACAGCCGGGTCTTGGCGATCAGAAATTCAATTTGGCTGATCGATTGAGCCTGTGCTTCAACCACCGTCTCGCCGAACCACAGAAGCCAGTCCGTGACGTCGAGTTCCTTGTTGTTCCGCTCAAGGGCTTCGTAATACTGCTTTCGCTTCTTCTCGATGGTGGCGGCCAGGGCGATAAGGGAAGGACGTCCCAGGCTCTGGGCCAGCGCAACCTCGGAAACGGCTCTTCCGATCCTGCCATTCCCGTCTTCGAATGGATGGATGCTGACGAAATACAGATGCGCCAGCCCGGCACGGGTCAGGGTCGGACGACTTTGCTTCCCGTTAAACCACATCAGAAACTTCTTCATTTCACTCGGGACATTCTTCGAGGGAGGCGCCTCAAAATGCACCTTCGGCTTTCCGGGTTCTCCGGATACCACCTGCATCGGATCGGAATGTGTCCGATAGCATCCGACATCCATGAGATCTCGACTCCCCTTCAGCAGCATCGCGCTCCACGAAAACAGGGTCTTATCTGTTAGCGGTTCCTGCCAGCGCTTGTGCACATCGACCATCATCTCCGCGATGCCGGCTTCCGCCGGCGGAATCCTTCTTGTGTCCGTCTGAAGACCAAGTTCCCGCCGGATCGACGACTGCACGCTGTCGCGATTCAGAATTTCCCCTTCGATTTCGGACGTCTTGAACGCTTCCTCGCTGATCAGGGAGACGGTCAGTTCGGACCTGTCGTCGTCCTTCAGATGCTTGAACGCGCCCTGCAAGACGCCGGACGCCTTAAGGAATTCGCGTTCCAAACCGTCCAGATTAACTGGTTCGAAGCTAAAATGTGGCCATGCGGCCTTCTGCCAGTTCCATTTCATGGGCTATAGAATAGGTTCTATAGCCCATTACTCAACCATATAATGAGCTATAGATATGCTGATGATTAGCCCATACGAATTCGCACAGAAAATGGTCCAGTTTTCGGGGGAAGGTCACCCGGCCTGCCCGCGCTCTCGCCGGGCTATTCGTACCGGCATTTCCGCATGACGGATCCCGCCAACACTCTGCCCACCGGCTTCATCATGAACGACCTTTATGACGATGACTGATCGGTATTCGCTTTTCAGCCAGAGCAGAGTCGATCCCGCTGGGCACGGCGTCTCCGGGGCGGAGGGGAATTGCTCACCCTCGATCGTGACCTGTTGAGGCTGTCCGATATGCTACCGTGAAATTACTGATGTCGACTCCGCACCGGGTTGAACCGCGCGCAAGCAAGGCGCTGCTCACGCAGCACGGTGCCCTTCGCCTTCTTCGTTTCCTTCTGTTCAATGGAGTCTACTCCAGCATGAGTCTGAACAATCCTACAGGTTCCGTGGCATGGATCAGCGAGGCATTGGTTGTGGTGGTCGTGATGGACATCCGATGTCCTGTCTTTTCTCTGTGATCCTCGGTGTCCTCTGTGGTTGGTTTTCGGAATGAAAGACCTCAGAGAGAGGAGGCCGAGAGGAGACTCGCACCCGCCCTCGCCCCCCCGGGATTCCGATCCTCAGTTCGAAGCGGGTGGATGAAACACGGCTTCGAAGCGATAGAAGAGAGGACCCAGAGAAGGTGCCCCCTCGACCAGGATCAGTTGGGTTGCATTGGTGCTCAGGTTGCCGCTGAGCACCTGCTCCGAGGGTCCGCTGAAGCGGCCGGCAACCTCAAAGGTTCCGGTGAGAAGATTCGTAGAGCGGCTGATCACCCACTCGGTGAAGGGCAGCGCGTCACGGTTCAGGCTGGCCACGGGAGAAGGAAGACCGGACGTCACAACAAGCTGCAGCGAGTTGAGACCGCCGGAATCCGGCAGGAAGGGATTTCGTCCGAGGGCGATTTCCGTGCCGAAGGGCATCCCGTCCTCATCTCCGTCGGTATTCCAGGCATACCCGTAATCTGTGACCGGAGTGAACTCAGCGGCCCCCAGATCCACCCGGTTGGTACCGTCCAGGGTTCCGTCCACCGGACGGGTCAGGCCGCGTTGATCAACGGCAGGTGTGGATGCCAGCGTGGTTCCCCCGTCAATGGCTGCAGAACCGGGATAGGGCGGACGGGTCAGGGTGGGTCCGCCATAGTTGCCCAACGGGGCAAGCTGAGGATCTCCGGAGGTCAGGGCCCCGCCGAGAATAGTCGGCACCACGCTCAGTCCAAAGTCTGGACTGGATGGCGCCTGGTTCGCGGTCACGATACTGTTTTCGAGTTGGAGGGTAAAGAACGAGCCCTCGATCCCTCCCCCGGTATTCGTCGCGGTGTTGTCCACCACCGTCGCCTGGACCAGGCGCAGGTCGCTACCGGATCCATTGAAGACACCGCCTCCGGCATTCTGCGCATCGTTTGCGGTCAGGGTAACGTTGGTCAGTATCGAGATCCCGTTGTTGAGAATCCCGCCCCCGAAACGATCCGCCCGGTTGCTGGCGATCAGGATCCGGTTGGCAAGCAGGCGGCTTGTTGTATCCACCAGAATGCCTCCGCCATCCTGCACGCTGGCGTTGCCCAGCAGGGTCGAATCCTCCATCAAGAGCTCGGAACCGCCATTCAGGGAAATCCCGCCCGGACTCGTGCCGAGCCCCTGGTTTGCGGTAAGGATCACCTTGCGGACCACTGCGGTGCTGCCGTTGAGTGTCAATCCCCCAGCCTGTCCGCCAATGCCCATCCCGCGGGTAATCTCCAGATTGTCCAGCACGAGTCGGCTTCCTTCGCGGGCGGCAAAAACGGGAGTACTAAATTGACCGTCGACCGTGACTGGCCCGGACAGGGTTGAGGCATCCACGGTCAAGGCTCGGTTGGACATCGATAGCTCCCCGAAAGAAAGGGCAATCGTGGCAGGAAACACCGACGGATCGAACAACACCTGCCCGCCGAAGGGAAGGATGTCGACCGCTTCCCGGAGGGCGACCCCTCCGGTAAACACACCATTGGTTTGATCCGCCGTGGTATTCACCATCAGGACCGAAGCTTCCACCGCACCGATATCCGGCTCGTTGTCGCGCGGAAGCCCGCGCTGATCCACCACCGAGGTCGAGGTACTGGTGGCCGCATTGATCGCCGGCGATCCGGGCAGGGGGTAATGACCCCACGTCGGCCCGCCCAGGTCGGCCAGGGGGGCGATCTGTGGATCGTTGGTGCTGAGGGTCGCGGGGAGGGTGAAAATCGAAATCTCAGGATAGCGCTTCTCGATGATGTTGTCGCCCGAAAGATTCAAGCTCGCATTGACGTCATCCGGGGTAAGACCGGGCCACGATACGTTGTTGGCCACGATGCTGTTGTGCAGGAAGACCTTGGGTGCACCGGAATCACAATAGATGCCCCCACCGGTTCCGTTCGCCATATTCTCCACGATGGTTGCATGATGGATGGTCGTCGTGCCCTCGCCGTTGAAGACACCGCCTCCCTCCTGCAGAACACTCTGGTTGCCGGAAACCGTACTGTTGCTGATCACCATGTCGCCGTAGGCATTCAGAACACCCCCGCCAACATCATCGGCCCAGTTGGAGACAATCAGCGACTGGTCAATCACATGATTCCCGTAGAGGGCAGCAATCGCCCCGCCGCCGCCGCCCTGGGCTGAATTGTACGCGAAGCGGGAGCGATGAATGGAGACATCGCCCTCGGAATACAGCGCGCCTCCTGAGCTGGCAATCACCGTGTCACCGGTTGCCACCCCGAAGGTAAAGCCGAGGGAGTCGAGCCGGACCGGTCCGGCGTTGGAGGCCACCGTCATCACACGCCAGGTGCTCGCTCCGGAAAGAACAAAGAGATCGGACAGGCTGGAGGCGTCGATCTCCACCGCCCGGTCGATGTTCAGCGAGCCGTGTACCGCGGTGTTGGTTTTTCCGGCCAGCGGAAAGTCAAAGGTGATGGTGGTCGAATAGGGATTGTTCAACGCCTCGCGCAGGGACCGCCCGGTTCCCGGATTGACATTGTCCTCATCGATCTCCGTGGTCACGACCGTGGAGACGAATTCCACCGCCCCGATATCCTTGGTTCCGTCCCGCGGAGCGCCCCGCTGATCAAGCACATAGTCGTCCAGCGGAATGAAAAAGGTGAAGGGGAGCGCATCAATCGCCGGGGATCCGGGGCGTAGCGGCAGGATGGTATGTTTGTTTCCATAGACCCCCAGTCCGGCGAACAGGGGATCGGCTTCAAGCACGGAAGACCCGGCGGTCAGGGTGCTGCCGCTCAAATCGCTGAGCAGGTTCACCCCCTGCGGCGGCAGCAGTGTCGCCATGGCTTCCTGCCGCAGATCCGGCCCCTGTCCTGCCGCCTGGTTGTCGGCGATGAGGGTGTTGAAGAACTCCAGGGTTCCGAAATTGTAGATTCCGCCGCCGTCTTGACCGGCCGTGTTCTGCGCGACCGTGACATGACTGATCTCCACCGCTCCCTGATCGGCATAGATCCCGCCGCCGAGATGGCTTTGATTGTTTGCCACGGTGGAGTTTTTCATGACCAGCAGGCCGTCCTCCATGACGGCAATACCGCCCCCACCGCCAAAGCCGCCTCCAGAATCGGACCGGTTTCCGACCACCGCAACGTTGAAGAGGAGACCAGTGCTGCCCGGGTAGAGCAGCAGGCCGCCGCCGGAATTGGGGAAATAGCCCCCCAGATTGCTCTCTGCCTTTCCACCAGTAATCGTGAGTGACCGCAGGGTCACCTGCGCTCCGTTGGTGACGGCGAGCACTCGCATTTCATCCTGGGCGTCGAGGGTGACGGTCCGACCGAACTGGGAGGCATCAACGGTCAGGTTGCGGTCGATGACCAGCGGACCGTTGCCCGCATCGAGGGCAATAACCTTCCCGTCCACGAAACTGTCAAAGCGGACCGAACCTCCGGTGTCCACGACGTCGAGGGCCTCCCGCAGACTGATCCCGCCGGTGGTGATGCCGTCTGTCTCATCATTGGGGGTGGTCACAATCAGGGTGGAAGCCTCCACCGCGCCAATGTCCGGCAGGAGATCGCGCAGTTGCCCCCGCTGGTCCAGGGGAGGGCTCTGGGCAGGATCGGCTGCCGCCACCGCAGGGGATCCGGGCAGGGGAAAACGCACCGGGGTGCGCGAGTCCAGCGGGGCGATGGGTGAAAGGATCGGATCGACCACGGGGAAGCTGCCGCCACCAATCCGAATGCCATCGGACGGGAAGATGCCCGCGACCGACACATTGTTGCCGACCACATTGGTTCCGGTCGCGGTGACCAGACCCAGGTTGGCAAAATCGGCGGTAAACGCGGAACCGGTGCTGCTGTTTTGCGCCACGATGGCGTTGTTCACCTGCAGCGAGGCCGGACCGGCAACAAAGAACCCGGCCCCCTGTGCCGCGCGGTTGCTAGTTACCGTTACGTGGCTGATCTGGCTGCTGCCTGACGCGAGGTAGGCGGCCCCGCCATCCCCTACCCCAAGGTTCCCGTGCAGGGTGCTGTTGACCAGGGACAATCCGCTGCCCGTGTAAAAAAGCCCCCCGCCATCGGTGCCGGAGCTATTGCCGAGCAGCGTGCTCGTTTCCATGGTCATCACGGCATTGGTGACATACAGACCGCCGCCAGCCCCGAACAGGGCCTCGTTGCTGCTGATGAGGGACCGGATAATCGACACACTGCTGGCCTGCGACTGAAATCCCCTCGAAGCCAGGCCGGCGCCATCACCGAACCCGATGAAATTACCGGAGAGGAAAACACCGTCCAGGCTCAGATCCGCAGAAGCACCGGGCCCTGCATACTGATAGATTCCGCCTCCGAAGGTCGGGTTAACGGAGAACGCCGAGTTGTCCACAATGTCCGAGTCCAGAATCGACAGCGAGACATGCGCATTGGTCTGCTCGGCACCATTCAGGACCGCCCCGCCGCCAAAGGCGGTATTCTCCCGCATGGTCACCGAGGAGACCAAGCCGGTCACACTGCCCACACGGGTGAAGATCATCAGCGCGCCTCCAAATGAATTGCTCGCAGTGTTGGCCTCGAACAACCCGCCGGAAATATTCAAAACGGCGGAGTCTCCCTGCGAAAGGGCAAACAGGGCTCCGCCGCCAAAGCTGTCACTACCAGTGGCTTGGTTATTGGTAAAAACACAGGACAACAGGCTCAAACGGCCCGGCTGGTTGGAGGGCGCCAGTAGCATCCCCGCCCCACCGGCAATGGCGACATTGTTGACGAAACGGCTGTCCTCGAATGTGGTCGTTCCTTCGGTGATGAAGGCCCCGCCAAAGATCGCGGCGGTGCTGTCACTGATTTCCACCTGACGGACCGTCGAGGTAGTCCCCGGCAGGAAGTACATGGCCCCGCCGCTGCCGCCAGGGAAGATGTTGGTGTTTGCGCCGTTGATCATTTTCAGGCCGGCCAACGCCACCGGCCCATTGGTCGCCTCTACCCGGAAGATAGGGGAGACGGAAAGGCCGTCGAGCACCGGCGGCTGGGCCAGGGAGGTTCCATCGACGGCTACTGGCCGCTCGATCCGCAGGACGCCATTGGTCAGGGGGATCACAACATTGGCCAGGGTCGAGGTGAAGGTGATCGGGTCAAGATCCGCGTACCAGGTGATGGCATGCCGCAGGGAGCCGGGGTCAGCATCATGGGTGGTGGTCACCACGATGGGCTGAGCCTCCACCGCGCCGATATCACCGTCGCCGGTCCGCGGCGCACCGCGCTGATCCCTCGGGAACAAGGCCCACAGGTCAAATAAGCTGATGCGGTCAATGGCCGGGGATGCGGCGCGCGGAGGCAGGGTCGGCGTCGATCCGCCGTAGTCGCCCAGCGGCATCAGCAGCGGATCGGCCTCCACACGAATGGCGGGATCATGGTTGATGAGCCCGGACAGGGACAGGTCCGAAAGCAGGTTGATGCCGGTGCGGGGGGCAATCGATCCGATCGGCGAGGTGAACACATCCGGCGCGCCGCTGCCGGATCCGGTGGCCTGGTTGCCGGCGATGATTGTATTGTGGATGCCGATCCGTCCCAGGGCATGCATACCGCCGCCGCCTGCACCCGGGAACACGGCGCCGGACGCCTCATTCCCGCTGAGAGTGGCATTGCGCAGCAGGGTCTCGCCGGACTGCTGGGTGGTCAAGGCGCCGCCCCGCCAGCCGGTGTTGGCGGTGAGAGTTGAACGATTGAGGACAGCCCGGCCGTACACATTTAGAGCCCCGCCGAAAAAGGCGCATGCATTGTCATACAGCGTGGACTGGTTCACGGTCAGGTAACTGCCGGGCCGGGCCTCGATCGATCCCCCGTCGTTGGTGGAACTGCCCCCGGTCAGGGTCAGGCCATGGATGGCAAGGGTGGCGTTGGAAGCCACGAGGAAGTGGCGGCTGCCGCCCTGCGCATCGATGACAATGGGGCCAGACATGTCGCTGGCATCCAGGAACACGACCCGGCCTTCCGCAACCACCAACTCCTGGGTCAGGGTCATGGTGGCGGGAAAGGTGTTGGTGCTGAAACGAATCACCGCGCCGGGCGTCACGGCCTGGTCGAGGGCATTGCGCAGGTTCAGGGCGTACATGGAAAGGTCCTCGGTATCCGCGACAACGTGTACGGACCCAACCTCGATAGCGCCCACATCCCGCAAACCGCCAACAAGATTCGTCAAGCCGCGCTGGTCCCCATCGACGGTGGCATTCGTCAAGCTGCCAGCCGGGTCGATGGCGGGGGATCCAGCCAGGGGATGCAGGGTCTGAGTCCGGCCGCCAAACCATCCGAGCGGACTGAGGCGAATGTCCTCGACCAGCCGAATGGTGGCGCCGGTACCAAGCCCGGAGCCCGACAGGTCACTGAACAGGTTGACCCCGCTGGAGGAGAGTACGACACCATCGTTGTCCAGATCCGCTGCAGTATCGGCGATGTTGCCGGCCACGATGGACTGGTGCAGCTCGAGGGTGGCATCCGGTGGAAACCCGCCACCCGCCCGATTAAAAATCGCCCCGCCGCTGGTTAGAGCCCGGTTCCCGGACAGGGTGGAGTGACGCACCACCAGCCGTCCGCCGGCCTGGTTGACGATCGCGCCGCCGCTGCCGGATACATTGCCAATGAAGGTCGAGTACTGAATCTCTGCGTTGGCGTTCTCGTCGTTGGCTAATCCTCCCCCGACATTCAATGCACCCGATCCGCAGTGGTACAGGGTACTCCGATCCAGCAGAAGCGATCCCTGGTTGTAGATCCCGCCACCCGTGAACAGAGCGATGTGATTGAACAGGGTGCAGTTGCGCAGGTTGATTTCCGCACCGGGATTGATCTTGATGCCGGCGCCATTTCCATCGCCCAGATCGAGTGCTCGTCCTCCGGTCAGGGTCCAGCCGTTGAGTTCCACCGCCGGAATTCCCGCGGCAATCTCCAGGACCCGCGTCTGCTCCTGGGCATCCATAACCAAGCCATAGGGAAAGACCGTCGCATCGAGGTCCACGGACTGCTGGATCTGAAGCGGACTTTCGAGAAGAATCCGCGCATGGGCGAGGGCGGGGGCAAACCGCGGGGCACTGACAAAGGGGGTGGCAAGGGCCGCCCGCAAGGATCCGGGTCCGCTATCGTCGTCGTTGGAGACGAGTACATCCACATACTCGGCCGCCCCGATATCCGGGCCTCCGTCGAGTGAACGCGATACCCCGCGCTGGTCCTGGGGCAGGGCGGGATTGAACCCGGCCCGGTCCCGGGCGGGCGAGGCGAAGGTGGGGGGCGCGGTCCAGGAAGGCCCCCCGTAAAGCCCCGGAGGTGAAAGCAGAGGCTCGGGATCCACGAGGATCTGCGGCCCGGCCGTGAATCCGGAATCGGACAGGTTACCGATCAGGTTGGTTCCGGGGCCCAGGGCATTCAACGCACCTAACGCCTTGTAGATGTCCGGGCCGACAACGGCATCGTTGTCCGCGATCAGGCTGTTGTTCAGAAACAGAACGCTGCGGTTTTCAACACCTCCGCTATACAGCCGGGCGGAATTGCCGGCGATGGTGCAGGCATCGAGGGAGAGGGTGCCGACATTGAAAATACCGCCCCCGATACCCAGCCCTCCACTCTCCACCGTGCGGTTGCGTAGGATGGAGCAGTTGGCCATCTCTAGCGATGCTCCGGAAAGGGCCGCGATCCCGGCGCCGGCGCCAGCCTGGCAATCGACCACCGCCACCCGTCGCAGGCTGAGTTGGGCCCCAACCCCGACCTCGATCCCGCCGCCGTTCCCGGTGCCGGCGTATCCGTCGCGAATCGTGATCCCTTCGAAGTACACATTCGTGGTCCCGGCAAGAATTCGAATCACCTGGTTGCTGTTGACCGCCCGGAGGGTGAATCCGTTGGTCAGCCCGCCGGCGTTGATCGCCGTGCCCGGATGGCGGACGATAAGCGGAGCTTCCACCAGAAGCGTTTCGCCATCGAGGGCCGGGTCAAAGGTGATCGCGTTGGTGATGGCCGGATCCGCGAGTGGATATTCGAGGATGTAAGGAAGCGAACCAGGCCCGGTCGAGAACAGGTTGTTGACCACCGTGTTCGTGGTGAGTTCCACCGCCCCGATATCGGGCGCGCCATCCATCCGGGAGACACCGCGCTGGTCGGTTCCGACCACGGAGACGACGCCGGCATTGATGGCGGGACTGCCGGGGAGCGGGATCAGGCTGCGAGTGGGGCCGCCATAGTCTCCCAGAGCACCGAGATTCAGGAGATTGCCGATCGAATCGCCAGCCTGGACAAAGGCGTTGGTGGCATTCCCGGTGCCGACCAGATTGTACCCCTGGCTGGTGAAGGAATTAAAGCTGACGGACTGGACGATATCGACATCCGAGAAAACATTGCTTTCGATGATCGAGTTTTTCACCTCAGTCAAGGTGAGAGAATCGCCATAGCTTGCTACCCCGCTTCCGCGATCATCGGGGGCCTGGTTCCCCACGATGGTACAGTGCAGCAGTTCCGATTTTCCTCCGTAGTTGTAGTAGCCCCCTCCTTCCTGCAGAGCTTCGTTGCCAATGAAGGTGGAGTTTTCGACCCGGGTTACGGGGTCGGAAAAGTCTGTGGGGGTATAGCTGTAGATCCCGCCCCCGGAGAATCCGTAGTTTCCCTCGAACAGGCATCGCCGCACCGTCGTGGTCATTGACCTAAGGGAATAAATCGCCCCGCCACTGCCGGGAAAACCCGCAGAGGAGAATCCGATCCCCTGAGCCCCGTTGGTATTAAAGCTGAAGGAACAGTCGAAGAGGTCCAGCGCTCCGGACAACCCGTAGATCCCGGCTCCGTCACCCCCGTTGCCACCATCACCACCAATCCCTCCGATGGAGTTGCCACCCTCGCCGCTGCGGTTGAAGGTGAAGCTGCTGGACGAGATGGACGCAGTGGCGTTGGTGATGAACAGCGCTCCGCCGTTTCCCCCTTTGCCGCAGAAGAGATTGTTGGTCGGGCCGCCGCTGCTGCCGTTGCCCGTTGTGTTGAACGCCCATGCCACCTTGTGGGCGAACAGCGTGCCGCCGGCAAGATAGAGTCCCCCGCCAGCGCCACCTGAATCTCCCAAACCGCCTTCCGTATTGATCACCGGAGCATTCAGGGTCCGGTTGGACACCACGGTGGAGTCGGTCAGGGTCATCGTGCCCCCCGCGCTGTGGATTCCGCCCCCCGATGTCTGAGCGGTATTCCCCGCAAACGTCGAATTGACGATCAGGGCTTGGTTGAGGGAATAGAGTCCCCCACCCAGCCCGGCACTGCTGTTTCCCGCGATATCGGAGTTGCGAACGGTCAGCGAACCCGACGCAGCATTGTAAATCCCGCCACCACCGGGAGTCGGCGCGCTGGTATTGTTGTTCTGGGCTGAATTCCCTCTGATTTCACAGTTCGTCAACGTCAGGGTTCCAAAGTTGTAGATGCCCCCGCCCTGGTAGCTGGATACGTTGAAGCGAATCCTGCAGTTATCGAGAAGGGTGGAGGCCCCCTCATTGTACAACCCCCCGCCGAAATCCTGGAAATTGACGAAGTCCGGGGTGCCGTCCGTTGCGAACCCGTTGATCAGGGTCAGGTTGCGCAGCACCACATTGGACGCCGCGGTGGTGATGTACATCACCCGGTCAACGTAACCGGCATCCAGAATCACCCCGGCTCCCAGTGCGGAGGCGTCGATGGTAAGTTCAGAAGTGATGGTGTAGCCCCCGCCGGGTATGGTCTGCCCGTTGAGGGACGGAGCGAAGAGAATCGTATCCGCCTCGCTGTTGCCATTGGCGGTCGCAATCGCCTCCAGCAAAGAACCGGCGCCGGACGCGGCGTTATTGGTGACGGTGATTTGGGCCGCGTGTGCCATGGTTGAACCCAGCAGGATCGCCGGAATGATGTGCCTCATAAAATACCCCTCCTTACACGCAACCAGACAATCAACCGCTCGAGAACATTCGCCGCCGATCCCAACTGGAGACAGAATGCAGGATGACTTGAGGGTCACCCAAAATGGCCGAATAGATGGACCTGTATCACGTTGTGCACGGTTAGAGTAACACAGGGACGCAAAAGAGACAACCGGGCGGCCAATTACCCGCACATCGATCATCACTGCCATGCAGGGACTTACAGCAGCGACCCCTCCTTGATTTGTTTACTTCATGATAAATTTCGGTCAGGAGGAAAAAACACAGGACCCCATTGCCCATCGTCCATCGTCCATTGCCCATCGCCCCACGCCTCCCCAGAATCAAAATATTGCCCGTTCTCGCTGGCCCTGAACGCACCTTTCATCCAGTATCAAACCATGAAAGCGAGCGCGTGGAGCGAAGTGAAAATCAAACCAACCGGAAACCACCCGACCACGCCACTTGAAACGCGTGCTTTACCCACCCGCCGCGATAAGCGACAGGCTTGCCGGGAATAAACTCGTTCGGCAAAGAGAGATGATTAAGCAACCTTTTCAAAGTCGTTGGGAATCACACACCTTAACTGAAGGTACAGGTTCGTACGGTTGTGCCTCTGTAACTCTTCGTGGGTTGGAGTGCGAGGCGCACCGCAAGACCGGCAAACTCAGATTCAAAGGTGAGTACGGTAATCTCCTTCTCCGGTGGCTTAACCTTAAATGGGAATCCGAAGGAAATAGCCCTTTCCGGATGGCAGCCAATTCACCTTGGGGGTGGATAGTTCAAATTGAAGGTTTCTCCCCCTTGGGATTTGAGGTCTCATACTCCACGTCATCATCCACAGAGCAGATGATTTCAGATACCCTTGACGCCATAATTGACATATTGGAGAAATGCCGAACATAAATTTGAACCGTACCTTGAAAAGCCGCGAACGGCTTTCCAAGTCCGGTTAAATCAACGTTCGCATTAAACACATGTATACGATCATGGCAACTATAATCGGACTTGTGCTCATCGCAGGATATCCGCTCGTCTTGACCAAAGCACACCCCGCAATTCGCGTGGCTGTGTCTCTCATCCTGATTGCTGCGTGCATCAAGCTCACAGCGTCATTATCCGCTGCACGCGAGCGGAACGAGATTTGGAATAGATCGGCCCGCCCACTCAGGAACATTTTCAGCCTTGGGCAAAATCATTTGAAGGAGGGGCACCCAGAGAAGGTTGATGCAATGTTAAGCCGGCTGAACGAGGGCGGTTTACTTTTTGGCACCTTCTTCGGCAAAACCAATTACCCAGACTACGATGAGATATTTGAACCGATCCAAGGAAACGAATCCGCACACAAACGAGTCCAGGGTACTGGCGACCCGCTGCGCAGCTCACCAGCCACTGATTTGTGACGTTCACTAACGATGAACAAACGAACAAAATTGCTGGTCTGTCTCCGTTCCCTAATGGCCATGGGATTGATTCTAGGCACGATGTACTCTTACCTGGGACTTCATGATCAGTTGCTGACAGGACTAGGCCTGATTGCACTCGGTCTTCACGGCCTGGTCTTCAGAACCATGTTTACGCCCACCTTTGTCTCTGGTGTTGTCATCATATCCCCCCTATTCGCCAACAAGGGCTTGTCTTCAACTGCGAGCCTGCTGAGTCTTGCCATCCTTGCGCTACAGCTCCCCCTATTGATGAAACTCATCGTTGTGGCGCGACAGATTCCCAAGAATTCAACGCTTGAGACAAGAGAGAGCTTCGTCCATGTGATCTGGAATCATGATCTATGTGTCTGGGCCTTCAAAAGGCTGACCCGACAAGCGAAACCGCCGCAACAAGAAATGGCCAAGGTGATCCACCGGATTCCTCCCCCACCCACGGGCTTGGAACCCAGAGATCGCTGAGGTTGGGTGTGAAATGATGAAACCACTCTCAGAGTCCCCTTGGAAATATCGAGGCCTCTTCTTCCTCGGAGGAGCATTCTTCGCTTTTGTCTGCGGGTTCATCCAGTTCAAGTGGATGGACATCGTTCCGTACGCAGCCTTCGACCAGCAACCCAACTGGCTCAAGGAACTGAAGCGCGTTGTCAGCTGGCTACCGTGGGCGGCCTTCCTCGTGGTCCTCGTCCTTCGCTTCGTCAAAGGTCGTCGCGTTCGCGTCGGCTTCTACTTCCTAGGCACAGCAACGCCCACGGTGCTGCTGATCGGATGGTTGTTTCTGGGCGACTCCGTCGCGGATCTCGTCCACCGTCAGAAATTCAATGAGGAGACCTGGCGGAACCAGGAGCAAGTCGAATACGACCACATGTGGCCTCCTCGCCTTTGCATGGTGGACAATCTCATGTCGAGTGGTCGGCTTGACGGCCTGAGCAGCAATCAGGTTTTCGAGCTTCTCGGCCCTCCCCACGACAAGAGTTTCCCCTTCGGAGCCAAGTCCTGCGACATTCATTACTATCTTGGACCAGAAAGAGGATTCATCAGGATCGATTCAGAGTGGCTATTCATCACCTTCGGGGACGACGGCACAGTCAACCGTTACTGGCTATACAGAGACTAGAAACCGTATATTTCCTGTCCCCTTGCCTCCTCTGTGGTCTCTTGGGTTATACAATCCGAAGGTCTAACCACAGACACAGAGGAGCACAGAGAAAAGACCGGGCACTGGTTGCCCATCATGACCACCATCCGTGCAATCCGTGTCATCCGTGGTTTCCCTGCCTGAAGATCGCGAAGCGGGATGTAAGGGCGAAAAGGGGCCGGGTAATGATTAAATCCCAGACCAAGCCGCTTGAAACGCCTTCTTTACCCACCCGCCGCGACAAGCGACGGGCTTGCCGTGAATAAACTCGTTCTCTCCTGAAACACTGCCGATCAGCCCGTTGACGTTCGCAGTATCACTATAGTACTATTTTCCCATGCCGAAGAAGATACGTGAGCTGATTCGGGATCTAAAGAGGGCTGGGTTCGTGGATCGTGGCGGCAAGGGTAGCCATCGCAACTACACCCACGCCAAAGGACCGAAGATCACACTCAGCGGCAGCCCTTCGCATGATGCGAAACGGTATCAAGAACGAGATGTTGAGAAAGCAGTGCGTGAGGTGACAGAATGAAAATGACTGATCGATACCTCAAGATCGTTGAATGGTCGGAAGAGGACCAGTGCTACGTCGGAACGTGCCCTGGTCTCATGCTCGGTGGCATTCACGGAGACGACGAGGCCAAGGTGTATCGCGAACTCTGTCAGGCGGTCGAGGAATGGATTGAGATTTACAAACAGGACGGAGAGCCGCTTCCCGCAGAGACTGCGGGAAAAGACTACTCCGGTCGATTCGTACTCCGTGTGGGGAAGGATCTGCACAAGGCCCTTGCCATTAACGCCATGCGTCAGGGCGAGAGTTTGAATTCATATTGCCTGCATCTGCTGCGGGAAGAAAGAGCCCGGCATGGAAAGAACAAGCGGGTGCAATGTATTTCTGGAAGGGCGCGCACCTCCAGAAAACGCTGACCCACATACACCAGGCGGTTCTTCTCTGCGGCGTGCTTGCTTTTGGCTGTGCAAATGCTGACATACCATTGATGTGGGCCAGCATGATTCATCTGGTGAGTACTGGGCTCAGGTAACTGGGGTTACATGAAAAAGAGGAAAAATACCCGTCCCCCTCCTCGTATCACTGATTGCCATCCGGAGCTCCAACCACAGAGGACACAGAGGATCACAGAGAAAAGACAGGGCACTGGTTGCCTATTGTGACCCCCATCCGTGCCATCCGTGCCATCCGTGGTTTCCCTGCCTGAGCGGATGTCCTTACCCGACCCGCTTCTTACGCCTCCTTGTATTCGCAGTGGAGTAGCATAACCCGCATTTTGTTTTCCAGTATTCAGTAATGCCGCCAAGCACGCTTCGCGTCCCATAGCCTCGACGATGGCGGTTGAAAAATGCATATAGATTGTGCATATTGATATGCATGAGAACAACACTCAACATTGACGATGCCATTCTGGAGAAGGCATCTCGCCTCACCGGAGTGCAGGAGAAGACCACACTGGTCCGGATGGGACTGCAGAGCTTGATCGCTCGCGAGTCTGCACGCCGCTTGTCCAAGCTGGGGGGAAGTGAACCTGGACTTCGGCCGGTTCCCCGGCGGAGGACGCGCTGATGGTCCTCGTCGACACCTCGGTGTGGATCGACCACCTTCGCAAAACCACGCCCCGGCTCGTGGGGTTGTTGGACAATGGCGAGGTCGTCATTCACCCTTTCGTTATTGGGGAGCTGGCCTGCGGCAACCTCGCGAATCGGAAGGAAGTCCTCTCGCTACTGCATTCCCTTCCGGCGGTCGAACGTGTGGAGGATGATGAGATCCTGTTCTTCATCGAGCAGCACTCCCTGGCAAGTAGAGGACTAGGGCTGATCGATGTCCACCTGCTCGCATCCAGCAAAGTGAGCGAGCATCCCCTTTGGACGAAGGACAAGCGTCTGGCTGCCACCGCCGAGGAGATTGGACTTGGCTTCGGCCAACCACCACCGGCATGACATTCTCGGTTCGCTCGAAATCATCATGGTGAGTACTGGGGTCAGGTAACTGGGGTTAACTGAAAAAAGGGGAAAAGACCTGCCCCCATCCTCCC
Organism: Verrucomicrobiota bacterium; assembly: GCA_024233345.1. GTDB lineage: Bacteria > Verrucomicrobiota > Kiritimatiellia > CAIVKH01 > CAIVKH01 > JACKPT01. Next base: position 234,295 of record JACKPT010000003.1, read on the forward strand.
CTCCTGCCCCCCGACGCCCCTGTTCCCTTTCCGGACTGATGAAGGCTGATGATTTTCATGATTTACCTTGAGCGGGGAACATGAAAACCTAGGCGGACTTGGGGGTTTCCCCGGTACTCACAACGGGCGTGAGATCATCCGGCGGTCAACGAACCACAAGGCGAAAGGCTGGGAGTTTGTCATGAGGCGGATCGTAGCGGTGTTGGTGGTGGCGGGATGGGGAATGAACACCGGTGCCCAGGTACCCGAGGTCATTCACTACCAGGGGCGGTTGATGGATGGAACCAATCTGGTCCAGGGGCCGGTCGGCTTGTCCTTACGATTGTACGATGCGGCCTCGGGCGGAACCCTGCTGTACGAAGATTCCAATACCGTGACCGTCGTCGATGGCCTCTACACTGCGGGAATCGGTGATTCCTCAACCTTCGGCAACCTGATCGCGGCCCTGACCAACCAGACCCTGTATCTTGAAACCGTCATCGACGGAGTTCCCCTCCTGCCCCGGGAAGAACTGGCCGCAGTAGCCTACGCCCTCGTCACCCGCGGAATGAACTTCACCACCAACAACACCGTGATCCTGAATCCAACCGTGAACAAGGCGGCGGGCGGGGTGATTGCGGCGGCGCTGCTCGGCGGGGTTGGCAACGCGATCGATACCAACGCGAACTACGCCCTCATCGGTGCGGGCCTGTTCAATAGCATCGAGGCCTCGGCCACCCGGTCCCTGATCGGTGCGGGTTTCCGCAACCGGATCGGGTTCGGCAACACCAACGCGGTGATCGCCGGGGGGCACAGCAACCTGCTGTTGGCCGGTTCCGCAGACTCCTTCCTGGGCGGCGGGGTGACCAACCGGATCGAAGGATCGGACGGGGCAGTGATCGCGGGCGGATACGGGAATAGCATCGCGACGGGCTCTTACAATGCCGTAATTGCCGGGGGGCGGGCACAAAGGATCGGGACCAACGCCTTTACCGCGGCAATCGTGGGCGGGTGGGGAAATGAAGTTCGCGAAGAGGCCAGCGGCTCCTTCATCGGGGCAGGCGGGTTCAACCTGATCGACGAAAGTGCGTTCAATGCTGCGATTGTCAGCGGACGGGATAACACCCTCGCTGCGGGCGCAACCAAGTCGTTCATTGGGGCGGGCACGATCAATCGAATCGAAGCGCAACAGGCGGTGATCGGAGGCGGGAGCGACAACATCATTGCCGCAGGAGCAAATAGTTCCGTCATCGGAGGCGGTGAGGGGCACCGGATCTATAACGGCGCACCGTACTCGGTCATTCCCGGCGGGCGCGCCAACCACATCGCGGACAACGCCACCAATGCCTTTGCCGCCGGCTATCGCGCCCAGGCCAATCACCCCGGTACATTCGTCTGGGCCGACGGACAGGACACCGACTTTGCCTCCACCACCCCCAATGAGTTTTCCGTCCGCGCGTCCGGCGGCATTCGGCTTCAGGGCCTGGTCCAGATCGGCTCGGAAACGAACGCCGGCACCGGCACTCGCCCCATCCTTGTCCGGAGGGTGGAATCAACGGACAATAGCCCGGGCAAGGTGGTCGCCCGGGCGGAAGACATGCAACTGCAGCGCGATGGATCCACCGGCGGATTCGTCATTATCACCCAGTCGAACCGGGCAAACCGAAGCCTGTCAGCATTCGGGATCAACAGTTCGGGTGCCCCGGTTGGGACCAACTTCACCCTGGCCACCGCCCCTTCCACCAACATCGTGTTTACCGACGCCCAGAACGTGGTGAGCTTCACCACAACCTTCGGCGACATCTATAATAATGCCGAAGTCACCCAGGTCTCCATCTCGCGCCGGAGTGGCGACTATTTCTGGGTCGGCACCCTGACCAGTTCCCGTGACCAGTGAATCTCATGATGAAGGGCCATCGAGACCACGCGGGAGACGGCATATGAAGGGATTCACATACGGTTTGCTGATGCTGGCGCTCACGGGGGCATCGTCCCCGGCCCAGCGGACCAACACGAGCTCGGTGCTGGACAGTTCGGGTACGCGTTCCACCGGGGGTTCCTTCACCAACATCAGCGCAGCGGGCCAGCCGGGCGGAATTGCGGAATCTGCCGGGGGCGGCCTGATCCACCAGGCCGGGTTCCTCCATACCTTTTTCCTTCGGCCGGACCTCGACACCGACGGTGATGGCATCGCCAACGAGGCCGACCCGGATAATGACAACGACGGCCTCACCGACAGCACGGAAATCGGCGGCGATGCCTTCGACCCCGCCACCGCCACCATGGTCAACCAGCTCGATACCGATGAGGATGGCATGAGCGACGGACAGGAGGCGATCGCGGGATCTGATCCGACCGACGTAGGCGCCCACCTGTACATCACCTCCATCGTCAACACCAATGGCACACGCGAGGTGGCCTGGTTTGCGCGCAGCAACAAGACCTACCGCGTACTCGCTTCTGACTACGGCTACACCCTCCCGACCAACGAGCTGATCACCGTAACCGCCAGCGGCTTCGCGACCGCCCCCTGGTACAGCCTGACCAATACGGTGTTCGATGGCACAACCACCAATGCACGCTTCTACGCCGTCGAAGTCCTCCCCTGACGCGGGTCCGAACCCGGGGTCAGGGGACCTCAGGCCGGGCCTTGCTTACTGCATAAGAGGGAAATATCTGTCCCGCGCCTCCTATCACTGATTGCCACAAGGAGCTCCAACCACAGGGTCACAAAGAAAAGACAGGGCACTGGTTGCCCATCATGACCCCCATCCGTGCAATCCGTGTAATCCGTGGTTACCCTACTTGAAGATCGCGCAAGACAGCTCTTCTCTCCTGACCTTGTAAGGAACTCCCGACTTGGGCGAAGGGGTTGTGTGCACACAAACCAAGCAAACAAGATCAACTGCAAACCAAGAAGGAAGTCGTACTCATGAAGAAAATTCTCGCAACCATCATTGCCGTAGGTTCCGCCGGAGCTGTCTATGCCGCCAGTTGTGGCAGTACCGCCGATCACTCCCATGCGGAGAAGGCGGCCAAGCCGGACATCGTGGACACTGCAGTCGCAGCGGGTTCATTCAACACCCTCGTGGCCGCAGTGCAGGCCGCCGATCTCGTCGATGTCTTGAAGGGCGATGGCCCGTTCACGGTGTTTGCACCGACCGACGAAGCCTTCGCGAAGCTCCCGGCCGGCACCGTGGAAAGTCTGCTCAAGCCGGAAAACAAGGATCAACTGGTAGCCATCCTGACCTATCATGTTGTGCCGGGTAAGGTCACCGCCGAACAGGTGGTTGGACTCAATTCCGCCACAACGGTGCAAGGCAACAACATCGCCATCTCGGTTGTCGATGGCGCGGTCAAGGTGGATGAAGCCAATGTGATCAAGACGGATATCATGACCGGCAACGGAGTCATCCACGTGATTGATTCGGTAATCCTTCCCAAGGAAGGCTGAGCCATCTTCATCATTTGAGGCGTTATGCCGCCCATCGGACCGGAAGGTCCGGTGGGCGGTTTTTTTCTGTTGGGGTCGGCGCAAAACGAGACCGAGAGACGGAGCAAAATGAGACCGATCCCTTGGTTTATTGGGAAATTCTATTGGGCGGCATCTTCAATCGATACGCCCCGGACCGGCCGCCAAGGATGTGAACCTCGGGGCGGCCATCTCCATCCTGGTCAAAGAATTGTAGCGACTGGCCCTGAATTATGCTGAGCGCACCGAGATTACTTCCGCGGTAGTCAAACAGGGTCACACCGGAAAACCCGACCATCACCAGCCAATCCTCCGCCGGACCGGCTGGCAGAGAGGTCAGCGATTGCGTCGAGCGGGTAATGTCCTTTGCCCACTCCACGGTCCCTTGATCTGTGAAGGCAGTCAGGGTTGATGCGACCTGAGTCTGGTACTCCCTGCCATTGCGCATGGCCTTTTTGGTTTCATTCCGGAACCGCACCAGCAGTGGAGCTGCATCGGGCCGGCGCAAACAGGTCCACTGGTCATTCCACTTCCGGTTCTCGGGCACCTCTTCGATTGGGTAGGTCAGTTGAAGGACAGGATGCCCGGTAGCTGGATCCAGTGCCTTCACATCCTTTTCGCCCACAATGGTCAGCAAGCCCGGGGGCTCCATGACATGGATCGGATTCAAGAAGAACATCGTCCTGCGGGATGGCGTCATGGGCTCCTCCTCCCCTTCCCAGATCGTCTCAAAATAGCGGGGGTTGGGACGCGGAACCGGTTGGTGATAGACCGCGCCCTCCGGTTCTTCACCTTCTGTCAACGGAATGCCACCCGGCAGGGTTTCTCCAGCGAGTAACTGTTCGACCTGCTCGCCCAGCGTTTTGGCGAGTGTGCTGGAAAAGCCGACCTTTCGCCCCTGAACAATTCCCTGGCGGTCAATCAGCACCAGGGTCGGAATGCCGGAAACAAAATAGGCCTCCTTGGTGCGGTTGGTATCGATGCCGATGCGGTAGGTAAGCTTCTTGCTGCTCACCATCTCGCGGACGGTTTTTTCATTCTCCAGATCATCGGTGCTAACCCCGACGACCACCACATCTCCGGTGCCATAGGCTTCATGCAATGCCTGCACTTCCGGCAGAGCCATCACACAGGGACCACACCAGGTTGCCCAGAAGTCGAGCACCACCACCTTGCCGGTGGCATCGGCCAGTTGGAATGTTTCTCCGTTAAGCAGGGGCAGGGTGAGCTCCGGCGCGGGCTTGCCGGAAAGCTCGAACCGGCTTCGGTCTGGCTGGGGAAACAATGCATCGCGAGCGTCCACCCGCTCCCATCCATCATCCGGCTCAAAGACAAAGACATCGGGATCGATGGGTTCATTCACCTCAACCCCGGTGGATTCCACCACCTGCACCCAGGTCTGGGTCTCCGTCGCGCCCCCGTCCTCGGATCTGCTTTCAACCAGTCTCGTGACCTCCTGTCGCAGGATCAGCCCGGTCTTCGAATCAACATAGAGAACCTCTCCCTGGGGCGTCCCCAATGATCCATTCGTCACCTTGCCCTTCAACACCCAGGTATCTTCCGAAACCTCTCCGGCAGATTCAGCCCTGACCCATCGATGCTCAACCGCCGCCGCCCTCAAGGCGGCAACCGGATCTTCGCTGATCACCGCACCCAGATCGAGCAGATCCACACCAAGCATGGCGAGCAGCGCCCGATTTCCAAAATTCATCCGATAGACCTGCTTCTCCTGCTGGAAATACCGCCGGGTTCCGGGCACCGCCAAGGTCACCAGGGAGGGGGTGACCAGCGTTTCGATCGAGTTGTTATCAAACCGAATATTCCCGGATTCCCGGTCAAAGCGAATGTCATACACGCCGACAGGAATCTCCCCGCTTTCATCGGTGAGGAAAGTTTGCACCCAATCGCCGCTCAGGGTTTGAATTGCCGCCAACTTTTCTCCCCAGGCGACAAGAACCGCCTCGGTTTCTGGCGAAGGAACAAATGGCTTCGCGAGCTCGACTTCGAGCGCCTCCTCGTCTCCGGCGGGTCGGCGAGGTGCCGACCGTAGTTGCTCAACCGGGAACCGCTGCACCAGATTCAGATAGGGTGCTGCGCCGGATACGTTCCCGCCGATCACAAATACTTCGCGCCCGTCATAAACCACATCATTGTGACGGGAGGGTTGATAAGGCAGGTCGATCAGTGACCATTCTCTTGAGTCAAAGTCATAGGCAGCCACCCGTTCCGGATGCTGGTAGTGGCCAAATGTATACAGGACCCCATCCACCACCACCGCGTGATGGGCACTCAACAGAAAGGGCAGGTCGGGCAGCTTTTCCCATTGATCGGTTTTGGGGTCATACACCTCGAATGCGGTCACCGAGGATCGTCCGTCATAGCCTCCGACCGCATACAACCTGCCCTCATACGCCACCACATCACATTCCCGCGCGGTGGGCATCTCGGCCCCGCTGGACCAGGTGTCGGTTTCCGGATCGTAGCGATCAACCTGAGAAGATCGACCACGATCCTCGGTGGCGCCACCGATGGCAAACAAATGGCCATCCAACCAGGCCAGGGCAACATGAGCCCGGGGCACCGGAAGTGGCGCGAGGGTCGTCCATTCACCCGTGGCGGGGTCCCACTTCTCAAAAGTATCGACAATCGGGTTGGCCCCCTCCTCACCGAGCCGGGTGCCCCCCGCAACATAGACCACGGGGCCATCGGTTACCGCATCGACCCAGTAGCGCGGGTTGGGCATCTCTCCAATGACCTCCCAGGCGCTTCGATCCGGCCCCAGCCTTTCCAGCTCGGCAGCCATTCCCTCATTGGCGGCGCCTCCAAGCACATACAGATCCCCTCCCACCGAGACAACTGCGTGACCGAACCGCTCCCGGTTCAAGGACAAGCCGTCATCCGCTTTAGCGAGCCAACCGGCAGTCAGACCCACAAGCAAACCCAACGACATGATTCTCAACATGTTCAGCCCTTTCAATCAATCGATACACCTGGCGCGTGCGTCTTATCACACCTTCGCCCGGGATTCAATGAGGGGAGGCCGACGCGATCAGGCCAAGAACCTGCCTTGACGGAAAGATTGGTAATTCGCTACGTTTTGGTTGCGTCAACCGCAGAACCAAACTTAACCCAAGGGGAACCCATGAAGGCATTATTCACCACCATCGTCTGTATGCTCGGCCTGATCGCCGTGGAGCCAGCCCGGAGCGCGGAACCAATCACCATTTCCGACATCGAGGCGGTCAACATTATCAAGACCATCCAAGGATATATGGAGCAGAAGGACAACCGGCTGGAAATCTTCGACCGCAAAAAGGGCAAAATCGTGAATGTCGGGGTGGACAAGATCGTCACCGACAATCCGGATTGCATCGTGTTTCCCGAAGAGGGCAAGTTGGCGATCTGTGTCGAGTGTACGGAAAAGCCTGCCGGCAAGGACAACCTCGGCGATGTACAGAATGACGAAAAGGGCGACCAGTATGTGCTCTGGTTTATCATGCAGCGGGGCAGCCAGGTTTCCACCCGGGTACTCGACACCGTCATCAAGAGCGTGAATGGGGTTGAGATGTACCAGTGGAGCCAGAATGCCGACGGCAAATGGGAAGCCACCTTGATCGAAGAGCCGGCTGAAGCGACCGCAGAGTAAGCGAAGCCACAACCTTGATCAGCAAGGCGCCGGACTTGAATGTCCGGCGCTTTTTTATGGCCCGGGTGACTCTGTCCCCGAGCCGGCCGCATCTGGACCATCTACCACAGGAGCGGATACCTGGATCAATGAATTTGTGACCCGCTCAAGGACTTTGGTCCACTCATTGGTGGGGTCGACCAGCCATTCGCCATCGACATGAAATTTGTAGGCATAGTCGCCCTCGGGCAGGTTCACGGTCGTTTCCCAGCGACCGACCTTGACCAGCTTCATGAGGTTGGCGTCGGTGTTCCATCCATTGAATTCCCCCACCAGGGCAACGGATCGAGCCTTTCGATTCTGATAGGTAAACGTTACCGGATACAAGGAACTGGCCGTAGAAGCCGGTCTTTCGGGGCGGGTTCCCACCAACCGGTCCTCGGCCCTGAAAAACGAATTCTTCGTCTCCTCGTACGGATCGATCCGATACTCCCGGGACAACGGATCCGGAATCCAGTTATTGTCGACGACAAACTTGTACACATAGGCCAGAGGATAAACCTCCAGCTCCACATACCACCACCCATCATCTGCACGCCGGGTCATCTTGTCGGCGTCAGACACCCAACCATTGAAAGAACCGACCACGGAAACATTCGACGCGAGCGGGGCATCGAGGTCGAAATACACCTTTACCTTTTGGGTTGGACTGAGCTGATCCTCAGTCATGGACTTGGCCAGCATCGTTGCAATCTGGAACTGCCCAGACAACGAGGCCAGATGCCAGGCGGTCAAACCCCGGGTATCGCGAATCCCGGGCGCCGCCCCGGCATCCAGCAAGAATGAAATCATCTTCTCGTCCCCATTGCGGGCGGCAGCCATCAGCGCAGTCTGACCTTCCAGATCCCGGACATCCACATCCAGCCCATGATTCAGCAACGCCTGCATGATTTCAACATCACCATGATGCGCTGCGGCCAAGGCCAGGGGCCATCGATCCTTTTTGTAGCGGTTCGGTTCGGCGCCATGCTCCAACAACATCTGAATCATCTCGAGACTTCCTGCTCTGATCGCGTGGCGGAGGAGCGTCCAACCATAGGCATCGAAGACATTGACGTCAGCGCCGGCTTTGAGTAGCTCCTGGACAAAGAAGAGGTCCCGCCGGGTTGCATTCATCAACGGGCAATCCCCTTTTTTTGTGCTCAGGGATGGATCAGCGCCTGCAGCCAGCAGAGCGAGGAACGCATTGGTGGATTGTTCCTGCACCGCAAACAGCAGGGGGGAGGCACCCTGAGAGCTTACAGTATTGATGTCGAGCCCCTGATCCAGAATCCAGGTGATCAGGTCGGGATTATCTCCATAGGTTGCCAGGTGAAGCAGGGTTCGGCCCCAGTTGTCGGTCACCGAGAGATCCGCACCATGCTCGGCCAGCAACTCGGTCATATCGAGGTCGCCCCTTTGCACCGCATGGGATATGGCGGTAAAACCGCGATCGCTCACCGCGTTTACCATGGCGCCCTGATCAAGCAGGATCACTGCGGACCTCAGCCCTCCGGACAAGGCCGCCAGCATGAGCGGGGGCATGGGAATGGACCGGCCATACAATTCTGGATCGGCACCTCGTTCGAGAAGAGCGAGCACCGCGTCTGGATGATCGGCGCCTGACGCGGCCTGAAGGGCAGTCGGACCACCCCGCGCCTGATCATTAACCCCCACCCCATGATCCAGCAGCCAGAACAACTTGTCGGTATTGCCAACGCCCGCCGCAAGCACCACCGGTGTCACGCCGTCCCGAGAGGATGTGTTGGGATCCACCCCCAACACCAGCAGCTTGTTCATGACCGAGGTGCTCGAAAACATCGTGGCAAAATGGATTGGGGACAAGCCACCGGCCAACCGCAGGCTGGGGTTGGCGCCATGATCAAGCAACCACAAGGCCGCGTCATCCTGACCCGCAATCAGAGCGAGCATCAAGGGCGTGGTCTGTTGAAAAGCGTCCCATTCATCGACCGACAAGCCGAGAGAAACCACATACTCCATGACCTCCGTGCATCCCTGCAGAGCGGCGAGATGGAGATAGCTCAGGTGGGTGGGGCCAAACGTCCGCAGGGCTTTGCGATCAGGAACTTTTTTGCGGAACGACTTCACATTGCACGCCCGGATCGCCTGCACCCCGGGATCGGCCAGCACCTCGTCCGATTGATCCAACTGCCCGCGAATCCAACTCGAGATCGCCTCGGGATTCGCCATGGACTGCTCCTGCGCAAGCGGGGATTCAGCGCCCAGGCAGGTCAGTAGAAGAATCAGTGGAAGGCGGAAAAGTCTGCGGCAATTCCTGGACAGCACACCCGAATCCAAGTCATGTGAGAGATCATTCAGCATGAGCATACCCTATCGCCTGACCGCTTCTCCCTACGAGGCAAAAACACAGGACGAACAGGAGATCCTGTTTCTCCGCACCAAACGTCAAGCTGCATCCTTCGTTTCGGTTGCGGATTGATTTCGCCCGGGAATCCTGTATGAAGGGGCGGAAATTTTAACCCCCTTTACCCAAGGACTTCAACATGCTGACCACCAAACGTTATGACTATGTCGGGATCGATGCCATCCAGGTGCATCCTTCGATCGCCAATCACCGTCCCTTGAACCAGGCCAAAGTCCGGCACTATGCCGGAGATATTGAGAAAAACGGCCTGCTCGAGCCGCTGATCGTATGGGAGCGCAATGCCGGGGAATATTTTCTGGTGGGCGGTTTTCATCGGCTCAATGCGATCCACATGATTCGTCGCGAGAAGCCGGGCTACTTTGACCGGATCGATGTGCGGGTGGTGTCGGGTGATATCGACGAGATGCGGGCGCTGAACCTGAAGCTCAATGCCGACCGGCTCGATGCCAAGGTATCGGAATACTTTGATACGGTGATTTACCTGAACAATGCCAACTGGGACAAGGAGCGGCTGGCGGCATTTTTTGACCGCAGTGTTTCCTGGATTGAAGAGATCATTCGCTATGTGCCGGGGATGGATCCGCGCCTGCGAAAGCTGTTGGACGAGGGCAAGGTCACCTGGTCCCGGGCCAAGCAGGTGTGCAAGCTGATTCTGGAGGCGACGCCGGGCACTGAAAAGGAAACCGCGGATCGATTGATCGCGGAACTAGAGTCCGGAGGTGCAGCCAAGCCCGCCAAGAAGCCCCTGACCGTTCATGCCGCAACCCGCAATCTGACCCGGCACCTGAAACAGGGCAATGGGGCGAAATACACTGTGGACTCCCATGACCTTTACGCGCTGCTGGTGGTGCTCAGCGGCAAGGCGTTCGAGGATCATCACCTCGAACGGGTGCAGCAGCGGTTTCCGGTGTTGTTCAAGCAGGACTGAATCGCAGCCGCTCCCATCTGAGTCGGGGGCCGGTCTTTCGCTGGACCGTGGTGTCGGTTCCCGGTGGATGTTTGGCTTATTGCCCGGCGGTCAGGGTAATGGTCACCGTCTGGTTTTGCGCGGCAAAGGCCTCGGTGGCGGGATAGGGCGGTTGCTCCGTCATCGGCGCAATCTGAATCCGGTCAGCCGCGATGGTTTTTCCGAGGCGCTCGGCGGCGAGCGCGGCGTAGAGCCAGGGGTGGTTTCCGTAGCCGGTGAGGGCAACCTCAAGAGGGCGGTGGGAGCGGGCAATGGGAGCCGCCACCCGGTCGAGCAGTGCAGCGCCTTCCGGGGTTAGCGACCGTCCGGTAAACAAACCTTGTTCGAAGACCAGCGTCAATGAATCCGCCTGCGGCTCGAGGGTCACGCCCGGCAGCAGAAACGAGCGCATCCAGGATCGGTCGGCCGGCGGAGATTGCACGGTTTCGCCGGCCCGGCCAGGGGTTCCCATCAACTGTGCGAGTGTTTCGATTTCCGGCTCGATCGATGCTTCGCCGTTGCCAGCCTCGGGGTGCTTCGGAAAGAAGAGCAGGAAACCCGCGAGCACGATTGCCAGAAAGGTGGCCGCAACCAGTAGAAATGGGCTGCGGTTCGGTTCCGCCACCAGCGCCGGAGCGAGGGTGGGCGCCGGGGGTTCATCCGGTTCGGGAATTCTTCCCAGGGCCGCTTCTTCCGGCAGTCCGAGCAGTTTTTGCAACTGGGAGCGAAGCCTCACCCGCTCATGAGCATGCAGCGGTCCGGACAGCAGTTTTCGCTCGAGATAGAGCTGAAAAGCATCCTGCCCCTCCGCATCCGACAGCATTGCGGGGAGGTCGGCAAGGCCCGCGCGTTTTGCGGCCTGCCATCGTGCGTACCCGGACAGTAACGCGTAGTCGTCACCGTTCTTTCGCACCAGGACCGGATCGATGACGCCATGGTTCCGAATCGATTCGGCCAACCGCGCCAGATCCGCTTCGGCGACCGGGGTATCGGTGAGCCAGGATTCCGGGATCACCCGGTCCACCGGCACCCGGATAAATCCCCCACCGCCACGAGCCTGGGCAGTGCCAGCCCGGATCATCGACACATCCGACATCATCGCCCCGAGCCCGCGGCCCAAGCGGGATTCCTGTTTCGGCTCGTCTTTCATGAGGCCGCCTCCGATCCTGCCGCAGATTTTGAACCCGGCACAAAGGACAGCCCCGCCTCGACATCGTTCCGGGTTCCAAGCGTTACATGCAGTTCGGTTTTGCTTTCCTCCCGACGGCGGACCAGAAACTCCCGGGCCAATTGCCGGTAGGCGGCGGCCCCGGTGCTGTAGGCATTGTAGGCAATGATCGGCTTGCCAAAACTGGGAGCCTCCCCGAGCC
>JACKPT010000004.1 GCA_024233345.1 Verrucomicrobiota bacterium
TTTCCCATCTTGTTCAGTTTCGATTGCATCCAATTCCTTTCCTCCGGACCCGGCTTGCTCTTGGAGAGGTCAAGTCCTGGGAGGACGTCTGAGAAATGACCCTTGAGCACTCCCCAGGGAATGATGTATGCGCCAGGATTCCTCTGGATGGCCAACTTGAACAGGATGGGGATTGCAAAGGAAACATCTTCATTCCTCGACTTCAGCTCTTCGATCACTTTGTGACAATGCTGAATCGGCTGCCTTTCCGCCAGCGCTCGCAAGGCATCTACCGACATGTTTGGAAGGTCAGCATGCTTGCGCTCCATACGCTTGATGAGAACGAAACCGACAATAGGTTGCGACAAGACAAGAATCGCACCCATCACCTTCAATACTGTCCAGAGCGTATCCATATGTATGCTAAGCCAACGTCAGCGGTGACCGGCGCGAAACCCGCCGCGGGTATCGCGTACGAGTCAACCGCCTTGTTAGGTGATCCATTTCTTCTTCAATGTCCCTTTCAGCAATCTTCCCGTTTTCCAGTCTCGGGCATAAACTGTTCCGTCTGAGAGAAGAGAAACAAGGAGGGGTTGCTGTCCAAGGTTGCATGTGTGCGTAATTCTGAACTTCGAGGTGTTCAGCGCGACGACGTCTCCGCTGAACGGGCGAGCAACGGCGCACAATGATTCATCTTGATTAAAAGAGTATGCGCCGATGAACTGACGACATCCGGCGCTCGCGTCTTGGAGTAGCATCGTGTCCCTGACCTTCCAGTCTGGCGGAGAGAGGCGAAGGAGGGTGTCGTAGTCATCGGCCCATAATTCCCTGGATTGTCTCGTGAATCGTAAGGTCGGATTGCCGGAACGATCAGCCAAGGACAGCTTCGAGATGACCCTCCGTTGGTCGAGGTCGTAAAGCACAGGATGTGAATCGCGTTGCACTGAGATCACCAAATTGTCCTCGTCAGGCACCTCGACCACACCGATGACTCCTTGGTAGCCTTTGTCGTATGAATCGTCGTACCAGTCGAGTCCCACGACTTCGGCACTGGGACGGATCGGTTCGATCAGAAATAGATGGAAGTCCGAGAGTGCTGGGCGTTTGAAGTATGCGACATAAGCCTTGGGGACATGCGGCCAGACGGAGGCGTCTCCCTCAAAGGAGTTGCCAGAGGGGCCGAAAGATACTCTGGCTAGCACCTTCGGTGGGTCTGCAAAAGAGTGAACTGATATTAGAATTTGGTCCGCGTCATAGTGGTGGATGATGGAGAAAAAGTCGCCTGATCCCTGATGGAGGCTCAGGTACTTAGCATCTGATATCTTGGGCGTGGACAATCCACCACTACGCGTCTCGAGAACCCACAATCCGCCTGTGTCGGTCCATCCGAGGGATGAGACAATCAGCGATTGGTCTTGCGACAATATCATTCTTCGTCACCTAACGCCTAGTCTGAGGGGGCGCCCGGAACGGGTGTCCCCTCAAGACTCATGTTAGCCAATCTTTTATCGTAATACTTCACTTCTCGTTACCAGTTCTTGTCCTCGGTAGCCTGACCCCACCTCATCAGTCGTGACCCAGTTTTCTTTGTCTGAGAACTCAATTTCAAGAGGTCGGGTCATCTGGGTCTTTTGGAAGGTCGCAGCCAATTCAATTATCTTGGCCTGCGTCTCAATATCAGTGACGCCATATATGCGCAATCTGTGGCGGGTGTTGATTAGTCCGCGAGAACTTCCCGCCTGCCAATTCATCGCTGGCTTTATGGGATCAAGTGTTGATCGAGGTATAGAGAATGTTGTGTCGAGTTGATTTCGCAACTGTGTCAGCTCACTAGCTTCTGAATCCGAGGGATGGGAATAGACCATCTGTGAGATCACATAGCGTCCTTGCGGTGTCAACCAGACTACGCTCAAGGCAATTATCGCTACAGCACAAATTGCTGCGAGTGTCTTCAATGGTTTCATTGTTTACGGCTAACGTTAGGGGTGAGTCTCCGGTGTCCCCGCCGCAGGCGGGGCACCGGTAGACTCCAGCCCGTGGTTGGACGTCTTTTGTTCTTCCCTGACTATTTCACGAATGTTCTCAAGCTCACTCAGGGGCTGGAAATCCTTGGGATAGGTGGCCCAGAAGTATCCATGCCCAAATTGCAGAATCCAAATGCCGTCTTGGTTGAGCTGAAAGGTTATGGCTTTTGAGTTCCTTTTTTCCATCCCGGTAGCTGGCATTGAAAGTGAAATGGTGCCGCCGGAAACAACCACGGCATTGGTCTCCGAGTTCTTGAGGACCTCTCGGACTCGAATCTGTGCGACATCATAGGTATACGTGGCGTCGCCAGGTGTGCTGTAGACATTCGTCTCTATTGATTCGATTTTGCCGACAACCACTGTGGTGCTTGATCTGACAACGTTTGATAGGGGGATATTTGCGAAACAGGCCAATGCATCGGTGCAGAAAGCGGCTCCCCGCAGTACCAGAATCAGCAGTATCGTCTTTTTCATATATCTCTCACGTCCGACTCAACTAACCGGCGGTGGTGGAGCGCCAGCGGAACCACCGTACGGTTGAGTTGTTGGTTCGGCCTTCATTTAGTGTCTTGGAAATTCAAAGAAGATCAGGAATAGAATGGCCAGGAACGCGGATAGCACCCCTGCGACATTGAATAACAGGAGGGGCAGCTTCGCTTTCCATTTCAGTTCCCGTCTGATAACGCTTATTCCTCCCCACAAACAAAGCGCGATGAACAGTGGGCTTCCCAATAGTGCGATGATCGTGAGCACCTGGGTTCCGTGCGGCATGTCCTTCCCGAGATGCGCGTTCATTGGGCCTAATGCCCAGATGAGGATGTATGCAAACCCAATGGTCGCACCGATCATCCCGATTATGCTGGGCGCTGTGTTCTTCATTCTTCTCTGGCCGAACGTCGAGGGTGTGCTGCCGTGAACCCGCCGCGGGTTCACGGTAAGCACCACCCTCTGGTTAGGCGTCCTCTTTGTCCTTGTCTTTGGGGCGAAACTCGGCTCGCAACCCTTTGAAACTGACGTCCATTCGGTGAAGCTTCATCCGCTCAAGCTCCTTGAACATCACCGAGAGAACGGACACGAGAATAGCCACGAGGGCCGGAATGATCAAAACGGAAAAAAGGGGACAGGTAATTAGAGAAAAAAGGGAAAAAAGGTGAAAAAAGGGGACAGGTAATTAGTGGGGCGAAAGACCATATCCTGCGCGATGCTGTGATGGGACTCATTGATCCAGCGATATTCGTCTGATTTCCCGGGTCGTTGCTGCCGCATTGAGGCTGATTTCGGCGTCGACTTGAGTGCAGACAGCGCTCCATGAGCCAAAATTATGCTTCGTGGGCAGACCCTTGCAATCCTCGGATCTTGCCGAGGTGGAAGTTCTTGAATTGGCCGGTGGGGTTCCGGGACTAACCGGCGACCGATTCCCTGACTCGGCACCAGGCGCAGAGGTCGCCGTCAGCGGTTTCGTTCGCCATGGCGATGCGATGGCGGGCCAGGGTTGTTGAGGGCTTGTAGCTGGCCATGACCTCACTCAGGAAGATGCGGGAGCCGATGACAAGGCCGTCGGTCCAGTGGCGAACCCGGCGGCCAACGTCCGTAGTGAAGTGGGGGGGCTCCGCTCCAGCACCGGACTTCTCCAGCAACACCGTATCCATCTGCGCCTTGAGTTCGGCGAGGTTCTTGAAGTTGAACAGGTGGGCGAGCATGGGTAGGGCATGTTGAGTGACGCTGTCAGAGAAGGGGTGACGTCCGGACTGGCACCACATTCCGTGGGAGCAGAAGCGGTAGTCGGCGACGCGGCTGGTAGGAAAAAAGGGAAAAAAGGGGACAGGTAATTAGTGGGGCGAAAGACCAAATCCTGCGCGATGCTGTGATGGGACTCGTTGATCCAGCGATATTCGTCTGATTTTCCGGGTCATCGCCGCCGCATTGAGGCTGATTTCGGCGTCGACTTGAGTGCAGACAGCGCTCCATGAGCCAAAATTATGCTTCGTGGGCAGACCCCTGCACTCCTCGGATCTTGCCGAGGTGGAATTTCTTGAATTGGCCGGTGGGGTTCCGGGATTAACCGGCGACCGATTCCCTGACTCGGCACCAGGCGCAGAGGTCGCCGTCAGCGGTTTCGTTCGCCCTTGCGATGCGATGGCGTGCCAGGGTTGCTGCGGGCTTGTAGCTGGCCATGACCTCACTCAGGAAGATGCGGGAACCGATGACGAGGCCGTCGGTCCAGTGGCGAACCCGGCGGCCAACGTCCGTAGTGAAACCGGGAGGCTCCGGTCCAGCACCGGACTTCTCCAGCAACACCGTATCCATCTGCGCCTTGAGTTCGGCGAGGTTCTTGAAGTTGAACAGGTGGGCGAGCATGGGTAGGGCATATTGAGTGACGCTGTCAGCAAAGGGGTGACGTCCGGACTGGCACCACATTCCATGGGAGCAGAAGCGATAGTCGGCGACGCGGCGGACCATACCTGCGCGCACCGGGTTGTTTTCGATATAGGCCCAGCACCGCCATACTGCAAGACCGGACTCGAGCAGAGTATGTTTGAAGCGTCCGGCCCACAAGGCACCTCGCCGCCGAACCTTTCTGGTTCGATTGAACCAGCAGGTGAAGAGCTGCTGAAGATGTCGCATGAACCAACTGATGTCCCGGCACCGTGCCTGCCATTGACGACAGGCCTTGCTCCCCGGCTTCAGAGTTCGCTTGCCGCCATGGAAGTCATTGTAGCGGCGGCAGACCTCATCGGGGGAGGGCTGTTCAGAGGGGGTACGAACGACCAGGTGATAGTGATTGGACATCACCTGATAGGCTATCACGTCGACCGTATACAACACACAGACCCGGTGGAGGATTCGGACAAATTGTTCCTTCTCCACCGAGCCAAAGGGCCGGTCGTTCCTGGTCCCCGCAGTCCGGTTGTAGCAATGGTACCAGGCTGGCTGTCCTTCGAGCTTGATTCGTGGTTGTCTCATCAGCGGTTCCTTTCATAGGGCCCCATGCCCTATATCCCTAAGGAAACGAGATGTGCTTTTTTTCGGATAAAAGTTTCGCCTGAATGCCTTCCCTGCCCGCTACTCCTTGTTGGCTAATTGGTTATGGAGTTGAAAAAAATACCTGTCCCTTTCATCCTCTAGCGACCGATTCCCTGACTCGGCGCCAGGCGCAGAGGTCGCCGTCAGCGGTTTCGTTCGCCCTTGCGATGCGATGGCGGGCCAGGGTTGCTGCGGGCTTGTAGCTGGCCATGACCTCACTCAGGAAGATGCGGGAACCGATGACGAGGCCGTCGGTCCAGTGGCGAACCCGGCGGCCAACGTCCGTAGTGAAGCCGGGGGGCTCCGCTCCAGCACCGGACTTCTCCAGCAACACCGTATCCATCTGCGCCTTGAGTTCGGCGAGGTTCTTGAAGTTGAACAGGTGGGCGAGCATGGGCAGGGCATGTTGAGTGACGCTGTCAGCAAAGGGGTGACGTCCGGACTGGCACCACATTCCGTGGGAGCAGAAGCGGTAGTCGGCGACCCGGCGGACCATCCCTGCTCGCACCGGATTGTTTTCGATATAGGCCCAGCACCGCCATACCGCAAGACCGGACTCGAGAAGAGCATGTTTGAAGCGCCCGGCCCACAAGGCACCTCGCCGCCGAACCTTTCGGGTTCGATTGAACCAGCAAGTGAAGAGCTGCTGGAGATGCCGCATGAACCAACTGATGTCCCGGCACCGTGCCTGCCATTGACGACAGGCCTTGCTCCCCGGTTTCAGGGTTCGCTTGCCGCCATGGAAGTCATTGTAGCGGCGGCAGACCTCATCGGGGGAGGGCTGTTTGGCGGGAGTACGAACGACCAGGTGATAGTGATTGGACATCACCTGATAGGCTATCACGTCGACTGTATACAGCACACAGATCCGATGGAGGATTCGGACAAACTGTTCCTTCTCCACCGAGCCAAAGGGCCGGTCGTTCCTGGTCCCCGCAGTCCGGTTGTAGCAATGGTACCAGGCTGGCTGTCCTTCGAGCTTGATTCGTGGTTGTCTCATCAACGGTTCCTTTCATAGGGCCCCATGCCCTATTTCCCTAAGGAAACGAGATGTGCTTTTTTTCGGATAAAAGTTTCGCCTGAATGCCTTCCCTGCCCGCTACTCCTTGTTGGCTAATTGGTTATGGAGTTGAAAAAAAATACCTGTCCCTTTCATCCGCAGCCGCATATCTGGTTTTGACTCTGGAAGAGTAGCTGCCGTCACCCTTGATCGACAGCAGAAGGATAAATGGCGTGGCAACAATCATGAAGAGTGGCAGAAGGAGAATCCACCAGAGGAACCAGAACAGGAGTTCTCCTATCGCAGACATATGGTCTTCATCCTTTCAGCGAACGACAGGACTCTGCGGACAGGCGAGCCGTCCGCGGGGCGCCAGTCCGCAGCAGCCTCTTGTTGGGCACATTTTCAGTCTCCACGGCGTTCATCTCGATGACTGATCCAAGCCAAGATAGCGACAACCAAAGCCATTAGGCCGAGCGTCGATGCTACGCCTAGGCCATCATCGCGCCACAGGATGAGGAGGGCAAAGGGTGAAAAGATCGTAATGAGCATAAGGGTGAAACCGGAAGGGCCGCCTTGTGCGAAAAGTTGAGGGTCCAGCCAAAGGTATCGCGCTTCCGCACGAACATTCGCGGATCTGCAGGGCAGCGGTAAATCGTGAAGTAGAACCGCCAGTTGCGGTCATCCATCCACATCGCTTCAAGTTCAGTTCTTTTCATTTCACTGTTCCGCGCGCAGTATCTTCAATCATTTCCTGTAATTCATGCGGGGTAAAGGGAAGCCAGACGTTCTTTGCCACACCCGCGAGTTGTGGGAGAGTCTGCGCTCCGTTCTCTGCCATCATGTCCAGCAGGTTGATTGCCTTCTCTGTTTGGCCTTCCTTGAGGAGGTGGCGCATGTTGTTTACCAGATGCAATTCTGAACTGGCGGCCGCCACCGTAGAGAAACTGATCATCTTCCGGGTATACTGGCGACCGTAAAGCAGCGCGAGGAAGAGGAGGACGTTGACCGCAAGCGATACGATAAGCCATTTCTTCAATGTGTTTCTCCGTCTTTGCCCAACGATCAACCTGAGGGGCGCGGTGCCGCGTAGCGGTTCAGCGTCCCTTCGAGGTCAATGTTGGGCTTCCTTTTCTTCTTCGCTTTCCGTTATGTGATATCGAAAAGTATACACAGGTATGTAATCCACAAACACAATGATTGCATATCGGCCGCTTGGCTCTCCTGGCATGACGACGCAGACCGCGCTCATGCCGCTCTTTCGCCTGGAGAGTGGTTTTGGCTTGGTTATGACACGTGAAAAATCACTGGTAACATCTCCCCAGTGATTTGATGGAGGAAGCTCTCTGGCGTAATCGGTGGGATGTGGAAATTGATATAAAGCATGCCAAGTGGCATTTGTTCTCGTTGTTTCGATGTCGAGACTCCAGCCATAAATGCGATGCTTCTTCCATGGAAATTCTGTAGTTGCAACTTGTGTCCAATTCGTTTTGCCGTGCTGTTGCATGCTGACCCAGAATTTCGGATTGGAAATCGCTATGTCGTCGGTGATTCGTGTCGTGCTACAGCCTGTGAACAGTACGAGAATCATTAACGTGAGATATGCTCGTATCATTGTGTTTCTCTTGCCCAACGTCTGGCATGAGCCGCGAGGAATGGCGCGGAGCGAAGCGGCGCGCTATTCCTTGTCGCGCTCCATGCCATTGTTGGGGCCTCTGTTCATCCTCTTGAAACAATATATGACCGCAGCGAGTGCTTCCCTGTCTACGGGAAATCCCTCAAGGAGCGAGTGGAAGTCCACACCTGCTTCCATAAGAGCTATGCCGACGACCAAGAAGACACCGATCACGTCTGGTTCCACCGGGTGGAATACCATGGCCAAACGAGTCCAATGGTACCTGTCCCGACGTGCTCGTTGAAGTGCTGCGGAGTACCCGTGCACAAACGGGAGGAAGGCTTCTCGCAGCCGTGCCTGCGAGATGTCGCGTGAGCCAATTGCTTCATGGGCCACGTCAAAGAGTTCCAGGTAATACTCCACGGGAACAGATAGAACACCTATCCGACTTCCTCTGAACTCCTCCAGTTCCTTGCGCTGCATCCGCAGGAAATCGCCCTGCGATCTCCACTCTCGACCTACTCCAGAAAGCAGTGCGTACACAGTCTGAGAGGATGGCTTGTGCCTGTGGATCCCAAAGTCCGACGCATGCTGGCCACCGAGTGCGTCCATGAAGGCCCCATATGGTGATCCGACATGGTGATAGAGGCGACCGGCATCCCTAAAGAGCCGAGCACATCGGTCGAAATCATCAAGCAAGATTGAGTTGGCTGCTGCTCGGCGGAGATAGGTCGCCGCGATGATCGCGAGCTGTTCGCTTTCGCGCTCATCTTCTTGACGCATTGCCTTGTGGTACGCGTTGCCTATGGCTTCGCTTGTGTCCCGTAGTTGACGGACTCTCTTCTCATCAATCTCTTGGAAAAAACCTGAATTCAGCATGGCTATTCTCCCGTACCCGCTTAGGATAGCGCGTCGCGCATGTTGGATACTTCGTCGGGCGGTCGGTACGTGACGGTGTTCTGCACTTCACTTGCGGGTGTGGGAATGCGACCAGCTGCCAAGTCCCGGCGAATACCTGCTATTGTGAAGAATGCATATTTCTCAATCTGGGTAGGAGGTATGTTGATCTTCGCGGCGATCTCCCCCTCGGGTTGGAACGCACTGAACCCAGTGTAAACGTTCAGTTCTCGGAGTTCTTCTGAAAACGGCCGATGCGGCACGCACCGTTTGCCGATCACAAAGAGGTAGCAGTAGAACAGATAGGCATCGCGCGTCCACCCGTCGGTTGCGAATTCCAAGGCGATCAACCACGCCGGATGGAGGACGTTGATGCCTGCAGATGAGTCTCGCTCGATGGAGCCCGCAGTTGTGGAGATGAACGGGGTGTGCTTGTAGAACTCCTCTCCGCCGTCCTGCGGATCGGCGTCGGCGTACCGGTTCTGGTGCCAGTAGAGATTTCGGTCCGTTAGCCGTTGATGCACCTCGATCTCTGGCATTGAGCTCACCTTGTTCCACCAGTTGCACAGGATGCCGATTCGGAACACCTCATCGGCCTTCGCTTTTGAGATGCCCCCGACACCCCGGATCACTTTTTGTATGATCATTTCCGGTCTCCTCTTTGCCCCAACATAGTAGTATACGACACCTATAGTATCAGATTTTGACTTGCTCGGAGGATATTGCAACAACGACATTTGAGAATGTTTGAATTGCAGCCCGCCGCTATGTTGTATAGCATGATGGCGATGGAAATGAGTACTATACAGCATGGGCGCCTTCCAGAGCGGCGCAGCATTGTGCGGTATCATTTGCAGTCCAAGTGGCCCCAGAGTTATTTTGATCCCCTCTGGGTTGTCTGAACCCTGTTTCCCGCCTGTGTTCCGCTCCATGCGGACGGCTCTGCCGCACGAGGCTGGTCCCATTCCCGCTTTGTGTCCCGGGCCTGGATAGCAGTGGGGGCGCTTGGGATTCGAAACAATGTTGATGTCCTCAATTCTGCTTGATTTTCGTCCTGCCCCTCGTACTATCCCGTCCTTGCCTGTTGGTGGGTGTAGCTCAGTTGGTTAGAGCGTCAGGTTGTGGTCCTGAAAGTCGCGGGTTCGAATCCCGTCACTCACCCCAGATTTTCCCCAATTGCCAGTCAGGCCCGGATTCCGTACAAAGGGGCGCCGGGTCGTTTCTTTGGCGGGCGTGGTTCGCCAGTGTCGTATCAATGGACCCGGGAAGGAGCCGATAGCATGACGTATTCCATGAGTCCCGAAGCGCTGATTGCCGACTTGGAGCAAATCCGTGCCACCGCGCCGCTGGTGCATAATATCACCAACTACGTGGTGATGGAGGTGACCGCAAATGCCCTGCTGGCGATTGGGGCCTCCCCGGTGATGGCCCATTCCGTGCAGGAGGTGGAGGAGATGACCACAATTGCCGGCTCGCTGGTGTTGAATATCGGCACCCTCAGCCCGGACTGGGTGGAGGCCATGACCCTGGCCGCGGCCAAGGCCCTGGAAACCGGGACGCCGGTGGTCATGGATCCGGTGGGCTGTGGTGCCACCGCCTACCGTACCGAGGTTTCCCGCGCCCTGCTCAACATGAATTGCTGTCAGGTGGTGCGGGGTAATGCCTCGGAAGTCGCTGCCCTTGCCGGCGAGCGCATCCAGACCAAGGGGGTGGACAGCACCGCAGAAACCACCGCGGTGGAACATCTGGGCAAAGCCCTTGCCGCCCAGCGCACCCTGACTGCGGTCCTGAGTGGGGCGATCGATGTGGTGACGGATGGAACTGCGGTGGTGCGGATCGCCAATGGGCATCCGATGATGAGCCGGATCACTGGTATGGGCTGTACCGCGACCGCACTGATCGGGGCCTTTCTTGCCGTGAACCCGAACCCATTTGCCGCGAGTGTGCATGCGATGATTCTGCTTGGACTGGCCGGGGAATTGGCGGCCCAGGGCGTGGAGGGGCCAGGCTCTTTCCGGGTGGCTATCCTGGATGAGCTGTACAACATCAAACCCCAGGACATTCTCAGCGGATGGAAGGCGGAGATCGTTGGTGGTTGACCTGTCGCTGTATCTGGTGACGGACCGGGCGCTGTGCCGGGGGCGTTCGCTTGCCGAGGTTGTCGCGGCGGCGGTGGCGGGCGGGGTGTCGGTAGTCCAGTTGCGGGAGAAGGATCTGCCGACCCGCGCCTTTATCGAGGAAGCCCGGCAGCTCAAGACCTTGCTTGCTCCCAAGGGAGTGCCCTTGATCATCAATGACCGGGTGGATGTGGCCTGGGCCGCGGAAGCGGATGGGGTGCACCTCGGGCAATCGGATATGACGGTCGCGGATGCGCGACGGCTCCTGGGGCCCCGGGCGCTGATTGGTTTATCGATCGAAAAGAGTTCACAGGTGGACGAAGCGGATGCCGGGGAGGCGGATTACCTCGCGGCCAGTCCTGTCTTTTCCACCCCGACCAAAACCGACACCGCTCCCGCACTTGGCCTGGAGGGTGTGGCGTTTCTGCGGGGGAAAACCCCGCGTCCACTGGTCGCCATCGGAGGGGTGAATCTTGCCAACGCTGCGGAGGTGATCGGGGCGGGGGCGGATGGCCTTGCGGTGGTTTCGGCAATTTGTTCGGCGGCAGATCCGGAAGCGGCGGCCCGGGCGTTGAAGGCGGCGGTGACGGACGGACTGGCGATGCGCGATGCAGGAGGGCGGATCCGATGAAACGCACCGAATCAGGCCGGGAAAAGCGGGGTCGCCTGAAAACACGTTTAAAGTTGGCTTCGGCCTTTCTGGCGCTCGCGCATCTGGCAGGATTTTTAACCTCGATCCGTGCCATCATGGAGGTCCGGACTTCGCAAGGCGCCATCGCCTGGGCGGTCTCCCTCAATACTTTTCCGGTGGTCGCCCTGCCCGCATACTGGGTGTTGGGGCGAAGCAAGTTCTCCGGCTATGTCACAGCCCGGCGGGCGGAGTTTGTGAAGAGCGAGCCGCTGTTGAAACAATTGCTGGATGACCTGGAGCAGAATGGGTTGGAGTCCGAGGAACACCGGACCCAGGCCCGGCTGTATGAGCAATTGGCCCGCCTTCCGTTTACCCGTGGGAATCAAGCCCGGTTGCTGGTTGATGGCGAGGCCACCTTTGACGCGATTCTTGCCGGTATCGCCTCCGCCCGCGACTATGTTCTCGTTCAGTTCTATATTCTGCGCGACGACGACCTCGGGCGCCGTCTTCAACAGGCCTTGATTGCCAAGGCGGCTGAAGGGGTGCGCTGCCTGGTGGTGTATGATGAAATTGGCAACCAACCCGGCAAGGCCTATTGCCGGGCCCTTACCGAGGCCGGGGTCACCATTCTGCCCTTCAATACCCGGCAGGGGGAATCCAATCGCTTCCAACTCAATTTTCGGAATCACCGCAAGATTGTGGTCGTCGATGGTGAGGTGGCCTATGTAGGCGGCCTGAATGTCGGGGATGAATACCTCGGCCTCGACCCGAAGATGTCCCCATGGCGGGACACCCATGTCGAGGTGCGAGGGCCGGTGGTGCAGGGGGTACAGTTGTCATTCGCTGAGGATTGGTACTGGGCGGCGGGTGAAGTGCTGTCGGGGTTGAACTGGACCCCGCGGGCGGTGGAAGGCGGGGAGGTGGTGGCCCTGTGTTTACCGTCGGGGCCGGCTGACCGCCTGGAGACCGCGACCCTGTATTTTCTGTCCGCCATCAACCACGCCCAGCGCCGTATCTGGGTCGCCAGCCCCTATTTTGTTCCCGACGAACAGATTGTTTCCGCGCTGCAGTTGGCCGCGCTACGCGGGGTGGATGTGCGTATCCTGATTCCCAAGAATCCCGACAACCTGATGGTGGGATTATCAGCCTACTCGTACCTGGAGGAACTGGAGGCGGTGGGGGTTCGGGTTTTCCGATACAAACCCGGATTCATGCACCAGAAGGTGATGCTGGTGGATGACCTGGCCGCCTCGGTGGGAACCGCAAACTTTGACAACCGCTCCTTCCGGCTCAATTTTGAAGTCAGTATGATTCTCGTCGATCCACAGTTTGCCCGCACCGTGGAAGCCATGCTTGAAGCGGACTTTGCTCGCAGTGAACCGGCGTATGCCTCTGAGCTGACCGATGCCTCCTTCCCCTTCCGCCTGGCGGTAAAGGTGAGCCGCTTGATGGCTCCCCTGCAATAGAATCCCGGTGCGAAACCGGTTCATCGCGCAAGCGTTTGAGGCCCGCCGGAGATTTTTCCATCGAAAGCGCATTATTTTCTCAATAGTTTGGATGGGAACGGGTATGGTTGCACCAGTGGCCGTCGGGCGGCACAGATGTACGGTGGGCATGAGAGGGATGAGGCGATAATTTGAAATCGATTCGCAAGACCCTGCTTGTCTTGATGATCGGGCTGGGATTTCTTCCCATTGCCGTGCTGTTTCTATTGACCTTCTATCTGGTCCGGGAGTCCTTTCTGGATTCGGAAGTGACCTTTGTCCGGGACCTGGTCAGTGAGGTTGGGCAGGGGGTGGAAGCCCGCCTGGCCGATGTGTCCGGCCAGTTGCAGCAGATCGCCCGGGACCCTTCGATCAGCCAGGCCGGTACCTTTGAACAACGGATGGAGGCGATCGCCTCCCTGCACCGGCTTCATGCGCAATTCGATCAGTTGACCCTGTATGATCCGCAGGGCAACCTGTTGGCTTACAGCTCGGAAGGTCCGCCCATTCCGCAAACCGTGGACACCCCATTTTCAGAGGCGGTGAAGGGTTTTCTGACCCTGTCCGAGCCTTATCTGATCAATCAAAACGAGGATGCTCTTGTTCACTTGTACCATCCGGTTCCGGACCGCCGGGGCGGGGTCCTGTTTGTTTTGCGGGGCAGTCTGGCTCTGGCCCCGATCCGGGGCATGGTCAACAAAGCCAACCTTGAAGGCAGCCGGTACTTTGTGCTGATGAATGGCAAGGGGCTCCTGTTGAGTCACCCCGATCCGGCTCGCATGTTGACGCCGCTGGATCCGGCGGTTCCGGTCGACCGCTGGAGCGCCCGGGCGAGCGGCCGCTATCTGGACCGGGAACACAAGGATCAGTGGTTGTTTGCCGCCCGATTGATTTCGCCGGAGTCGTCCGGTCTTCCCGAAGCATGGACCCTGGTGGCTTTTCGATCCATCAAGGCCGCCCTGCTTCCATTTAACCGGCTCCTCATCGGGTTTGGCATAGCCTCCGGGATGGTGCTGCTGCTGACAACCCTGGCCGCAGTGATCATGTCCCGGCGGATTTCCCGTCCGATTCTCGGGGCGGCCCATACTGCGGATCTCGCCGCGGCTGGGAATCTCAATGTCCGGATGCCGACCAGTTCCTTCGACGAGTTCCGCCAGTTGGCCAACGCGTTCAATGGAACCATGGAGGAACTTGCGCATTACCACGAAAAAATGGAGGACCTGGTAGCGCAACGGACCTTGAAACTGGACCAGGCCAACCAGGCCCAGGTGAAACTCCAGGCCATGCTCCAGGCGGTCTATGACGCCATCCAGGATGCGATGATCGTGGTGGATTTACCCTCCGGTTTAATCCTCGCGGCGAATGCGCGGATGCAGACCCTGTTCGGGATTGAGGTCAGCGATGTCATCGGAAAGCCTCAGCACGAAGTGATCCAGGAAATCAAGCGCCGGTTCCGCGAGCCAAAGGGATTTCTGGATTTGTGGAATGCCCATTTCCGTCAGCCGGAATCGTCGTCCAATCAACTGCTGGGCACGGTGGAGCCCGATGGCGTGCTGGCGGTGTTCACCTCGCCGATCCGCGCCGAGGACGGAATCGTGCAGGGGCGCTTGTGGATGTTCCGGGATGTAACCCAGGAGAAGTCGGTCGAGGAGCAACTTCGGCAAGCCCAGAAAATGGAGGCGGTGGGGCGGCTCTCCGGGGGCATTGCCCACGACTTCAACAATCTGTTGACCGGCATCATGGGGAACCTTTCCATGGCGAGGCTGGAGTTGCGCAATGAAGCGGACCCGAGCCCCTATATCCATGCCGCCACCCAGGCGGCCCGCACGGCCGCCGAGCGGATCCGAGAGCTGTTGACCTTTGCCCGTCACAAAACCCTCAACCTCAAGCCCTGCCAACTGAATGACATTATCGAGGATGTCATCAACCTGATCCGGTTTTCCATCGATCCCCGCATCGAGATAGAAACCGATCTGGATCCGGAATTGTGGCATGTCTCCGCCGATGCCGGCAATATCCAGCAGGTTCTGATGAACCTGTGCATCAATGCTGCGGATGCGATGCCGGAAGGGGGAAAACTGGTTCTGAGTTCCCGCGGGGTTTGGCTCGATGGCAAGACGATCATGACCATGAGCGATTCCTTTCCCGGACCGTATGTATGCATTTCGGTCAAGGATGAAGGGGTGGGTATTCCCTTCGCGATCCAAAAGGAAATCTTTGAGCCCTTTTTCACGACCAAGGCCCCGGACAAGGGTACCGGGCTCGGGCTGGCGATGTCCTATGGAATTGTACAACAGCATGGCGGCTGGATTTCGGTCTTCAGCCGGGAGGGCGAGGGGGCAAGGTTTGATGTGTATCTGCCGAAAATTGCCGCGGAAAATGAGGCGGAGGTCGTGCGCCCTCCCGACCTGGATCACATTGTTCCCGGCCATGAAACCCTGTTGGTGATCGATGACGAGGTCAATATCCGGGATATGCTTCGCCAGATGCTGACCCGGTTTGGCTATCAGGTGCTGGTGGCGGAAAGTGGTGAGCGCGGGATGCAGATCCTGCGCGATCAGGGGGAGCATATCCAGTTGATCCTCCTCGATTTTACCATGCCGGTGCTTTCGGGAAGGGAAGTGCTGGGCGGGATGAAGGATCTGTATCCGCACATTCCAGTGATCATGTCGAGTGGCTATCCTCTGGACCTGGAGGATCTCAGGATGGTTGCGGGCGTGCGGCCGGTGGGCTATCTGCAAAAGCCCTATGAAGCGGAGCGCCTGGCGGCGCAGGTCAGGGCCATGCTCGATGAGCATGCGGGAAAGTCGGTCGTGCGCGATCAGGATCGGAAGGCGACGTGAAACACACCGAAAGCGCGGGTGGGGTGGTGATCAATCCCCACGGGATGGTCCTGGTGGTCAACCAGCGGGGCAATTCCTGGTCCCTGCCCAAGGGGCATATCGATGAAGGCGAAAATGCCCTCGCGGCCGCCCAGCGGGAAATCTACGAGGAATCGGGGGTGGTCGACCTCCAGTATATCCGTCCCCTGGGGGTCTATGACCGCTACCGGATCGGGTTGCACGGGGGAGAGGACCAGACCGAAAAAAAGACCCTGCACATGTTTCTTTTTCTGACCACTCAGATGGAGCTCGCGCCGGTGGACCCCCAGAACCCGGAAGCCCGGTGGGTGTCACGGCATGAAGTTGCGGGCATGCTCTCCCACCCCCGTGACCAGGAATTCTTTTCAGGGATTATCGACCAGCTTCCGTAGCGCGGGTCAGGTCCCGCTCGCGCTGTCGTACCGTTCGCCGACCACCGGCCAGTTGATGATGTTCATGATCGCATCGAGGTAATCGCTGCGGCGATTCTGGTAGTGGAGGTAATAGGCGTGTTCCCAGACATCGATGCCGAGGATCGGGGTTTGTCCGTTCATCAGAGGGGTATCCTGGTTTGGGGTGGTGGTGATTTCCAATGCACCGCCGGGGGCGGCAACCAGCCAGACCCAGCCACTGCCAAATACAGAACTACCTCCTGCTTTCAACGCGGAGGCAAGGCCTGTGGTGTCGCCAAAGGTTTGGGTGACCGCCTGCTCCAGTTGTCCGGCAATCGGCTGGGGGGCCGGGGTCAGGGAATTCCAGAACAGGGTGTGATTGTAGTGGCCTCCACCGTTGTTGCGCACAGCCTCGCGAATGGATTCCGGGAGAGTGTCCAGTGACTCCAGCAGGGACTCGAGGGGACGGGAGGCGAAGGCGGGTTCGGTGGCGAGCGCCTGGTTGAGCTTTCGCACATAGCCCGCGTGATGCCGACCATAATGAATTTCCATGGTCTGGGTATCGATGTAGGGCTCCAGAGCATTGAAGGCATAGGGCAGGGGCGGAAGGGAGAACGGCACGGCGGGGCCGGATGGCGGAGGAGACGCCTGGCCGAGGGATCGGGTTACCATACCGGGCGAAAGGATCGCTGCTGTCGATGCGAGCGCCATCTTCTGAAGTGCATGTCGTCGGGTCAGGGTCATGATTGATTCCTCCATTGTGTTGTTTTACGTCTACGATACAGTAACGGAAATCCGGGAATTGTCGAATCACCGGCAATCGGGATCCGGTAGGGAAAGGGAGCGATCAACTGTGAAGCAGACATGGGGCGTAATTTTTGATTGGGACGGGGTGCTGGTCGACTCCTCCACATGGCACGAGCAAAGCTGGGAAATCCTTGCCCGCGAGCTTGGCTATGCCATCCCGGCCGGGTCTTTTCAGCGAGGATTTGGACTGAAAAACGAAGTCATCATTCCCACAATCCTGCAGTGGGCGCAGGCGGAGGACGAGGTGGCGCGGTTGGCCCATCGAAAGGAAACCCTGTACCGCCAACTTGCCCGGGACGGGGGTTTGTCATTCCTGCCCGGCGCCCGGATTCTGCTGGATCGGTTGGCCGCGGCCGGTGTGCCCTGTGTGATTGGCTCCTCGACAGAGCGGGCCAATATCACGGTCATTCTGGAGTCAAACCAGGGGGCTGGCTATTTTCGGGCAATTCTCTCCGGAGAGGATGTCACCCATGGCAAGCCGGCTCCGGACATTTTTCTGAAGGCGCATCAGGCCCTGGGCACGGAGCACGCAGTAGTGATTGAAGATGCATTGCCCGGAGTGGAGGCGGCCTTGCGCGGCGGGTTGCCGGTGGTTGCCGTTACCACGACCCGCCGCCGTGAGGAGCTGGACGAGGCGACCTGGGTGGTTGACGATCTCGCCGAGGTGTCGGTGGAGGCGCTTGCGGTGATCGCGGGGGCGGATGCCGCCGGCCCGGTCAACGGGTGAATCGAAGTTCCCCTCCGGCATCCCGGGTGAGTTGACGCAGTGTTTTGACCGAGCGGTGACGGGGTAGACCCGCCTCGAGGATCATCTGGATGTACCGGGCATCCGCGGTAGCCCGGTGAAATCCCTGGTCTTCAAGGGATAAGTACGCCATCAGTGCGCCCAGACTGTGGGCCGGACTGTCGGGGAACCACTTTCGGAACAGTCGGAGCGAATCGAGAACAGGTCCCGCAGGGGGCTTGCGACCGGCCCGCTTGAATTCTTCGGACAGGAATCCCACATCGAATGGCGCATTGTGTGCGAAGAGGACCGAGTCCCCGAAAAAGGCGATGATCTCGTCGGCGCATTCAGCAAAGGTGGGTTGATCCCGGACCATGGCATCGGTGATGCCATGCACTGCGGTGGCATAAAAGGGAATGCGCTGTTCCGGTTGAATCAGCCAGGTCCGCTCATCCAGAATGGTTCCCGCCTTGACCTTGACCGCACCGACCTCGATGACCCGGTCCTCTTTCCGGCTGAATCCGGTGGTCTCGACATCAAACATCACAAACGTCAGGTCGCGGATCGGGGTTTTGCCGGGTGGCTTTTCCGCCAGCACGGTACACACGCAGGTCAGCGGGGAAATCGTTGCCGCCACCAGGATCAGGTTGAGCCCGAGGGGGCGAATCAGTTGGGATCGCATGCACTCTTCATAAGCGGACGCCGGAAATCTGTAAACGGAAAAGACTGCGGTGAGAATGGCATTTGCAAGGAGAAGTTCTTGGGTTACAACTACGCTGGCCCATTGGTTTCGTGGGAGAAGGAACACAGGATGATGGATTGGGATACAGCAAGGTGAGTCGAGGTCTTTTCATAACATTTGAAGGGCCGGAGGGCAGCGGCAAAACAACCCAGGCCCGGATTCTGATTGAGCGGCTCAAGGCAGCGGGTCAGGATGTGGTGTATGCCCGGGAACCGGGGGGAACTGCGACCGGCGAATTGATCCGCGGCATCCTCCAGCATGACACTGCGGGCGAAACCATCTATCCGGAAACCGAGGTCTTTCTATTTGCGGCCAGCCGCTCCCAACTTGTGCGCAGCGTGATCCGGCCCGCATTGGCTCGGGGGGCGCACGTCATTTGTGACCGGTTCGCCGACTCCACCACGGCCTATCAGGGCTATGGCCGCGGGTTTGATGTGGAGCAGATGATCGCCATCAATGACCTCGCGATTGCCGATACCGTGCCCGACCGGACCTTTTTACTGGATGTGGACATCTCCCTCGGGTTCGAACGACTGGCGGCGCGCCAGCGGGAGCTGTTTGTCGCGTCGGACCGGATTGAGCGGGAAGCCAGGGCGTTTCATGAAAAGGTTCGGCAAGGCTACCTGGCTCTGGCCGCTCGCTGGCCCGGGCGATTTGATGTCCTTGACGGATCCCGTCCCCCGGAAGAGGTGACCGAACTGATTTGGAGCAAGGTACAGGATGTCCTCACTCAACGCACTGCATGAAGCCTTCGGCACCTTGACCGAAAGCTGGTCCGAGGGGCGAATTGCCCATGGATACCTGGTTGCCGGTACGCCCCGGGGGGAGGGGGGGCTGTTTGCCAAATCGATGATCCAATGGTTGTTTTGCCAGTCCGAGACGGGCAAGCCCTGCGGCTTGTGCCGCGGTTGCCGGCTGGTGGATGAAAAGACCCATCCGGATGTTTTCTGGATCGAACCGGAAAGCAAGAGCCGGATCATTCAAGCCAGCCAGGTGCGGGAACTGATCCAGAGCCTCGGCCACACCTCCTATGAAGGCGGGTGGAAGGTCGCGGTGGTCCTCGAAGCAGACCGGATGATGGAAGCGGCGTCCAATATCTTCCTCAAAACCCTCGAGGAACCGCCGCCGCACAGCATGGTCATCCTGGTCACCGAATCGCCCCAAGCCCTCCTGCCGACCATTGTGTCCCGGTGTCAGCGGGTCACGGTCTCTGAGACCGCGGAGGGCTCCGACCGTCCGGAATGGTGGGAGGACCTGATCGCCCTGTTGCGCAGTCCTGCCGCGACCCCGGCCGCGAGAATCCAGCGATCCGGAGCGTTCAAGGCCCTGCTCGACCGGGTTCGCGAACAGGAAACCGAGGCGGAAAAGGGAGCCGATGAGGAGGAAGATGTGGATAAAAAGGTGCGGGAAGCCCGCATTCAGGCCCGCGTTTTGCGGTCCCGAACCCTCATGCTCAAAGCGGTTCAAGCCTGGTACCGGGATGTTGCGGCCTGCGCCGCCGGGGCGGATAAAAAAGTCCTTCATTTTCCCGCGGAAGCGGATACCCTCAGGGTGCGTGCGGAATCGGTCGGACTTGATCGGGCGGTGCGGCATGTGCGAGAAGTGGAAACGATGAGCCGTTCCTTGGAGCGGGCCATGGTGGAACTATCGGTGTTTGAGGTGTGCCTTCCCGGCTGACTGGGGGAGGCCAGATGAGTGAATCATTGTCGAACAGCACGCGGCGTGCTACATCCTAATAAACAGCGAGGGAGACGGCAGGCGCCGGCCTTCAGGGAGATCGGATGGTATGGATATTAAAAATATCAAGCGAATCGTTGATTTGATGTGTGACAACGACTTGTGTGAGTTTGAACTGGTGGAAGAAGGGTCCCGGCTGTTAATTCGTCGACCCACCGCCCAGATGGCTCCGCAAATGATGATGGCTCCGGCCCAGATGGTTGCGCCCGCCGCTGCCGCCCCGGCCACCCCCGCTGACCTGGCGGGCGGAAAACCCGCCGAGGATACCTCCCACCTCGTGGAAGTAACCTCGCCGATGGTTGGCACCTTCTACCGGTCCCCGTCTCCCGAGGCGGAATCCTATGTCAATGTCGGCGATTCGATCGAAGACGAATCGGTCGTGTGTATTATCGAAGCGATGAAGGTCATGAATGAGATCAAGGCGGAAACCAAGGGGGTGATTCGCAAGATCCTCGTTGAGAATGCCACCTCGGTGGAATTTGGCCAACCGCTGTTTTTGGTGGAACCCGCATAACAGGCGCCTATGTTCGAGCGAATTCTCATTGCCAATCGGGGCGAGATCGCCCTGCGCGTCATCCGCGCCTGCCGCGAGCTTGGAATCAAATCCGTGGCGGTTTATTCCACTGCGGATGCCAAATCCATGCATGTCCAAATGGCGGATGAAGCCATTTGCATTGGACCTCCCGCCGGCCGCGACAGCTACCTGAAGATCGCCAACCTGATCAGTGCGGCGGAGGTCGCGGATGTGGACGCGATCCACCCCGGCTATGGGTTTCTTGCGGAGAGTGCCCATTTCGCCGAAATTTGCGGAAACTGCAACATCACCTTTATCGGACCCACCCCGGAGAATATCCGGCTCATGGGCAATAAATCGATCGCCCGCGACACCATGAAGAAGGCGAGCGTTCCGGTGGCGCCCGGCAGCGAAGGGGTGGTGCGATCCCAGGATGAAGCCCTGAAGATTGCCCGGCAAATCGGCTACCCGGTTTTGATCAAGGCGGTGGCCGGCGGGGGCGGCAAGGGCATGCGGGTGGCCCGGAATGATGTCAGCCTGGTGCAGGGGTTCATGACCGCAAGCTCCGAGGCGGAACGCGCCTTCTCCAATGCCGAGGTGTACATCGAAAAATTCATCGATCAGGCCCGGCATATCGAGGTCCAGGTCATTGCCGATCACCATGGCAATGCCTGTCACCTGTTCGAGCGCGATTGCAGCATTCAGCGCCGCCACCAGAAACTGGTGGAGGAGGCGCCCTCGCCGGTGATCGACGCGGAAACCCGGAAAAAGCTGGGGCGGGCCGCCCTCAAGGCGGTGGAAGCCGTCGACTACCGCAACGCCGGTACCATCGAGTTCTTATACGACCAACAGTCCGGCCACTTCTACTTCATGGAGATGAATACCCGCATCCAGGTGGAGCATCCGATCACCGAGGAAATTACCGGCGTGGACCTGATCAAGGAGCAGATCCGGGTCGCGGCGGGCGAAAAGTTGAGCTTTGCCCAGAAGGATCTCTCCATTCTCGGCCATGCCATCGAGTTCCGGGTCAACGCCGAGAATCCTTATCGAGATTTTGTTCCGTCGCCCGGGGTGATCAAATTCGTCTCCCTGCCCGGCGGTCTCGGAGTCCGCGTGGATTCCCACGTCTACTCCGGATACAACATTCCCTCGCACTACGACAGCATGATCGGAAAAATCATTGTCCGGGCCAACACCCGTCAGGAAGCGATTGCCCGGATGAGCCGGGCCCTCAGCGAATTCATGATCGAGGGCACCACCACCACGGTGCCGCTGGGTCTGGCCCTGATGGCGGATGCGCGCTTCCAGCGGGGGGATTATACGACCACCTTCCTCGAAGGGTTTATCAAGGAAGGTTTTCTGTCGAGTGAACCAACCACTGAAGGATAAGGGCGTGACCATGAATACCGAAAACAATCAAAGCTCACTGGATATCGGGGCCTCCCCCGACCACACCGAACTCAGCAACGGTGACCATCTGGAAAATGATACCGAACTTGGTTCGGTTCATATTCATAATAATGTCATTGCCACCATTGCCCACCAGGCTGCGGTCAAGGTGCCGGGAGTGGTGGAGATGACCGGCAGTCTTGTCGATGGACTCGCGGGCATGATCGGGAAGAAGACCGCTGACCGGGGGATCCGGGTGGAGTTTGAAGACAATGAGGTCCTCCTCGAACTGCATGTGATTCTTGAATATGGAGTGCGGATTCCCCACGTCGCCTGGCAACTGCAGACCGATGTCAAGGAAGCGGTGGAACAGATGACGGGCAAGCATGTCCGATCCATCCAGGTGATTGTGCAGGGAATCAAGCAGCCCAATGGCTCCGTCGATGCAATGCCCAAGACCGCGGGTTGATCCTTCATGACGCTTCTTCGCAAGGTGTTTGCCCTGGTCCTCATGGCGGTGGCGGTGGGCGGAGCCGGATTTCTCCTGTACTGCGGATTTCAGGGAGGAGAATCCGGATGGCAGGATTTTCTGACCGGCCTTGGCGGGCAACGGCCTCGGGTCCTGCTGGGGGCGGGCTTGGTGGTGTTGTGCGGGCTCGGTTACCTGGCCGCTGCCTGGTCCTCAACCCATCGGGATGACACCGACTACCTCGCGTATGAAACCGCCTCCGGGTCGGTCAATATCAGCCTCAAGGCCCTGCGGGATTTTCTGTCCCATCTCAAGGACCACCACGAAGCGATTCTTCAGCTCAAGCCCATCGTGTCGGCACCCTCGGGCGAGTTGGATGTCCTGTTGGATGTCAAAGTCCGGGCCGGTGCCTTGATCCCCGAGTTGTGTACCGGGCTTCAGGAAGAGGCGAAATCGGTGATTCGCGATAAGATCGGGGTCTCGAAAATCCGGGATGTCCGGGTCCGGGTCCAGGAAATTGTTCCCGCCGACGAAAAGCGTGCTCGATCCTCTGAGAATGTGGAAATTAAAGCAGAGCCTGCCCAAAAGACAGGACCGGAGACCGGAGAAACCCCTTCGTGAACTGGAACCAGATAGCAGCGGACTACCTGGCGGTGGCCGATTCGATCTTCAATGGAATGACCGGGGACATCGATGCAGTGGCCGATGAGATCGTGGCCAGGGTTCGCGCGGGCGGCAAGGTGCTGATTTGTGGAAACGGGGGGAGCGCCGCCGATGCCCAGCATATTGCCGGAGAATTCATCAACCGCTTCCTGCGGGAGCGAAAACCCTATGCGGCGGTCGCCCTGACCACCGACACCTCGGTGATTACCGCGATTGGTAATGACTATGACTACTCGCTGATTTTTGAAAAGCAGGTGGCGGGAATCGGCCGCGAGGGGGATGTCTTGCTGTGCCTGTCCACCAGTGGAAACTCGGCAAACCTGCTCACGGCGGTGGAGACCGCGCGGGCAATGGGTATCCTTACCGTTGCCCTGACCGGGGGCACCGGAGGAAAGCTGGCCCCGATCTGTGACCGGGTGCTTTCGGTTTCCTGTACCACCAGCACCCCCCGCATTCAGGAAGGGCACCACCTGATTTTTCATGCGCTCTGTGAGCGAATCGAAGAACAACTCGACACCACGACCTGACCGGAGAACCGCACGATGGCCAAGACAACCCGAAAAACCGCTCCTGTTTCCAATCACCCCCCGGTGGAACTAGCCATTGTCGGCTCGGTCGGCTTGGACACCATCGAAACGCCGGTCACCTTGAAGGAACGGGTCCTCGGGGGATCGGCCAGTTATGCCTGTGCCGCCGCCTCTTTTTTTACCCAGGTCGGCATGGTGGGCGTGGTGGGCACCGACTTCCCCAAGCGGTACCTGAACCTCTACCGGCAGTTTGGCATCGATACCGATGGGCTCCAGATCCAGAAAGGCAAGACCTTCTTCTGGTCCGGGGTATACGAACAAAACATGGATCACCGGAGTACCCGGATTACTGAACTGAACGTGTTTGCAGACTTTTGCCCCGAACTGCCGCCCGCCTACCGGACCGCCCAATACCTGTTTCTCGCCAACATCTCTCCGGACCTGCAATTACATGTTCTGTCCCAGGTCAAGCGCCCCCGGTTCATCCTGCTCGACACGATGGATCTATGGATCAATGTCGCGAAGGAATCCCTGCTCAAGGTGATCGGCAAGGTCACCATGCTGACCCTGAATGAGCATGAAGCCCGGCATCTGACCGGAGAACACAGCCTGGTCAAGGCGGCCAAGGCCCTGTTGATGCTGGGTCCGAAATATATCTGCATCAAGAAGGGCGAGCACGGCAGCATCCTCTTCACCCGGAAGGGAATCTACCTGACCCCGGCTTTCCCGCTTGAGGTGGTGCATGATCCAACGGGAGCGGGTGATACCTTTGCCGGCGGTTTCCTCGGAGCCCTCGCCCGCAGCGGTTTGGTAAGTGAAAGCGCGATCCGGAAAGCCATGACCTACGGGTCGATCATTGCCTCGTTTGGGGTGGAAGCATTCAGCCTGGACCGGCTGAAGAAGCTGTCCCTGCCGGAAATTGAAACCCGGGCCCGGCTGTTCCGGAAAATGGGAAGCGTCCTCTAACTCAGTACACCCGAAGCCCCTTGGCCTCGCTGTACTGGGCAATTCGCCGCCCGGTCTGTTGTTCGACGATATCCACCCAGCGGCGGCTGTCCTTGCTGTTGCCGACATAGTAAGCCAGTAACCGGCTCCGGCCTTCCTGCACCGCAGGGGTGTCCAGTGTCCACAGGTATCGGTCCACCACCGCTTCGTTGCGATCAATGTTCACTGAAATTAAATGCCCGGTTTCCTTCAGGCTCTCTACTTCCTTCCCGAGGGATGCCACATTGCTGGGATCCACCGAGAAGGTCAGGGCGGACTGGAGCCAACCCTCACCCCGTTCGGCGGTGGCCGAGCGAGCCACCAGAATCCAGTCACCCACCGTGCTGAGCACATGGACGACTGACCCGCGCAGGAAACCCTCTGTTTCGTCAATCACCATAAAATGATTGCCGGGTCCGTAGCGGAGCGGCGGGATATCGGTGATGAGGATCCGGGGGTAGGTCTTGGCTTCCGGATCTTTGGCCAGCAGAGCCTGTAGATCGCTGTCGCCAATCTCCTCGAACTGTTCCGCCAGAGCGGCGGCAAAGACATCACCGTACAGTACCTCCGCACTGTTGGGGGCCAGATTCTCGCGCGCGACGGTAACCATCTCATTACTTTCATCAATCAGGGTGACTTCCGAGGGGGTGAGGCCTACCAACCGCCCGAAAATCGGGTCGCCATCCTTGGTGTTGACAAACAGGTTCTGATTTTCGGTGGGCGGGTTGTACACGCCATACACGGTTTCGAACCGCTTGGCAAACGCCTGCTGCTCTTCGGGATTGTCGGATATGGTGGGTGCGGTCATCGCCGCAGTCTGATCCATGACCGCCAGTACCGGGGCGGCGTTCGTTTCAACCGCGACGACGTCGGTTGTTTCTTCCTTTTGCCCGCAACCATTGAGCAGCACCACCGCCCCTGCCGCGATGATCCATCGCACGGTGACTTTCATCAGACCCTGGCAATTCGAATGCATAACTTCGCCCCCAATTCCCATGCCGGGCATGGGATCACTTGACGATTCCCGCGAATTGCGAGAATCTGTCCACTTACATACCACAGGAGTCGTTTCGTGAAAAAGTCAAATTCATCGGGAAAAAAAACCGCATCCAAGCCGTCCTTGCACCGTCGGTATTCCAGTCAGGTTACCGAGGGGGTCGAGCGGGCCGCCAGTCGGGCGATGTTGCACGCCGTCGGCTTCTCGGATCAGGACTTTCGTAAGAACCAGATTGGGATCGCCTCGACCTGGAGCATGGTGACCCCCTGCAACATGCACATTGATGTCCTGGCCCGCCATGCCGCAGCGGGGGTGGATGCTGCCGGCGGTAAAGGAGTGATTTTCAACACCATCACCATCTCCGACGGGATTTCCATGGGCACGGAAGGCATGAAGTACTCCCTGACCTCCCGGGAAGTGATTGCCGATTCCATTGAAACCGTGGCCGGTTGTGAAGCCTTCGATGGGCTGGTTGCCATCGGTGGCTGTGACAAAAACATGCCCGGTTGCCTGATGGCGATGGCCCGGCTGAATCGGCCCTCGGTATTTGTGTACGGGGGCACCATTCTTCCCGGCATCCACCAGGGTAAGAAGGTGGATATTGTGTCGGTGTTTGAAGCGGTTGGCGCCCATGCCCGCGGCGATATCAACGGGCGGGAGTTGAAGCAGATTGAAGCCTGCGCGATTCCCGGCCCCGGCTCCTGCGGGGGTATGTATACCGCCAATACCATGGCCTCGGCGATTGAAGCGATGGGCATGAGCCTGCCCAACAGCTCCGCTCAGGCTGCGGTGTCCAAGGCCAAGGAACGGGACTGCAAGGACGCGGGCCGGGCCGTGCTGAATCTGATCAAGCGGGGCATTCGGCCCAGTGATATCATGACCCGCGAGGCATTTGAGAATGCGATCGCCCTAGTCATGGCCCTCGGCGGTTCCACCAATGCGGTGCTACATCTGCTCGCGATTGCCAATACCGCGAAGGTAAAACTGACCCTCGATGACTTTACCCGGATTGGCAACAAGGTCCCGGTGCTTGCCGACCTCAAACCCAGCGGCAACTATGTGATGGCGGAGTTGGTCCGCATCGGCGGGACAGTGCCCCTCATGAAGATGCTGGTCGAGGAGGGTCTGATGCACGGCGACTGCCTGACCGTGACCGGAAAGACCTTGAAACAGAATCTGAAAGGGGCCAAGCCCTATCCGAAGAGCCAGAAGGTCATCCGGCCGTTCAGCGACCCGATCAAAAAGACAGGGCACCTGGTCATTCTGAAAGGCAACCTCGCTCCCGGCGGAGCGGTGGCAAAGATTTCCGGCAAGGAAGGGCTGGTCTTCAATGGTACTGCCAAGGTCTACGAATCCGAGGAAACCGCTCTGCAAGCGATTCTCGACGGGACCATCCAGAAGGGGCATGTGATCGTGATCCGCTCCGAGGGTCCCAAGGGCGGACCCGGCATGCGGGAAATGCTCTCGCCCACCTCCGCAGTGATGGGCAAGGGCCTCGGCAAAGATGTTGCCCTGATCACGGACGGGCGCTTTTCCGGAGGCAGTCATGGATTTGTGGTAGGGCATATCACCCCCGAAGCCTATGTCGGAGGCCCCATCGCGGTGGTCAAGGATGGTGATCCCATCGCCATCGATGCGGAAAAACGGCAACTGCAATTGAAGATCAGCAAATCGGAACTGGCCAAGCGGCTCAAGGCGTGGAAGAAACCCAAACCCCGCTACACCCGGGGCGTGCTCGCCAAATACGCCTCCCACGTCGCGTCAGCCTCCGAAGGTGCGGTCACCGACCAGGATCTGGAATTGTAACCTGGGCTGTCGCCGGTAAGGACTCGTCACTACGGCCGTGAGGGGTGCATCTGTCGTGTCTTCCACACGGCTGAGTCTTTCGGTGCGCTCCTGTCAGGCCCAGCGCTGGATCAGCTCTCTGAATTGCTGGTGATCGTGCGGGGTTACCTCCTCATGGGTGGGGAGGCAGATCATGGCTGCGGCGGCTTGTTCACAATGGGGTAAGCTCGGGGTGGCCTTGCGAACCGTATCCTTTAGCCGGGGGTAGAGGTGCAGCGGGAGTCGCCAGGGCAGGCGCCCGATTTCATATCCGTGTTGAGCCGCTTGCTGGATCAAGGTGTTTCGTCGTCCGGGTTCGCGAAGGAATCCGATTTGCATCAGCTCATACCCGGTTCCATTGCGGGGGGGAGTCGGCAGGTGAAGTTCGGGCCTACCGCTCAAGGCATCCCGGAGCGCCCGAACCTGTTCCTGCCTCCGCTCATTCTGATCCGCGAGGCGCTGCCATTGCGCGAGTGCAAATTGGCTGCGCATGGGGCCCATGCCCTGAAAGGGGCAGAGGGTGGTGGAGGTGAAGGGCTCGGGCAGGCCCAACCGTTGCCGAACCGGGCGCATGATCCGGGTTTTCCACCACTGTCGAAAGCGCTCCCGGGCCAACGCGAATTCGATGTCCTTCCAAAGGCGTTGGCAGAGTATCTCGGGGTTTTGCACCGGATTCCGCCAATGGTTCGCGTGATGCCGAAGCCACTGGCCGGAGACCAGGGGGTCGGGAATGGAATGACGATGGCGCGAGCGGGAAGATCCGTACCATGCGAGCCATAACCCGAGAAGAATCGCCCTCTCTTCGGTGGGCGGGGGAGGCGGTAGCATCTCCGGTGGAAGTGTGCGGTGCAGATCGGTGGATCGGGTCAACAGCGCGCCTCCCCGACCGATTGAAAGGTGCTTTTCAAAGCCGAAACTCAAGAGAGAGCAGTCACCGTAGGCACCCGATGGTCTTCCCCCGATGGTGGTACCCAGTGCCTGGGCACAATCCTCGATGAGGTAGCAGCGGCGGGCCTGTGCCAGTTCTGCGATGGCCGGCATATCACAGGGAACACCAAACAGGTGGGTGGCGATGATCGCCCTGGTTTGGGAAGTCAGCCCGGTTCGCAATTCACTTGCCCCGGATAGGAAATGGTGGGGCTGGGTGTCCACCAGAACCGGGATACCGCCACACCGCAGAATGGCATCCGCCACCCCGGGATAGGTCATGGAGCTCACAACCACTTCATCGCCGGGCTGCAGGGAAAGCTGGGCAAGGGCAATTTCCAGTGCCGCAATGCCCCGGTGGGTGAGCTGTACCCGCTGGGCCGGAATCCGGTTGGCGATCGCCTGCTCCATCGTGTTACCGCTTCCCGGTCCGGGAGCATTGTCGCTCAATGCCTGGAGAAGTTCGTTTGGGTCGAGGCTGGGACGGTTGCAGCTTAACATGGGCGCGAGTCTAGCCCGGATTCTTTCCGGACGCCAAGCTCCGGGTGTGCCGGGAACTTTGATAATGAATCCCGGCCTGAAAGATGCTATGCCTGCCATCATGAAGGATTGGGCGAATCAACCGGTGCATGTTGGGTTCAGCCCGGCCCTGTCTTTTTTGCTCGTCCTGACCATGAGTTGCGGTTGCGCGACCCGCTACTATGAACCGGTGGTATCCTCCGCGCCACCGGCCCGACCGGCCCATGTCATTCGCCCGGTCATTGCGGTGACAGACTTTGAAAACAAGTCCGGATTTTCCGGCTCCTGGAATTTGGGTTCGGGAATGGCGGATGTGTTGATCACCGAGCTGCTGGACACCGAAAAGGTCGAAGTTCTGGAGCGCAAACACCTCGGCGATGTGATGTCCGAGATCAACCTGCAGGGCAACGAACTATTTCGCAAGGAGGGCAAGGTTACCCGGGGGCGACTCAAGACTGCACGCTACCTGATCCGCGGTTCGGTCACGGATTTCACCGTGACCCGCGATGCCTCCGGATGGTTCGGGGTCCCCTCGGCGCGGATATTTGGGCGGGGGCAATCGGCCAAGGTGACCCTGCATGCGATGCTGATCGATGTGGAGAGCGGGGAGGTCATCGGTTCGGTCAAGAGTTCGGGCACCGCCGGATCGGGTCTGTTTGGCGGGTCGGCGGAGTACAAGAAGATGAATTTTGGCGGCGAAGTATTTTTTCGCACTCCCCTGGGGAAGGCGACCGAGAAGGCCATGCGTTCGGTGATTCGTGAGATCCTTTCCACCATCCCTGCGGAGTACTGGCGTCCGGTGGTCGCGGACGTGATTGGACCGCGGGTGATTTTGAATGGTGGTAAGAATGTCGGTATGCGGGTGGGCTCTCAGTACCGGGCGATGGCGTCGGGGCGGGTGGTCACCGACCCCCTGACCGGCGAAGTCATTGAGCGGCAACGGGGTTTGGTCAAGGGGTGGGTGCTGGTGACCGATGTACTCGAAACATCCTCGCACGGCCGCATTATTGAGGGCGATGCGGAGCGGGGCGACCGGTTGGAACCGACGGTTTTTCAGTAACGCCTGTCTGGGTGAAGCGGGATGGCTCTGGCCGGATTCGATTGATGGGCGAACCGTCAGGTTCTGAGGGTATGGGTGGAGCCGCTCCAGTGAAGTTTGTGGCGGAGGACTCCGAAGTAACTGTGGTCCGGGTGCTGGAGGAGGGTGACTCCCTGCGGGCTGAGCCTCACCGCGAGCCGGTCACCCTCTTCGAGCGATCCCTCTTCCCGTCCATCCACCGAGAGCAACAACTTCTTGGAGGTCTCGCAAATTTCGATGGCCAGTTCGCACTGATCAGGAATCATCATGGGTCGCGCACTCAAGGTATGGGGGCAGATGACATTCAGAAGCAGGGCGGGGGTGTCGGGATGAACAATCGGTCCGCCCGCAGACAGGGAGTGGGCGGTCGAACCGGTAGGGGTGGACAGAATCAGCCCATCGCACCGGTAAGTGGTCACTTCTTCGCCATTGATACGCACCCGGATATTGACAATGCGGGTGCTCTGTCCCCATCCCGCAACCACATCATTGAGGGCACGATGGGACGACTGCAATGTGTCGTCGCGCCATTTTTCACAGGCCAGCACCCGGCGATTGACCCGGGGGAGCTGGTCCGCGACCAGGCCGTGCAGCGCCTCCTCCAACTGGTCGGCAGTAAACGAGGTGAGAAAGCCGAGGCTGCCCAGATTGACCCCGAGAATCGGCACCGCCGCGCCGTTGAGCAGGTGGGCCGTGTGGAGGATGGTTCCGTCGCCTCCCAAGGCGAGCACCGCATCGACCTGGGAGCGGAGGTCCTGGGAGGGTACCGGCTTGGCAAACGGAAGCGCATCGGCTCCCGACGCAGGCACAATGGCCTCGATTTTCAGTGAACGAAGCAGGACCTCCAGGCGGCCCAACACCGTCGCCGCACTTCGTTTTTCCTGATTCAGTACAATGCCGAGGGTCTTGATCTTCATGTCCATGTCCACCATGCGAGAAATTCAGTGTTACCGGCCGGGCCCTTGATGGGCGAAGGACAGACCCCGCGCCAGTTCAGGTTTGCCTGCATGATACCGAATTGGCGGATTCGTTCAATGACCGCTTCGTGCACGCCTGGATCGCGGACCACCCCGCCTTTGCCGACCTGATCACGGCCTGCTTCGAACTGGGGCTTGATCAGGGTGATCAGGGTGCCGGCATCTGCCATGGCTGCCCGCACTGGAGGCAGGATCAGTTGCAGGGAAATAAAGGATACATCGACCACCGCGAATGTCGGCCTGGGGTCAAAGGCATGGCTGGGAAGATGCCGGGCATTGATGCCTTCCATGACCGTCACCCGTACGTCCTCGCGGATTTTCCAGTGAAGCTGGCCCTTGCCCACATCGACCGCAAAAACCCGGGCCGCTCCATGTTGGAGTAGGCAGTCGGTAAACCCGCCGGTGGACGATCCGATATCCGCACAGGTCAGGCCTTCGACATCGAGGTGAAACTGGCGGAATGCCTCTTCCAGTTTTTCCCCGCCCCGGCTGACAAACCGTTC
Organism: Verrucomicrobiota bacterium; assembly: GCA_024233345.1. Taxonomy (GTDB): domain Bacteria; phylum Verrucomicrobiota; class Kiritimatiellia; order CAIVKH01; family CAIVKH01; genus JACKPT01. Next base: position 31,406 of record JACKPT010000004.1, read on the forward strand.
GGCGGCGGCGGCCTCGATCCGATCCTCTGCGGTGATGGTTTGCCCCGGCTTGTCCCGGACTTGATCATTGACCCGAATGGCCCCGGCCCGGATCAGGCGTTGGGCTTTTTCCCGGCTTTCGGCGTATCCGAGCCGGACCACCGCCTGATCAAGACGTTCCGCGCTCATGGTCGGGGAGGAAGCCTCGGGGGGTAGATCTGGGTCGTGGGCATGGGTTCGGTCATGATGGTCATGTGAATGGTTTGGCCATCCCGGAGCAAGGTGAGGTCCGCCGCTTCACCGGTGGCCCGGTTCAGCACCGCCCGTTGGACATCCCGGGCGGTCACCACCCGTTCGCCATCGACCTGTGTGATCACATCGCCCAGAGACAATCCGGCGATCTGGGCCGGACTGTTTTGAATCACTTCCATGATTTCGATACCGTCCGGGTGTTCATCATTCATCAGGATGCCGATCCAGGGTCGCTCCCACCGGCCATGATCGATAATGGACTCAGCGACCCGCATGGCGAGATTGGCCGGTATGGCAAAACTGATGCCGATATTGCCCTGCGACATACCTGCCGTCTGGATCACGGTGTTGACCCCGACCATGCGTCCATCGACATCCACCAGAGGTCCGCCGCTGTTGCCCTGGTTGACGGCGGCATCGGTCTGGATGAAATCTTCATACGGCAACAGTCCGATCGAGCGGCCCTTCTGACTGACAATTCCGAGGGTCACGCTGCTGGCCAGGCTGAAGGGCGAACCGATGGCGATGACAAATTCCCCAACCCGCAGTTGGTCGGAGTCGCCCTCCGCAATCACCGGAAACTCCGTCTCCCCCTCGGTGCGGACTTTCAGCACCGCGAGGTCGGTGTGAGGCTCCACCCCGACCAGGTCGGCGGCATATTTGGTCCCGTCATTCAAAACCACGGAAACCTCGGAGGCCCCATCGATGACATGGTTGTTGGTGAGGATATAGCCATCCTTGCGAATGATGACACCGGAGCCCTGTCCGACCAGCCGTTCCGGAACCCGGTAGGTCATGCCAAAAAACCAGTCCTGCACAAAGCGATCCTGTCGCGACTCCGTGCGAATGACCACGATGGAAGGCATGACCTTTTCCACCGCATCCGCGATCTGGTTGCCAAACATCCGGGCTCCCCCGGGCACGGCCGCTCCCGCCGACAGGCCCACCGCCATCAGTCCGATTCCGATCCACTCTTTACGCATTGTTCTCATCCTCCGATCACGATACTACGACAAGCATGGGTTGGCCATGTTCAAAGGAAGGGAGGAACAGGGCTGTTCACACAAGTCGGGCGGGTGTAGGATAAAGTTAGAAGGAGTGATGATCATGAAGGCATTCATCTTTCGCGGGTGCGGGTTGCTGGGCGTGGGCCTGGGGATGGGGTTGTTGACTGGTTGCGGTACACTTTCCTACGACTATGTCCGGGATCCGTCGGCGGAACAACCGCTGGGCGGTGGTCAAGGGTGGGACGATGAAGCCATGCCGGCCAGCCTGATCGATGTCGAATTTGGCGATGGGGTGCAGGAGCCGCGGGTGACCAAAAACCTGCCGAGGGATGCCGTCCGGGCAATCGCCCGGCCCACATCCGCCGCAAAGGCTCCGGGCGAATAACCGTCGGTTCGTCCCCCTCTATAATAAGCGCCATTCCGCCCATTGCTTTTTTCGGCTTCGTCATAGACGAGCCCATGGGATGGGTGTATATTTTCTTGTAGAGCGATATACAAAAGGCTTAAATCGATTTACCGGGGGTTTGGATGAGGCGTTTAAGGGTCAGTTTGCTGGGGTTGTTTCTGCTGGGGAGTCTGGCGGGTACGTCCCGTTCTGAGATTGTGCTACAGTATTTCAATCTGTCTTGGCGCGACCTTGCCGATAAAATGCCGGAGCTGGCGGAAACCGGGTATGGGGCCTTGTGGCTGCCGCCACCCACCAAGGGCAGCGGGGGTCTCTCCGTTGGCTACGACCTGTGGGATCCATTCGATCTGGGGAGCCGCGATCAGCGGAACACGGTGAAGACCCGGTATGGCACCGAGGAGGAGCTCATCCGATTGATCGAAACCGCGCACCGGTTCGGTATTCGGGTTTACTTCGACAACATCATGAACCACCGGGCGTTCGATATTCCCGGCTTCAGTGAATCCACCCCGATCGATATTTACCCGGGAATGGTTCCGGAGGATTTTCACCTTCGAATTACCGAGGAGGGCTTTTACCGCAAATGGGACAATGTTGCGGACTGGAATGATGCCTGGCAGGTGCAAAACCGAAATTTTTCCGACCTCATCGATATCGCCCAGGAAACGCCGAATGCCAATTTTGGCTACACCGAGGGAAGTACCCATCCCAAGATCAGCCTGGTCCGCCATCCCAACAACCCCGAGCTGTATGACACCCACCCGACCCTGGGTCGGGTCGGTTTCTACAACACCAATATCACGGTGGGGCTGATCGCCTCGAACCAGAGCTTTTACAGCGAGGATGTGGGAGGCTATCTGATGCGCACCGTTCGCTGGTTGGTGGACCGGACCAAGGTCGACGGCTTGCGTCTCGATGCGGTGAAGCATGTGCCGAGTTATTTCTTCGGGGAACAGGGGGAAGGAAAGGACACCAGCAATGCCGGCTATACCGGGCAGGCTCAGGATCAGTTCAACCTTACCCGCGGGTTTGAGGACTGGGATAACCATCGCGATACGGTGTTCAATGTTGAATTGCCCCGGAATGACCTGATGATGTTCGGGGAACACCTCGGCACCCCCCCCGGATTTGACGAGTACATCAACGCCGGTATGCGACTCATTGACGCCCCGTTGCACTCCCTGCTCAACAATGTTCTGGGCAACCCGGATGCCTCCCTGGCCGGGCTCGACCAGCCTGGATACAGTGGCAACCCCAGTTTCAGCCAGTACACCGGGGTGATGTTTGCCAAGAGCCATGACGATGACTACGCCAATCGGCCCGAGTTGCATTTTGCGCTTCACTTCACCCGCGCGGGCATTGCCAACCTGTATACCGACGGTAATTACCAGTCGGAGACCCTGGCCCAGAGCGGGGGGGCGTTTCCCCGCCACGCCAACACCGCCTTTCTCGGCCAGTTCGGGGATGTCCGCATTCCCAACCTGGTGGACATTCATCAGGACTTCGCCCGCGGCGACCAGATTCCCAAGTGGAGCGATACCGATGTCGTCGCCTATGAACGGCGGGACAAGCGGGAAAACGAGGGCATGTCCGATCAGGACGGAACCCTCATGCTGTTCATGATGAATGACAATTACGCCGACGGTCAGGGTCGCCCGATCGATACCACCTTCGGTCATGAACCCTTTGTCAATGATGCCTATCTCTACAACTACTCCAGTTACGGCGGCGGGTTTTATGTCTTTGGCTCCCAGATAGCCAACGGCGAGGTGATCATTCCTCCCGGCGGCTATTTTGTTTTTTCGTGGCGAACCCCGGAGGAGTCGGACCTGTGGCGGGTCGGCGGTGGCAAGCCCCTGACGATTTATCAGAATGGCCAGGAAGCGGGCACGGTTTCGGTGATCCGTCGCGATGGCCCGGACGGGGATGAAAATTTCAATCCGTACAATCTGCCGAATCGCGGCTATGCCACCAACGAAACCGCGACGCCCTATACCTACAAATACACCATGCCCCGGGTGACCTCACCCACCAACCTGCGGTTCGTGGCCCGGGTCGATGGCTCCGCCGCCAATGTGTTGATGAAGCTCGATGGCGGGGTGGACATCAACTCGCACATGGGCATGGGACATACCAATGAAACTGTGGGCCGCGACAACGCACCCGGTATCTGGCCGCTACAGGGAACCGACACCTTTTTGGGGTATGAGGAAACGCGATACCGCCATCGTCAGCATGAAGAAAAATTTGCGGCCAAGGATGCCTCCAGAAACAAGATTGGCTCTGCCGGGGCGGAGACCTATCTGATGACAATCGGAACGTCTGGCTTCACTACCAATCGTGGCGACGGCGTGAACAATTGGAGCCGGGACGAGGGGGCCGCCTGGGTATATCATGATCCCTTTGATCAAGTGACGGGCGGGACCAATTCCGGCACCCAGTTCAGTCCGCTTCCCCAGAGTGCGGCCGGAGTCCCGGTAACCATGTGGGTCAAGGTGGGCTATGGATGCGATGTCGGCAAGGCCTATATCTACTACACCACCGATGGCGTGAGTTATCCGGAAGGCGCGGGAGGCGAGGGGATCGGCAACACCAAGGTGGTGGAGATGAATTACCACCACAGCGATGCGATCGATGGCAGTGGGTTCTCACCTGACTGGTGGCGCGGGGTGCTTCCTGCCCTGCCATCCGGCACCAAGCTGCGGTATAAAATTTCCGCCTACCGCGTCCAAGGCGGGGGCTGTGGCGCCCCTTATATCATTCAGTTCCCGGTGGATGGCGCCGCAGTGGATCGTAAACTTTCCCGGATGGGGGTCTGGGAAATCACCAACTTCAATGCCGCCGCGGCGGTGTACAAACCCCACAACGATTATGGAGCGAGCGTTACCGGGCTGGTCGAGGGATTTCATATGCTCAAAGCTCGGGCCTTTCTTGACCGGGATGGCCGTGCGGCCCTGTATAACACCTTCGCGCAATCCTTCTATTATGATGCCGCGCGGCCGGGCGGCGCGGTCGCTTTTCCCGCCAACAACGGGGATGACCTGCTGTCCCAGGAGTATGGCTGGGTGATTCGGACCGACCCGACGGTACAGGAGGTCTGGTACAACATCGACGACAGCAATCCCCTGAACGACGACGGCCAGACCGGAAAGACCGAGGGCAACGGCACCAATGCCCTTGGCCAGACTGCGTGGGCCCAGGCCACCCGGGTGGTGCCCACGGTGGGACTCGACAGTGCCTACCCGGATGAATGGCGTTTCACCTACCGGAATATTCCGGCCAGCGGTACCGCCAGTGTCCAGGTCCGGTTGCGGGAATTGAGTTCATCCACCAACCTGAACCAGTCCGACGTCGCCGGCCACTTCACCACCCTCACCCGGTCGGTAGATACCCTCGCCCCGGCCCAGGCGTTGTTTGTGGCTTTTCCCCCCGACGATGGCGATGTTGTGGATACCAACTATGTGCTGAAGGTTTACTTCAGCAAGTCGCTGGCGGATGGCACCGACGAGCCTACCCTGAAAAGCCGTTTTGCGGTTCGGATCAACGGCGCCACGCAATCCACCAACACCTATTCCATCAGCTACAATGAGAATGAAAACTATCATGCCCTCGCGGTCACCTTGCCCAACCTGTACAATGGAGATGAGGATTACCTCCATGAGGTGCAAATCACCCATCTGACCGGAGGCAGCATCCTTCTCCAGGCCTCGCGCCTGGTCAAGGCGGCCCCGGCTTCGACCGGTCCCTATGTAGCCATCGTCACGCCGCCTGAGGTTGACTCCGTGGGCAAGCCGTTTGAAATTATTCTTCCCGATGTGGCGGTGCCCACGGCGCAGCAGCGGCAGTATACGATCCTCGTGGAGTCGGGCCTGGCGATCAGCAATCTGTGGATCGAATTTGTCGGGGGAACCGGTCATACCCGGCTGCTTGATTCGGTGGATAACCCGTTGGCCGGCCGGCTCGATGTCAACGCGGGAAATGTGAACGTCATCGGTCGCGATGTGCAACTCTCCGGAACGGTGTCGGTCACCCTGAGCAATACCACCGTGACCGGATCCGGGACTGCGTTCCTGACCCAGGTCAAACCTGGAAACCGCTTGCGGATTGGCACCAATACCGTGACGGTATCCGCAGTTCCATCCAATACCATCCTGACCCTGACCAGTGCTTATGTCGGACCCGCCGGCTCGGGACTGGCCGCATTTGTACGCCCGGCTTTTGATGTTGAGCTGCAAACCGGGCAAACCCTGAAGGTGGGTACCAACCTGTCCACCGTGGCCTCGGTTTCCTCTTCCTCCAACCTGACCCTGACCACCGCCTATCCCGGACCCACCGCGTCCGGTCAGATCGGTTACCGGGTTGAGCCGAATCCCTCCCTGTCCGGCAACCGGTTGCGGTGGAGTTTTCTGTGGACCAATATGACGGCGGGAAGTTTCACCTTCCGCGCTCAAGTGGATACCGATGCCGATACCAACAGCGTGGAAGCTTTTGCCCTCCGCAATACCCGGGTCGTGCTGCGCCAGGTGGTCACCAACAATCCTGCCTCCGATGATGACGACAATGACGGGCTGTCCGACACCGACGAAACCACCAGTGTTCCCCTGCCTGCAGGAAATTCCGAAGGCTGGAGCAATGGGGACGTGCACAAGAACCTGTTCAGCGGACGGACCGATCCCTTGAGCCCGGATAGTGATGGGGACGGTGTCGCGGACGCCACCGAGTTGGGGCTCCAGCTTTCCATTGCCACCAGCACGGTGGTCTCGGCTGATACCAACGGGGATGGTTTTAACAACTTCATCTCCGATGCCCATGCCCCCCTGTTCAATACCACGGACAATTGGTGGCATCCCCGGTATGACCTGACCAAGGGTCGGCTGGACCTGCTGGAAGGAACGGTGACCGATGCCGGTAATCCGGATACCGATTTTGATTCGATCATCGAGGGCATGGAGGATCTGAACCGCAACGGCCGGGTGGAAATCGGTTTGCTCAGCGGCGGGGTTATCACGTCGATTCTTACCAACCCGCCAACCATACGCGCCACATCCCGGATCGATGGCAACGCCCTGCCCACCAATGCGCGCTGGCTGGAATCCGACCCCAATAACAGCGACACCGACGGCGACGGAGCCCTCGATGGTCAGGAAGACATGAATGGAAATGGCCGCCTCGACATCGGACTGGTCACCAATGGGGTAACCAATGTGCTTGGGGTTGCCGATCTTCCGCTGTATGGGACCAATCTCGCCGGGGTTCTTTCCCGCGCGGTGAAGATCGAGGTCCTGACCAACCGCTACAACCTTGCAGATCTGCGGTGGTTGGAGACCGACCCCCTTCTTCCGGATACCGATGGAGACGGACTGCTGGATGGATGGGAGCGTCAGTTCGGGCTGGATGCCCTCGACAATGGTACCCTCAACCTCCGCACCGGCGGGGCGGGGGATCCGGATAAGGGCGCCTCCGGGGATCCCGACAATGATACCTTCGACAATGCCACCGAATTTCTCAACGGCACCCATCCCCTCGTGCCCGACAATGTGCCTCCGCCTCCGGAAGGCTCCATCACCGTGGGCCGCGGTCCCGCGATCGGGATGATTAATGGGATCACCTACTACCAGGAATTCATGGACTGGACCTGGGATGACTTGCGGATGCTCGATGAATATGAGGGCGACGGCAGCAACAACCAGCAGGGGGATATCTACCCCGGTTATGACGGGTTTGATTCCTCGCGCGACATCGTTGCGTTCTATATGCGGGATGGGGGCTCGATCGATAACAAGATCTACTTCCGGCTCGATTTCAATGACCTGAACGCCCTCGCTGAACAGGCCAACCTTGACCTCTATGTCGCGATCGATATCGGCAGCCCCACCGCCGGTGAACGGGTGCTCCCCGATGACGTGGATACCTTGACCGATATGCGCTGGGAAGCAGTGGTTGCTGTCTATGATTCGGCGGCGGGTACGGTGTATGTCGATACCAATCCGGGCGCCAATACCACCCTGTTCGGCCAGTCTCTTTCCTCATTCGGGGTGGTCTCTCAACCCGCAGCCTACCTCGGCGCCTACTTTAACGCCGAGCTGGACTCGGTCGAATTAGCGATCAGCCGCCAAGCCCTCACCGACATTGGTTGGAATGGGATTGCCAGCAACTTGAACCTCCAGGTCTTCACCACCCGCGATGGCACCTGTAACGGATGTGTGGACGGAGGTGCCGGGGCCGGGGATATCGGTGGCCGCAGCGATATTCGCGATTCGATCGTGAATGACTACATCGCGGAAGACTATTTTTCCGCTCAGGCCGGTCTCGCCGGTTCCGGCAGCGTGTTGGTGAACTGGATCGCCGGGGGCAATCATGCCTCCCGGGCCAAGGTCGCGGTGCTGGTGCACGGCAATCAGGCCAATCAACCCGGAAGCTCCACCCAGCGCTTGATCAATGACCAGAATGGGGCTGGCTATCACCGGGTGATTCTCGGACATGAGGTGTTTGCGCAACCCTTGAATCTGCACATCACCCCGACCCTTGCTTCTTCGATCGAGTGGGCGCGTGTTGATACCAATCAGGGGCCCTTCTGGGTCGATGGCCCGGCCTTTAATGCGTGGATCGCCCAGTTGATTCAGACCAACATCATCTATCTGCTTGCCAGTACCTACTCCGACCACATGATGCCGTATTTCCCGACCACGTTTAACCAGGAGAATATCCAGGAAGCGGGCGAAGTCCTGTCGGCCATCTATGGCGTTACCTTTACCTCCAACAGTGTTTTCTGGACTCCGGAGCGTTTGTTTGATGAAGGGGTGTTCAGTGATGTCCAGGCTGCCGGGTACCACTGGACCGTGATCGATCAAAACACCCATCTATGGAACTGGTTTGGCCGGACCGACTCACTGGGTGAGAATGGCTACAGTCTGAACCGCATACATGGGGTGGGGGCTTTTGTGATCAACAATCTCGCCACGGATTTCCGGTTCAGCAATCTGGACGGTGGCCCCAACACATCGTTGCGCAACCTGATGAGCCGCCGGGCCCGCGGGGCCTGGGAGCGCCTGACCACCCTGTTCATGAACTGGGAGGACTTCGCCAGCAATAGCCAGGCCGATGCTTATGACCGCAATCTTCGCTGGATGGCAAACCGCCCCTGGATCCGCCTGGTCGGGCTCGAAGAGATCACCACCGAAACGTTGGACCTCAGTGGAAATGGCATGACCAGTTGGTCCTCCGGGGTGGTGGACCGGGGCTCGCCTTCACTATCCCTGCAAAGTCACAACTGGCTCAATCATGCCACCGGTGAAAACTATGACCACTGGTACTATGGTTCCGCGATTGAAGAGGGACTTGCGGGTCAGAAGTTTAACGTGCGCTCCGGGGTGCAGGTCCCGAAAGCCTATGGTGAAGTCGGGGTTTCCGGCACGGTGCAGGATGCGTGGGCGCTTGTCCAGGGAATCACCGAGACCGGCCTGGCCCGGCTTGCCCGCACGGTCTTGTTTGCTTCCACATTCCAGACCGCCTTCCATGTGGAGGACAACAACGACCTCAGCCGCTGGAGCACCGGGGACTACATCTATCCCGCGATCAGTTCCAACACCCTTCAAGGCTTTGCTCGCCGCGCCCAGGCCCAGAGCCGGTTTGCCGCGATCTACAGCGAAGTGGATACATGGGCGGCAATCGCCGGCGGCATGACCACCACCCTGACCATGCAGGTCGATGCCGATCTCGATGGCGAGAATGAGTATGTGCTCGCCAACGACCGGGTGTTTGCTCTATTTGAGCGGATCGGTGGCCGTATGGTAGGCGCCTGGGCCCGTGATCCTTCCGACGGACTGATTTATCAGGTGATGGGCAATCATGCCTCGGCACCCGGCGTGGAGACCGAGCTGGAAGGGAACCAGAATCTCAATCCGGATGGATCCATCGCGGCATTCCGCACGTCCGGGTTCAAGGATTGGGTGCAGGGCGGGGCGACCTATGTCAATGACCTGTACAGCATCGCTTCCGTGGCCAATGGCTGGCAACTCACCTCCCCGGATGGTCGCATCATCAAGACCATCACCCTTGCCCCGAGCAACACCGCCATGCAGGTGAATTACCAGGTCTCGACCAATCTGAATGGCGGGGTGTTGGGGGTCCGTCATGGCTTGTCGCTGAACTTGCTTGATTTGTTGGCCCAGGGCCAGGCCACCCTGGGGTACGAGGATCACCTTAACGGGGTGATGACCCTCGCCAATCTCGCCGGCGGTAAAGTGGTGCGGGCGGTCATCGGTTATCAGAATGGAGCCAACAACACCGGTTTCAACCGGCAGGCCGTCGATGACAATCCGGGGGGCGGCTATAACTTCGCCACCGTGACCATGCGCAACCAACCCCAGACCCATCAGGTTGAACTGATCGGAACCAACACCTTCTCCTTCACCCTGTCCTTGGAGGCCTTGTCGGTCGGGTCGGATTGGGAGCAATGGGCACTCGACAACGAACTGGATCCTTTCAACCCCGCCACCGCTGGCGAGGATGCAGATGGGGACAAGGTGTCAAACTGGGAGGAATATATCGCCAATACCGATCCCCAGGATGAAGCGGACTATCTCGCGTTCGACCAGCAGATCAACACGGGCAATGGCATTGATATACGTTTTGCCACCAGCACCGACCGCCGATATTTTGTCTGGTACAGCGATACGACCATGATTGAACCGGACTGGGTCAACGCCACCACTTCGGGCATCTCCGGGGATGGCAATATCTACATCTATACCGATACCAATGCGGTGACGCCGCCCCAATCACTCTTGATTAGTAACCGATTCTATCGGATCGGGGTGGAGCTGAACCCATAGCGAAGGTTACGAGCATCGGCGGTTTGTCGGTAAGCCGGGTGTGCGTGCTCGGCTGTAGCTTCTTCGCGAAGACTCGGCGCCCCCGGCGCTGGCGATGATTGACCGTAAATCCGGCAGTAGGAGAACCACAGATGGACTCCGATGAACACGGATGGAGGTCATGACGCAGGCGATAAAGGAGTGATACCGATCCCGAATGATTCACGGTCTTTTTCCCGCCGACCCGGCAGGTGTTCCGGTGTTTCGGACAGAACATCAGGGCCTGAAACCTGAACCCCGAACCCTGAAACCGTGTCCGTTACCAGCCCAGCACGTAGGCAAAGATCAGCGGCGCGACAATCGTGGCATCCGATTCGATCACAAATCGCGGGGTATCTGGTGATAACTTCTCCCAGGTGATTTTCTCGTTGGGAACCGCCCCCGAGTAGGAGCCATAACTCGTGGTACTGTCGCTGATCTGGCAGAAGTAGGCCCACAGGGGGACCTTCTTGCGCAGGTCCTGGCGAATCATCGGAACCACGCAGATCGGAAAGTCACCGGCAATCCCTCCGCCGATCTGGAAGAAGCCGATGGGATTCTTTTTTACCGTCCTGGGATACCACTCGGCGAGGTGCATCATGTACTCGATCCCGGTGCGGACGGTGTGGACATTCTTGATCTCCCCGGTCAGGCAGTGGGAGGCATAAATATTCCCGAGGGTGGAGTCCTCCCATCCGGGGACATAGATGGGCAGATTCTTCTCGCAGGCCGCTACCAGCCAGGAGTGTTTCGGATCGATCTGGTAGGATTTTTTCAGCTTCCCGTCCCGGATCAGGCGGTACATGAACTCGTGGGGAAACATCGGTTTACCCTCGCGATCGGCTTCGAGCCACAGCTCGAGAATCCGGTGCTCGATACGCCGGATGGCTTCTTCCTCGGGGATGCAGGTGTCGGTGACCCGGTTCAGATGGCGCTTGAGAAGTTTCACTTCCTCTCTGGGGCTGAGTTGCCGGTATTCCGGTACCCGGACATAGTGGTCATGAGCGACCAGGTTGAAGAGATCCTCCTCCAGGTTGGCTCCGGTGCAGGTGATGGCATGGACCTTTCCCTTGCGGATCATTTCTGCAAGGGACAGCCCGAGTTCCCCGGTGCTCATTGCCCCGGCCAGGGTCACCATCATTTTCCCTCGGTGATTCAGAAAGACTTTATACGCCTCAGCGGCATCCTTGAGGGTTGCGCTGTTGAAGTGGCGATAGTGGCGGGTGATAAAGTTGGAAATGGATGTCGGTTTCATGCTTCTCCTCAGGTATGTCGGTTACGATAGAGGCAACCGATAGAAGAACTCAAGCCGGTATGCTGGTTGTGCGCGATGGCTTTGATGCAAGCGCACAGGTTACCCGGCGGTCTCCGGGACCGCCCTTTCGGAGTATGACGACCTCCAGATATCGCACCATCGGAGCGCTGGCCCGGGAGGCCGGATGAGGCTTTATGGAGGGCTAGATCTATCCCCGCATCCGCGATGCGGGGAAGTTCTTGCCGGGGCAGAGGGTGGGCTTGTTCTTGGGGTTGATTTCGCGGTGGGTTTTGACATTGGTTTTGGACACTGCGCAACGCCGGTTCAAATAGCGGATGAGCGCTGTGAGGCTTTCCAGTTGCGCTTCGGTGGGGCGGTCTTTTTCAAAGTTTCCAACCAGGCAGATGCCGATGCTGATGTAGTTGAGGTTCTCGCTGGCGAGATGCCCGCCCGCGAGCTGACCCTTCCAGCGGTTCCCAATTTCAATGCGTCCGTCGGGGATGCCCTTGCCATTCCCGATCACAAAGTGATAGGCCAGTCCATTTTTCATCCTCCGCTTGTAACGGTGATAGTAATCCATCCCTTTGATGGTTCCGCTGGTGGTGGCGCTATGGTGGACAACCACATATTTCCAGCGCTTGGTGGAGACGGAAATGCGGTCCAGTTCGGCTTTGAGCTTCGCGGGCAGGTCAAATTGCGGCGGCGCTGCGGTACTACCGCCTGCGGGGATCAGCAGGGTCTGGCCGGGTTTGAGCCGGTTGGGATCTGTCAATCCATTGAGATCCAGGATCCCGCGTACGGATGTCCCGTGGCGCAATGCGATTTCGCCCAGGGTATCGCCCGATTGAACCTGATAGGGCACCGGGGAGCCCGGGGCGGCGGGGATGGTCAACACCTGCCCGACATAGAGCTGGTTGGGGTTGGCAATTTCGTTGGCCCCGACGATATCCGCAATGGCGAGGTCATAGGTCTTGCTGATCTCGTCAAGGGTCTCTCCGCTTTTGACGGTGTGCGTGCGCTGGGCAAGAACCGCCACGGCCATACCGGTGATGCCGAGAAGAAAGAGCCATTGCCACCGGACGCGAAGATTCATTCCCCATGCTCCGACTGGGCCCACCCGGTGTAAGAACCATCTGACTCCCGGTGGAGGTGAACCTGGAGCGGCCGACAGCAAACCGAGCAGTCGATCGACAGAATGTCGGTGTCCGGTCCAATGTCGGGCGTCACCATGACCGGCTGTCCGCAATAGGGACAGATCACTTCAAGGTCATCCATGCCGTTTCCATTTCCTCCGGTGCATGCTCCTGATTCAACGACATCCCCCCGGATGTTGCAACCAGAACGTTTCGTGGTTCTCTACATTTCCCCTGAATATTGAGCACATGGAAAACAAATCGGGATAGACTAGCGACTAGCCTGGAGATTCCATTCAAATACCCGCAAGTCTTTCGACCCCTTACAGACAGATGTTCTTGAGGGTGTCAATGTGACCTGTGTTAGGGTGTTTGGTCGCTTGCTCTCGCACCTACATTGTGCCACACTCCACACCATGAAATGGGGGCTTTTGGTAGGATTTCAAGGGGCAAGTACGCATGCCTCCCCAATGCGATTTCCTATCAATGCAGGGCGCATGACAACCTGCCTCCTCTCACTTCTTCTCACCTTTCCCATTGCGGCTGATACCCTCTATGTCTCAAAAGACGGCGTCTTCTTCGACCCGACCGGCGGGGTTCATGTTGCATACCTGGATATTCAACCCGCCATTGATGCTTCAACCTCCGGAGATGTTATTCTCGTACAACCTGGAAGCTACCCATGGCTCTCCGCGTCGAATCTCCAGTTTTATGGCAAAGCGATCACACTGCGAGCGGACCAGGGGAATGAGACAACCTTCATCGAACCCCTCTGGGGCAATCCCGCAATGCTCCTGCAAGCTGGCGATACAACCAACCTGCTCATCCAGGGCTTTACTTTTGTTGGCGGACAACCGGCGCCGGCCAATCCCACCAACTTCTTGGTGACCAACAGCAGAGGCATCGTTGCTCTGCCCGGTTCAGGAGCAACCTTCGAGGCGTGCCGCTTTTTCAACTTTTTCTCCGAGCAGGGCGTCCTGTCCGTCATCGGCAGCCCGGGTAGTTCGTTGTACCTGGCCTCCAGCGATATAGCTGGGTCGGGCGGAGCCATGCACCTGGTTGGCGCTGAGATCGTTCTTTCCAATTGCGTCTTTGCCGGCAACGGTGCGGGATACGACGGGGGTGCGATCTATGCAACCAGCAACACCATGCTGACGATCACGGATACAATTTTCTCCAACAACACCGCCAACATCGCCGACTCGATCGAAATCCGAACGTATGGCCAGCAAACCGCCACCTATTACTCGGTTGCCATGAAGGCATCCGTAACCAACAGCTATGGCGGAGGGGCGCTCTATCTCGGGGCCAGTGTTGCCACGATCAGCAACTGCATCTTCATCGGGAACCATGCTGGCCACGGCGGGGCGGTCGACACTGCGGCTTCGAGTACGGCCACTGTCTATACCTCCACATTTCTCACGAATTCAGCGTGGGGCACACTCGATAATTCACTTGGCGGTGGCGCAATCGCGATCGACGACAGTGCGATGTCCGTCCAGTCCTGTCTTTTCTCCAACAACCACGCAGGCATCTTGCACGACCAGGTCGTGACCAGGATTGGGCGTGAAGGTGATCCATATTTCAAAAGGATAGACCGATATTATGCGGGCGGGGCAGGCGGAGCCGTTTGTATGAGGCAGGGCAAGCTGGCGGTTGGCAATTGTCACTTTATGAATCATCAAGCGCCAGTCGGAGGGGCCATTGCATCGTTCTTATCTTCCATGCTCATCCTCTCGAACAACTCCTCGTTCACGGACAACCAGGCATCCTCAACCTTGATCGACACACAGTACCTGTGGTCCGTGACCAACGCTGGGGGAGGCGCGATCTACATGGAGAGCGGCACACTCGTCGCGGAGGACACGAGATTTGATGGGAACCAAGCCGGGAGGGTGGAAGAGCGAACGGTCCAGACGATTGGGGAAGGCGATGACCCGTTCTATCAAGTAACACGTACCGACCGGTATGTCGGCTGCGGGGGAGCACTCGACCTCAGGGGAGTGCAAACGGAACTACGGCGTGTCCAGGTCGCCGGAAATGAGGCGCCAAGTGGAGGCGGTATATATGCCGGACCGTTGGTTCGAACGACTGAATCCAATACCGTTTCGTTGGTCATCCTCGCTGACGGCACGGTCCTTGAGGGGAACATCGCTTACGGATTCAATTCCACGAACAACGGGCCACGCGGCGGGGGCCTGCTCATCGAAGGGGGCGACTTAGTCGTCAGCAACACAACCGTGATCGAAAACTTCGCCGGGTGGACAAATCAGCACGAGGTCTTGACGATCGGTGAAGAGGGCGACGATTTCAATTTCCACCAGGTTGGGTATAGCCTGCTATCCTATGGCGCAGGAGGCGGAATCTTCGCTCAAGGCTGCAGCAATGTCTCCATCGTGGCATCGACCGTCGCCGGGAACCGATCCGCCCAACGTGGCGGCGGACTCGCGATTGAGTTCTGCACGAATGCGATGCTGCTCTCGTCACGGCTGAGCGGCAATACGGCAAGCGGGGGTCATGGCGAATCGCCCGGATCGGGCGGGGCGCTCTATCTGGAGGCCAGTCCCTGGGTCTCGATTACCGGTTGCACAATCGAGAGCAATGCTTGCGTTGGGGTCTCCGACACAGTGATGTCGCTAACCATTGGTGCCCCTGGGGATTCCTTCTACGTGAATAATCACGACCGACGCATCACCGAGGGATTGGGAGGCGGACTGCACGCCCTCACGTGCGATAATCTTTCGCTTCGGAATTGTGAGTTCACTCGAAACGAAGCCGGTGGTGGCGGCGGAATCTACCTGCAAAACTCGCAAAACTGCCTGCTGGAAAGCCTCGTACTCACATCGAACCTGGCGTTCCTGACCGAGAGCATCGACAACATACAGATCGTAAACCAGAGCACTCGGGAGAACTATCGCCAGGTCGGATACGAGCCCGGCCTCGGCGGTGCCATCATCGCCAGAAACAGCGCCCTGTCTCTCCGAACCACCCGGATCACCGACAACCTCGGGAATCCCGGCGCAGCGATTGCCAACAGCAATTCCGCGATCGTCCTGGCTTCCTCCATGCTTCGAGACAATTCTGCTGCGAGCTGGCAACAGGTGGCGACGTGGTCCGATGGGATCGACGAACTCATGACCCCCACCGCGAGCAATCGCTATGAGGCCGGAGTTCATGTGAACGACGGCTCGCTGATCCTGCAGCAAACCACACTGATGCGGACGGGGGGCGCGTTTACCAACCACGCCTCCGGTGTCGCCATCAACAGTATCGTCTGGGACGGCAACTGGGATTCCGACGGTTCATCTCTGCTTTCCGCGCAGTACTGCAACATTCAGGGCGGGCCGGCGGGCGTCGGGAACCTGACTGGAGACCCGGAACTCACCGTGGAAGGACGTCTCACCGCATCCTCGCCCTGTCGCGACAGCGGCGCCTTCTTCGCCGGGTTGACCAACGATTGGGAGGGTGAACTCGTCGTGGATGGATGGCCGGACATCGGCGCCGACGAATTTGTCGATGTAGACAACGATGACCTCGCCGACGCATGGGAACTCGCCCTCGCGACGAACCTGACGTCGATCTCCGGTTTCACGGACGACGATCAGGACGGAGCGGATGGCGTGACGGAGTATTGGTTCAACTCTAATCCCCAGCTCCCAAGCTCCAGCGGAGGCGCTCTGCCGGACGGTTGGCTGATCTCCATCGGGCTGGATCCAAATCAACGCCAGGATTGGACCGACTATGATCTGGATTGGGCATCCACTCTTGACGAATACATCGCCGGCACCGACCCGTTCGATGCCGCCAGCATTCTGAAGGCGAGCCTGATGATAACCGGCGGAAGCATGCTGGAATTGACCTGGCCCTCCGCGCCCAACCGACTGTACGACGTGGACGTCATGCAGGTATCGCTCGAATGGCTCCCCCTCGCCACCAACCTCCCCGGCCCCAATGCCTCCTTCGCGATCGAGGAAGACTGGACAAACCAGGCACTCTTACGCGTAAAAGCCCGACTGGCACCTGAGTAGCATCTGTCGCGAGCAACAGCGCTTTTGGCGCTCCATGGCAACCCCATCGCCCCCTTTAAAAGCCCCCTTTCAAACCTCCACATCATGAAATGGATGCTTACGGAGTATTATCGAGGGGCGCTGTGCATGCCTCCCCAAAGCAATTTTCCATCCCTAACTTCCTATCAATTCAACTTGTCTTAGGCCTCGCATTCATAGATTCTCAAGGATCCATGATAACCCCGAGGTATTGCCGTTCTGTCTTCTTGTTTGGGTTCGCCGCTCTGTTCGGTCTTTCGGTTTTTGCCCAGACCGAGCAAACCATCACGTTTTCACCGTTTTCGCCCTGCCAACTCCTGACCAACAAGGTCTTTGTGACCGCGCAGGCTTCGTCCGGCCTGCCGGTTGAGATTGAGGTCTCGTCCGGTCCAGGGGTGCTTTCAGGGACCGAACTGACGTTTAACTCGACCGGGATCATCGTCCTGTCCGCGACGGCTCCAGGCAATGGGAATTATCTTCCGGTCACTTCGGGTGTACTCCGAACCGTGCGTGTGATCGACCTCCAGCCGACCCCGGCCTCGATTTCCGAGACGGCTCTCTTCCGCGGGTATGGGTATGGGTTCCCTTCCGGCCTGCCCGGCTACGGATACGGGTGTGTGGACGTGGAGGTCGTTGGACGCTACGCGCACACGGCATGGTTGGGGGACGGCTATCATGTCGTTGATGTGGCGCGTACCTCCAGTCCCGAATACGAGACTGGGTTGACCTTCGGAAAGGCGGTCACAGATGTCCGGGTTCGTGATGGCATCGCCTACGTGGATGCCGACTGGGGTGATGAGACCAAGATGTTCAGTGCAACGACCGGTTTCTATTTCCCTACACCGATCATCAGCACCAACATTTACACGTTTCCTGCCTGGCCCTCGAATACGAACTCTCCGATCATCATTGCTCCGATCAGCACCCAAACCGTGGTCGCCTCCGGGAGCTTTGGCGCCTCCTACACCTTGGTGGTGAGTAGCCGTGATGCAGAGCCTCCCCCTGCGACGTCATCGGCCTGGCCGGAAACCAAAGACCCGATAATCATGGATGCCCAGGTCGGTGTCGATGCCTCTTGCTCGTGGTGGAATGGCGGTCTGGGGACGGCGATCATCGGCAATGAAGTCCTGAACCTGAATGAATACGGGAGCTACTCACCGGCCGGTTACAAGACCGCCGTGAGTTCCGATCTCTATGCCTATGCGGTCAGCGGGTGGGACTTCAAGGTCTTCGATGTTCTGAATCCGACGCAGGTGGTTGAAGTCGCTTCCGTCCCTTCGTCAGTTCCCCTGGCGTGGGATTACACGACGCTGGCAATTCTCGACAACGATCATATCGCAACCCTCTCGCGCTACAGTGGGCTGGCGGTTTGGGATGTTACACGGAGATCTCGGCCTGCGTTTGTAACTGCCGACCCGGTTGTCGCACATGGCCTGACGATTGTTGGCAGGCATGTGTATACCGTCACCGATTCAGGGTCTCTGCGCGAGTATTTCTGGTCGACTTCGAATGACTTGCAGTTTGTTTCCTCAACCGAGCCTTATCATCCTTGGCATGCTCACATCTACCTCGACACATCCTGGCCATACCTCGTTGTGGTGGATGAAACGGAACTTCGCCTCTACGATCTTGTGCATGGCACATCGCCGGTGCAGATTGCCCATGCCGTCATCCCCGACATGGTTCCCGCAGCGGTTGACCTCAAAGGCACGACGATCTACATCGCCGACCGGGTTGCCGGTCTGCGCATCCTGTCCATCAGCAATCCCGATGCGGATCAGGACGGGCTGGACGACTGGTGGGAGTGCGGATTTCTCGGCACCATGAACTACGATGCGTATGACGATCCGGATCACGACACCCTTCAGAACTGGGAGGAATACTATACGTTCCATGATCCGCTGGAGATGGATTCGAGCGGAGACACCCTGCCCGATGGATGGAATGTGCGGTATGGGACGCCAGCCTCCAGCGAGTTTCGGTGGCTAGCGCCGATCCGTTTCCAACCGGTGGGCGCGTTCGGTTACGGGTATGGATACAGTTATGGATACGGTTATGGCTATGGTTACGGGTATGGCTACGGCTTTGGCGCAAGCGCCGACCTGAGCGACTTCCTGGCGGGCAAGCGGGGGCTTGCGTTCCGAGACGACTACATCTACCTGGCCGACGGAGAACGCGGGTTCCAAGTCATTGACGTAACAGATCCGTCTGCGCCATCTCTGACCGGATTCGTGCCGACTTGGGCTGCGATGCATGACGTTCATCTGGTTGACCACATCGCCCTCGTGGATGAGGACTGGCTCGGACTGGCAGCGATTGATATCACGGACCCAGCCAACCCGCATCGGTTGTCCGACCTGACGGACTCCGCCACCGATGTCGGTAGTGACATCGATGCTGATCGCTACGCTTTTCTCGCCTCGGGCACCAACGGCCTCACGATTGCGGATGTCTGGACTCCCGTAAACCCATTGAGAGTGGGGCATCTCGATCTGCCTGATACAGTTGCCGATACTGCGGTTCGGCACGATGTTCCGGCCGATATCGCCTATGTCGCAACCGAGAGCAACGGAGTGTTCGTGGTGGACGTATCGCGCAAGTCCGCACCGACGACAACGAACATCCTGACCCCGTGGATTCTTCAACCCGATGGTGCCATCCGGGCCGTCGAAGTTGGCTCCAACTGGCTCTGGGTGGCTTGCGGTGCGTCCGGTGTGATGGGATACGACCTCGCCGGGGATCCTACGGTCATTTCCAACCAGTCCTCCCGGTCGCTTTTCACGGGAACCAATCCCCTCTACGAGGCGGTGGGGCTGACCTCTGACGACCGAGGTCTTTTCGTCGCCGCCGGCGGTGGGGGCCTCGTGATGTACGAGCGGACTGAACGGTCCTGGGGGGCCGACTTTGCCCCGTGGGAGTGGGCGACCACCGGGACCATTGATGCCGTTGCCGTGCATTCCAATCTGGTGTTTCTTGCCGACCGCGACTACGGTTTGCGGATACTGTCAATGGACTCGGAGGACATGGATCGCAATCGGCTGACCGATGCATGGGAATTGGAGCACTTCGGGCACCTGGGGGTCGGGTGGGAAGATGATCCCGATGGGGACGGCCTCTCGAATCGTGGTGAAGAGGAGGCGGGAACGAATCCGCTGAGCAACGATTCCGATGGGGACGGGATGGACGATGCCGACGAGGTTAGAGCCCTGGCCGACCCGACCGATGCAGCATCGCTCCTTGAGATTCGCGGGGTGGATCCGACCCTCAACAGCATGCTGACGCTTTCGTGGCCCAGCGTAGAAGGAATGCATTACGGCGTTTACAGCATATCCAATGAGCTCGACGAAGCTCCCGTTGCACATTCGTCGTCTCTTCCGGCCACGCCTCCGGAGAATCAGTACAGCATTCCGGTCACGTTCGACACCTCCTCACCACGTCGAATCTTCTGGATCAAGACGAACCCGTGACCGACCGTTGTGGCGAACCTGGCGAGGGGCGTGCCGTCGATCCGGACCGCACGTGGATCTCGGCGATCTTGCTCGTACTCCTGGGTGCCATCACATTGTGGGGGGGAGTCCTTCGCGGTCGTGGCCTGACCGATGCGAGCTTGTGGCTGGATGAAGCCGTTTCGGTTGTTCATGCCCAGGCAATTCTTGCGCACGGGATTCCTCGCCTGACCACCGGGCGCATTTCGTGGGACTTCTTTCCCATGCATTACGCCATGGCCGGGTCACTTTTCCTCTGGCCGGACGTTCATGGCGGAAGTCGGCTGCCGTCGGTACTCGCGGGTATCGCTCTCATCCCGACCATGTTTCTGTTGGCTCTTCGGGTCTACCGATCCCGCTGGTCCGGCGTTGCGGCAGCCCTGACAACCGCCTTTCTCACCATCGAAATTGCCTGGAGCCGGCAGGCCCGGGGCTATGCATTGCTTCAACTCATGATGGCGATCGGATTTCTGTCGGCCCTCGAAACCGGAAGGAGCCGCTGGGTTCGCTATGGCGTACCGACGCTCTGTTCGCTGATCGCGGTGGGGCTTCACCGCGCCGGATACATGCTTCCGCTTCTGTTGTCGGGTCTATGGCTGCTGCGTTGGGAGCTGGACATGTCGCTGGCTCGACGAGTTCAGGGTGTCGTGGGCGGGGTTCTTAGTGCGTTGCTGGTTCTCGCGCTCACCTATTTCCTACCCGGCAACTCCTCTCTGCTTCACACCCTTCACGACCTCGGAACCGCCTCCATGCCCGGCTACGCCTGCGCGTATGGGGGGTACCTCGTTGAGCAGCTCGGTGGTTTATTCCTTTGCGCGCTTCTCGTCGCCCCCTTTGTTCTCGTTCGAGATTGGCGGACGGGGCTTCCGTTGATCGTCGCCATGACTGCCTATGCCTATGTTCTCTTCTTCCGAAACCAGCTCTTCGCCTTCCGCTACCTGCTGCCTCTCGTTCCCTTTCTTATCCTCCTTGGCGCCGGGTTCCCGGCCATGGTCCGTGATATCGCGATGCACTTCACCAAGAAGGGCCGCGCGGTCGCCGGGGCACTGGGGATGATGCTGTGGGTCCTTGCAATGCTCTCCTCGTCGTGGACGGTTTTGCCCAAGTCGGAATGGCTTCTCGATTTCACATCACCGCAACCCAACTGGAAAGATGCCTACACGCTGATCCTGCAGAGGGATGCGAGCTGTAACCCCGAGCCTCACTCGATTCGAACCGTTTCCGCGCTCCCTCTTTTTCATGACATCTACCTTGGGCAATCTGCCGGCGAGAAGGGGTACCTGCCGATCTCCCACACCGGCATTTCCGGCGATGTTCAGTGGGTGGCTCCCTATTCGGCCGCGAAACCGATCCGCAATGCCACCGACCTGGTTCACTCGGGTGGCTACATCCTGCTCGATGACTTTGGCTTGCGGATGCTTGCAAACCCGGACCTCAAACAATTGCTCTCGATGACCAAACCCAACGCCGTCATCCCCGGGCCATTCCCGGTCTATATCTGGCTTTGCGATTCGTTGGCAAAGCAATCCGATGAACCGTAGGACATTGCTTGCGTCCCGCGAATAGAGGACGTAGAAGCAGGTCAGGCTCCGTTGCCGAGCAACGGATTCTCCCACATGAGATCCGGGAAGCGGGCGAAGTCGCCGTCGGTGGAGCAGAGGCGGAGACCGTGTTCCAGAGCGATTGCCGCGAGGTGGGCGTCGGGGATCAGGTTGGAGGAGGAGCAGTGGGGGATGAGGCCGGACAGCAGGTCCCGGTGCCGTTCTTCCGGTTGCGGAACCCAGGTGGTTGGCGCGTCGAGCCAGTCTTCAACCTGGCGCCATGCGTCGGAAATGGAGGCGGGGCGCTCAAAAATCCGTGGATTGGAAACCAACCGAACAAACGCGGTCAGGCTCTCCCACGGCAACCCGACCCGAGTCGGCCCGGAGAGTGTGCCGTCGAGCCAGGTTCGAGCTGCCTTGTGCTCCTTGAACGAGGAAACATGTGCGTAGATCAAGAGGTTGGCGTCGATCAGGATCATCGGAACGCCGCGCCTTCAGCCTCCGCAAGGGCGTCGCTGATATCATCCAGATTGTTCAGGCGGCAGGTCCCAAGGTCCGCCTCCCGGGTGCGAAAGTGCTGCGGAGCCTTTTTCGGTTCGGACAGATGCGCCAGCCCTTCCCGCAGCGCATCATTGATTACTTTCTTCAGTGGCAGGTGCCGTTCTTTCCGAAGCCGCTCGATCTGGCTGGCGATGTCCGGGTCAAGGGAAAGGGTTGTTCTCATGCATCAAATCATAGAAAGAATGATGTATTGATGTCAAATGCTCAGACTCAGGCAGACTCAGGGGTCGGACCACAGGTTTCTGTGGAGTATCAACAGATTACAACGAGATCTATGCGGAAACAGGGGCGTAGGGGCGTTCTTTGGCAGGAAGGGAGCTTCTAAGCGTATTGTGGTGTTGAGTATAGGACGGCATGCCGAGAGCCACTCGAAATCTTGTGTCCGGTCCGGCCTACCATGTAACACACCGGTGCCATAACCTGCCATTCCACTTTGTGGAAGAGATCCCTTCCGAAATGGTCTCTTACATGAAGCCCGGCCGGTCTTACGGTTCTTACTGACGACTTCCTCGGTCTCCAATGACTGGAACCGCGCGAATTATGATTTTCCAATTGGAAGTTTTCCGGCAGGCAATATTTCTGTGGATTGACCGCTAAAAGATGCTAAACTTGGAGTTCGGTGAATGAATGAATGAACCCCAATTCGGAACCATATCCCAGTCCGGAAGCGTTTCACACAACACTTGAACGACTCAAAGTGGCCCTCGAAGGGGGTAACCTCGGCACCTGGGACTGGCACATCCCGTCCAGCCGCGTGGATTTCAACGATCGCTGGGCGGAAATGCTCGGCTACCGGCTTGAAGAGATTGAACCCGACCTGAGTTCTTGGGAAAAGCTGGCTCATCCCGAAGATCTGAAGGCTGTGTGGCCTGTGCTTCAGGCTCATCTGGACGGCGAGACCGAGTTTTATCAAGCCGAAATGCGTATGCGGCACAAAGATGGCCGCTGGATCTGGATTGACGATCGGGGAAAAGTCATTGAGCGCAACGAACGGGGTGAGCCCATTCGTGTCTGCGGGACCCATCAGGATATCAGCTCTTTCAAAGAATCTCTTGAGCGCATTGAGGAAAGTGAAGCGCGGCTGTCCGTTGCGACAAAATCGGCGGGTATCGGCATCTGGGATCTGGACATCGACAACGATGTACTGCTTTGGGATGACCGGATGTTTGCCTTGTATGGTCTCAGTCCGTCTGAGCATGGCGGTGCGTTCGAAGCATGGAAGAGGGGAGTGCACCCCGAAGATTTGGAGCGGGCTGTCAGCGAGGTTCTGGCTGCTCAACGTGGCGAGAAAAACTTCGATACGACATTCAGAATTATCCGCCCCGGCGGAGAAGTGCGCCGTATTAAGGCTTATGCGGAGGTTGTGCGGAATAAAGACGGCAAGCCGGAGCGCATGATCGGTGTGAACTACGACATCACCGATTCGATTGAAATACAGAACCGGCTAATAAAAATTTCCGATCAGGTGCCGGGGGTCATTTATCAATACAGACTCATGCCTGACGGAAGATCGTGTTTTCCTTATGCCAGCGAAAAAATCCGGGACGTATATCAAGTCACCCCGGAGCAGGTACGCGAGGATGCCTCGGATGTGTTTGATGTTCTTCATCCTGAGGATTATGACGAGGTTGTTGAGTCAATTCAAAATTCCGCTGAGACACTCTCGGTCTGGGATCATGAATACCGGGTGAAATATCAGGACGGAACCGTGCGCTGGCTTTCCGGACGCGCGTCACCGCAAAAAGAAGAGGACGGTTCCGTGCTATGGCACGGATTTATAACCGACATCACAGTTCGAAAAAATGGTGAGAAAGCGCTTTTGGCAAGCGAAGAACGTTACCGCCGGCTCGCTGAAAATTCTCCCGCCGTGGTGTATCAGTTCCGTATGGATGCGGACGGAGCGTTTTCATTTGCCTACATAAATGAAAGCGTGAAGCATATCTTGGGCGTTTCGGCTGAAGACGTGAAACGTGACGCGAATACGATTCTTTGCCTCATTGATGAAGGCCGTCGGGATGCCTTCATGGAGGCAATTCTTGAGTCAGCGCGGGACCTGACCCCTTTTGAACAGGAACTGTTGGTCACCTCCGAGGCCGGGGCAAGGTGGATGCAGGTGCGTTCGACACCCGAGCGCCTTCCCGATGGCGGTGTAATCTGGGATGGGTTCTTCTACGAAATCACCGAACGAAAACGCGCTGAGGAAGGGCTTTTCCGTCAAAGCCGTCTGTTGGAAGGCATTTCGATCTCCAGCAATATTCTGCTTTGCGAAACAGACATCAACCGGGCGATCCCCAAGGCTCTGGCCTTCATGGGAATAGCATCCGGTCATGACCGCGTCTATGTGTTTAAGGCTCATGTGCGTGAATCGGACGGAGCCACACTTGTCAGTCAAAGCTACGAATGGGACGGAGAAGGCATCGAGGCGCAAAGTGGAAATTCTGATCTGCAGAATATTCCATTCTCCGAAGTGTTTTCCCGTTGGCACGAGGCCATGCTCAGGCACGAGATCATACAGGGCTGTTTTGCCGAATTTCCGCCATGTGAGCGAGAATATCTGGCTCAGCAGGAAATATGCTCCCTGATCGCTGCTCCGATTATCATTTCAGGGGAATTCTGGGGGTTTGTCGGGTTTGACAACTGTCACGAAAAATACACTTGGAATACGAGCGAAGTGGAACTGTTGAAAACATTCGCCGCCGGTATCGGAGGCGCACTGCTCAGGAACCAGTCAAACCGTGAGCTTCGGCGACTTTCCACCGCGATCGAACAGTCACCTGAAACCGTCGTAATCACCGATGTCGAGGGCCGTATCGAATACGTGAACCCGGCATTTGAAAAAGTCACGGGCTATACCCGGGAGGAGGCGATCGGCCAGAACCCGCGCATCCTCAAGAGCGGCCGGCAGGGAGAACAGTTTTATTCGGAAATGTGGGAGGCCATAACCGGAGGCAGAATCTGGCAGGGACAGATTGTTAATCAGGACAAAGACGGCAAGCTATATACCGAAGAAGCATCCATTGCGCCGGTAAAGGATCACTCGGGTGAGGTGTCGCATTTTGTTGCCGTTAAACGCAATATTACAGAGAAACTCGAGCGCGAGGAGCTCCTGCGGCAGAGCCAGAAAATGGAGGCGGTGGGTCAGCTTGCCGGCGGTGTGGCGCACGATTTTAATAACCTGCTTATGGGCATCATGGGTTACGTGGATATCTGCCGTGATGAGCTTGAGCGGGATCATCCGATACAAGAATACTTGAGCGAGATTGCGGTCTCCGCGCAGCGTTCCGCCGACCTTACACGTCAGTTGTTGACCTTTGCCCGTAAACAGAAGATTGCCCCGCGTGCGCTGGACCTGAACGCTGCGATGACCGGTATACTGAATATGCTCCAGCGCCTGATCGGTGAGGATATCAACCTGATCCTCGAACCGGGGGCCAATCTCTGGCCGGTGGCTATGGATCCGTCCCAGGTCGATCAGATTCTCGCAAATCTGTGTGTAAACGCGCGGGATGCGATCAGCGGTGTAGGTAGCATAACCATCCAAACCGGAAATGTGGAGGTGGACGAGACGCACGGGACGCGACATTTGGATATTCCTCCCGGCGAGTATGTGATGCTTTCTGTGACAGATACCGGATGCGGCATGGATGAACAGTCGCTTGCTCACGTGTTTGAACCATTCTTCACGACCAAGGAGGCGGGTAAAGGGACAGGGTTGGGCCTTGCTACTGTTCACGGCATTATGAAGCAGAACAACGGCGGCATCGATGTTACCAGTGAAAAGGGGCAGGGCACCACGTTCCGTGTTTATTTCCCGCGTCTCCATAAGTTTGATGAAGGGCATGAGGAAAAAAAAGTCCATGACGCACTGCGCGGCGGGTCGGAAACCATACTGCTGGTGGAGGACGAAAGCTCCATACGGGCCACGACAGAAATTTCCCTGCGAAAACTTGGGTATAAGGTTCTGGTCGCGGAATCGCCTGAGCAAGCCCTGGAAATTTCGAAAAAACACGAGGGGCGTATCCACATGCTTCTCACAGATGTCGTGATGCCGGGCATGAACGGGCGGGAACTGTCCGAGCGCCTGATTCATACATTTCCCGAACTAAAGTGTGTTTATATGTCTGGCTACCCCTCCGACATTCTTGCCAAGCGTGATATAGCGGACGAATCAGTTAACTTTCTGTCCAAACCTTTTCCACATGCGACTCTGGCCGGGAAAGTCAGAGAAGTCCTCGATCAGGGCTGATTGGTCTGGGACCCGGGGGCGAACCACAGGGTTCTCTAGAGTATCAACAGATTACAAACGAGATCTATGCGGAAACGGGGGCTTCGGGGCGTTCTATGGGCAGGAAAAGAGCTTCTAAGCGTATTGTGGTGTTGAGTATAGGACGGCATGCCGAGAGCCAATCGAAATCTTGTGGCCGGTCCGGCCTACCATGTGACGCACCAGTGCCATAACCGGTCTTTCCTCGGTCGCCGGAGAAAAGGGCGGTATTTCCTTTGCGGTTTGAAACGTGTGAAAAAGAATCTGTTGCGGTGGGGTGATGGACGGGATATGAGTTCACTATGCCATTTGAAGTACCTGTAAAAGACAATGCCAAGCTCGGCGCCCTGGTGAAGGCGATCCAGAACGATCCCGAAATCAACCAGTGGTGGAAGTGTGCGAACATCAATGCGGTGGATCGTGCTGGAATCAGTGATCATGGGGAGACCCATATCCGGATTGTCGCCAATGCTGCACTGAAGATCATGCGCCTTCTGCTGGATGCGGGGGTCACCCCGGGGGTGGTGGAGCATCATGACATGACCAACCAGGACGCGGAAGTGATCGTGGTCCTTGCTGCCGCCCTCCACGATGTGGGGATCAGTGTGCACCGGGATGATCATGAACGCTACAGCCTGTGGCTGGGATATCCCAAGGCCCGGCAGTTGCTGTCAGGGATTTACGCCGACCCGGAACTGACTACGATGGTCGCGGAAACCCTCCATGCGATCATTGCCCACGATGCCAGCGAGCGGGCCTATACCATCGAGGCCGGGTGTCTGAAACTGGCCGATGCTTCCGACATGTCTGAAGGCCGGTCCCGCATTCCCTTCCAATCCGGTCAGGTCAACATCCACTCGGTTTCCGCCAAGGCGATCAACCGGGTCCGGATCGAAAAGGGCGAGCACCGTCCGATTCGGATCACCGTGGATATGGGGAACTCCGCCGGGGTCTTCCAGGTCGACGACCTCCTGAGGCACAAACTTCAGAAAAACCCGATCGCCTCCCAAGTCGAAATCAAGGCCCGAATCGACGGTGAAACCGAAAGACGCGTGATCGAGGAATACACCTTCGAGATGGACTAAGTTCTCCCAGAAGGGAACGAAATCAACGGAGGGCGTATCCTTTTCACACCTCCTCTTCGTTTCCTTCTGTGAAAAAATCAGCCGTTTTCGGCTTCTGTGAGCAGGGCGACCATTCGGTCCAGAGCTTTTTGCAGTTCATTGATTTCGGCCCCGATTTTTTCGAACTGCTTCCGGGTTGCCGCTTGTTGTTTCTGAAGTCCGATGATTTTTTCGTTCAGCATTCGCGTGGTGTCGTCGAGAGCGATCTGGGCATGGGCGGCATCCGCAATATGACCTTCCGGATCCTCCACCACTTCCACTTCCGGCACCTGAATTTCCAGCCCGCAGTGGGGGCAGGTGACCAGATAGCCAGCCCCATGGTAATCGATCCCGAGGCTTTTCGCACAGGACGGACAATCAAAGACAATATCACCGTCCTCAATCACTGCGGTTTGGGGTTGTGCTGGCTGATTCATTTCACTGGCTCCTGTCCTCATTATAACCCGTTACCAGGGTTCCGTACAATCATGCATCCATGACCTTTTCCTGAAACACCGCCGGGGCGCGGGTCCGTTTGCCTGCATCATAGTCGAAGAAAAGAAATCCCGATCGGGCGTGAGCCACGGCTTCTCCGGTTGCCGACTTTTTCACCAGGTACATCAGGTCGAAACCGCGCGTCGAACTGTTTTCGATCTGCAAACAGATGGTCAGCATGTCCCCGAATTTCGCTTCGCTTTTGAACCGCACCGCGAGGTCGATCTGGATCAGGCCGATCGCCCCTTCGATCAGTTCGGTCCAGCCAAACTGATTCAACCAGCGCACCCGGGCCTCCTGTAACAACCCGACCAGGGCGTCATTGCCAAGGTGGTTGCCATAGTTGATGTCGGTGATACGGACCGGCAGGTCCACGGAAAAGAGCCAGGTTTGCGGCAGGTCGATTTTGACACGGGTCATGCTGTTTGTTCCTCTTTGGGGGGCGGTTCGATTAACTGAAGGGCGGTTTGCAGCGCTTCCAGCCGGGAATCCATGAATTGGATCGCCGGTTCATCCTGGACCACTTCCAGGCGGGCAAGCCGGGCCTGTACCTCGTCGGAGGCGGTGACCACAAGCACCTTGCGCCGGTCCGCGAGGGCATCCTCGATCACGTTTTCAAGGGACAGGCACACCGTGGTGCCCAGGAGGGGCACATCGGTCAGGTCGAGGATCAGCACCTCGGAGTCCTGCAGGGCGGCATGTTCACGGGCAATCGCCTTCGCAACCCCGAAAATCATCGGGCCGCTCAGATAAAACAGGACCACCCGCTCCCGGGCCAGGGCAAAAAGTCGTTTTTCCTCTTCGCTCATCACGACATGGTCATCGGCCATGGCAATGGTCTTGATCTGGCGTGATTGAACTTTGGACAGGCGTTCGATGGTCAGGATGTTGGCAATGAAGACCCCGACGCCGACCGCAACGATCAGGTCGACAAACACGGTCAGGAACAGGACCCCGTACATGATCAGGGTGGCGGTGAGCGATACCCGGTGCGCCCGCTTGAGAAAACTCCAGTCGAGAATATTGACCCCGACCTTGACCGCGATGCCCGCGAGCACGGCCATGGGAATGTGCTGGGTCAGGGGGGCGGCAAAGAGGACCACCACCAGCAGCAGCAAGGACCGGATCACCGCGGCGATCGGGGTCCGTGCGCCCGCCTCGATGCTGACCACGGTGCCCATGGTGGCGCCCGCTCCCGGCAAGCCGCCAAACAATCCCGACAGCATATTGCCCACGCCCTGGCCAATCAATTCGCGGTTGGTGTCGTGCTGGCTGCGGGTCAGGCTGTCGGCGATCATTGCCGTGAGGGTCGTATCAATGGCGCCCAGCACGCCGAGAATCATGGCGTCGACCAGAATCTTGGCCAGTAGGTCGTAGGTAAGCAGGGGGACATGGAGCGACGGCAGTCCCATCGGTACCGCCCCGATCCGGCGCAGTTCATCCGCGCCGGGCAGGACAAAGGAAAAGAGGGTGCCCGCGATCAGGATGGACAGTGCGGGCGGCACCTTCCTGCGCCAGGAGTCGGGCATGAAGAAGAGTCCGATCAGGCTGAACGCGCCGAGGGCAATTTCGCCAAACCGCATGTTTTCGATCATACCGGGCAGGGCGGCAATCAAGCCATGAACCCCACCGGGTGGAGTGGGGTATCCAAGCATCGGGGCAACCTGGAGGATAATCAGCAGCAGCCCGATCCCCGACATGAATCCGGAGATCACGCTATAGGGCATCAGGGTGATATACCGACCAAGTTTCAGCGCTCCGAGAAGGACCTGGAATGCACCGGCCAACATCACCACGGTAAAGGCGAGGGTCAACCCATGCTCCGGATTCGCCGCGATCAGGGTGGTGACCACGGCGGTCATCACCACGGTCATGGGCCCGGTTGGTTCGGAAATCAGGGTTCGGCTGCCCCCAAACAGGGCGGCGAAAAGGCCGACCAGTATCGCCCCATACAATCCCGCCTGGGCGCCCGCCCCCGAAGCGACCCCGAAGGCGAGAGCCATCGGCAGCGAAACCACCGTGGTGGTGATCCCTCCAAACAGGTCTCCGCGCAGGTATTGCAGGCTGAATCGTGACATCGGTGCGGAGCTTGCCACAAAGGGTTGGAGGCTGTCAGCCGTTGTTTACGTCCGGGGTTGATTCGCGGTGCGTCATCCGGTAGGTTCAGGCCTCTTTTCAAGCACAACCAAGGACACGATCATGGATATACAGACCCTGTTTGCCGACCGGATTGGGGGAAGCCAATTCGGGCTGAAGGACGAGATCTACAAGTTCGAGAAGATCAAGCGGGCAAAGGCGGCAGCCCGGAAGGCCCGTCCGGCTGTGGAGCTTCTGGACTTCGGGGTGGGGGAGCCGGACCAGATGGCCCCGGCGGCGATTCGTGAGGCACTCAAGCGGGAAGTCGACAAGCCGGAAAACCGCGGCTATGCGGATAACGGCATTCGCGAGTTCAAGGTGGCCGCCGGGGAATATCTCAAGTCGTTCTTCGGGGTTACTGATATCGATCCGGATACGGAAATCAACCACAGCATCGGATCCAAGCCGGCCCTCGCCATGCTCCCCCTGTGTTTCATCAATCCGGGCGACCTGATGTTCCAAACCGTGCCCGGCTACCCGGTGCTGGCGACCCATGCCAAGTATCTGGGCGGAAAGGTTGTGAACCTGCCCCTGAAGAAGGAGATGGGCTTTTTCCCCGACCTCGATGCGATCGATCCGGCGATGGCCGATCAGGCCAAATTGTTCTATGTGAACTACCCGAACAATCCAACCGGCGCCGCGCCGACCGCCGCATTCTTTGACCGCTTGATTGCCTTCGCAAAGAAGCACAACCTGCTTGTTGTGCAGGACGCTGCCTATGCGACCCTGATCTACAACCGGGACCGGATTTCCATCCTTGGGCGTCCCGGCGGCAAGGAGGTCGCGGTGGAACTGCACTCGATGAGCAAAAGCTACAACATGACGGGATGGCGGCTGGGGTTTGTCGCCGGGAATGCCAAGGCAGTAGCCGCCTATGCTGCGGTGAAGGACAACAGCGATTCCGGTCAGTTCAAGGCCATTCAGCAAGCGGCCTGCGCGGGTATTGCCGATGTTTCCCTCAGCGAGGGTATTCGCGCCCATTACCAGCGGCGCCTGGAAAAACTGGTTGAGGTCCTCAAGGCCGCGGGTTTTGATGCGGCCATGCCGGGCGGTTCGTTTTTCCTCTACACCAGTGCCCCCACCGGTGCCGAGGGCGTGACTTTCAAGACCGCCGAGGATGCCTCCCAATATCTGATCCGCGAGTGCTCCGTCTCCACCGTGCCCTGGGATGATGTTGGCGCCTTCCTGCGATTTTCCGCGACCTTTGAATCCAAAGGGCCGGACGATGACGACCGGGTGCTTGGCGAGCTGGCGGAGCGGCTGCAAAGGGCGAAGTTGACCTTTTCATGAGCGCGAACCCCACACTGCTACAGGCCTCGATCGGTCACCAGATTTCGGTCTTCATCGAAAACCGCCCCGGCACGCTCGGGGAGGTGATCGATATCCTTCGCGAAAACCGGATCAATATGCTGGCCCTGTCTTTGTCGGAGGGCATCGATATCGGATATCTCCGTATCGCGGTGGACAAACTTGCCGAAGCCAAGGCGTGCCTGGAAAAGGCAGGACACCTGGTCCTGGACAAGCCGGTGATTCTTCTCGAAGTGGCCAACAAGCCGGGCGGGCTCGCCTCCGCGATCGACCGATGGGCCGCGGCCGGAATCAATATTGATTACGCCTACTCCGCCAACAGCCCGGGCTCCGACGCCAGTCTGATCGTGGTCAAGGTGCCGGATGTGGACAAGGCGCTTGCCGCCCTCGCCTGAGTTCGGATGACCGGGTGATGCGGGCTGGCTGGGACCGTTTCCTCCCTGTTCCCCACATCAATAGGGTCATCGCTATCATGAACGTCTGCTTTGGTAGGCGGCAATCAGTTCCAGGGTCTCCTCCCCGTACTTCTGAAGTTTGGACGGGCCCACGCCGTGTATATGTTCAAGCTGGTCGAAGGTGGTCGGCTTGGCTGCTGCGAGGTGATGCAGGGTTTTATCGGTATACACGGTATAGGCGGGTTTGTTCCCCAGTTCGACGGCTTTGTTTCGCCGCCATTCCTTGAGCAGGGCAACCAGATCCGGGTCGGCATCGGGGGCTTCGATCAGCATTTCCGTTTTCCGTTTTGCCGGGGCCCCCCGTCCCCCCGGTTGAGGCAGGAGCAAGGGAACGGTTTGTTGCCGCATCATGACCTTGCGTCCCAGCGGGGTGAGGCTCAGGGTCGGGTAGGGGTCACCGACGACCTGCAAACACCCGGCTGCCACAAGTGCATCGAGTACTTCCCACACATAATCCGCCGCCTTGTCGGACAGCAGCCCATAGGTGGACAAGCGGTCCAGGCCGACATCCAGCACATCGCGGGATTTGGATCCGAGCAGGGTCTGGGCGATTCGCCCTCGCCCGAAGCGCCCATCGACCCTGGCCACGCAGCTCAGGGCCTTCTGGATCACCACCGTCTCCTCCTCATCGGGAATCCGGGCGGAGCGGGACTGCCCCGCGAGGCATGTATCACAGTGGTGGCAGGTTTGCCCCGAAGCCTCATCGCCAAAATACCCGAGGATGTATTGATGACGGCAACCCCGGTGATCGATGTACCGGATCATTCGCTTGAGTTTCTCCAGGTCCCGCTCGCGCTTTTTCTGCAGCCGCTCGAGGTCGATGTTGAGGTCGCCAAACTGTATGTCCGGTTTCAGCAGGGTGGTGGTATAGGTGCGGCTGCCCGGCTGGTATGCCCGCTCGATGACCCCCGCCCGTTCCAGCAAATACAAAGCCGACCCGGTGGCCATACCATTCTTGGAAAGGGAAAGGTTCTCGGCGAGGGTCTGGATGGATTGTTCGATCGGCCCGTCCGCGCAGAGCTTTTTCAAGGTGTGAAACAGGTCGCGGATCAGTTCCGGGGTCGGGTTGGCCCCTTCGATGAAAAACTCCTGGGTCATGACGTCGGCATAATTGAACAGGAGTTCGCACGTCGCCGGCTCGCCATCGCGGCCGGCCCGGCCCGCCTCCTGGTAGTAGGCCTCCACACTGCCGGGAATGTCGAAATGCACGACAAACCGTATGTCGGGACGATCAATCCCCATGCCGAAGGCATTCGTCGCCACCACCACCGGATGCGGTTCAGCCATGAACCGGTTCTGAGCCTTTTCCCGCTCCTGGTCGGTCAGGCCGCCATGGTAGAGCACCGGCTTGAGCTTCATGTCCTCGAGGGCGGCCGCCACCCGTTCCGCGTTCTTGCGGGTGGCGCAGTAGATGATGCCTGCCCTGTCTTTTTGCAGCTGGGCCGCGATGCGCTCGATCTTCTCTTTGCGGTTGCGGACCCGGGTGACGTGGAGGGTCAGATTGGGCCGGGCAAACCCCGAGACGAAGACCTTGGGCACATCGAGCTTCAACTGGGTGAGAATGTCATCGCGTACTTCCGGCGTCGCGGTTGCGGTCATCGCGGCGATCACGGGACGGCCCAGGCGCTCGATTGCCCGGTGCAGCCGCATATAATCCGGCCGAAAATCGTGACCCCATTGGGAAATACAGTGGGCTTCATCGACGGCAAACAGGGAAATGTCGATTCCCTCCAGTGCGGAGAGAAACCGCTCGCTCTTAAACCGCTCGGGGGCGACATAAATCAGTTTCAGGGTGCCGGCCCGGAGGGCGGTGAGGTTGGCGCTCATCTCGGCGTCGGTCAAACCGGAGTGGAGGGTGGCGGCGGCGATGCCCCGGTTGCGGAGGGCGTCCACCTGGTCCTTCATCAGGGCAATGAGCGGGGACACCACAAGGGTGATGCCTTCCTGCATCAGTGCCGGCAGTTGGTAGCAAAGGGACTTTCCCCCACCGGTGGGCATGATGATCAGGGTGTCATCGCCGGCGAGAATCGCCTGGATCGGCTCCTCCTGGCCCTCCAGAAATGCCCGGTGCCCGAAATGGGCTTCGAGGGTCTGGAGCAGGGTTGTCTGGTTCTCTTGCATGACGGATCAAAAAACCATGCTATCCGGATAGACAGGGATCGACAAGCGCAACGGGAGAATCTACGGTGCAACAAAACCCGGAGGTCATCCACACGTCGACATGGCAAACGAGTTCAGTCTGGAAATCAAGAATGTCACCAAGCACTTCGGCACCTTCACTGCTGTCGATGATGTGACGGTGTCCATTCGACAGGGCGAGTTCTTTTCCCTGCTGGGCCCCAGTGGGTGCGGAAAGACCACCTTGCTGCGGATGATTGCCGGATTCGAAGTGCCCGATCAGGGTCGGATTTTGCTTAATGGGGAGGAAATCACCCACCTGCCGCCCAACCGCCGCAAGGTCAACACCATCTTTCAAAACTATGCCCTGTTTCCCCATCTCACGGTGCGGGAGAATATCGGGTATGGGTTGAAGGTTGCCGGTACAGACCGGACGACGTTGCGCTCGGAAGTGGAGCGGATGCTCGATCTGATCCAGATGGAGGATCACGCCGACAAGAAACCCGCTCAGATCAGCGGTGGGCAAAAGCAACGGGTGGCCATCGCCCGGGCCTTGATCAACAAGCCCCAGGTCCTCCTCCTCGATGAACCCCTCGCCGCCCTCGACCTCAAACTGCGGCAGCGCATGCTGATCGAGCTGGACAACATCCACGACGAGGTCGGAATCACCTTTGTCTATGTGACGCATGACCAGGGGGAGGCGATGAGCCTCAGTGATACCATCGCGGTGATGAATCATGGAAAGATCGAGCAACTGGGCAAGCCGGGGGAAATCTACGAGGCGCCCCGGTCCAGCTTCGTCGCTGCGTTTATCGGGGATACCAACTTTTTTGAAGGCAATGTGATCAGCGTGATCGATCCGGAGTACAGCCGGATGAAGATCGATGGCCTGGGCGAGGTCACGGTATTCAACGACAAGCACATTCAACAGGGCAGCCCGGTCCACCTCAGTGTGCGCCCGGAAAAATTTCAGCTCGGTCGCGACCGGCCCGAGGATCCCGCTGCCCGGTTGAACTGTTTTGAGGGGGTGGTTGAGGATGTGGTCTATCTGGGCTCACATACCCGCTACTGGATCAAGGTCGGGGAGTACCGGGTTGCGGTGATGAAGCAGCACGCCCGGTTTCTGCTCGACGAAAAACCGGTCCGGTGGAAGGACCGCCTCTGGCTGTGGTGGCATGCCGATGACGGCTTCATGCTCGAGCAGTATCACGAAGCCGATGAGGAACTGCTCAGCGTTCCGGATACGGAGTCCTGACCGATGACCTGGGGTCCCCGCACCAAGGAAACCCTCCTCTCCCTGCCGTCGATGGTCTGGTTGATCGGGTTGTTTCTGGTGCCCACCCTGCTGGTGTTCGCCATCAGTTTCCGTCCCTCCACTCCGTTTGGCGGGGTGGGGGAGGGATGGACGTTGGAAACCATTCGCGGCCTCGCCAATCCCAACTATCCCACCATCATCTGGAGAACGGTATGGATCAGCCTGAGCACCACGGCGATCTGCCTGACCCTCGCGGTTCCCTGTGCCTACTTCATGGCGCGGGCCCCGGTGCGCTGGCGCTCCTTTCTGGTGATGCTGGTGATTATTCCGTTCTGGACCAATTTTCTGATCCGGATTTTTGCCTGGAAGATCATGCTGCATCCGGAGGGACTCCTGAAGAAGTTCCTGCTCATGCTGCACCTGGTCGAGCCGAGGACCATCCTGATGTACAACGAGGGGGCGGTGTTACTGGTGCTGGTCTACAGCTACCTTTCCTTTGCCATTCTCCCCATTTATGCCGCCACCGAGAAGTTCGATTTTGGCCTGCTGGAAGCGGCCCAGGATCTGGGAGCGACCCGGTTGCGGGCCCTGGTGCAGATTTTCTTGCCGGGGATCAGCCGGGGGATGATCACTGCGGC
This sequence comes from Verrucomicrobiota bacterium, assembly GCA_024233345.1. Classification (GTDB taxonomy): domain Bacteria; phylum Verrucomicrobiota; class Kiritimatiellia; order CAIVKH01; family CAIVKH01; genus JACKPT01. The sequence continues at coordinate 67,695 of JACKPT010000004.1, forward strand.
TTTGGTGGTATTCATTCCCGCGCTCGGTTCCTATGTCATCCCAGAAATTGTCGGCGGCCCCTCCAGTGAGATGATCGGCAACAAAATTGCCCAACGGGTGTTTGTTGACCGGAATCTACCCCATGCCAGCGGCTTGTCCGCGCTGCTGACCCTCGCAGTGGTGGTGCCGATGCTGCTCGTCCTGATGTTGCAGCGCCGCTCGCCCTCTGGGCTGTCGAAGCCGGAGGGCCGGGCATGAAGCGAAGTCGCATTCCCTTGGTCACCATGATGCTTTGCCTGGTGTTTTTCTATCTGCCGATTGTCATCCTGGTCGTGAATTCCTTCAACCAGTCCCGGTTCAGCAGCCGGTGGGGCGGATTTTCCCTCAAGTGGTATGAAAAGCTCTTCGCGGACCGGTCAATCTGGTTCGCCCTGAAAAATACCGCGATCATTGCTTCGGCAGCCACCGTGACCTCGATGGTGCTGGGCACCCTCGCCGCGTTTGTTCTCCATCGTTATGCCTCCCGATTGCAAAAGCTGCACTATACCCTGGTCTATACCCCGCTGGTGGTTCCGGACATTCTCATGGGGATGTCCCTGCTCCTGTTGTTTGCGTCGATGAATATCCAGCTCGGGTTGACCACGATCTACCTGGCCCATGTCACCTTCTGCATCAGTTATGTGGCTATGGTGGTGCTGGCCCGGTTGCAGGATTTCGATTTTTCCGTCATCGAAGCCGCTCAGGACCTCGGAGCCAACGCCTGGCAGATCGCCACCGGCATTTTTCTCCCCCTGCTTGCCCCGGGGATCCTCGCCGGCGGCCTGCTCGCCTTTACGCTGTCGATTGACGACTTTGTCATCACCTTTTTTGTTTCGGGCCCCGGATCGTCCACCCTGCCCATTCGGATTTACACCATGATGAAGCATGGGAATCCCCCGGTGATCAACGCCCTGTCCACCCTGTTACTGGTTGTCACGTTTGTTCTGGTGTGGTTAAGTCAAAAGCTAAACGTGGAAAGGAGTACGGCATGAAGAAATGGTGGGTGTTCGCATTGTGTCTGGTTCCGCTGTTCGGATGGGCGGATGAAAAGAAGGTCCTGCATCTGTATAACTGGGCCGACTACATGAAGCCGGAATTGATCCAGGCCTTCGAGGAGCAGTTCAACTGCCGGATCATGCAGGACTACTTCGACTCGAATGAGGCGATGTACGCCAAGCTCAAGGCCGGGGCAACCGGATATGATGTCATCTTCCCCAGCAGTTACATGGTCAATGTCATGAAGGAGCAGGGGATGCTGATGCCGCTCGATCACGACAAGATTCCCAACCTGCGTTTCATCGATCCCGCCTATCTGAAGTTTACCATGGATCCCGTGATGGACTACGGTGTTCCCTATATGGTGGGCAGCACCGGGATCGGGTATGACGGCAGCCGGGTGGAGGACTTCGAGCCCTCCTGGAAGATGTTCAACAACGAAGCGTATGCCGGGCGGATGACCCTGCTCAATGACATGCGGGAAGCGATCGGCGCCGCCCTCAAGCTGCTCGGGTACAGCATCAACTCCACCGATGAAGCCGAGTTGGCCCAAGCCCGTGATGTGGTGATCGGCTGGAAGCGCAACATCGCAAAATTTGAATCCGAGCAGTACAAAAATGGTCTGGTCTCGGCGGAATTTCTGCTTGTCCAGGGGTATAGCGGAGACATCCTCCAGGCCATGGATGAAAATGAGGATGTGGTCTATGCCATTCCCCGCGAAGGAACCTCACTGGCCAGCGATGATATGGTGATCCCCGTCGATGCCCGCGAGCCCGACCTTGCCCATGCCTTCATCAACTTTCTCCACGAGCCGCAAAATGCCGCCGACAATACCGGCTACGTGTACTATCTCTGTCCGAACAAAGCCTCCTACGATCTGCTCGCCGAGGAGATCCGCAACGATCCCTCGATCTTCCTCGACCCCGCAGTGGTGGAAAAATGCGAAGTGATTCTCGATCTCGGCGAAGAGAATGCCAAATACATCAAGGTCTGGGACGAAATTCGCGCGGCGGAGTAATCCCGGCTTTCCAGTCCTGACTGTTTCGGGCCGCGCGATCCCCCGGATGCGCGGCCCGATTTTGTACCTATCCTTTTCGGAAGATGGGGGTAGGTTACTCCAGAATGCGGATGGTGTACTCACAGCAGATTGGCCGGTCTCTCCTCATCCTCGGGTTGCTGGGAGGGCGGGCGGTTCCTTCCCTGGGCGGAGGCGGCCCCCAGAATGTTCTGGTCGTGGTCAATGACAACAGCACCAACTCGATTTTTCTGGGTAAAGAGTACGCGCGACAGCGGGAGATTCCGGAGCGGAACATCCTCCGCATTGCCACGACCGTGACGAACAACATCGATGCCGCATCCTTCTCCAATCAAATCCGGGCTCCGATCCATGCCTATCTGACCGAAGCCGGATTGGATGACCAGATCGACTATCTGGTACTATCGCGGGACATACCATTTCGAATAGTGGTTGGCCCATTTACGGACTACCGGCACGCTTCGGTAACCGCAACCCTGTTCGATGATTTATACACCTCACCGAATGCCCAATTCGGCTGCAACCTGGCCGCCGGGAGCCAAAACGACTATGCCGGTAGCGACGTGTCGTTTGCCCGCCCCGAGACCCCGTCCCAGCCTCACTACCGGATCACGTCGCTGCTTACCGCCCGGACGGAGCCGCAGAATCTGGCCCTCATTGATCGCTCAACCGGTGTAGACTTCACCCGGCCTCCGGCGGTGGTTTATTTCGAATATGGAGAGGATATCTTCAGAAACGGGCGCGCGGTTCAATATGAGGATGCCGCGTTTTCCATGCTGCTTCGCACCAACCGCGCGGTGGAGGTTTCCTTTCCGGATGGCTACGGAGACGGTTCACCCCGAACCAATGCAGTCGGCGTGACGACCGGGCTTCGGGTATATCCCCGGTTCACCAACACCACCTTCTCCGCCGGCTGTTTTGCCGAACACCTGACCTCGTTTGGCGGGTTCCTCTGGAATGTCAACGAGGGCCAGGGCGGTCTTTTTGATCCCTGGCAAATGTCGATCCTGTCGTGGATTGCCTTCGGAGCCTCGGCCTCCTATGGCACGGTGGTCGAGCCTTGCGCCTACCCCCAAAAATTTCCCGCAGCACGGATGTATGACCGCTATACCCGCGGATTCAGCATGGGAGAGAGCCTCTACCTGTCGGTCACCAACCCCTACCAAGGCGTGCTGGTAGGAGATCCGTTGATGCAACCCTATGCGACCCCGCCCACGATTACCGTCGGCGGCATCACCAACCAGTCTGTTGTCTCTGGCCTGGTGTCGATGGTGGTGACTGCCGTACCACCGACCACGGCTGGGCTCGCCGACCGGATTGACCTTGTGATCGACGGTCGGTTTAACCAGACCGTGGTCCAGTCCCAACCCGAACCGGGCAACCGGGTGACGGTATCGGTCGATGGAGCAACCCGCTCGTATACCGTGGGAGCTGGAGAGGATCTCACGGATGTTGCCGCCGGGGTGGCATCGAGCATCAACGCGTTCCCCCTCCTCGATGTTCGTGCCGAGGCGGTGGGGGATCGGGTGATCGTACGCCAGAAGAATCCCGGGATCTCCGCAGCTGGTTTGAACCTTGGCGTCAGCGTTTCCCAGCATACGGCGACCGCCCTGACGGTTCGCGCAGTCGCCACCAGTACCAACCTGGTCGAGTCGCCATTTCCGGCGGCGACCGAGATCCGATTGTTCGGAACAACCTCTTCCGGGGATGTGGTGCGTTTAACGGTAACTCGGTTGGACGCCATGGTGGTCACGGCAGAGGTTACCGCAGTCACCGGTGATACGGCCAATACTCTGCTGATCAAGCTGATGGAAGAAGTGAATACCCATCCGGATTTGACGAACAGTCATGGGGTAAGGCTGGCGCGCTATAAACAAAGTCCCTACGGCGCAAATACCCCAACGGGTTCATGCCAGGTCCTGGCGCGTACCGTGGGATGGTCCGGATATGCACCCAGTGTCTCCATCAGCGAAATTTCGTCCGGTCTCGGGGTGGCGGGAGGCGGATTGCTGGATGATAATGCTGCGAACCTGACCGCGTGGGGACTGATCGAATTGTCGGCGGGTCGGGACCCTCTGGTTGCGGGGGTAAACCTCGACACCACCACCTTGCCCGATGGTCCGGTTGAACTTCGCCTCGTTGGCTATACTGGTGATGGCCCGGGAACCCAGGGCGCCGCAACCTTTACCCTGGAAATACGAAACCACGACCTGACCTGCGCGATCACCAACCTGCCTGCGGTCCGCCAGGCTATCGAGGGAGATCCGGTGCCGGTGGAGGGGTTGGCGGAATTCAGCACGGGATCCCTGACCGGTCTCCTCCTGTATGTGGAAGGCAAACCGTATGCCTGGACCAATACCGCGGCGTTTTCGTTTGTGGTTGACTCCGGGGAATTCGGGATCGGCAATGCCTCCATCCAGGCCCAGGCCTACCTCGATAATGGCCAGACAACCCTCAGCGACCCCATTCAGTTGGAGGTTCGTACCGCCTCCCAGTTCACCAGCCTTGCCCCCACCAATGGAACCATCACCACCGTGACGAATACCCTGTCTCTGGCCGCAACGGTGAACAGCGGTTTTCCAGTGACCAATATCACCATCGCATCCGGCCCCGGCGTGATCACCGGTTCCGACCTGACGTTCACTGGTCCCGGCCCGGTCGAACTAGTCTTCCAAGAGTCCGGGGACCGATACTGGTCCGCCGTGGCCTCGACCAGCACGATCACCGTGCTGGATGTTCTGTCTTTTTCGGTGGCCTCGGACTTTGGAACGGTTTCGCCCGCTCCAGGTAGCTATGAGCTTGTGGAGGGAACCGTTCTGACCAATACCCTCACCAGCCCGGTCATCACTGCGGGCCAGACCCAATGGGTTGCCCAGGGCTGGAGCCTTGCCGGGAACGATCCGGAAACCGGCAGTACCACCCAGTTTGTGATGACGGTGACCAATGATGCTGCCCTGACCTGGCATTGGTCCACCAACTATTGGCTGACCACCACCCCGGGAGCGAATGGAACCATCGACCCGGTCAGCGGGTGGCAGCCGTACGGGACCACGGTGGTGATCAGCGCGTTGGCGGAACTTTATTATGCATTTGATGGTTGGAGCGGTGACCTCTCCGGTTGGGTGAATCCCGAGTCGCTGATCATGACCCAACCGCGGCTGGTGGGGGCGGCGTTCACCGCCAACCTGACCACCAACACCGGAACGCCGGAGTGGTGGCTGGCCTCATTCGGGCTGACCAACGACTTCCCCACCGAGGCGATGGCCGACCAGGATGGCGACTTCGTGCCGGCGTGGGAGGAGTACCTCGCTGGCACCGTGCCCACCAACGGCCAGTCCTGGCTGGGCTTGTCCGGGTGGGCGCCGTCTCCCGGCGGGGTTGCTGTATTCTGGCGGAGCGAAACCGGGCGGGTGTACGACCTGGAAGTCAATACCGGCTTCACCGGTCCGGTGTGGTCCGCAGTGGCCACAAACCTTGCCGCCACCCCCCCGACAAACAGCGTCACCCCGCCCGGAGAGGGCCTCAACGACATGTTCCGGGTGAGGACGCGAATCGCCGCCGAACCGTAGCTCCCGATTTTTTGCTCGGACCAGGAGGCTCGCGGGAATGATCTTGCCCGCGCGACAGGCCTGTTTCATGCTGGTGCCGCCATAAAGACAGGGCAACCCATGCGGATTTGTATATTTACAGACAGTTTTCTGCCTCGAATCTCCGGGGTCAGTTCAGCGGTGATGAACCAGGCCAATGAGCTGGTCCGCCGTGGTCATGAGGTTGCCATTTTCCGGCCCAAGCCGCCCAAGCACCTGAGAGACCTGCATGTCGGGGAGATGGATTCCCGCGCCCAGCTCCACGAGGTACCACTTTCCATACCCGACCGACGGTTCCCGGATTTACACATCGCGGTGCCGACCCTGTTGCCGTCCTGGAATGTTGTCCGGGAATTCCAGCCGGACCTGATCCATGCCCATACCGAGTGGGGATGTGGTCTGGAAGGTTTGTTCTCTTCCCGGTTGGAGAATGTTCCGCTGTTTGGCACCTTTCATACCTTTTTTGCCGACCCGGAATATCTCCGGCATTTCTGCATGCCGGATACCTGGTTGACGCGGAAAGCCATGTGGAAATATGCGGTGGGTTTTTACAATCGCTGTCATGCGGTCTTCACCCCATCGATGGCGGTGCGGGAACGGTTGCTTGCCCATGGACTGAAGTCACCCGCCGTGGTTCTTTCCAACGGCATTGAGGCCCCGGCCCGGGTTGCCGACGATCTCATTCGTGCCCGGCGAGAAGCGGAGGGACTCGCCCCCATGACCTATATCTATGTGGGCCGGATTTCCTCCGAAAAGTCTCTGGATGTGGTGATCAAGGCGTTTGGCAAGGTTCACGCCCGGCATCCCGATACCCGGCTCGCTCTGGTGGGAAGCGGAAATGACGAGGAGAACCTCAAGGCCTTGATTCAGACCGCGCAGTTGACCGATTGTGTCCGCTGGCTTGGTTGCATTCCCCACGACGTGCTGATTCGGGACAATATTCCCCGGCTGGGGGATGTGTTTGTGACCGCGAGTAAGACCGAAAATCAGCCGGTCAGCATTCTCGAGGCGATGGCACTTGGATTGCCGATGATCGGGCCGGATGCCAAGGGTATGCCGGAATTGATCAGAGATGGACAGAACGGTTTCCTGTTTCCGCCGGACGATATCGACCTGCTTACCCAACGGATGGAAGTACTCTATCGGGATGAGCCGTTGCGGAAACGCATGGGGGAGACCGCGCTACAGCATGCCCGGCAGCACGATCTGGGGCATGTGATCGACCAGTTGGAAGACGTTTATCTCACGGTCCTGCACAAGAAGAAGTTGCAGTGGGGTCGGCGTCTTCGGGACTGGCCTGGCTTGCAGTGGTTACTCCGTCGGCGGAAGCGGCCCATACCCCAACCGCTCCCGTAGTCCAAGTACCTCGGCATCGTTTTGAATACACCGAAGCAGTGCGGTGTCCCGGTATTGGGCGGGCTTGGGAGGGCGAACCTTCAGGGATTGAATCACCTGCCCGCCGTCATCGCGGCCCCAGCTCCAGCCGTACCCCGGCGGATGGTAGGTGTCGGTTCCCTCCGTTCTTGACGATCCAATGAATCGGAAAAGCCCGGCCGTCTGGTCGATCGGATTCGCGACCAGATCCTCATACCGGAGCATCCTGTAATCCGGCAAGCCTTCGAGGCTCAGTAATCGCTTCATCACCCCGGTCCAATAGTAGCGGACCAGAAAGCGATTGCCGATCGACCCGGTCAGCGGAGCCGCTTTGCGAAACACCATCTTGCGCAGGGAAACCACGGTTTCATAAACATCGCGGACAAGTAAAATGACCTTCCGATTGGGAGGCTGCGGGATTCGGGGGTAGGCGGCCGTTTCATGAAACCAGGCCGGGCGCTTCATCACCACGATCGGCTTTTCACTCAGCGATTGTACCCGCTCCATGCCGGTTTGCTCTGACAAGGATTGAAAATTAAATTCGGGAAGATCAGAGACATCCTCCGCCACGGCCAGCAGGGCCTTGAGCAAGGTCGATCCCGACCGCATCGTCGAGGCGATGAACACCGGGGTCATAGACACTCCAGCACGTGCATCAGTTCAGTAATGACGGCATCCGGTTGAAGGTTGGCGCACGCCGGCTTGTCCTGTCTTTTTCGCAGAGACCGTTGATCGCCGGCAAACAAGATCGTGCGGCACCCGGCTTGCGATGCGGTCCAGATATCGTTGAGCATGTCATTGCCGACATAGGCCACTTCATGGGGTTGGATGCCATCCTTCTCGATCAATTGCTTCAGCACCCCGGCAAACATCGCGGGGGAGGGTTTGGCGGAGCGTAGCTGAAAGGAAAAGACACATAGGTCGGGACGAAATCCAAGCGAAGGGTAGGGGGCACCCAGATAAGCCTCAAAAAGCAGCGGGGTGTAGAATTGGGCATTGGAAACGATACCGAGAAGCATGTTGTGCTGGCGAAGTGTCGAGAGCAAAGACAGCACGCCCGGCGCTGGGCAGACCTGGTTGACACCCGTCTCGTAGGTCAGGGCGGCGATGCTCCATGCGGGGTCGTCGGTTTTCGCGGGCGGTGCGTCGCAAAACGCCTGGCCGAACCGGTACCAGATTTCCCGAATTTCCACTTCGGGGAAGGCTTCTCCTTCCTCGCGCCGCCGCTGGTGCTCGTCCCGGATCAGACCTTTCCAGGCCTCCAGCCAATCGATAGAGGTGCCCCGCAGCGGCCTCAGATCCGCAGCTTCGAGTGCGTTTGCAAACACCCGGTCGGCGGTCTGGTCCTCGTGAAGCCCGAGATCCCCTGCAGAAGAAAGAAACAAAGTGCCGTATAGATCGAACAGGACAGCCCTGATTCCCTCCAGGAGATGGAGCTGTTCGGTTTCCCCGGTGGGAATCGGGGCAAGAGGCTGATCCGCCTCCCGGAGGATGTTCAGGAGGCGTTGATGGTCTTGTTTATACATCTGGGGAGTTTAACCGTGGATAACGGCCGGGGCAACCGTGCAGGGCCGCGGAGTCCTGCTGCGGGCCCCAGCCGGGAAGCCTCTACTCCAATACCGATAGCCGGGTGCAACCGTGCGTCTGTATGGGGGGACTTGCGGTCATGGTCGTGCCGTCACCGGGAATGTCTGTCCAAGATGTGAGGTTGGACCATGCGTCCGGGTTGGACAAGTCCTCTGAGGATTGGAGGGTATAGAGTTTTCCCGCCTCGGTTGTGAACAGGAAGGCGGGTGCGCCCACGGTGGTGACCGGTGCCGTTGTCAGGGCAGGAGGCCGCGGGGTTCCTTCCAGCGTCACCGCAGTCAGCTTCGCCGAGGTTCCCGCGCCTCCGTTGGCATAGAGTGCCACCTCCATGCGCGGGTTGCTGAGCTCCTCAAACCCCGAAGCATAAACCGAGAAGATCACCGCTTCGTGTGGAAATCCGATATCCGTAACCTGCAGCCCATAGGTGATGGCAAACACCTCGTTGGTGAACTGTTCAAAGTCGCCGCGAATGGAGCCTTGCGCGTACAACTTGGGTGAAAAACCCGGCGGACATTCCCTGCCGCTGTAGAGGGTCACGGTTACGCTTGAATACCTGGCAAGATCGATGGACAGGGTTAGCCGGTTATTTTCTCCCGGAGTACCGATCCCGACCTGGTTGGACGCTAGGCTTCCGTTTTCGTATTGTACGTCATACAGGCCGCTCGGATCCCAGGTTGTCCACCCGGAGCTTGCATTCAGGGTCATGTCGTCGGCGCCCGGTTTGGATGCATACAAGGAGACAGGGCCCGGCGTGCTGCTGGTTGAGCGCAGGGGGATCAGCCAGTCTTCATGGGCCGCCGTACACAGTGCAGTTGGAATATCCACCCATTGCCATTGCGGTCGATAATAGCTCCCACCGATTTGGGGGATGGGAAACCCCGCCACGGATAAATCAAGACAAACAAAGACTGCGAGGAAGCTGCAGAGCAGGCGCGTCCTGTGGTTGAGCAAGGAACGAATGGGATTGGATTGTTGTGTGGGTATAGCGGTGGCTTTCATCATAACGCCATACTAGGCCGCGGGTTAAAAGTTGACAAGATGGGGAAAACCATTAGGTCTTCTTAAGCCTCCGGGCGGTCGTGTTCTGTACCGTCGGCAATCGCGGTGGCGTGCCGTCAGCACGGGGTTGATGTTTTGCGCCCTCGTATCCCGGCGTTTCGCACCGGGCTATCGAGTTCCGTGCCGTTGGCACGATGAGGGTCGATGGTATGTGGCCTTTTCCGAACGTGACGCCTGTTTCGCGGCGAATCTTTCACGCGATTCGTGCAAGATTCGGGCGCATGCCTTGGGGTTGCACTTGACAGGCTAGCTTCTTGCCCCAACGGGGCAACATTCGATAGCCCAGGGCGCAGCCCTGGGGGAACAAGGTCGGCACATGAGATCCGTGCTGAAGGCACGGCACTCGACATCCTCTACGCAACTTGAACGCAGCTCGTACTATTCCCGGTCGGCCAACCGCCGTGCTGCAGGGGGCCCCGGCCCTGGCCGACGATGGCAAAATCGCGGAGGGCCTCACAGACATAGGTCTTCGCGAGTGCGATGCTGTCGAGCAATGAATAGCCATGCGCCAGGCCGGTGGTGATCGTCGCCGCGAATGGCGCTATGTGCCTGCAATCTGGGCGGAAACCCCGCCGGACATTCCTTGCCGCGATAAAGCGTCACAGTGACGCGAATCGTGGGAATCAGAGGCTCTTTTCCCGTGGAGGATTGGTCATCGCAGGTTCATCGGGAGCCAGCAATTTCGCACTGGTCTCCTTTGCCGCGCGTGCCGCATCCAGGTCGCCTAAAGATTCCAGAATGGTTCCAAGGGTATCCCACTGTGCAGCACCATAGGGATCCAGTTCTATCGCAAGTTTAGCGTAGCGCAGGGCTTCGCGTGAGAATCCTTGTTGGTGCTGGATCCATGCATAGTTGTTGCAAGCAAGCGGAAGGGGCATGCGGCCGATGGACCTCAACAGAGCCTTGCCCGAAGCTTCCAGCCTGCCATCCTCATAATCCAGTAGGCCGAGAGCATAATTGCCCCAGGCATTTCCGGGATCAATGGATAGCAGCCAATGCAATGTTTCCTTCAGCTCTGCTTTCTCATCCTGATGCAGATGTAGTCGGATTTTTGCTTCCAGTATGCCAAGGTTGTGCGGCCAGAGGCGGTTTGCCCGATCCAGATAGCTGGCCGCCTCCTCCGAGTTGCCCTTTGACAGGGCACGCTCGGCAAGGATCCGGAGGAGTGGTGCCCATGCTTCATCCATCATCCTCATTCTTTCGAGACACCGGTCCACTGTGTCGTGATCACCCTGCGCGTGGGCGGCCAGAGCGAGGAGTATCCATGCGTCCCGTGCCTCCGGATAGGTGTCCAGAATGGATTGGATTTGCTGGATGGCCCGTGCGGGATCGCCTCCAATCCAGTGGCGTACCGCCTCTTGAAGGAGGGGTCTACTCTTGGGGTCGGATGGGGTCAACCGGCAACGGTCATGGAGAATTCCCAAGGCAGCATGGTTGGCTAGATTTCCGTGTCGGGCGACCAGGTTTCTGCTTAATTCCAGTCCTCGGTCAGCCCACGCGGCATCAAAACGTTCGAGGGTGGCAATACTCCCCACATGGTCGCCCCGGGTTTCATGGAGCAGGGCCAGGTTGAGCAGGGCGGCCGGGTGATCGGGTACGCCGGCCAGCGCCTGCTGGTAGGCTTGTGCTGCCAGGGCAGGCTCCTGCACATGTTCGAGAAGTACTCCGAGGTCGTTGGCGGTGCGGGAAAGTATGTGCAACCAATCCCTTGCACTGGACGATGCGGGATGGCCGGAGTCCCGCAAATGGATCAGCGGCGGAGTTATGGTTGTCCACGCAGCCTGTGAGGTGCGATATCGTTCCATGACCTGTTCACGGCTGAAATCCCCTCCAGGCTTGAACAGGAACACTGATGGAATCGGGGTGTGGCCGGCGATTTGCAACAGTCCGGGATGATCGATCACGGCGGTCTGGCTCACCGTTGCCTGATTATCCAGAAGTTCCCGTGAAAAGGCCAGAGGGCTAATGGCTGCGAGGGATTCGAACCGGGGATTGTTCAATAGGCCCAGCACCGCTGGCGGGTTGAAGGCAAACGCGACCGGACGCAAGGGTATGATCACGAGATCCCGCTGGTTTCTCCATGCCGCGAGCCGGACCCGATGATCGAACCGCCCGTCCGACAAGAGATAGGTTCTGTCGCTAAGCTCGCGGGCAAGGATCGCCTCCACCTCATTGAATACAGACTGATTGGAAAGCTGCATCGCATCCCACCGAATCAGGGTACTGAAGAGGAGGACTGCGATGGTGATGCCCGAGAGGAATTTCTCCACCACCATGGAATAAAAGCGGGGAATGACCGATTCAACCCATCGGGCTGCAGTGGATATCGTGAACAGCATCATTGCCGCATACATGCACGCAGTGAATGGGCCGGCGGTACCGCCAGGAAGGGGCCACCAAGGAGCAAGTTGAGAACCCGAAAATTGTAGCACGCCCAGTCCCAGTAGAGGAAGTGTGATCCATGCGGTTCGCTTATGCAGGCGTCTTCGACTGCGCCGTGCCAAGAGCATCGAAAATAGGGGAGGGATGTTTGCGACCAGGGCAAGCAGAAGCCAACCTGAAACCGGATGCCATGTTAAGACTTCGGTGGCCATTGTCCTGGCCAGGGTCATCAGGTTTTCAGGCAACCCCTCCAGTGTGATGCCCGAAGCGAGCGATTGAGACCGGTACACTTCCCCTGCGTATGCGGCGGCGATGGGGATGCCGGTGAGGAACCAGCCCCCGGAAAGCCAGGCCAGGTGAAGCTGGCGTGTTGGTCGCCTTCGTGACAGGCGAGTCAGCAACAGAACCAGTCCCGTGGCTGCGGATACGAGGATTCCCACAGGTCCGGTATGGACGCTGAGTCCGAGGAGTAAACCGGCACTCAAGGCGGTATGCCTCGCTGGAGATTTTCCGTAGTCCACAAGAGAACTCAATGATCCTAACAAAAGGGCGATCGACAGCATGTATGGTGACGAGCGGGTTGCACTCCACCACAGTGGAGGACAGAGAGCGGCATAGACCAGAGCGGTAAAAATGGTGACTGGCGGCAGGACCCTACCGGTAAGACTCCGGTTGAGGTTCACTAGCAATCCCCCCAGTAGCATCAAGGTGACCACGGCGGAAACAAGATTCAATCCGTGTAGGCCCAAGGCGAGGTGACCCGGGAAAATCCAGGCAAGCAGGCGCCCGATCAGGGTCCACAAATGATGGCCGCCAACCGGCGCCGTATCGGGAAGTACATGGGCTGCCGTGACGTAGGCAGAATGGCCGGGTTCAATAAAGGCTGCCGTGGTTACACCATAGATTCCGGTAGCTACCAGGGTTGCCAGAAGGATTGAACGTCCCTCCGTTCCCTTGGGATGGATAAAAAAAACAGTCAATTTGCCTCGACGCCTTTCTGGCACCATGGTATCCTTATACGTCCGACAAGTCATTCAAAACTCACGTCATCATAGGGAGCGTGAGGTGTCGTATTGATGGGTAGTTTCTGTCGCAGTGTAGTTGGGGTGTGCTGGATCCTGTGTGTTTCCGGGGCCTCGGGCTTCTGGGTAAAGGACCCGGTTGTCTACCAGGACCAGCGGAATCGTGCACAATCTCAGGGCGTCGTACTGGAGCGTTTTCCCGTGGTCCGGGAAATGGGTGCGGCAACCCCAACCAATGTTTTCCTGAATGGTGACTTCTCCGCGGGATTGGCCGGCTGGTCGGTGACGGGAGGGGTCTCTGGCGCAGGAGGTGAGGCGCAGGTGACGGACATCGGTACCGTGGATGGCGGTCTTTCACAATTGGTCGCGCTGGCTCCAGGCTCCTATACCATCGAGTTCGATTTCGCGTCGGGTCTCTCCTCTACTTTTGCCATTGGCACCTTCCCCGATACGTTTTTCGCATCCCTTTATTTCACCGACACCCCGGGGTCGTTCGATATCGCGTCGGGATCCTATGATACCGCCATCGCCCTTTTGGATATGGACTACCTCGGGATCTTTAACCCCCAGGGTGTTGTGTCCCCCAGTATCAAGGGAGGCGACTGGCAGCATTTCTCCGCCTCGTTTGTCAATGGATACGGCTATCTCGCCGTTTCGTTTGAGATGGCAGACCTGAATGGATCAGACGCTGACAGCTCCGGTTTCGTCGACAATGTCATCCTGCTGGTGCCGGAACCCTCGACGCTTGTCCTTGTGATGGCCGGGGTGGGGGCGCTTGGACTGTGGCAACGGCGGAGAACGGGGGCGTGATGCGGTTGCGATGGCTGGTCGCTGCGCTGGGACTCGCGGTTGCCGGGCCTGCCCACGGGCAGGCCCTTCAGCGGGTCGACGATCACCTGCAGATCGTCACCGCCAACGAACGCACCACCCTCGACCGGGCGACCCGGGAGCTGGTGTCCACGGTGGATGTCCGGGTGTTCAACCTCGGGGGGCGGATCCTCGAGGGACCGTTCCACCTCGTCGCCCGCACCACCGGAGACAACGTCCGGGTCGAAGGCGCGCTGGGCGGGACCAATGATCCCCTGTATCAGGCAGCGTATCTGGATTTGTCGACCCAACTCACCGGCAACCGGCTCGCCGCCAACCAGACCCTCGCCACCACCCTGACCTTCCGCTACCCACGCGACACCGTGATGACCTACGGCCTTGAGCCCCGGGCCCGGCTGGTCGAGGAACGCGCCCCGACCCTGACCGTGCTGCCGTTCACGTCGCCGACTCAGGAAAACGAAACCCTGACCCTCCGCGTGCAGGCCTCCGACCCGGACGGCGATCTGGTAACCCTGTCTGCATTTCCCGCGATCAGCAACGCCGTCTTCTCCGCCACCGGCGGGGTGGCGGCGGCGGGTACGTTTGTGTTTACGCCCACCAATGGACAGGCGGGGTTTTACACCCTGCGGTTTGAAGCCAGCGACACCCTCGGGCTGTCCACCGCGGTGACGGTGCAGGTGGAAATCAGCAAAGCCAACCGTCCGCCAATCATCGACGGATTCAATCCACGGACCATGCGCGAGGGGGAGCTGGTTCAGGTGGACATATCGGTGCGTGATCCCGACGGTGACAGCCTGACGATTTCCGGGGTTCCCTTGCCGTCCAACGCAATCATCCTCCCTGACACCAAAACACTCGTGTTTGCCCCCGATTTTACTCAGGCCGGCGCCTATGACATTTTGATGGAGGTGTCCGACGGGGCGTTGACTGGAACCCCGCAAACGCTTTCGATTGTCGTGGAGGATGTTCCGGAGGTGCTGGAGGGCGATCCCAACACCTTGACGCTGCAGGTTGATCCGGTGCAGTCGCCGACGCTGATCCGGCAGCAGCGCATTACCGGCGTTGTGAATGGCGGAACCAATATTATTCCTCGTCCCGCCGCAAGGGTAGGGTTGATTTCCGGATTGTCTCCCTCAACATTGCGCCAGGGTCAATCGGCGGCGGTGAAGATAACGGGAACGGCATCGGGTCCCTTTGCCACGCACTTTGACGAGACCAGCCAGGTGCGATTTGGCCCCGGTATCGCCGTTGAACAGGTGGTGGCCAGCAACGCCACAAGCATCATCGCGCAGATTCGGGTGGATGCGGATGCCGATCCCGGTGTCCGTCAGGTGGTCGTAGCGTCGAGCAACGAGTCCGCGTACTCCATGGTCGGCTTTCTCGTCGATGCCGGGCTGACGAGTTTGACTGGACGGCTGGTCGGCGCCGAAACCACCAACGCGATTGCCGGGGCGGTTGTTTCGGTGCTGGGGACGACGTTTTCCGCAGTGACCGGACCCGACGGCTCATTCTCACTCACCGGGTTGCCTCCCGGAGAACATGAGTTGCTGGTGAATCCACCCAATCACGCGCCACTGCGGTTCCGGTTCACCGTGGAGACGGGCGTTGCGGCCAATATCGGCACGATCACGTCCGCGCCCACCGTGTTCGACCCGACCGCGCCCGCCGCGGTGTCGTTGTTGAGTATCCTGGGGCGGGGACTGGGGGAGGCAAGCGGGCCGGACTTGGAAAAATCTAAACAGGCAGTGCGTGATGCGATGCTTTTGGTCGGAGGCAATGAAGCCGGCGTTTTGGATGCCTACGGGAATCAGTTGAACGGGAGTTTGAATGGCTTCGGGCTGGTCAGTCTTACCGACGAAGGTGTCAACAAACTGGCGGAGCGCTTCCAGCGTGGCGACAGTTTCGGGTTGGCGGAGATGCTGATGCCGCTGTCGCTCGGATTTGAGTGGGTCGACGGACCTTCGCCCACCCTAGCGGATTGGATCAACACGTTGCAGGCGGAACTGAATGCCGCGTGGGCCAATCCGAACAACCCCGAAAATTATTTGCCGCTGTTGATCTTCAATCAGAACAAACGGCTGGATCCGCTTCCTCCCACGCTCTCCCCGGAAACAAGGTTGAATCAGGTGCAGGCCTTTATGTTTCTGGCCAGCTTCTACAGCCATGCGGCCGTCCGCACCAATCCGCTGTACGCTGCGGTCTCGTCACCCGCGCCGGGCATTTGGTCGATGCTCTCGGACCTCATCGTGCCCGCAGCCTATGCGCAGCCGCCCACCGGCAGCAACCGTCGTTGGACCAGTTATTGGCGAAATGTCGGCGTGGCCCAGTCGGCCTACATCAACCTGCAGGCCGCCTCGTCCTTGTCCGCGTTTACGCAGATGAGCGCGGTCATGCTGACCGGAGCTGCTGCGGGTGGAATGCCCGGCCTGACGGTTTCGCTGCCGTTGGTTGGCTTATTGGAATCCGAGGTGATTTCCGGCATCCTGAACATCGAGCAGGCCCGCCGGGTTCCAGAACCCCCGAAAATTGTCAAAACCAGCATTTTATCGGGCGTGGACAGCAATCAATTTGTCTTCATCCGCTTCCGGCGCAGTCCATCCGATACGTACATTGGCGGGCAACGCGACGGCCGAATCGTCTACAGCCTCTACCGCTTTGGTAACTTCAATGAAGAGCGTGAATTCATCACCTCGAAACGGGACGTGTCCGCCGATACGGAGTTGCTGATGTTCGATTTGACGCCCCGGCAGGGCGCATCGTTCTACGCCCTGACCTGTACCCGTTTCCCCTCGCTGGCTAATGATATCCCTCCCGGTGAACTGGCCGCGGCCACCCCCTGGTGGAACGCCCCGATGACCGGCATTAACGACCCGTTGGTCCAGGCTCTGCGATCCACCCGCAAGGTCGTGAGCGACTACTCGGAACCCGCCCTGGTCAACATCGGCCTTCCCGACGCGCTCTTCCAGTTTAGCGGTCTGGCCGTTCACTCGGACGGCACGGTTTACCTGAGCGACACCGACGGAGCGGCCAGCGAGCATCGCATCCTGAAACGCACGGATCTGGGCGAGGGGCCGGCCGTGGAATTTGCACGATCGGGCTTCAAGGACCCCGGGCACCAGGGGCTCGCCATCGACCGCAACGGCGTACTCTACACCCGGAACCGTGCCTCCGACGGACAGTTCGGCGGTCGCTTTTTCCGTTTTAACCCGAACAACGCAGCGCGTGAATTCACCGGCTCCATCAATTATTTCAGCCAGTTGCTGATGTTTGCGAACCCCGTATTTGGCGGTCCCATCGCCATGGGTGCTCCGGCCACCCCGGCGATTTCGGCGGAAGACCTGTATGTTGTGGACACCATCGCAAACCAGGTGAAACGTGTGCCGGTACAGGCGGCCTACGATGCCTACCGGCGGGTCGGGCAACCCTATGCGGCCTATCCGTTCGACCAGCAGGTGATCGACATTGAAGTGGGGGCGACCGGCAAAGTGGTTTTGTTGGCCGCATCCGCCGGGTTATTGGCCGGCACGGAGCTGGATATCGATGTGGAATCCAGTGCCGGCGGATATGTCAACGAAGAGGATGAAGTCGGCCAGGGCGGTTTGCTTTCCGTCTTTGATCCCTCCCCCGGCGTAACCAATCGTGCCCTGGGATTAAGGCTGGATTATGAAAACGATGCCCTGAGCGACAACGTCCGCTTGTGGATGGAGTTGCGGCCTCTGCCGTTCAGCTCAGGATCGTTGGAGGTCCTGATGGACGGCGTCCCGGTGTTGTCGGGGGCGACGGGTCGCATCGAATTGGCTGTATCGGACTTTTCCCGGGATTTTACCGTGCAGGCCATGCAGGGTGGCGTCGTGGAAATCGCCCTGCTGGCCGAACACAAAGGAAGCATTTTCAAGGAGGACAAGGTTCGTATTCACAGTGCTCCCGGGATCCCCCGGCGCCCAGGCCGTCATCTGTTCGTGAATCCGAATGCGTTGCTCAACGCGCCGCCCTACAACGATGTGGAGGAGAGGGCGGCCGCTTCGCTGGCGGACGCTCTGGCCGTTGCCGAGCCAAACGATACGATCTTCGTGGTTCGCGAACATACGCAAACCGTCAGCGCGGCGCAGTTGGAAGTGCCGGTGAACAACCTGACCCTGGCCGGGTTGGCCGGACGTTATCTCCCCCCCATCACCAATGCATGGGGGATGATGGCGAACTATGATCACGATCAGCCGCATCCAGTGCTGGATGGTGATGACCAGCAACGGGTGTTGCTCATCTCCGCCAAGTCCGATGTGACCGTGAGCGGCTTCCTGATTCGAGATGGTCAGACAACGAGTGATGGAGGCGCCGGCATTCGGGTTGTCTCCGGTCGTGATATCACCATCGGACACAGCAAGTTTCTCAACAATCGCGCCGGCGGAAACGGCGGAGCCATGGAATTCACCATTTGCCAGAGCAGTATTGTGGAGCGTTGTCAGTTTGGCACCGGTTCCAACCTGTTTAATTCGGCGGTGAAGGGCGGTGCCCTGGCGTTTGCTGATTCCGAGGTCCAGGTGCGCGACAGCCGTTTCCTGGTTAATTTAGGCAGTTCGGGCGGCGGCGCCGTGTATGTTTCCACCCTGTTCGATTCCGTGCCAAAACCCGTATTTTCATCCTGTGAATTTATCGGCAACAAGGGCCTTGGCGGTTTCCCTGCGGGCGGCGGCGCCATCTTTGTTGAAAATGCCTATGCCGACGTATTCAACTCGCTATTCCACAGCAACTCCGCGAGCCATGGCGGCGCCATCGCCACCCGGGGAACCGCCGTCGTGGGTTCGAGCGGCAAAGTGGTCGTCCACGACTCCTTGTTTACCCGGAATGAAGGATTTAACGGTGGCGGCGCCCTGGCAATGTACGGGACCGTGGAAACCGCCATCTCCTTTGACTATGGATTTATCGGCGGCAGCGAGATGGAAATCTACAACAGCAGGCTGGAATCAAACATCTGCACCCTGGCGCACGGCGGCGCGGCCATCGTCACCGCCATCGGGTCCAGCCTGAAGGCCCATGATTGCGACTTCATCGCCAACCGTGCTCCGGGCACCGGCTCGGAGTCGGATGGAGGCGCCATCGCCGTCGGCTCCCTTGCCGGTCGGACCCGCTATAATGAATTCGTACGTTGTCGCTTTGAACGCAATTATTCCAACAACGGTGGCGGCGCGATTTATCACACCACCGGAGGGGCTTCGATCGGTTCGGATTTGGAATTTTACGAAAATGAAGGAGAGAAGGGCGGCGCCTTTGAGGGGTCCGAGTGGAGCTACTTCGACTACACGAATATCATCGTCGGCGCGGTTGGGCGCGGGAATATTTCCCGCGATGCGGGCGGCGGCATTTACATTCGTGGCGGAACTTTGAAGCTGACCGGCGATGATGAAACCAAGCTGCAAATTGTCGGAAACCGCGCGGCAAGTCGTGGTGGCGGTATTTATCTGGGCAAACTCAACACCGGATTTTTCATCCTGGACCCGGCCATCGACATAACCTTCTCCATTACCCGGGCTACGATATCGGATAACCACAGCGACGGGGTGGGCGGCGCCGTGTACATCGCCAGTCAGAATGCCAACACGATTTTCAACGAGATGACGATGGATCAGTGCACCATTCAGCGGAATTCTGCGGCGGGTTCGGTGGTCACCAATTTCCCAACCCCGCTGGCCGCCGGCATCTTCTTCCGTCAGGACAACGACACAATCCAGGATGCCAGTGTATTCCTCTTGAAGAACTCCATCGTGTCCGATCATGAGGGGGCCGGCCTTGCCTTCTACAACATACCGTTCCTCGATATCGCCCTTCCTCCGCTGTACACGGAGCTGACGGTTGAAAACACCAGTTTCTGGAACAACGATGTCGGGGTGTTCGCCCTGAACACCGATGCGCGCAAGAACATCCGCGACTGCCGGTTCAATAACCAGGTAAACGGTCCGACCAAGACCGATGTTTTTCTGTGGGATGCCTCCACGGTGCAACTCAGCGGCAACGATTTTGAGGGCGGATCACAACGTGCGCTGCGCGTCCTCGAGTCCACCAATGTGGTCGCCTTTAACAACGACTTCATGAATTATCGCAGCGCCGACGGGCGGGCTGCGATCTCCGCGCTGGAGGAACAGATCAATGCCCCGCAGAATTATTGGGGTGACGCCGGCGGACCGGATTTCCCGCCGGTGAATGTGAATCCCGCCGGCGGATTCATCAGCGCGACCAATGTTGTTTTTCAACCCTTTCTTTCGGGGCCGTATGATTAAGCCATCATCCATCCTGTTGGCGCTGGTCCTGTCGATCGGAGCGGTCCGGGCCGCCGATTTCATCACTACGCTGGAACTGTCCACGTACGATGGTTCGCGCATGACGGTGATTGATGCCGAGAGCAGCGCGAATGTGGTAGCGCAGGGATTGGCCGTGGATGACGGGGGGAAGATCTACATGTCGGATCGCGGCGCGACGGACAAGGAGAATGGACGCATCCTCCTCTTGCAGGGCACCAACGAAGCATTGACCATCGTCAGCGGATTGCGGCAACCGGCGGATATCGAAATGAGGCCCGATCAACGCGGTTTGGTCATCGCGCTGGCCGGCGGCGCGATCCAGACCCGCTTTTTCGGGGTCTCGATCAAGGTGCTGCCCGGACCCAACACGCCGGCCTTGCCGCGTTTGTACCTGAAAACCGATGAGGGTCCGGTCGCCGGCAGCCTCGGTGGCGACGGATGGTACCACTTCAACCACGTGCTGAACCCGCTGCAAACGAACGTAACGGCCACTCTGATCCTGAACAACGGCAACCCACCGCAGGCCCGCAACATTGATCTGCGCGATCCGGTGACCGGAAAAATTACCGGTCATGTCGTGAAGGAGGTGTCGTTCTGATGCATCGCGTCCGATTCATGGTGGCGGCGTTGATTGCCTGGGCAGGCGTGGCTTATGACACGTCCGCGGCGATTACTGTGCGGGCAACAGGACCCGGCGGATCGGCGGTGCAGACGCTTCCGGACACCGGGGGAAGTTTCGACATGAATCTTCCGCTAAACGCCAATGCGGTAAACCAGATCACCGTTTCGGCCACGGATTCCGCATCGAACCGCGTGGAAAAAAAGATCAACATCACCCAACTCTCGCTGGATAAAATCGTTGTCTCGCAAGTGACCACCGAACGCCTGGCTCCCGAACAAGTGGTTGAGCTGGTGAACCAGGGCGTCATCAACGTTGAAGATCCGGAAAACTTCAACGTCTCCACGTTTAATATCGTGTTGACCATCGGCGGCCAACGCGTACCGATTTCCACGCCGATCGTCATGCCCGCCAGTGAACCATCCGGTTTTGAAGTCATCCGGCCTGTCTTCGATCCCGGTGCCGGCAATTCTTCCGCCCGCATCCCGGATACGGAAGTTGTTGTGTTTGAAGTTACGCCGCCCGCGCCCGCGGGAATTCCCGCCCCTCGTATTTACGGGGTGATCGTGATGGAAGGGCGCATCAAGTCGCTCAAGGAGTTTTACAGCGTGCGGTTGCTGCTGATGAATACGTCCGGGATCTTCACCCTGAAGGATGTCCTGGCCCAGATGACCTTCCCCGATGGCGGGCTGAGCCATACGCTTCCTCAGGACGGATTTATCAGCTTTGGCGACATCCTGCCCGGCGACGGTGGCGAGCCGGGACAGAAAGAGCGCGAGTTCATTATCCGCGGCGATGAGATCGGCGTGCGCAAAGTGAAAATCGATTTTGGTGGAACCGTGGCCGGCCCCGGGTTGCCGGAAGAGGACCCGATTGCCTTCAGCGGTACCGCCGAATCCACCGTGGAGGTGAAAGGTCCACCCAGCTTCCTGGTCACCGTGATTCATCCGCCGCAGGTGTTTACCAACACGCCGTATGAACTGATTGTGGAAATCCAAAACACCGGTGAGCTGCCCGCGCTCTACGCCAGTCTGGACCTGGAAGTCGGGGCTGATGCCTTGATCGAAAATTGTGTTTACATGACCAATCTTAACGATGTGGTGTGCGCGTTCACTAACGGACCCGTGACCCGCGCGTTCGGCAATATCTTTCCCGGTGAAAAGGTGCGCGAGGTTTACCGTTTGCTCCCGCTGAAGGCGGGGCCCATCACGTCTTGTCTGGGTATTTCCGATCAGAACATCCAGTTGCAGGTCGCGGTCGGAAATATCGGGTGTCTGGTCGGCCAATATCCTCCGACGCTGGGCGTTCCGGAAGGGTTGCCCGTGGTCAATGTGGCCCCGATTCCCAATCAGCTCGGCGTGAGTCCCACCGC
Source organism: Verrucomicrobiota bacterium (assembly GCA_024233345.1). GTDB lineage: Bacteria > Verrucomicrobiota > Kiritimatiellia > CAIVKH01 > CAIVKH01 > JACKPT01. The sequence goes on from JACKPT010000004.1 coordinate 89,869, forward strand.
GCCGGTGAGCGCCTTCTTCAGCGAACTCATGGACGAGGCCAGCATCACGACCGGCGACGGCGGATCGTTTAATGTGTTGGACCCGGCCGGAAATCTTGTGACCGGAGGGATACGCTTTGTCACCATCGGCGCCCGGACCGTGGCGATCTGGCAACGCGATGGCGGTTTTAACATCCTCGACGACAACACCAAGTACGAAGTCATCCTCACCTCCGCAATTCGCGATCTCGAAGGAAACGCGTTGTTCAATCCCTGGCAAAGCTCCTTCCGCACGACCAGCCTGCTCAATGATCAGGACCCGCCGGAATTGACCATGACCATCCTGCCTCCTGTCGACCCGAATTTTGTTTTGCCCGGTCAGTTGGTTCAGGTAAATGCGTATGCCTCCGATCAGGGCACCGGTATTCGTCGGGTCGAATTGTACATCAAGAGCCTGGATGCGACGAATGCGCTGTATCAATTAATTGATCAGAAAACGGTCTTTGATCCTTTGTCCACGCTGGAACCCAGCGTGTTTACCATCGATTCGTCTTCGTTGACACCTGGTCAGACCTATCAGCTACTCGGAACCGCCTACGATGTCGCTGGCAATGCGCGTGATTCGACGTTGTCGTTTATCGTGGCCGCCAGTGCCGATCCGCCGGTGATCACACTTCCCGCTGACCCCACCAATTTCGTTCTTCGCGGTGTCAGTGTTCCGCTCACTCCGACCTCGGTTAGCGGTGGCGTTCGGCAAGTGCAGTACCACCTCGACGGTGCAACCAATGCCTTCGCCACGGTATTTCTCGCCCCGTGGCAAACCACGCTGAGAACCTTGGATCTTGCCGTTGGTATTCATACCGTCAAGGCGGTTGCGGTCGATGCGTTGTTGCAAACCGGTCAGGATGAATTTGTTTTTGAGTTGGTCGAAAACCTGAATGAACCGCAGGTGAATTTCGGGGCGACGGTAAGTGGTGCGCAATACGTAACCGGCACCCCGGTCTCGGTATTGGGTTTCGTGGATGATCCGACCGGGGTGAAGTCGGTCCGCTTCTTCCTGAATGATGTGAACGGTTCGCCGCTCTCCACCAACCTGTCGCCCTTTCAGCTCGATACGACGGGACTGTCGACGGGCACATACCGCGTGATTCTTCTCGCCAGCAACAATCTCGGTATCGCCAACAATCCGCTCGATCCTTCATCGTTCGTTGAATTTACCCTGGTTCAATCGCCGCCGGGACCGCCCCCGCCAGCGCCCAACGTGACCAATCTGTCCGACCCCGATGATGGAACGACCACGGTGGTCGGCTCCAGCGTGCCCGGTGCCTCCATCATCATCCTGAATGACAGCATTGGGGCCGTGCAGAATGTTACGGTGGCCAGCAACGGGGTGTTTACCGGGGTGATTTCTGCCGTGGGGGGCGATTCGTTGAGTCTCACCGCCTTTCACGCGCCCACATCGCCCTCCAACAGCGCTCCAACGCTGGTCACGGTACCGGTCCCTCCGGTGGTCACGAACCTGCTCGTCACGCCAGACAGTCGTACGTTTACCGCTGCCGGACAGTTTCAGGATTTTGTGGTGACCGCGCAACTGGCCGGTGGCGGCAGTTCCAACGTGACCGCCCGCTCCACGTTCTCGTCGAGCTCCGCGGCCATTGCTTCGGTCAATCAAGCCGGGCGTATGGTCGCACAGAACAACGGCATCGCGACCCTCACCGCAACCTTTAAAACCAACACGGCACAGGCCTCGATTACCGTGAATATCGTCGTGCTGACCAACTTCACCGTAGCGGTATCGAAATCCACGTTGGTGTTTCCCGGCGATACCGCGTCACTTTCTGTAACGGGTCAATACAGCAACGGAACCAGTGCTCCACTTTCTTCCGGAATCTCTTACGGAGCCGCGAATCCTCAAGTCGTCACAGTGAGTGGTAACGGAACGATCAGTGCGACGGGCGAGGGAACGGCCACGATATCGGTCGCCGTTGGTGCGTTGCCGCCCAAGAATATTCCTGTCACGGTCAACTTTAGCCTGAACCCGCCGCCCACCACGGCAATTTTGAGTCCGGCAAACGGTACGCAAATCGAGCGCGGACAATTCGTCACGGTAAACGCACAGGCAACGGATCCGACGGGCGGTGTCATGCGCACCGAGTTCCGCATGACCGGGGCATTTTCCTCAACCAGCAGTGTTTCGTATTCCGTGCGCGCCATAGATACACGGAGCTTCAGCTTCGCGGTACCGACCAATGCGACGATCGGAGACACCATCACCGCATCTGCCTGGTCGGTTGATGTGGGCAATTTGGTTTCGGCGACCTCAACCATCACGATGACCGTGGCCGATCTGACTGCGCCTACCGTTGCCATCACAGGACCGACGAACGGGGCCGCGTATAACGGATTGCAAACCGTGACGGTGGCGGTTGCCGTTTCCGATGCCGTCGGCGTGTCGCAGGTCCGGTATGAAACCGAAGACGCCTTTTCCTTGTCGGGCGTCAGTAACCTCGTGCCGCCGGTGGGATCAACGACTGTTTCCTTCTCCTTTGTTCTACCGCCCAATGCGCCAAGCTCCAGTCTGGTTGTCCGGGCTTTTGCCTCCGACTTGATTGGTAATACCCGTACCTCCGCCCCGCTTTCGCTGCTCATGACCGACGCGGATATAACCCCTCCGGAAACCATCATTACCTCCGCCGTGGCCGGGTCATCGAACAGCATCGTGACCTTGAGCTATAGGGTCACCGAAGGGTTGGATGACCTGTCCGAGGTAGGGGTCTATTACCGTCGCAATGGCATCGGTACGTTCAACCGGTGGACCGAGGTGGACGGAACGAATGTCCTGGGCCGCTATCTGCCCGCCGCAGGCAGCAACGGGGTGGTGGTGTTTGACGCCACCAAGATGGGCGGGGACGGGGTCTATGAATTTTATACGGTGGGTGTGGATGCCCGCGGCAACCGCGAATTGCCGCCGGTACTCCCGGATCAGACCTTCAGCGTGGCCCCGTTCTTTACCTGGACGACAGTGACCTCCGGCACATTCATCAGTGCGATTGACGGAAATTACGAGGACCAGAACCTGCGCCTCTCGAATGCATATGTCGTCATCGAAGGGGCACACACGTTCGGGAATATCGAACTCCTGGGCACTTCGCGCATCACCCACGCCGCAACCACCACCACCAACGAGCCGCAGTTCAACCTGACCGCGTGGACCATCTCCGTGGCCTCGAATGCCTCCATCGATGTCACCGGACGAGGCTACCTCGGCGGATGGCAGGGCGACAATGCATCGGTGCTGGGTCGTACCACCAACAATGCCTTCGGATCCACCGTCCGCTCTGCGGGTAGTTACGGCGGCATTGGTGGGATTGTCAGCGGGGTGCCCAACAACCTCTACGGGAGCGTAACCGCGCCCATTGAGCTCGGTTCGGGTGGTTCGAGCAATGGCGGTTCGACCTGGAAAGGCGGCAACGGCGGTGGAAGGATCGCCATCAATGCGATCAACATCGCTGCGGATGGCCCGATCCGGGCCAACGGCGATCCGAATCTTGGCGATAACAGTGGCAGTGGCTCAGGCGGTTCGGTGTATCTCATCACCCGCACCCTGTCTGGTACTGGTTGGGTGGAGGCGAATGGCGGCGGGAATCAGGTCGGCGGGGGCGGGGGTCGCGTGGCGGTGCATCATATTGATCTGGCCACCAAGGATCCGACACAGATTCGGGCGCTGGGCGGCGACGGCACCACCGTCGACGGCGGCAATGGCACGGTGTTCCTGCTCGGCTTCGGTTCCTCCAACGGGACGCTCGTCGTGGACGGACAGGGCGTATCCAGTCCGTTCTCCAGCCTACCTATTCCGGTAGGGTTCACCTTCGACAACATCATCATCCGCAACAATGCCCGCGCTATCGTGGACGACCCGATCATCGTCAACGATTCCCTGCGCATCGAAACCGGGAGTATCCTCACCCATTCCGTCGCTCAGACCAACGGCCTGCGCATCAACGCGGCCCGTGTGATCGTGGACGGTACGTCGGCCATTGATGTAACCGGCAAGGGTTACCGCGGAGGACGGCGAGACGGCAACGTAAGTAACAGCGGCGAGACCCTGGGCGGGCAAGCCGGGGCAACCATTGTCCGCTCCGGGGGCAGCTATGGCGGACTCGGGGCCAACGGCGGCGGAGAAGGCAGCAACCTTGTCTATGGCGCGCCCGACCAACCAGACTACTTGGGCGCGGGAGGATCGAGCAACGGCGGAAGTACCTACCCGGGTGGGAACGGCGGTGGACGCGTGACCATCAACGCCACCGACCGGGTGATCATTCATGGCATGGTGGTTGCGGATGGCCAGACCGGAGGCGGCGACAATGCCGGATCCGGCGCGGGTGGTTCGATCAAGATTACCACAGGGGTCTTTGAGGGATCTGGCGGGATCCGCGCCGATGGCGGCGGCTCACAGACCGGGGGGGGCGGCGGACGCATTTTTGTGGGATACAGTTTCCTCGGTTCCGGCACCAACGACTTTGCCAGCCTGCGCAACGTGACCGCGGCCGGCGGTAAGGGGAGTTCCGCCCCGGGCAGCGCGGGCACGGTGTTGCTGCGAAAGGCCGGGCAGGCTTACGGGGATCTCTACCTCGATGCCACGCTGACCAATGCCACCGCTGCGCTGTGGAGTCCGCTGACCCCCCTTGGCCTTGGACGCAGCGTGGTGTTGACCACCAATACCCTGACCCTGGATGGCGGAATCCCGATCCTGCCCGGCGGCCTAGTCGGACTGACCCTTCGCCCGAACGTGAACCATCCGGCCCGGTTCACCATCATCGAGAACTCCGCGACCACGCTGACCGTGGCGGTTACCGGGGGAACGAACCTGACCGATGTGGCTGCAACCGGCGATCTCTACGCGATAGACTACCGGTTCGACCATGTGATCCTTCGCCGCGGCGCGTGGCTGGTCACCAGCGACAAGCTGGGCATCGAGGGGGCGCTCACCGTGAGCGAAAGCAGCGTACTTACCCATTTCGAAGCAACCACGGAATACGAGCCCGGGCTGGATGTTGTTGCGGACACCATCGTGATTTCGAGCAACAGCGCGATCGATGTCAGCGGCCGCGGTTATCTCGGCGGTCGCCAGGGGGACAACGGTTCGACCTCTGGCCGTACCGTCAGTAATGCGCTCGGTTCCACGGTGCGATCTTCCGGCAGTTACGGTGGATTGGGCGGCACATTTGGTGGAGTCGCCAACCCGGTATATGGCGAATTGAAAAATCCGGTTGAGCTGGGATCGGGCGGGTCGAGTGACGGTGGCAGCACCTTCCGGGGCGGCGATGGCGGTGGCCGGGTGCGGCTGACCGCGAACACCATTACCGTGGACGGCGTCATTCGAGCGAATGGGAACAACAATCTCGGCAACAACAGCGGTAGCGGTTCCGGCGGCTCGATTCTGCTGGAGGCGGGCATGATCAGTGGTTCGGGGTCGGTTCAGGCCAATGGCGGGGTCAATCAGGTCGGGGGCGGTGGCGGGCGTGTGGCCGTCCGGTACACGACCCTGAATATGGATGGGTCGCAGTTCCAGGCCCTCGGCGGAGCCGGAAGCAACGCGCAAGGCGGGCCCGGGACGGTCTTCCTGAAGAGCGCGACCCAGACCGAGGGCGAACTGATTGTGGACGGTGGAAACCAGCCCTCGCCGCCGGATTCGGTCCTCCTTCCCGCCGGACTTTCATTCGACACCATCACCATCCGGAACATGGCCAACGTTTTGGCAGACGCGCCGATCATGGTGTCGGATGCTCTCAACTTGTTGTCCGGCAGCCGTCTCAGTCATTCGAGGGGGCTCGAGGCCGGTCTCACGATTGAAGCCGCACGGGTGCTGGTCGATGGAACCTCGGCAATTGATGTGACTGGCAAGGGCTACCGAGGCGGGTGGCGTGACGGCAATAACGCGATCAGCGGCGAGACCTTGAATAGCCAGGCCGGGGCGACAGTGAGGCGCTCTGGCGGAAGCTATGGCGGGCTCGGGGGCAACGGTGGCGGGGAAGGCAGTAATCTGGTCTATGGAGCGCCCGATCAAGCGGACTACTTGGGCGCGGGTGGCTCGAGTAATGGTGGAAGTACCTACCCGGGCGGCAACGGCGGTGGACGCGTGACCATCAACGCCACCGACCGGGTGTTCATTCACGGCGTAGTGGTCGCGGATGGCCAGGCCGGAGGCGGCGACAATGCCGGGTCTGGCGCGGGCGGCTCGATCGAGATTGCTACGGATATCCTTGAAGGCTCTGGAGCCATCCGTGCCGATGGTGGTGGCTTCCAGTCCGGAGGAGGCGGAGGACGCATCTTTGTGTTGTATGACGTTCTCGGTTCCGGCACCAACGATTTCAACGGCCTGCGGAACATCACCGCGGCCGGGGGCAAGGGGAGTACCTTCCCGGGCAGCGCGGGCACGGTGTTGCTGCGCCAAACCGAGCAGGCTCACGGGGATCTCTATCTTGACGCCACGGTGACCAATGCCACTGCCGCGCTGTGGAGCCCCCTAACCCCGCTCGGACTCGGACGCAATGTGTCGCTGACCACCAATACCCTGACTCTGGATGGTGGAGTTCCGATCCTGCCCGGCGGCCTCATCGGGCTGACCCTGCGCCCGAACGTGAACCATCCGGCTGGGTTTGCCATTATCGATAACTCCGCGACCACGCTCACCGTGGCGGTCACCGGGGGAACGAACCTCACTGATGTGGCCGTGACCGGCGATCTGTACGCGGCGGACTACCGGTTCGACAACGTCATCCTGCGCCGGGGCGCGTGGCTGGTTACCAGCGACAAGCTCGGTATCGGGGGGGCGCTCACCGTGAGCGAAAACAGCGTGATCACCCATTTCGACGCGACCGCGGAGTATGAGCCTGGGCTGGACATCACCGCGGCCACCATCGTGATCTCCACTAACAGTGCGATCGATGTGGACGGCCGCGGGTATCTCGGGGGCCGACGGGGCGACAACAGTTCGAACGCAGGGCTCACGGTGGGCAATGTGCCCGGCTCGACGGTTCGGTCGTCCGGCAGTCATGGCGGACTGGGGGGGACGCTTGGCGGAGCCGCCAACCCGGTCTACGGCGATCTTGAGAACCCGACCGAGCTGGGCTCGGGAGGATCAAGCAACGGCGGAAGCACGTGGTTAGGCGGCGATGGAGGCGGTCGGGTGAGGCTGGTCGCCAACATGATGACTCTGGACGGATTGATCACTGCGGATGGCAGCGACAATCTCGGAGACAACAGCGGCAGCGGTTCCGGCGGTTCAATCCTGCTGGAGGTCGGCTCGCTGAACGGAGGCGGCTCGGTGCAGGCCGATGGCGGGGCCAATCAGATGGGCGGCGGCGGCGGACGCATCGCAGTGAAGTACACGTCCCTCGGGATGACACCCACCCAGTTCCGCGCGGTCGGCGGGGACGGTAGCACCACAGACGGCGGACACGGTACGGTGTTCATGGTCGGCGCAGCTCAGACTCATGGCGATCTGTATGTCGATGGTTTCGGCTTTGTGACGGCATCCGATTCGACCCCAATTCCCACCAACCGGCCCTTTGATCATGTTGTGTTCCGCAACGGCGCGCGCATCCTGCTTTCCGTCCCGTTGGTGGTCGAGGGCGACGTGCAGATCACCGGCAATACCGTAGTGACCCATCCACTCAGTTGGGAGCTGGGCCTGCGGATCGAGGCCGCCACGCTCACCATCGATACCAACAGCGCGATCGATGCGACCGCCCGGGGGTACCGCGGCGGCCGCCGTGATGGCAATGCAAGCACCCGCGGCCTGACCACCAATGAGACTCTGGGGGCTACCGTGCGTTCCGGCGGCAGTTACGGCGGCCTCGGAGGGGCGTTCAGTGGTACGCCCAACCCAGTCTACGGCGCGGCGACCAATCCCGTTCATCTCGGTTCCGGCGGTTCGAGCGACGGCGGAAGCACCTTTACCGGCGGCCACGGCGGCGGCCGTGTCACCCTGGTGGTCGACGGCCTCTTTACCCTCGACGGCGCCATTCGGGTCGATGGCGGTCCCGCTGTGGGGAATAATGCCGGCAGTGGTGCCGGTGGTTCGATTCTGATCCGGGCCAATGGTCTGGACGGAAGCGGAATCCTATCCGCGACCGGTGGTGCCTTCCAGGTCGGCGGTGGTGGTGGGCGGGTGGCCGTTTTTGTCGATACGCTTGGCCTCGATACCAACAACATGTCCGCAGCGGGCGGTGCCGGATCCTCGGTTTCTGGTCAGGATGGAACCGTGTTCCTCGACTTTGCGGTGTCCACCTTTAGCCTGCCTCGCGGAACCATTCGTACGTTTGCCATTCAGGAGGGTGTTCTGACCGTTTACTGGGATGCTGTTGACGAGGCGGGACCCGGGCGCCGCACCTTGGGATCCTCACCGGTCCACCTCGAGTTCTCCCCTCACTTGATCCCCAGTGCATGGACCGTATATCAGGCGAATGTCCCAGCCGGTAGTGTGATCGAAAACCTTCCCCAGGATACTGAGGGTGGCTTCTTCAGGCTGGTGGAGCCAAAGTAAGGTCACGTCAACGAGCTTCACCAGGTTCACGCTGCCGAATGGAGCCATCGGCAGGCTCTACTTCTGGTAGGGAAGAGAGTTGCCATCGATCGGAGGCGCTTCATGGGCCTGCGATCACCTCCGTTGTGGTCTGGTCCTCGGTGCCTGTTGGCCATCCGCCATGGTGCAGGGGGCCTCGGCCCTGGCCGACGATGGCAAAGTCCCGCAAGGCTTCGCTGACATACGCTTTCGCGAGCTCAATACTCTCGATAAGTGATAAGCCATGCGCCAGGCCGGCGGCAATGGCGGCGGAATAAGTGCAACCGGCGCCGTGCGTGTGGAGGTTGGGTCGAGCGGGTGTCGTCAACTGATAGGTGCTGGTTCCATCGAAGAACCAGTCGAGGGCAAGGTCCGAATCGACCTGAAGCGATTTGATCACCACCGCATCAAAACCGTGGCCCCGGAAATGGTCCGCCGCTCTCCGTGCGGTGTGCCGGTCGGTTACCGGATGTCCGGCGAGACGTTGCGCCTCCTCACGATTCGGGGTAATCAGCGAGCAAACCGGACCCAATGCCGCCAGATAGGATTCGGTATCGGCGAGGGACAATGACTGCTCTCCGAGGGTTGCCTTGAGGATGGGATCGCACACCACCGGAGTTGCGGAAAGCTTTGCGAGTTCGCCGGCCACCAACAAGACCATGTCCGGAGAAGGTAGCATTCCGAGTTTGATGGCGGCCGGCGGCAGGTCCTCGCGCAGCAATCGAATCTGGTCCCGGAGCAGGGTGGGGGAAACCGGCTCGATTCCGGAGAAGGTTTGGGTGTTTTGCACGGTGATTCCGGCGATCACCGTCGCGCCGTAAACGCCCAACCCATGGAAGGTTTTCAGGTCTGCCTGAATGCCGGCCCCGCCACTGGGGTCGGAACTGGCGATGGTCCACACCACCGGGGGGCGGCCGGACTTCGGGGGCTGGGGAGGTATGGCCACTAGAGGTCCCAGAACTGATTGTCGTCTTCGGCGGATGCCGGCTCCGGCTCCATCAAACCGGCGGTATATCCGCTGAGTCCGGCATCCACGGCATTGGCAAATGCCTCCGCCATGCCGACGGGATCGCCGGCGCGGGCAATCGCGGAAACGATATGCACGGCATCGAAACCAAGCTCCATGATCTGCGCGGCATGGGATGGGCGCCCGATTCCACCGGTGACAATCAGGGTGACGTCATCCAGTCCGTCGCGCAAACGGGCCAATCGTTCGAAACTCCCGGGGCCTTGTCCGGAGCCGGGGGGAGAGCCGGTCGGCATTAAAGCGGAACACCCGGCGTCGACAAAGCGTCTGGCGATGTCCAGTTCCGGAGGAATCACCGGTAGCACCTTGAAGCCGGAGGAAACCAGTTGTCGCGCTGCGGCGAAGAGCGCGTCGGGGTTTGTTGGGTCATCGATCTGAAGTTTGATCCGATCGGTATTCAGTGCCTCCCGGGCTTCCGAAGCAACCTGGATGGCCTCCTGTGCGGTCCGACATCCGAGGGTGGCGGGCATGATGTCCACGGAAACCGCCTCGAGCCAGTCCCAGTTGAGATCGTCCAGAACATAGCCCGAATCGGGAGCGGGCAGGTTGACGGTAACAAGTTCAACCGCGGCCGCCTCGATGGCTTCAATCAGTGTGTCGGGGGATGTAAACCCTGCTGATCCAAGGATCAGATGGCTGGCACAGGTTTTACCATAGAGGTCGAACATGTTGGAGATTGAGATGCCAAACCGGCAGGTTGTCAATCACGGGGTTTGGGTTGGCTTCTGGTGAGTCGGCCAGAGAGAACCCTTGCCTCCCGGGAGTGTACCGCCGGGGCGCACTGCCCGGGGACAGCGGCCTCAGTTCTCTATCAGCGATTCCCTGACCCTGAAATCGGGGGTTCTCCATCGCGAAAGTTTTGTACACTCACGGTCGCTACCCTACAGGTGACTGACATGACTGACCGAATGATACCCTTATCCTGCGAGGCCCTGGGCGCCTGGCTGGTCAAAGAGCTGGAGACCCGCCATGCGATGATGGGGATTCCGTCCGCGCTGTTTTTTCATCCGAATCCCGATGATGTGTTCCGGGTGACGATTGGCGACCACGAGCTGGATACGCCGATCGGGGTGGCTGCGGGGCCCCACACCCAGCTTGCCCAGAACATCGTTGCCGCCTGGCTGTGCGGGGCCAGGGTGATCGAGCTGAAGACGGTGCAGGAACTCGATGAACTGGAGGTCTCCAAGCCCTGTATCGATATGCAGGATGCCGGCTACAATGTGGAGTGGTCCCAGGAGCTTCGTATCGGGCAATCGATCGACGAATATGTCAAGGCCTGGGTGCTGATTCATGCCTTGCACCGCCACTTGGGAATGGGGGGCACTAGGCCTGGTGTGCTGTTCAATATGAGCATTGGGTATGACCTCAAGGGAATCCGGCAGAACAAGGTTCAGACCTTCTTACGGGAGATGGCGAACGCGGAAGAAAAGATCAGGGCCTGCCGGTCAGAACTGGAACGTTTTTTCCCGTGGATCTGGGAGCTGGAAATTCCGACCCGCCTGTCCGACCAGGTCACCCTGTCGACGATGCACGGCTGCCCGCCCGATGAAATCGAGCGCATTGCCGCATACCTGCTTTCCGAGCAACAACTCGACACGCTGGTGAAGCTGAACCCAACCTTGCTCGGGGTGCCCGCTCTGGAGCAGATTTTACAACACGGGTTGGGCTTTGATGACATTCAACCCGCCCGGGCGACCTGCGAGAAGGATTTATCATTCGACCAGGCGATCCCGATGCTGAAGCGGCTGGCCGCGCTGGCCCGCGAACAGGGGCGTTTGTTCGGGGTGAAACTCTCCAATACCCTCGCGGTGGAAAATCGCCGCGGCGTTTTTTCCGCCTCAGAAAAAGAGATGTATCTTTCCGGGCGTCCTCTGCATCCGGTGACGGTTCAACTGGCACACCGTTTGCGGGAAGCCCTCGCCGGAGAATCCATCCTGTACTCGTTTGCGGGCGGCGCGGATGCGTTTAATGTTGCGGATCTACTGGCTTGCGGCATGGCCATGGTCACCACCTGTTCCGATCTGTTGCGCCCCGGCAGTTATTCCCGGCTGCGGCAGTACCTGGAGGAGATTCAGTCCGCCATGGCCTCGGCAAAAACCAACGCCATCGAGGCCTTTATTCTCGCCCGGGCTGCCGGCACCAGGGTGTCTGATTCCGCCGCGAGCAATCTTGCGGTGTATGCTGACCGGGTGCTGCATGATCCTGCCTACCGGAAAGACCGATTTGAGCGCACGGCGACCAAGACACCCCGCACCCTCGGACGGTTCGACTGCATTCAGGCCCCCTGTACCGAGAACTGCGCCATTGATCAACAGGTGCCGGAATATCTGCGGCTGATTGCGGAAGGGAAATACCGTGATGCGGCCAGGGTGATTGTGCAGGACAACACGATGCCGTGCACGCTGGGCAAGGCCTGTCCCCATCCCTGTGAACTGGTATGTGTTCGCACACACTATGATGACCCCCTGGCGATCCGCGAATTGAAACGGTTTGCCTTCGACCATGCCGATGCCGAATTGCCCCGCAGCAAGGCGGAGGGACGAACCACCCGAGTGGCCATCATTGGTGCGGGACCCTGCGGCTTGAGTGTTGCCTCCGAACTGGCCCGGGTCGGGTATCCGGTGACCTTGTTCGAAAAGTCGGAAGCCCCCGGGGGGATGGTGGCGACTTCGATTCCCGCTTACCGGGCGGAAAACCTCACCCTGGCGCGCGACCTGCAGCGGATTCAGCGGCTCGGGGTGGATATCCGCTATGGGCAACAGGGGGGCGTTACCTTCGATCTTGCCGCGCTCAAGCAGGAAGGCTTTGCCTATCTTGTTCTCGCCGGTGGCGCACAGGGTGTCTCCAAGCTCGGGATTGAACACGAGGATGCTGAGGGCGTGTGGGATGCCCTGTCTTTTCTGGCCGAAGCCAAGAAGGGTTCCTTGTCATCGGTGGGTCGTAGAATTGGTGTGGTCGGCGGGGGGGATGTCGCGATGGATTGCGCCCGTACCGCGATCCGCCTGGTCCCGGACGGTGAGGTGTCACTGATCTATCGACGAACCATGAAGGAGATGCCCGCGCACCGGGAAGAATTGGACGAGTTGCTGGAAGAGAATGTGGATATCCTTGAATTGATGTCACCCACCGCGTTGACGGTCAAGGACGGCAAGCTCACGGGCGTGGTTTGCAGCAAGAATCGACTGGGCGAACCGGATGCCTCGGGGCGGCGCCGCCCCGAGCCGATCCCCGGTGCTGAGGAGACGTTGGCCCTCGATACCTTGGTCCTTGCGGTCAATCAGGTTGCCGACCATCAGGGGTGGATGGCCCGGGAGGGTATTGCCCTCAATCGCAAGGGGTTTATCGAGGTGAATGCTGCGACCTGTGAAACCAGCCTTCCGGATGTGTTTGCCGGGGGAGATGCGATGGGGCCGGGGCCGGCCACCATTGTCAAGGCGATGGGGGATGGTCGAACGATTGCCCGGGAAATCCGGCGGCGGGTTGAAGGTGTCGAGTGTTCCGGATCACCGATCCCGACGCACACCGGTTGGGCTCAATTGATGGCCCGCAAGGCGCACCGCCAGTTTCGGATTGCCATACCCCGCACCAGTCCCTCCGAACGCACGACCTTCACGGAAGTGGTCAAGCCGCTGGAGGAGACCCAGGCCCGCCGGGAGGCATCCCGCTGTCTGGAATGCCAATCCTTGTGCAGCTTGTGTACCGCGTCCTGTCCCAACCTCGCCATTCAAACTTATCGGACAGAACCCCGGAGCTATCGGGTCCCCACGTTCACCCGTGGTTCAAGCGGTGTAGAGCCTCGGGGGGATAAGCCTTTCCATGCTGCTCAGGGGTACCAGGTATTGGTCCTCGCCGATCAGTGCAATGAATGTGGGAATTGCGTGACCTTTTGCCCGACTGCCGGCCGACCTTACCGGGATAAACCCCGGCTCTATGGTTCCCGCAGCGAATGGTCGCAGGAATCCGACAATGCCTTTTTCTTGGACTTCGGTGAGGCGAACACGCCTTCTCACTGGGCCTTGGAGGGACGTTACCAGGGCCTTACGCATCGGCTGAGCTGGCATGAGACATGCGTTTATGAAACGCCCTGGCTGATCGCCGAGCTGGACCCGGAAACCCTGGTCCCGACCCACGTGGTGGCGAAGGAGGCATGGAAGGAGGGTGTCGAGGTCGACCTGCACCCGGCTGCGGAAATGATGGTGTTGATGAACGCGCTCAGGCACGATGCCAGCTATCTGGTGGAAGCCATTACTGGAGAACGTAGATCATGAGCTCACTCTATCTGCATAACGCCACCCTGGTGACCGGAGACACTGAGCGACCACTGATTGCCAAAGGCTCGATTCTGGTTCGGGATGGGCTGATCGCGGTCGTCGCCTCCGGCGAGTCGGACCACCCCCAGGTCGACCGGTCGATTGATTGCGGTGGAGCCCTCGTGGTGCCGGGATGGATCAATGCCCATCACCACTTGTATTCCACCCTGGCCAGAGGCTATGCGGTTCCGGGACCCTCGCCCAAGGGGTTCATGGACATTCTCGAGCGGCTGTGGTGGAAGCTCGACCGGGCCCTTACCGCCGAGGATGTGTATGTCTCCACCATTGTCGGGCTCATGGACGCAGTCCGCGCGGGCTGTACCACGGTGATTGATCACCACGCCTCCCCAGGTTGTGTGGATGGGTCGCTGGATGTGATGGCGCAAGCCTTCCGGGATATCGGCCTGAGCGGTTGTCTTTGTTACGAAACCTCGGACCGCAATCGGGAAGGGGAGGGGATCGAGGAGAATATCCGGTTTCTGGAGGCTTGCCGCAAATCGGACGATGATCAGATCACCGGCCTGTTCGGACTCCATGCCTCGATGACCCTGGGAGAAAAAACCCTCGCCAGGGCCGCCGAGGCCGGGCAGGCCCTCGGAGCAGGCTTTCATGTGCATATCGCCGAAGGCGAGGCGGACGGCGAGGTGACCCGGGAGCGATACGGAAAGGAACTGTTTTCCCGGTTTGTCGAAGCGGGTATCGCCGGTCCGACCAGTCTGTTTGCCCACGGGATTCATCTGACCGCGCGTGAGCTGGACCAGATGAAGGAAACCGGATCGATGTTGGTGACCAACCCGGAGTCGAACCAGAACAACGGGTTGGGGCATACGCCATTGCTGGAGGCGTTGGAGCGGGGGATTCTGTGTGGTTTGGGTACCGATGGCATGTGTTGCGCGATGCCCGCGCAGGCCCGGGCGGCCTACCTGATCCAGCGGGCGGCCCGCCGGGATTCCAGCGTCGCGTTCATGGAGGCGGCCACCTTGCTGACCCGGAACAATCCCGCCATTGCCCGACGCTGGTTTAAAACCCCGCGGGGCAAGCTGGCGCCCGGTTATCAGGCGGACCTGGCCATCCACACCTATCGGCCGATCACCCCGCTCACCGGGGATACCCTGGCCGGTCATCTACTTTTCGGGTTGCCCTATGCGCCGGTGAAGATGACAATAGCGCGTGGGCGGGTGGTTATGGAGGATGGGATGATTTCCCATGTGGATGAGGAACAGTTGTTGGCGAAAAGCCGGGAATGTGCCGGGGCGCTTTGGAAACGGGTGGATGCGATGTCCTGACCAGTTCAGGCGGGGGAACGAGTATGAAATATAAAGAATACCATGCACCAGCCAGCCTGAGCGAGGCGCAGAACCTTCTGCGCTGCGCGGGGGAAGCGGGCATTGTGATTGCCGGCGCGACCTCCCATCCATTTCTCGGGGGAAAAGACCCCAGGATTGCCGTGGATCTTCACCGCGCCGGTCTGGCGGGTATTTGTCCGGATCAACAGGCCTTCGTGATTGGGGCCATGACCACAGTGGCGGCTCTGGAAACCTTCCGCGCCCGGGGCTGGGTCCTGGACCGGGTGGCCCGGCGGTTTGTATCCCAGCAGATTCGTAATCAATCCACCCTGGGCGGCAATCTTGTCCGGGTGTTTCCCTGGTCGGATTTTCCGGTGGCCCTGATTGCCCTCGAAGCCTCCTTTGTCATCGCGGGCGAATCCGCTCGCAGTTTGAATACCGATGACTACTTTGCCACCCAACCCGCGAAGCACTTTGCGATTGGCGATGTACTCAAATGCATTCATGTGCCGATCCTGCGCGAGGGCCAGGGGTTTGGGTATCAGAAGATCACCCGGGTGCAAGCGGACTTCAGCCAGATGACGGTGGCGGTGCGGCTCACGGTTGCCAAGCATCAAGTCACCGATGCCCGGGTGGTGGTGGGGGCCGGGCTGCCGATGCCGACACGGCTGTCTCATATCGAAGAAGCGGTGATAGGAAAACCAGCCACCGAACGACAATTGCGGTCTGCCGCTGAAAATCCCCTTGGCGAAAAACGGCCACGAACGGTGGCGGGCATGTCTCCCGAGTATGTACAGCAGCTCGCCCGGGTCGCGGTGGGCGATGCCCTGATGGAAGCGGCGGCCGAAGCCCAAGGAGCGGCGTCATGATTGTTGAGTTTACCCTGAACCACGAACCGACACGAGCGGAGGCCTCCCCGGATGAGCCCCTGGCAATGTTTCTCCGCCGTCTCGGCATGAAAAGTGTCAAGGTCGGATGTGACGAGGGATGTTGTGGAACCTGTACCGTCATTCTGGATGGGTTGGCGGTCTATACCTGCCTGCTCACCGCCGGCTCGGTTCACGGCCGCTCGGTACGCACGGTCGAGAGCCTCGGCGATTTCAAAAATCCCCATCCGCTCCAGGCGCTGTTGGTGGAGGAAGGAGCAGTCCAGTGCGGGTTTTGCATCCCCGGGCTGATCCTCTCCGCGGTGGCCGCGGTGGAGGCGAAGCCGGACTTGTCGGATGCCGAACTTTTCGCCAACTGCGATGGCAACTTGTGCCGTTGTACCGGTTACGAAAAAATTCAGAATGCCCTGGTTCGCTATCGCGATCTGGCCCGGGAGGCGGCATCATGAAGCGGGATTTCAAGGTGGTTCATCACTCGGTGGCCAAGGTCGACTCCCTGTCCATGGCGTTGGGCAAGCCCCTGTATGTTCCGGACCTGGTCCCGCCGGGTGCGCTGCAGGTCAAGATGCTGTGGAGTCCCCATGCCCATGCGCGGATCGTTTCGATCGACACCACCGAAGCTGAAGCGATGCCGGGGGTTCGCTGCATTCTTCATCATGAAAATGTGCCGAGGATTGAGCACACCACCGCCGGTCAGGGCCATCCCGAACCCTCGCCCTACGATACCTTCATGTTCGACAACAAAGTTCGCCATGTCGGGGACCGGGTGGCCGCAGTGGCTGCCGACACGGTGGCCCAGGCCGAAGCCGCAGTGGATGCGATCAAGGTGGAGTACGAGGTGCTGCCCCCGATTCTGGATGCCGAAGTCGCGATGGACGAAGGCGCCCCGGTGATTCACGATGAACCGGAAGCGCATGTCGTCATCCCAACCCCGTTTGATCCCGCCCGCAACCTCGCCGCTCAGGTGGGGATGGATATCGGCAAACTGGAGGACGGCCTGGCCGAAGCCGATGCGGTGTGCGAGGACGAGTACGCCGTGCATTTTGCCCAGCATTGCCCGATGGAACCCCACTGTGCGTTTGCCCAGGTCGCTTCCGACGGTCGCCTTTATATCACCACCAGCACCCAGGTGCCTTTTCATGTCCGGCGCATTGTCAGCCGGATTATCGAAGTGCCGATCCAGAAAATCCGGGTGATCAAGCCCCGTATTGGCGGCGGTTTTGGCACCAAACAAGAAATACTGCTTGAAGGGGTGGTGGCGCTGATGGCCTGGCGCACCGGAAAGCCGGTGTATTGGAAGTACACCCGCGAGGAAGAGTTTGTCTCCAGCCGGACCCGTCATCCGGTCCGCATCCGGATGAAACTTGGCGCGAAGAAGGACGGGACCATGACCGCGATCAGTATGGATGCCCTGTCCAACACCGGAGCCTACGGAGCTCACTCCCTGACCGTGGCCTGCAATGTCGGGGGTAAGATGCTGCCCCTGTACCGTTGCCCGAACATCCATTTCGATGCCCAGGTGGTCTATACCAACATGCCGGTTCCCGGGGCTTATCGGGGCTATGGTGCGACCCAGGCGGCATTTCCCCTCGAATGCATGATGGATGAGCTCGCGGAAAAGCTGGGGATCGACCCACTCAAGCTGCGTACCATCAACCATATCAAGGCCGGGGAAACCTCTCCGGTGTTCCGCGCCCTCGGCGAAGGCAAACCGGGTATCGAACAGTCCATCGGAAGCTGCGCCCTCGGCAAATGTATTTCTGAAGGGGCCAAGGCGATTGGCTGGAAAAAGCGGGGACAGCCCGCGAAAAAGAAGGGGCGGTTCCGCCGCGGCATCGGCATGGCCTGTCTGATGCAGGGGTCGAGCATTCCGGAAATCGACATGGGCGCGGCCACCATGAAGATGAACGAGGATGGGTCGTTCAACCTTCTCGTCGGAGCCACCGATATCGGGACCGGGAGCGACACCGTACTCGCCCAGATTGCGGCGGAAACCCTGGGTACCGCAGCCGACAAGATGATTGTGTATTCCTCCGATACCGACCTCACCCCGTTCGATGTCGGGGCCTACGCCTCCAGCACGACCTACCTGAGCGGCGCGGCGGTGTTGGATTGCGCAAGTAAAGTGCGCAAGCAGATTCTCGCCGTGGGCGGAGTTCTGCTTGGCTGCAAACCCGTCGACCTCACCACCGCTGAAGGTCTTGTGGTGAAAAAAGACGGGACCGGGTCGGTCACTTTCTCCGAGGTCGCCCTGCACTCCTTGTACACTGCCGACCAGCACCAGATTGGAGCAATCTCCTCGAAAATTACGCACAAATCCCCGCCACCGTTTGCCGCCCACTTCGCCGAAGTGGAAGTCGATACCTGGACCGGGAGAATCAAGCTGCTGAACTATGTCGCCGCAGTGGATTGCGGGACTGCGATCAATCCCAAGCTCGCGGAGGGACAATCCGAGGGCGCGACCCTGAATGGTATCTCCTACGCCTTGACCGAAGAATACCTCTTCAGTCCCAAGGGGAAGGTCATGAATGCGAACTTCAGCCACTACAAGATCTTCTCCATGGTGGATAAGCCGACAATCCAGACCCTGTTGATCCCCAGCTATGAGACCACCGGACCCTGCGGAGCCAAGAGCGTTTCGGAGATCAGTATCAACGGACCCATCCCCGCCATCGGGAATGCGATCTACAACGCCACCGGTGTGCGGCTGAAAAAGACCCCCTTCACCGCCGACCGGGTCTGGGCCGCGTTAAAGGCGGCCGGGGTGGCGCTGGGATAATCATCAGGCAGGGATCAGGTGGGATGGCCCGCAGCCCGTCATCCCGCCATCGCGATCATTCGCACTCGTGCCCCAACCGCTGCGTAGATGATCTCCGCGGGACGGCGCTTACAACTTCAACACACGAAACAGACGGTGGACGGGGTTGCTACCGCCCGTGGGGATGGCAAACGCGGCGGAGGTATTGGTTGAAGCGGCCCCGGGAACCAGCATGGTGCCCAGGGTCCAATCGGGACTGGTCAAGTTGTCCGTCGAACTGACCTCATAAACCACTCCCGGATTGCTGCTCCAGGTTACGGCTGCATTCAGGCTCTGGTTGCTGATGGCCACGATGTAGAGCTCGTCGGACTGGGCGAAGTTCGGATTGGTTTCATTCTGGTACTCGGTCAGGTTGTTGTCGCCGTCATTGTCCAGATCGCCGGTCGGGCTGTTCACGAAGTAGTAGGCTTCCCACCAGTCATCCATTCCGTCGGAATCGCCGTCGACCGGCGGGCCGCCGGCGGCGGTGAACGAACCGAGCTCGAAAGCGCCGATGTCGATGCGCGGACCGTACTTTCGTCCAAACCCGCGCGTATCGGTACAGGGCGGCCCGGCAAAAAAGTACGGGCCCTGGTCCACGATGGACGATCCCGCGATCGGCACCCGGACCGGGGCCAGACCCCCGGCAAATTCCAGTCCGCTCCCGACAAAATAAGAGCCGGAAGTCGCTGGCAGATCATTGGAATGTGTGAAGATCAGGCTGTCGGAGAGGTTGAACCCTTGGGACAGGATCTCCGCTCCGCCGGACACCGAGGCATTGAATACCTTGCCATTAATGGTATTCTGGTTTTTCGCGAGAATGCTCGAATAAAACGTCATCGACGAGGTATCCTCCGCGTGAATGCCGGAGGCCTTGGCCAGGGTTCCCGCGGTATTCGCGTTGATCGTCGCATGCCGGATGGACACGTCGGACGCCCCGGCGGCGAGGATCCCGCCCCCTCCGTTGGTGCTGTTGTTCGCGAAGATCGTGACATTCTCGAGGATGGCCTCGCCGTCCTCGATCCCGATCCCTCCGCCCCCAGCCTGCGAGGCATTGCTGTAGATCGCACTGTGGGTGAGGGTGAGGCGTCCGCCATCCACGAAGATCCCGCCCCCGTACTGGCCGGGCCCGGTGATCGCGGCATCGCCGCCGGTCATGGAGAACCCGTGCATCGAGAGATCCACCCCGTTATGCACATGAATCACCCGCTGGGTAACCGGACCGTTCAGGAGGATCCCGGTGAGGAATCCGATGATCCGGTAATCCGTGCAGTCCACCACCACCGAGTTCGTAATCTCCAATGCGCGGCCCTGGCCGGTGGCGCTACTCAAGTCGATGGTGTCAGCTCCCGCCAAGGCTGCCTCTTTCACCACCACCCGGCCATTCGGGCCGGCATCGCGCAGGGCTTCCCGAAGCGACACGCCACCGGTTCCATTATCTTCGTCAATCGGTGTCGACACGATCACTGGCACTGCTGCCTCCACCGCGCCAATATCGATGGTGGCAGTAGCATTCAGGTCCCCGTCCAGGATTCTGTCCGCTTGGAGAATATCCTGTTGCAACGGCAGGAAATCGAACGGCGCACCGGCATCGATGGACGGGGAACCAGCCAGCGGGTAATGGCTTGGGTAAAAGGCTCCGCTGTGCCAGCCCAGTGGGGTGAGCTTGGCCATGGTGTTGACCAGGTCGTTCGAGGAGGAAAATTCCGCATCCGCAGTATCAGTGAGGTTGTAGCCCAAAGAGACGGTTGATGCCGGCGTGCTGCGGATTGTCGAGGGATGGCCGTAGGTTGTCTGGTTTTTCAGGAACAGGTTGTGGTGGAGGGTCACCGGCATCCCGTCTTCCAGATAGATGCCCCCGATGTCGTCGGCAGAGTTGCCGACAAAGGTGCTGTGGGCGAGATCCAGGGTACCCCAATTGCCCTCGACATAAATCGCCCCGCCAGCCTGGTCGCTCCGATTGCCGGAAACGGTCAGGTTCTCCAACCGGTAACGGTAGTAATACGAGTCATTCGCCCCGGAATCGATATAGATCGCCCCCCCATTGTTTTCGCTGGCATTGCCGGAGAAGGTCGAGTCGGCCAGGTACAGCGTTGCCCAGGTGCGGAGACCGCCGCCACCGGTGGTTCCGATCGTAACCCGGTTCCCGTGGAACCAACTCCGGGTGATTCGGTTGTTCCAGGATTCCCCGTAGAGGTCCACGCCGCGCCCACCGGCATCGCCAAACTCACATTGATCGATGACCACGGGGCCCGATGCGCTGTCCGCCTGGACGGCGCTGAACTGAACGGTATTGGTGATCCGATGAAACCGGCACCGATCCAGGGTCAGCCCGGTCGCCAGCGCATCATGGCCGATCGAGGCCCGGCCCTCGGCGAAATTGACGTTGTGGAGAGAAAGCACGCCCTCATTGTCGAAGGAACGAAAATGGATGCCCGCGAGCCCGGCCCCATTGATTGTCACGCCATTGGGCAGGTCGCTGGCGTCGATATGTACCCAGTCGCTGGTCGTGACTGTGACCATGGAGGTCTGGCTGATCGTCGCGCCGGACAGGGAAGCGGCAAAGACAATATGCTGCCCAGGCGCCGCGGCGGCCAGGGCTTCGGGCAGGGTCATGCCGGGGATTCCGGTTCCCCAGGTGTTGGTGGTCACGATGATCGGCACCCCGACCTCCACCGCCCCGATATCATTCTGGGCAACCCCGGAACCGTCGCCATTCTGGGGCCGTGCGATGCCCCGCTGATCCGGTCCCAGCGAAGCCACCCCGTCGGCATCGATGGCCGGACTGCCCCGCAATGGCAGGTGGGTCAGGGAGAAGCCGCCGTAGGCACCCAGCGGTCCGAGCTTGGGGTCCACATCGTTCAGGTCGGTCGGCTGGTTGAAATACGTCGCCTGGTCCGAGCTGGAGAGGTTATAGCCCTCGGATACGAAGTTGGTGCCCGCAGTGGAATAAAACACGGTGGAGCGATCGAGCAGGTTGTGGCTGAAGCGCGCGATGGGCCGCTGGGCAGTGGAGTTTGCATAAGCAATTGCCGATCCCGGATGATCGACAAAGGTATTGCGTTCCATGCGATTGACGGGAGAGACCGCCGTGGACTGCCGGAAATAGACTGCCGACCCGGCGGAGCCGCTGCGATTGCGGGAGAAGGTGGAATCCCGTACATCGAGGGTGCAGTCCTGTGCGTAGATTGCCCCACCGTTCCGGTCGGCACTGTTGTCGAAGAAGGAGCAGGACTGGATCTCGATCGTCGCTCCGATTCCCTCGATCGCTCCACCATTTTGTATACTGTCACCCAGAAATGAAGTGGAAGTCCGATTGAAGGCAAATTCCGATTCCCGGATGCCCAACCACCGCTCACCGGTACCGGAGGTGACGAATGCGCCATTCCCGGTATTGTCCCGGAACCGGCACCGGTACATGGAAATCCACCAATCATCTGAAGCGAGCAGGGCGCGCCCGTTGGTGTTGTTCAGAAAGTCCACCGAGCAAAGGGAGAGGGAATCTCGCACGCTATCGTTGTCGTCCCATTCGACCACTCCGCTGAAGGTACTTGGTCCGCCCCCGTCCCGGAAGACCACATCCCGGATGGTGACGCCCATGGCGTCCTGAAACTGCAGGACTGGTCCGTCGATCAATGATCCAACAATCACCGGCCGAACCGGGGCATCCTGAAACTGGCTGCCATCGATGGAGAGCGGCTTGTCCACCACGATGGCGCCAAACGCATTCAGCACCTCCATCTCCGGATTATCCGGATCGAGCAGAACCCGTCCCCCAGGCAAAACATCCCGGATGGCCTCACGAAGGGACACCTCGAGTCCGCGCGGGCTGTCGAGCTGGTCTTCAAATGTGTTGACGGTGATGGTCGGCGGTTCGAACAGGACCGCGGTGCCGGCGGAAAGCCCGCTGCCGGTACCAATGGCGCAGTCGTAGGTCAGGCCGTAGTTCTTGGTCGTATCCTGGATGCCGATGGTGGTGTCCCAGATGGTGACGTTGGCAAAGTATTGGAACAGGATATCCCCGTTGTCGAAGAGCAGGACTTGGAACTTGATCCCATCCTCGTTGGCGGACTTGACCTGTTCCCAGGTAAACACCGACACCCCGTGGCAGGAGTGCGGGTGCGGGCTGACGGGAAAGTACTCATAGAAAACCGGGCCATCGACCAACAGGTCGGTATGAAAGGGGTAGAGACGAAGACCGGCGGGATCCAGGTTCGGGACCGCAGGAATCGGGCAATCGGCGGTGTCGTCGAGGCCGAGAGCGGTCGGATCCCCGCTGATGTATCCATTGGCGGCGGGCACGAGTTGGGTGTAGGTCAGCCCGAACGCGGTGAAGGGAAACCCGAGATCAACCGGAGCCCCGATCCCATTGGTCGGATCAAGGGAAGAGACCTCATCGCCACCGGTGATCACCGCCTGGCCGGACGATGCGATGTCGATCCACTCATACACCGGCCCGTCCGGCTCGTTGGAGTCCTTGAAGGTGTATCCCCACCCGTCAGGCCCCCCGTTGGCGGCCAAGCTCGCCCATGGCATGGCCAGCAATAGACACAGTACAGTACGATACATCTCCACCTCCTTGGGGCGGACCCTAAAAAGGCAGGCAACCGATGTAAAGGGAAAACCGGGCCTACAATCGGGGGTGTGGATTCACTTCTTTCTTGAAAATCCATTCGATCCCGGCTGGTATTGCTTATACCGGATGAACCATTTCCCCATCTTCTTGAGAGACTTTCTGCTGCGGCTATTGCTCTGCCTGGTTCTGGTGGTTGCCTTCCGTTTTGTTTTCGGCCCACTGTTTCTTCTCAGCATTCCGTTTCTCATTGCCGGGGTTGCCATCCTCATGGCCAAACCGTTTGCGGATTTATTTGGGGTGGGGGCCGGCTCGTTGTTTTACCCGAATTCGCACTATGATCGCCCCCAGCCAATCTACGGCATTCCCACCGCGAGACGAAAAGAGGGGCACTTTGAAGAGGCTTTGCTCGGATTTCATCAGATTACCGCCGAGCACCCGCAGGAAGTCCCGGCGTGGATCCAGTTGGTGGATATTGCCGCGAACGACCTGAACGATCTGCCGCGAGCCAAGGCCTATTTCCAGTCTGGACTCAACCATCTGAATGCTGAAGCAGATCGGAACCGGCTAACCAATGCCTGTGCACCGTGGATAAAAAGACAGGACAAGGCTGAGTTGACGCCACCGGAAACGACCGGCTCTCGTCCGAAGCCTATTACCATAAAGCCCGAAAGGTAACCCGCTGGCCTGACCAGTGGAATCGTTCTCCAACCCCTTACCCCCCGCTGATGGGGAGAGTCAGGAATACCCGGGCGTCCGGAGGAATGGGATCATCCCGATGGGCCCGCCGGTCATTGATGAAGGCGGTCACGGTCTTCTGGTGTGCCTGATCGATCTGGAGATGGTCGAGGAGTTGGCTGATGGTGATTCCCTCGGGAATGTCCAGCTCCGACCCGGTTGCCACGCCCTTGGCCTTCAACATGGCGGCATATTCAATGTGAATCTTCATGCGGGGAAGTATCCCCCTGAGTTCCCTGATTTGGCAAGGCCGGTTTGAGTTTGTTTGCGGTGTCCGCAGGCACTATGCTGTCGACCAAGGTATTCCTTTCATGATGGAGCAACGCGAACAGGATTTACAGGCGGTCTCAGTGGAGGGGTTCGCCTGCCCCAAGTGCGGCCATGATGTGGACGTGCGTTCCCTGGCGCCGTTTACGGAAATCGAATGTCCTGCCTGCCGTGCCCCGTGCCGGGTTCCGGTCCTGTTGGGGTCGTTTCTGCTCACGGAAAAATTGGGGCAGGGAGGGATGGGGGCTGTATACCGGGGCCGGGATGCGACCCTGCACCGGGAAGTGGCCATCAAGGTGATGCGGGCCTCCCTGGGCCGGGATCAGGGGTTGATGGAGCACTTTCTGCGGGAGGCGCGAGCCGCCGCCGCCATCAATCACCCGAATATTGTTCAGATCTATTCCTGTGGGAAAGAGCAGGGCCAGCCGTACATTGTGATGGAGTTGGTTTCCGCCAACCGGCTGGACCGGATGATTCGCAAGGAGACGCCGATTCCCGAGGAACGGGTTCTGGAGATCGCCCTCGATGTGGCCCGGGGGCTGGCCGCTGCGCATGAAGCCGGACTGGTTCATGGCGACCTGAAACCGGAAAATATACTGTTCGACCGGCATGGTACCGCCAAGATTGCTGACTTCGGCCTCGCGCAATTTGTCAAGGCCGGGCAGGAAAAGGGGGAAATCTGGGGGACTCCGTATTACATATCGCCCGAGCGGGCCCGGGGTGGCGCGCTGGATCAGCGGTCTGATCTGTACAGCCTGGGGGCCACTGTTTTTCATGCCCTCGCGGGACAGCCCCCCTTTGAAGCGCCGACTGCGGGGGAGGTGGTGTTGGCTCGTTTGAAACAACCGACCCCGGATCCGCGGACTGCAAGGTCTGATTTGCATCGTGAAACGGCCGCGGTGGTGATGCGGATGATGGCGGTAGACCCGTTGTTGCGTTATCCCACGTCGGCTTCCCTGATTGCCGACATCACGTCGGCCCTGAAGTCCGTGCGGTCACAGACGGATGGTGCTTCGCCTTCCCGAAAGGCGGCGGTGAAGCGTATGGCCTGGGTGGTGGCGGCCGGGGCGGCCATGTTGGTTGTTTTGGGGGCATGGTGGTGGCTGGCCCGAGAGAAGGAGGCACCGCCGGCGGTGTCGACCCCGGAGCCGGCGAATGTGGAGACCGCGCCTGCAGTGGTTGATACATCCGGAGCAGTAGCCACCCCGCCGCGGGCTTTGTTTGAACCCGAGATGGAGGCCCGGTTGATCTCGGCGGCGGATCATCTGGCTCGCGGAGAACTTGGGGATGCGGATGGGGAGTACCGGGCGCTTGCCGAGATCATCACCGAGGGCAGTGCCCGTGCTCTGTGGGTGCCGGTGTTTCGTTCGATTCCTGCCTGGTTGCGTGGCGACGATCAGAAGGCACTGTCCATGCTTGGGATGGTATCCCGTCAGTCGATCCCGGTTGACGATGCACATCGGGCCAGAATGCCGGTAGTTCTCGCCGGTCAACTGCTGGGGGAGGAGGTGGGCGGAGAGGAGATCCAGGCTGCCTGGCCAGCCTGGTATCCGGTCCTCGGTGATATTTTTCAGGGGGTGCTGCTTTTGCGCAAGGGTGATTTGTCCCGGGCGGATCTGGCCCTTCAGCGGGCGCACGCTGGGCTGCTCGGGGATGCGCCCGGGTGGGTGCTGGCTTATCGTGGCCTGATCGAGCGATTGCGGTCGGAGCTCGATCAGTTTCGCACCGTGCAGGTCCAGGTCGGTTCCTGGTTGGTGCAGCGAAATCCCGACGAAGCCTCCCGATGGCTGGAGGCCTTTGCTGCCGCGCACGGCCCGGTCTGGGGGGGTGTGCTTCAAGTGGAACAGGCGGCTGTGCAGGCAACCCGGGAAACCCTCGCGGCGGAAGCCCGGGAACGCAAGGAAGTTCGCCGCCTGCGAACGACGGTGGAGGAATTTGAGGCGTATGAGGAACTGCTTCGGGAGCAGTCGGACCGCCTGTTGATCCGGCATGACTACGCGGAGGTGCGGGCGGCTTGGGCGGCCTTTCAGGAAACCGTCAAGTCGGCCCCGGTTCGGGATGCGGTAGCGTTGATGCTGGCCCGGCTGGACCGGATTCTCTCTCTGCAGAGCCTGCTTCCCGAGGCGACAAGAAGCGAACCGATCGGGGTGGTCATTCAGGCCTGCGAGGCGATGATTCGCCAATGGCCGGACCCCGAGGATCCAGCGCGTGCGGATGCGCTCTTGTCCCTGGGGGTCCTGTGTTATATGAACGGGGGCAGGGATGCTGCGGTTCGCTATGCATCGCTCGCGGTGGAGAGAAATCCCGGGCTGGCGGAGGTCGCGAACCAGTTGTTGCCGGAAGTTCGATTGAATGAACCTGAGGAGCCGGAATCATGAGTGAGTCCAATCCGAATGCGATGACGTTGGAGGCATTGATCCACCGGCGTTGCAAAGCCTGCGAAGGCGATGTGCCGCCCCTGAGTGATGATGCCGTCCGCATGTTGCTCGCCCTGGTGGAGGGGTGGGCACTCGAGGCGAATGAACTTGTGCGGGTGTTTTCGTTCAAGAACTACTACCAGACCACTTCGTTTGTGAATGCGGTGGTCTGGATTGCGCACCGGGAGGATCATCATCCGGAAATTCAGTTCGGGTACAAAACCTGTACGGTTCGGTATAGCACGCATTCCGTTGGGGGGTTGACCGAGAATGATTTTATCTGTGCCGCCAAAGTCAACGGACTGCTGACAGAGTAGCTCCGGGTCAGGATTCGTTTGTTGGGTAGGGGCCGACCTCTGGGCGGCCCGTGATCAATCGACTCATCGCGGCGGTTCGCCGGAGACCACGAACCCTACCTGAATGCCGAGGAATCGTTCCGGTTTTGGGTAGGGGCAGGAGCCCCACGCTTTGGGTCCCGGTTTACAGACCGAGCCATTTCCGAACCGACGGATCCGAGAGATTCTCCACTGCGAGGGAGGCCCCGGCTTCCTGCAGGTCACCCACGGAATAATGACCGGTGGCAACCCCGATGCCACCGAGTCCGATTACAGCGGCGGCATGCATGTCCGCAGGGGTGTCTCCGATCAGGAAGGCCCGGCAGTCATGGGGGAGGTGGGCATGGGCCCGGACCCGGTCGAGCGCGAGCCGGGTGATGCTGACCCGGTCGGCGTGTTCGTGACCGAAGGCCCCGACCGTGAAGGATCCCTCGAGGCCGGCCTGCTTGAGCTTGATCCGGGCGCAGGCCTCGATATTTCCGGTGACCAGCCCCACCGCACTCCCGGCATCCCGTTCCAGTTCGGTCAGCAGGGACCGGACGCCCGGAAATACCGTGACATGAGACGAGGCCGCAGTGCGGGTGAGATGCCGGGGAAGCGTTTCAAAAAATGCGGCTTCAATCGCCGGACTGCACGGATGATCGTGGTGGGTGCAGATCCGACGGATGACATCCAGGTCGGTGGCGCCTGCGAACTGGATGTAGGACAGGTCATCCACCCAGCCAAACTGCTCGGCCAGAGCCAGCGAAAAGGCGCGCTTTCCCGCCTGATGAAAATCGAGCAGGGTGCCGTCAATATCAAACAGGACGGCTTGCGTAACCGGGGAGGTCATACCGCGCGGGCATTGAACATGCGGTCCCCGGCGTCTCCCAGTCCCGGAATGATGAAGCCTTGATCATTAAGGCCGACATCGATTTCGCAGACATAGAGCTGGGTCTGGGGAAACCGGCTCTGCACCGCTTCGACACCCTCGGGGGCCGCGATCATGGCCAGCAGTTTGACATGGGTGACGCCCCAGTTGACCACCGCTTCGATGGCGGCGACGGCGGACCCGCCGGTGGCGAGCATGGGGTCGAGGATCAGGGCGACATCCACGGGATCACCGGGGGGAAGCTTCTTGTAGTATTCCACCGGCTGGAGGGTGTTTTCATCCCGGTAAAAACCGAGATGCCAGACTTCGGCATCGGGAATCAGGTTGAGCACGGGGTTGATCATGCCGAGCCCGGCCCGGAGGATCGGAACGATCCCGATCCGCTGGCTGAGGACCCTTCCGTCGGTTTCGCCGAGCGGGGTCTCGATGGTGGCGGGGGCGAGGGCGAGGTCCTTGGTCGCCTCATAGGCGAGCAGGGTGGAAAGCCGGTCGATCTGGCCGCGAAAGGCCCGGGGAGGTGTTTGCTGGTCGCGAAGGGAAGCCAAATGGTGCTTCACCAGTGGATGTTGAAGCGTCACTACGGTGTTCTCGGTCATGAAGCATCTCCCATTTGGTTGGATCCTAGACCGGGTGTGGCGATTGGCGAAAGAAAAAATCAGCCGAGGGCCCGAATTGCTTTCGACAGGTGATTTGCGGTCAGACCAAAATGTTCCCAGACTTCTTCCGGTCCGCTGGAGGGGGCCACCTTGGGGTCGGTGATGCCGATCGGGGTATAGGGGATGCCTGCCTGTGCGGATTGATAGGCCAGGTAGGCGGCCACGCCCCGGAGTCCGCTTTCGGCATTGCCGATCAGGCTGTCTTCGATCGAAACCACGCCGCCGGGGTAGTTTCGGAGCAGGGCCTGGATCTCCTGATCGGGAACCGGAAGCCCATTCAGAATATGGACATCCACCGGCAGACCCTCTTGAGCGAGTTGGTCGGAAGTGTCTCCGGCAAGGCTCGCGGGCGCGCCCATGGCAAGGATCGCCTTGTTGGCACCCGGTTGGGTGCGGTAGGGGGTCAGGGGTTGCCAGGCGTCGGTGGCATTCCATAGGGGCTCCTGGCTGCCCTGCCGGGTCAGAATCGGAAGGTTATCGCGGGGGATGGCGATGATATGGGCGCCATAGTGCGCGGCCAGATCACGGCCGGCGATAAACGCCGCCCGGGCATCGGCGGGAGCGTAGAACCGGTGCAGGTAAGGCAGGTACCCCACGGCGAGGCTGGTCCAGTCCAGTGCCCAGCCGGAGAAGTGATCCCGCCCGGTGAAGGAACCGACATGGGACAGGTGGAAGGTTACATTGAGGCCTTCATTGACGCCATTCAGGTTGCGCTGGTAACGCCACATCTCGAAGCCTTCACGGGCGATGCCTTCAAAGAATGCGGCGAAGGTCGCAAACAACACCAGGGCTGGTTGGGGGCTGCTCATCGCCAATCCATTTGCCAGCATGGTGGCGACCTGCTCTTCAATGCTGATTTCAAACCGATGTTGATCATCCAGACAGGCCTTGGCGGCATCCACCTTGGTGGAGGGACCGAGGTCACAATCGATGATAAACACATCCTGGGGAAAGGTTCGGGCGAGTAGGGCATAAGCCGCTTCAATTCCGGCCCGGGGTGAGACAGACTTTCCGGGCGCGGGCAGGGTGACCGCCGCCACGGCGGCATCGTCCAGAACGAGGTTGGCGGCACCGGGGCGGGGTCGCGCGGTGGTTTTAACCTGCGTGCGCGGCAATTTACGCGCCTTGTTCAGGGCAAACTTTTCCGGTCCGGAAAGCTTCAGCATCGGGTTGGCAAGAATCTGGTCCAGATCGCGGCCCTTGAGATGCCCGTCGTGGTGCCCCTTGCCCCCGGGCAGTTCATTGACCAGGAACAGACACTCCAGCATCGCTTCAAGATCCCGGTAGCTCATCAGGGCCCCGGGAACCCAGATCTCCTGGCTCAGGGGGACTCCGTGTTTGCCCGCGAAGGCCTCGACCTCGGCGGTGATGCCAAGCCCTTCGGCAAAGTCACCGAGGGGCATCGTGGGTTGCCGAAGGGATTTCCCACCAGTGGGAAAGATCAGGGCGGGCTTACCCTCATCGGCCAGTGCCCGCGCGGCCCGGTAGGCCTTGAACAATTTACGGGCGTCCTGCAGGGAGGGTATTTCCAGAATCTCAATGCCCATGGCGGAAATCATCGGGCGGGGATCCTTGTCCAGGATACTGCGGGTCGAGCCGGACAACTGGATGCCATTGCGATGCATGACGAAGGTGATGGGGGCGCGGTGCAGGTTGGCGACATTGAATCCATTCAGGGCCTGCCCGGAGATCCAGCCGGCGTCGCCGCAATGACAGATCACCCATGCGTCCCGTCCGTGCCGGGCGCGCCGGCCGAGAGCCTGACCCACGGCGGTGGGGATCATCACCCCCAGCCGTCCGCCGCTGAGCTGGGTCCCCCCCGGCAGCCACGAGACATGGCCGGCGATGGACAGGCTGCGGCGGAACAGGTCGACCACATCCTCCGGCTTGATGTAACCGAGCGCGGCGAGGACACTGTAATAGCCGACGCTGGTATGGGCATTTTCGATGGTGTAATCCACCTGTTCGTGATCGACCTGGGACATGGTCATCAATAGCGGAGGGATCAGGTCCAGTCCGCCTCCGAGGTGGTCGACCTCGTTGATCTTGGAAAGCGCCCCCACCGCCTTGATCGCGGTCGCCGCCGCTTCCTTTTCCAGCGCGTGAATCAGGTTGACCTGATGGCTGGACAGGCTGGCCTCTTCCCGCAGATTCCACTGCAATGGCAGAACATCGGAATGCAAAACCTCCCCCAGATACGGCGACCGTTCGATCAAGTCGCGGTTTCTGCTGGCCTGTTCCCGGTGTTGGCGGTCTAGTTCCGATTTCATGGTATCACTCCTCGCACGTACTGAATTCAAGATCGCCGAATCTACCCTCGATGGCTGTCCCATGGCAATACAGCATCCTCCGGAACACCTTCCGGAGGATGCCTATTCAAAAAAGCCGGTTTCCGGCCGGGTTTCAGGCAGTTAGCGAGAAAAAAGGCTCTGATCGGACCTGCATGAATCATCTGGGCCAATTGCTCCTGTTTCCCCGCTCGAACGATCCACCCTGGAGTGTGGTCGGCATGTCTGGTTTCCAACGCCTGGAAAACGAGGCCAAAAAAGCTCCAACCCTTGGAACTTTTCGGACGGTAGATTCCAGGGATTGGAAAATCACGCGATGTTCTTCATACGTGGTGCGGCCCCCGTAAACTGTAGTGCTTGCTGTGTTAGTCCTTCGCGCTATAGACGATCAGCTTGTTCAGGTGTATGGCATATATTGAAATGAGAGCCATACATTCCATGGGATCATCGGCTTTTCTTGCAATTTCTGTACTAACCCTCGCCTCATTGGCAGCAATTTCAAGAGCCGCCCAAACATCTGTAGTCGCATGGGGAAGCCCTGACGACGGCGTTACAAATGTGTCGCCCAACCTGGACACCATTACCGCCATATCGGCCGGACTACGCTTCTGTCTAGCATTGAAAGATGATGGCACCGTCATAGGCTGGGGTCGCAATGATTTCGGTGAAACTACCCCCCCGGAAGGTTTATCTAACATCGTGGCCGTCTCTGCAGGAGCATGGCATGGTCTTGCGTTGTCCTCCAATGGCTTCGTCGTGGGCTGGGGGCTCAACGATAACGAGATGGCCACGCCACCATCTGAATTAACTAACGCCATTGCCATCGCTGCCGGCTATGAACACAGCCTGGCATTGCTCGGCAATGGTCGAGTTACCGCCTGGGGTCGAGATCTCTACGGCGAGACACACTTTCCGTATGACCTTACCAACGCGGTTGCCATTGCCGCCGGAGACGGTTTCAGCATCGCGCTCAGGGACAACGGAACGATCTTTGCAAATGGCAGAATCAATGTCTACACAGTACCCGCTCTGACGAATGTTGTTGGCATTGCCGCGGGGTGTAGACACATCCTCGCATTGCAAAGCGACGGGACGGTGGTTGCCTGGGGCATGAACGACTCGGGTCAAACCGACGTGCCCCCTGGGTTGTCGAACGTCATCGCGGTTGCCGCGGGCGGGGGGCACAGTCTTGCGCTTAGGCGCGACGGCACGGTTGTCGGGTGGGGAGCGAGCGGTGATGGCCAATTCAAAAATTATGGCCAGGCTGAACCACCACCAATTTTGGGTGCAGCAGTTCAGATTGCAGGCGGCTGGGATCACAGCATAGCACTACAAGGAGATCTGTTGGAACCACTTCAGGAACCTGGGATTCTTGACTGGACAGTGGTTACAAACGACCTCCATGCTTCGATCTCGACACAACGCGGTTGGTCGTACCGGCCAGAACTGACGAGTGATTTGGCAACCGGGCCATGGCACATGATGCAGCCCATCCCCGGCGACAGCGGGATTCGGGTCTTTCGTGATACACCGTCGGCTTCGACCCAACGCTTCTACCGGATCCAAGTGCTAAGGCAATAGTGGACCCTCACCAGACCCCTCCCTAGCGCACGATTGTGGACTCCCGAAAATTTTCTCAGCCCGTGCCAGCCAATTGGCTGAAATTCCACTATTTGCCGGACCCCTGTTTCTCACTTATTTACCTGACCCCGGTTTTCTTTAGGGGTTAGCCGGGGCGACCCGATTCTGCTTTTATTTCTATTGTACTTGCATTACTTGATTGCATTCTTTTCACACCGAGTATGGACAAAGTTATAAGCTGACTGCGCTAGTTCATGCCCAATCTCGGAAATACGAATCGGATAACCAATGGGGCCAGACAAATATATAAAGAGATATTTGTCTGTTAGTTCAACTCGATTCACAGCCTTCCATTTATAAGTGCCTGAGCCAGTATTTGAAGTTGAATGCAGCCCCATTTCATCGATCTCTAAATCATATTTGCCGAACATGTTGGAGTAAGATGACTCACTCATTTGTTTCTTGGCGTACTTGCGAATGTTTGCGTCAAATCTCTTTGGATAGAGCACAAACCAAAATAAGGCAATTGTGCCGAAAATGATAAGAGAAGTGATAGAAAAGCCATCGCGGAGCGTTACGAATAGCGTCAATCCGAGCATAATGCATGGAATCGACCATTTGAGGCGATTCCGTGTGCTCTGATGAGAAGCCGATCCGCGTAGAAACTGCTCAGTAAATGCTAGCGTATCATCTTCGTCGATCTGAAAGGTTAGCTTCATATTTTGTATTGCAGAACGACCACCCGCAGGGGCGCCCGGCCTCGGGCGTCCCTCTGGCGGGACATGTTGGGCTTCACTTCTTTGAACCTACATAAATTAAAGCACCATCAAAAAAACGTAAGCGACAAATAAATTTACTCTGATCTCGAATTGATTTGTCGACAGAATATGCAAAAACATTCTGATTATGGCCTTTCCAACTGCGTGGGAGTATTTTTTCTCCATGCGAAATTATGCTGTGAAAAGGTGTGATCGAAAGGTCATCGCCAATAAGGCCATTGCTAACAACCCATAGAGGTCTGTCGAGCTTTTCTTTGAACGAGTGAAAATATAGAGCTCTGGCAATACGACCAATCGCCGTTTCAAAGCGTGGAAGATCAATGCTGCATATTGCAGTTTCGCCCAGAGGTGTATGAATTGGTGTTAACTCCGGATAGAAGGTATCAAGGTGGTGGGGGCGGCGCTCCATTCCGCGCATTACTTTTTTGCTGAATATTCTGATTGCATGCACATTAACACCAGGAAATATGCACACTATCGCCCGTAGATACTCATCGTCTTTTGACTTTTTAGAGTTGTGGGCGTCGCAAGATGGAACTGTTATCAGGTTGTGACGAAGTCGATCTGATTTTGGAAAGAAGCATTTAGGCGGAACATGTTCATTACCTGTTGCCTCGTCGTCGCACATGTAGCAGGTGTTCGTCATGGCCGCTTATTTGTTTTGTTAATCATACATTGCGTCAATGGCGGTCGTGATCTTTTTCTTCAGACGGTTGAATATTCTGATCTTTCCCTTTAGGCCAATAGAGCCCTCGGTGTGAGCAATTACCCACTCAATGAGTTCGGCTTCTTCGCGAGTAAAATCGATTCGGAGAATATGCCTGTCTTGTTTGGCCGATTATTTCGATGTCATGGTCAACTCCTAATGCCCAACAAGTTATTGAGTCCTTTTTCTCGTGAGCATCACATGTTCTTGCGCTGCTTCCATAAAGCCCTCGTTATTAGGCGTAAGCGTAGCGGGATTTTCTGCTGAGGGAAGGCCAAAGTCATCTGCACGACCGCGTCGTTGTTTCTCACGAAAACAGGGGTGATGACCGTAGGCAATGGTGTATAGCGTGTTGCCAGGCATATGAGCATACGGAGGGCATTTCGGACGGAGAAGCGGAATGGGGACAAATGTCTTTGCCTCGGAGCGCGGGCGTTGCGACTGTCGTGCCTTCAGCACGAAGGTGGAGTTCGGTTGATCTGAATCCCATGAGTTTGCCATGGGATTTCGAGTGCGGCCCCTTCAGGGCCCGTTCCCTTTTCCCAGTGGTAATCGCAGCCAGGTTGTAACGAGCCTTCCACTTATTTGCCTGACCCCAGTCTTCCTAATCCTAATCCTGCTCGTAATCGTAATCGACTCGCAGCCAAGTTGTAACGAGTCTTCCACTTATTTGCCTGACCCCGGTTTTCTTTAGGGGTTAGCCGGGGCGACCCGAATCGCCTATCTGGAAAGCAGCGATGCCAGCAGTCCAAGCCCCAGAACAAGGATGAGTAGACCTACAAAGATCCATACAATTATGGATGTCTTGTACTTAACCTCGGGTGTAGCTGCGATGGCATCCTTGTACTCTGGAGAGAAGACGACAGTTCCTTTCTTCGAGAAGACCAGAAAGAGTATGTAGCCATTGATCAGTGTGCCTATCGGAAAGCCAAGAAGGCCAATGCCCGAAAGTATCCCAGTGGGAACTCGTGCCCATGCCTTTAGCTCTCGTAGTCCAGTGCCCACCCAAAATTGGAACACGCCGAGCCCGATCAGAGCTGCGGCGACAACAATACGGACGACCATCGTTGACTCCGTGTCTGTTAGAACTCCCGCAATTCCTGCGATGATAATAAAGAGCGCACCAAGGTAGTACAATACTCCGACAGATCTGACAGAGGCTTCGTGCTTAATATGGCTGCGTCGCATTTCTACGGTGTCGGTCGTGTGGTTGTCTGCGGAAGACGGCGCTTTGGTCATCTGATTCCTCCTTTGGCGAACGTCGTCCCTTGAGTGGTGCCCGATTCAGGGCGTACGCTCCGAGGCATGGTTGTGCCCATCCAAGTTCATGGAAGCCGAATGTCGTATTTGAAAGACTTCAGAGGTCCTGCATCTTGTGGATCGAAAAGCAATGCTGCCCCAGTGCCCATTTGGTTGGTCTCGTCAGTCCACGCGGCCCCGAGCAGATTGCTCGTCGAAACAATGAAGTAGCATCGCTCCAATGAGCTTGTTTCGATAAGGAGAGAAGTCCCAGTCCATTTCAGAGGGGGCTGGATGGAGAGCGGATTGGTTGGATCGGTCCCTGCAATATACTCCTGCCAATTGCTGAGACTGTCGAGATCAGTATCTTCACCTGCAGCCGCGCCGGTGACGTGATAAAAATGGTCCTCTTCCCATCCGTTAGGTATCCCGTCACGATCAAGATCGTCATCTCTTGAAGGCCTGTAACACTCCGTGATAAAAGGCATTCGCCCTATGAATAGGTCGCCTGAATCGTTTACTGCCACTGACGCTTCACTTCCGATGGGCGCAAGTCGCCACCAAGAGCGTCCATCCGGGCCCACACGCCATGTTCCATCGCTCCCGGCAAGGTAGACGTTGTCATATTGGTCCATGCAAGCGTCTTGCAGGTACTGGTTTCCTGCGTAGGGATTACTCTCCAGGTAGTCGTTCAGCAGTGCGGTGCCGTCATAACCGATTTTGACGAGGCTGTATCGCTTCTTCCCCATATCGGCAGTGCGCGCTACATAAGGGCGGCCTTCGGTATCGATCATCATTCCTATGACTGAAGACAGCCAGGGAAACGCGGCAACGTAAGCAGGACTCACCCAAAGCTCAACGCCGTTGGTGGAGTAGCCGAACATGCGGTCATTGGTTGAAAGGAATACATTGGTTCCCTCTGCGCGCACGAAAGCCGCGCGATTACCCCCGCTGTAGACGCGAGTTACCAGCCACGAGCGTGGTCCCTCTGTCGGATACTTCGCCAAGATGTGATAAGGCCCAGGTGCATTGGGAATATAGGTTACACCGCCGACATAAATGTGCCCTTGTTGATCGGTCGTTATTGCGGTTCCCGCAGCATCTCTGTCACCCTGCGGATGGTGCGTCCAGTATTCATCGCTCCAGAGCACAACGCCATTCGTGTTCACGCATACTGTCCGCATACCCGTATAGCCATTTGTGCCCAATGCTGAGCCGGTGAGATAGACACGTCCCTCATCGTCAATACAGGCTGATGTCACCGTCTCCGAGAGGTTCGTAAGGTTTGGCACAACGCATCGCCATAACTCACTTGCGTTTGCCGATAGCCGTATTACCCCATAGCTGGTGATTGATCCTGATGCAGTGAGGGTGCCCGCGACGCACAGCCCACCAGCAGGCGAAGGGAGTAAATCCACGGGGTGGTCATCGGCTTGCGCGCCCCCGTCAAGCAGGGCAGACCAGAGAAACGTGCCATCCTGTTGATAGGCCACAATCTGAATGTCCCGATCTCCGTTGGTGGTATTGGCCTCACCCCACGCATAAACGAAGTTTGTACTCACCACGCGAATTCCTATGACCTCTGCGGTTGACACTGCAGGATTGGTATACATGTCGCTCCAGACAACACTCGGCTGGGAGGTTGCTTTCGATTCCGCAGCGAGGATGCACACCAGTATGAATAGCCGGAATGTGTTCATACGCTTAACATGCCCAGCGCCCAACCACAGGCGCGCGGCGGCACGCTGCGTCCCTCTGGCGGTAATTGTTCTGCATCACTTCTTTATCATTTCTGGTTTACCACGAATGTCTCGCCAATATTCTTCATAGGCATCATCGTCAACGACCACAGGAACCGCTTCACCATAGAGTCGGTCTTCGCCGTTCTTTTTCGGGCCTGAAATCCAGAACTCTTCACCGCTATCTATGTCGATATAGTTGGCCTTGAAGCCTGCGCCTTTTAAGGACTGAAACGTCTTGCCGCGGTAATAGAGCGTGCTGCCGCTCTTCGAGAATGTTACTCGACCGATCCTCGCATCCCCACCAGACAAGCCTTGTGACTTGTTCTCGATGTACATGATTCGGCTCTTCATCTCGTTGATCATGTGTTGTAGAACAAGTTATTGAGTCCTTTTTCTCGTGAGCATCACATGTTCTTGCATTGCTTCCATAAAGCTCTCGGTACGAGGCATAAGCGTAGCGGTTCTTTCTGCTATGGGAAGCCCAAAGTCATCTGCTGGATTCTGCCGGTGTTTCTTACGAAAACAGGGTTGATATTCTCAAGGTGATCGTGTCGAGGGTTTTGCCAGGCATATGAGCATACGAAGGGCATTTCGGTCGGCGAGGCGGAATGGGGACAATTGTCTTTGCCTCGGAGCGCGGGCGTTGCGACTGTCGTGCCTTCAGCACGAAGGCGGAGTTCGGTTGATCTGAATCCCATGGCTTTGCCATGGGCTTTCGAGTGCGGCCCCTTCAGGGCCCTTTTCCTTTTCCCATAGGTAATCGCAGCCAGGTTGTAACGAGTTTTCCACTATTTGCCTGACCCCAGCTTTCCTAATCCTAATCCTGCTCGTAATCGTAATCGACTCGCAGCCAAGCTGTAACGAGTCTTCCACTATTTGCCTGACCCCCTGTTTCCCCCTGTTTCTCGGTCAATCCAGGCTACCTGATTCGATCATCCTACTTCCGGTAAATGTCTTTACGGTGTCCGACGCTGAGGACAAGAACGAGCAGAACCCGATCACGGATTTCATACAGGACCCGATACCGACCTATCCGAATCCTCATCGAACCGTCACCTGTCAGTTTCTTGCTGTCCGGTGGTCGCGGGTTCTCGGCCAAGCCTTCTATCCGCTTCAGGATTCGGGCGGCCTCTCGCTTGGGAATGTTCCTGAAATCCTTTCGTACGCTGGCAGCAAATTCAATTCTATATGACGCCATCTTGTTTCAGTTGTCCCAGGAATGCTTCGAAACCAATGGTTTTCTCACGCCGGCGCTTCTTGATCGCCTGAAGATCATCGAGGTCTTCGGCCAAGCTGGCCCGCAGCGCATCGTTCACCAAGTCAGACATGGATTGGTGTGTCTCGGCAGCCTTCAGCCTGAGCGCCTTGTGGACTGCCTCATCAAGATAGAGGGTTGCTTTGTTCATAACAGGAAAGTTGCCGCTATGACAGCATGGCGTCAAGACATCACTGGTCCTTTTGATCGAACGGTCAGCCCCAGATACCCCTGGTGCGCGGAGCGAACGAGAGGTTGCTTGAGGATGGATGTTCGACACCTTACTTCTTTCTAAAATCCCTGCCAGATGTAGCTAAATCCGCATAGGAACCAAAAGCCTACGCCGGCAATATAGCCAAGTCTTGTCAAACTTGTGTCTCGATAGAAGATCATGGTTGAGGTGCCAATACAGGCAACTGATGCCAGAGCACCACCGAGCAAGTCATCACCATCCATGATGTACAGCAGAGGGCCAACGATGGTTTTCCAATATTCGGTCTTCGGTAGGACGTGACTGCCGGTATATATCCACGACAATAGTACGCTGCTTCCCGCGACAAATAGCAGGAAGCCGAACACAAACAAGTTTCGCCTTATTCGTTTCAGTTATTTTCCTTTGCGCAACCGCCGGTCAGGCCAGGCGCTTGACGAAACGGGCCATGCGGACCATCGCTTCCTTGATTTCATCCATCGAGGTGGCGTAGGAGCAACGGACAAAGCCTTTTCCGCAGGCCCCGAACGCGGTCCCCGGCACCACCGCGACCTTTTCTTCGTCGAGGAGTTTCAGGGCGAATTCCTTGGAGGACAGACCGAGTTCAGCTACCCGGGGAAAGGCGTAGAAGGCACCGCGAGGAAAAACACAGGGCAGGCCCATGTCCTCCAGGCAGCTGGTGATATAGTTTCTGCGCCGCCGATATTCATCCTTCATGCCGGCGATGGTGTCGGCGGGATTGCGAAGTGCCTCCAGTCCCGCCTCCTGGCTGGTGATGGGAGCGCAGAGCATCGAGTACTGGTGGATTTTCATCATCGCCCCAACCAGCGCTTTGGGGCCGCAGGCATAGCCGAGGCGCAGGCCGGTCATCGCCCAGGCCTTGGAAAAACCGTGGAGGAACAGGGTCCGGTCCTTCATCCCGGGGAGGGATGCGATGGAGGTGTGGGTTCCTTCATAGGTCAGTTCGGCATAGATCTCGTCGGTGATCACCAACAGGTCATGCTCGACCGCGAGGGCGGCGAGGGCGTGGAGGTCCTTTTCGCCGAGGGCGGCTCCGGTGGGGTTGTTGGGGAAGTTGAGCAGCAGCGCCTTTGTTTTCGGGGTGATTTTGGCTTCGACGGCCTCGCGGGTAAGGCGGAAGTCGTCCTCGGCCGTGGTGACCACCCCGACCGGCACCCCGTGGGCAAAGCTGATCAACGGGTTGTAGGACACATAGCAGGGCTCATGATAAATCACCTCATCCCCCGGTTCGAGGATGGCCCGGAGGGCGAGGTCGAGTCCTTCACTGACCCCCACGGTGACCAGGATTTCATCGGCAGGGTTGTAGTCGAGTTGATAGGTCTGGCCGAGATAGCCCGCGATGGCCTTGCGCAAGGAGAGCAGGCCGAGATTGGAGGTGTAATGGGTCACCCCGCGCTCGAGAGAATAGATGGCGGACTCCCGGATTTTCCAGGGGGAAGCAAAGTCCGGTTCCCCGATCCCGAGACTGATGACATCCTTCATGGTACTGACGATTTCAAAGAAATCGCGGATACCGGAAGGCGGCATGTCCCTCACATGGGCGGCGACGCGGTCAAGGGGTGACTTTGAGGCGCTCAACATCATCCTCCACGTCCATATAGACACCGTCTGCCTTGTAGGTCTTCAGCATGAAGTGGGTGGCGGTCGACAACACCCCGGGGATGGTGGCCAGTTTTTCCGCGACGAACCAGGCCACTTCCTTGAGGTCCCGGCCGGACACAAACAGCAACAGGTCGAAGGTGCCGGACATCAGGTAAAGCGAGCTGACCTCCTCGAACTTGCTGATCCGCTTGGCGATATGATTGAAGCCCCCCTCGCGCTCCGGGGTCACCTTGACCTCGATCACCGCAGTGACGAGATCGGAGTCGAGGGCATCGCGATTGACCACCGCCTGGTAGCCGCGAATCACCCCGCGCTTTTCATAGTCCTGAATCCGCCGTTGGATCTCTTCGACGGACTGGTTGAGCATCCGGGCGAGATTCTCCGGAGTTTCCCTCGCATTTTCCTTCAAAAGTTTTAGTAATTCATCCATAGTGTCACCTGTAAGGCCCGGTACCGTATCAGGTGATGAGGGGTCCCTCCAGCGATTTTTACGGCGGAGTGGACCGGGCGAAGAGAACGCGATGAAACAAACGACGATCTGGATTGTGGACGATGATGATTCGGTGCTGGATCTCATGCTGGCCATTGTGGAACGCCTGGGCTACCGGGCCCGGACCTTTACCCTTGCCACCGATGCTCTGGAGCAGTTTCAGCGGGGCAAGGCGGAGGTGGTGATTTCCGATGTGCGGATGCCGGACATGGATGGATTGGAGTTTACCCGGCGGCTGATTGAAAAGGACCCCTCGGTGAAGGTGATGCTGCTGACCGGTTATCCGTCGATCCCCGACGCGGTCGAAGCGATCAAGAACGGGGCGTTTGATTACCTGACCAAGCCATTCCGGATGGAGGAGATCCGCATCCGGCTGGAGCGGGCGCTGGAGGCCCGGGAACTGTTCAGCCGCCTTGTTTCCAGTCGCTGGCTGACCTGGATCCTGATCGGCTCCATGCCCTTGTGGTTCCTGCTCGGGTACCTGTTTGGCTGTCTGCTGCTGGACGTATAGTTCAACCGGGCTTTGGCCCCTCTTATGAGCAAGCGCGATAGATTATTATGAGCCGTCTGTACCGTTGTCTGGACCGCTGGCTGGCCAAGACCCGCCGGATCGGACGGTTGATTCCGGTGGCGATCAGCCTGGTGGTGGGGATGTTGCTGGTCCTGCTCTATGAGTGGCTCCGCTATCGTGCCTTTCCGGGGTCCCCGTCGGAGCTTGTCCAGACCCTGCCCATGTTGCTGATCGGTCTTTCTGCGGCACTCATCACCTATATCGGGCTGACCCTGTATCACGTGGCTGCCGATCAGTTCGCCCGGCAACAGCGGGAGCGCAAGCAGGTCAGCGATGCCCTCGACCGGGAGCGTGAATTGGTGGCGGCGCTGATCGAGCATGCGCCCGATCCCATCTATTTCAAGGACTTGGAGGGGCGGTTTCTCCGGGTGAATCAGGCCTACGCCGACCTGCTGGGGGTGGCTTCATCCGGGATGCTGGTCGGGAGAACCGAATTTGACTTTGTTGATCCGGCCGAGGCCCGGTCGCTGGCGGAGGAGGACCGGAAGGTCCGGGATGCCGGAGCCCCGGTGGTGGGGCACGAGGAAATGCGCCACCGGCCGGATGGTGAGGAGCTCTGGCTGTCGATCACCCGGGTTCCGCTGAACAGCGCGGATGACCAGGTGGTCGGGTCGTTCGGGATTGCCCGCGACATCACCTCGATTCGCCGGAATGCCGCCCGGTTGCGGGAATTGTCCCAGGCGGTGGAGCAAAGTCCCAGCGTGGTCATGATCACCAATGTCCAGGGGGACATCACCTATGTGAATCCCAAATTCACCGCGCTGACCGGCTACCTTCCCGAAGAGGTGTTGGGGAAAAACCCCCGCATCCTGAAGGCGGAGGGTATGGCGGATGGCCTGTACCGGAATTTGTGGGAGACCATTTCCGGCGGCCGCGCATGGACCGGGGAGATCCTCAACCGGAAGAAAAATGGGGAGCAGTTTTGGGGGCTGGCCTCGATTTCTCCGATCCGGGATGAGCAGGGGAAGGTGACCGACTATATCGAGGTGATGGAGGATATTTCCCACCGCAAGCGGGTGGAGGAAGCGTTGCAACACCGGTTGGAGTTCCAGCGGTTTCTGATGGATGCCATCCCGGTGCCGGTGTTTCACAAGAACCGGGCGGGGATTTTCCAGGACTGCAACCGGGCGTTTGAGGAGTTTATCGGCCGGTCCCGGGAGAGGATTCTCGGACACACGGTGTTTGATATCTCTCCCCATGCGCTTGCCGACGTCTATCACCGGAAGGATGAAGCGCTCTTTCACGACGGAACGAGCCAGACCTACGAGAGCAGTGTCCTGCATGGCGATGGCACCTACCATGAGGTTCTGTTCAACAAGGCGGTATTGCTGGATGCGAGCGGGGTGGCGTCGGGCCTGGTGGGGACGATTGTGGATCTGACCGAGTTGAAACAGGCCCGGCAGGAACTACGGGTTCAGCACGAGCGATTGGAGGAGCTGGAGGCAATCATTGGCAAGAGTCCGGCCATCGTCTTCTTGTGGAAGGCAGCTCCGGGCTGGCCGGTGGACTATGTTTCCGACAGTATCGTTCAGCTTGGTTATTCCCCCGACGATTTTCTGAAGGATGGCCTGCCTTTTTCCAAGATTGTGCATCCCGATGACCTGCCCTGGATTTCTGCGGAAGTGGAGCGCTACTCCCGCACCGGGGTCAATGAGTTTCATCAGGAGTATCGGCTCTTTTCCCGTCGGGGGGATGTGCGGTGGGTGGATGATCGCACCTGGGTGCGGAGAAATACCGCCGGTTCGATTACCCACTACCAGGGAATCATCATGGATATCACCGAGCAGAAGCAGGCCCGGGAGCGGGCGGCGGCGATGCTGCAGGGACTCCGGGTGATTCTGACCCTCGCCGACCGGTTGCTGGCCTGTGCCACCACCCAGGCCCTGTACAAGACCGCGGTGGGTCTGGCCCGGGATGAGCTGAAACTGGAGCGCACCGCCATTCTGATCCGGGATGGCGATCGGATCCGCGGAACCTACGGGACCAATCTGAAGGGGCAGACCACCGATGAAACCGATCATGTCATTCCCTTTGACGAACGGTGGGCCGAGCGGCTCCGGGTCAATTCGGAATCCGGCAAGCCCTGGCAAGTCGAGGAAGAGGCCTATTTTGAATGGGACGGTCAGGACATGGTCGGTTTGGGGCAGGGCTGGGTGGCCATCACACCGATAACCTCGCATGAGCATGGGGCCATCGGGGCCTTCTGCAACGATGCCGCGATCAGTGGCGCTCCCGTGGATGATGTGCAGCAGGAATTGCTGGCCGTGTTTTGCGCCATTCTCGGCAACATCATCGCCCGAAAGCGCGCCGAGGAGGAACGGGCCGAGGCTCAGGTCCGGCAGCGGGAAATTCTCGAGCGGACCGACCGGCTTTCCTCCCTGGGGATGCTGGCTGCGGGCATGGCCCATGAGATCAACAACCCATTGCAGGGCATGTTGAGCCATCTGCATTCGGTGCAACAATCCCTGCCGGAAACCTTCCCGGAACGGTCCAGCCTGGATATGGTGGAGCGGGGAATCGAAACCATCGACAACCTGGTCCGCAAACTGTTGATCCTCGGCAAACCCGAGGATCTCGCCGAGGAGGCAGTGGACTTGCGGGAGGCGCTTGGATTCGTGATTCAGTTGCTGTCCCGGCAATTCCGGAAGTCCCGGGTCACCATCGAGACCCATCTTCCCGCCGAGGCACTGACCCTGGCCATGCCCCGCCGCTACCTGATCCAGATTCTCATGAACCTGTTGATCAACGCG
Source organism: Verrucomicrobiota bacterium (assembly GCA_024233345.1). Taxonomy (GTDB): domain Bacteria; phylum Verrucomicrobiota; class Kiritimatiellia; order CAIVKH01; family CAIVKH01; genus JACKPT01. The sequence goes on from JACKPT010000004.1 coordinate 133,813, forward strand.
CATGATGCCCTCCCCAAGGGAGGGACGGTCCGGGTGCGGGCGGCCCGGGACGGGGATGCGGTCGATTTGTTGATTGAAGACAATGGGGTGGGCATGACCGGGGAGCAGGCCGCCAATGTCTTCAAAGCCTTTTTCACCACCAAGGGCACCAAGGGAACCGGCCTTGGTCTCAGTGTGGCGGACTCCCTGGTCCGGAGCTGTCACGGTACAATCAGCGTTGACAGCCAGCCGGGGAAAGGGACAACGTTCAAGATTCATATGCCGATGGCGAAAGAACAATCCCAGCCATGACTGAACGGATCCTTATCATTGATGACGACGAGCTGGTGCGAACCGGACTGTGCGTCAATCTCGAGAAGGCCGGTTTCGAGGTACTCGCCGCCGCTTCGGGGAAAGAGGCGATCGAAGTCTTGCATCGGGAAACCTTTGCCCTCGCGGTCTGCGACCTGATGTTGGGGGACATGGACGGGGTCGAGGTACTGCGGGCATTTCAGGAAACCAACCCGGATATTTCGGTGGTGATGCTGACTGGGCATGGCTCGGTGGGCAGCGCGCTGGAGGCTCTGCGGGGCGGAGCCAGTGATTACCTGCAAAAGCCGGTGGATCCGAACGAGGTGGTCCACCGGATCCGCATGGTGCTCGATACCGCGAAGATGCGGCAAAACCTGCGGGAGGAGCGGCGGCGCAACGAACAGCGCAAGCGCGAAGTGGATGCCCAGTTGACCCGGTCTGAACGCATGGCCTCGCTCGGTCTGTTGGCCGAAGGCGCGGCCTCCGATTTATCCGATGTGCTCGATCCGGTTCTGGCCCTCCCCGACCAGATCGCGGCACTGTTGGAGGCGGGCCATCCCGCGCTGGAAAAAATTGCCCGGATCGAGGAGGCGTTGGCCCGTTCCCGTGCGATCCTGCACGACCTGGCGATGATGGGACGGGGGGGCACCTTCAAGAAGAAGCCGCTACAGGTCAACGAACTGATTGATGATTTCATGGCAACCACCGAATACCGGCGGATTGCCGCTTCCCACGGAAAAATCAGGATGGAGGTCGAGCTCGACGCGTCCCTGCCCCCGGTGGCCGGAGCGGAAAGCCATTTGATCCAGGCCATCTCCAATCTCTATGTGTTTGCCTGCGAAGCCATGCCGACCGGGGGCGTGGTGAAGATCGAAACCACCTCCCAGAATCTCCGACAACCGGTGGGAAGATATGGCCAGGCTCCCCCCGGAGACTATGCCATTATCCGCCTCTGGTATTCGGGAAGCCCGATTGAGTCCGAAGATGCCGACCGGCTGTTCGAGCCGTTCTATGTGCGGGATGTCATGGGGCGGCACTATGTCAGCGGGATTGGCATGTCCCTGGTCTTCCGGGTCATCGAAGACCATGGCGGTTTCATGGATCTGCAGGTCAGCCCCGGCAATGGCAACCAGTTTCTGCTGTATCTTCCGGTGATCAGCGGGGACGTCGGGGAGTCGCTTGAATTGACCCCGGACTACACCGGACAAGAGGTGATTCTGGTGGTCGATGATTCGGTGGAACAGCGCGCGGATGCGGAGGCCATTTTGTCCTCGCTGGGGTACCAGGTCCTGACCGCATCGAGCGGGCAGGAGGCGGTGGCCCTGTTTGCCGATGGGCCGGGTGCGGCGGGTGACCGGCCAATTGACCTGCTGGTTCTCGACCTGGTGCTGGGTGATTCCTTCGACGGGGTCGATACCTACAAAAAGATTCTCGAGCGATGCCCCGGCCAAAAGGCGGTGCTGGCCAGCGGATTCGCGGATATCGGACGGATCGTCGAGGCCAAGAAGCTGGGGATTACCCGGACTTTTCAAAAACCCTATGAACTCGAAACCCTCGGCCATGCGGTTCGGCAGGCGCTGGATGATGGCAGTTGAGGGCAAACCATCGCCCCCGGACCGGCGGGCAAGGACCAAGGAAACAGAACGATGACCTTACTTCGACAACGTGCGGCTGACATGCTCACGGTCTTTGACCGGAAACGGATTCTGGTGGTGGGCGACCTTATGTTGGATCGCTACATTCTTGGCGTGGTATCGCGGATTTCCCCGGAGGCCCCGGTGCCGGTGGTGCATGTCCGGGAAGAGAAGGCCGTCCCCGGCGGGGCATCCAATGTCGCCCTGAATATTCGGGCGCTTGGCGCTTCCGCCACCGTCGGCGGCATTATCGGTCAAGACGCTTCGGGTGAGGTGTTGTCCTCGCTGCTTCGCGAGCAGGGGGTGGATACCGGAAGTATCCTCGCCACCAACCGCATTCCGACCACGGTGAAAACCCGGGTTCTTGCCGAACGTCAGCAGGTGGTTCGGGTCGATTGGGAGGAGTTGTACGAGTACAACGAATCCGAACTCGACCGGTTCAAATCGCTGCTCGATGAACAGATTCAGGTTGTGGATGGGATTATCATCGAAGATTACGGAAAAGGCGTCATCCACCAGGCGATGATCAGCCACTTGATCCAGCGCGCCTCCCAGGCCGGGGTGCCGGTGGGGCTTGACCCCAAGGACAATCATGAACTGGAAATCGGCGGTCTGACCCTGGCGACGCCCAATCGCCGCGAGGCCTTTGTCGCCGCCGGCATCGCCGAAGGCAGGCCCAAGGAGAATCCGCTCGAAGATCTCCGCTTGCTTCAGGTCGGGGACCGTTTGCTGGAACTGTGGAACCCTGGATTTTTGCTCATCACCCTTGGCGCCCAGGGCATGTTGCTGATGCGAAAAGGCGAGGCGCCGGTGCATGTGCCGACCCGCGCCCGGGAAGTGTTTGATGTCAGTGGTGCCGGGGATACCGTGATTGCCACCTGCCTGCTCGCAGTTGCGGGCGGGGCTTCGTTTCTTGAAGCTGCCGAGCTGGCCAATTATGCCGCCGGCATCGTGGTGGCCAAACTCGGTACCGCCACCTGCACCCCCGATGAACTCCTCGCGGTCATCCCATGACCGGCGACCGCTCCCCCATGCGTATCGTCGGGGTCATTCCCTCCCGCTATGCCTCCACCCGTCTCCCCGGAAAGAGTCTGATTCCCCTGTTGGGCAAACCATTGGTCCAGTGGGTGTATGAACGCGCAGCCCAGGCGACCCGGCTCGACCGGATTCTTGTGGCCACCGATGACCAGCGGATTGCCGAGGTTGTGACCGGGTTCGGGGGCGAAGTGGTCATGACCCGCGCGGATCATCCCTCCGGAACCGATCGTATCGCCGAGGCGGTTGCCGGGTTGTCCCCCGATGTGGTGGTGAACATTCAGGGCGACGAACCACTGATCTCGCCCGACCTCATCGATCAGCTCGCGGAGAGTCTGGTTGCGGATCCTTCGCTCGATATGGCCACGGCCGCCTCTCCCATTCAATCCAGGGAAGAGCTGGAGAGCCCATCCATCGTCAAAGTGGTCTGGGGTGAAGGGCAGACTGCCCTGTATTTTTCCCGTTCACCCATTCCCCACCATCGGGATTCCGGGGGCGGGTGGGTGCCGGATCTTCATTGGCGGCACATTGGTGTCTATGCCTATCGTGGGGTTTTTCTCCAAAAGATCGTCCAAAAGCCTCCTTGCACCCTTGAAAAAGCGGAGATGCTGGAGCAGCTTCGGGCACTGGATATGGGGGGAAGGATCAAGGTCCTGCCAACCCATGAATTCAGCATCGGGGTGGATGTGGAGGCAGACATCCCTATGGCAGAGAAGATGTTGCGCAAAATCGTTTAATCTTTTCGTCCGGAATCTGCCCCGGCGACAGGCCTCGTCCAGTCTCTCCAGTCAAACCAATCCCACCCGACCAGACACACGGTCAATTTTGGCTCAAAAATGACAATTTGATTGTCAATCTCGCGACATCGGCGCCGGGATGGTGGGCGAATTGGCCCGGGGGTCGGGGGTCCCCCTATATAGGAACGCGAGCCCTGAATTTTTTTGGCATTTTTTCTGAAAAATGACTTGCACTTTTTAGAGGGCAGCGCTAAAACAGACTTAGCAATCGGGAACAACAAGTGAAATCCCTCCTTCACAATTCAGTCTTGGCCATCGCTCTCATGAGTGCTCCTCTCTGCTCCTTCGCAGTGTCCGGCCATGTGTTTGAGTGGAGCGGCGACAAGGATGCCGCGCTTTCCGTTCCCGCCGCGAACAGTGCTTTCACCCAGATTTCCTGCGGCTTTTCGCACACGGTGGCGTTGAATGAAAACGGCGGCGTTGAGGCGTGGGGCGCCAATGACCAGGGGCAGGCAGCAGTTCCGGCCGTGTATGAGTCTGGCGTCAAGGCGGTGGCAGCAGGCGGTTTTCACAGTCTTGTTCTCCTCAACAACGGGTTGGTTAAAGGCTTTGGTGAGAATGCTGACGGGCAATTGAATCCCCCCAAACAGGCGGCCCGCAAGGTGGTTGCCGTCTCCGCCGGTCTGTTCCACAGCCTGGCCCTCGATGTGAATCACAATGTCTACGCATGGGGCTACAATGGGTTCGGGCAGGGAACGGTTCCCAGCCGCTTGTACCAGAATGTTTCCGCGATTTCCGCCGGCGCCATGCACAACTTGGCCCTGACCACCTGGGGTTCGGTGGATGCGTGGGGTGACAACTCCACTGGCCAGCTTTTTATTCCTGAGGAAGCCACCCATGATATCGTTGCCATCGCTGCTGGTTATTTCCATAACCTCGCCTTGACCGCCGATGGCGAGGTCATCGCCTGGGGCGACAATTCCTACAAGCAGTGCAAGGTTCCCGGCGATGCCAAGAAAAACGTGATCGCCATTGCTGCCGGTGAAAAATACAGCATGGCGCTTCGGTCCGATGGCAAGGTCGTGGTCTGGGGCAATCATGGCCCCGACAAGATTGACGCCCCCAAGGAGCTGGAAGGTCGCGTGGTATCCATGAGCATTGGTGGCGAAGACCAGATTGCCTATCTCGTTTCCTCCACGACCGACCTCGATCAGGACGGGATGGTTGACTGGTGGGAAATGTCCAATGGTTTGAGTCCCGACGATGACGACAAGGACAGCGATTCCGATGGCGATGGGTACACCGATTACGAGGAATATCTGGCCGATTCCAATCCTTCCGATGAATTTTCCCACCTTTCCGTGAGCGCGGGGATGGACACCGATGGCCAAGTGGTCCTGTTTTCCCCCGCCTCTTCCGATCGTCGTTACCAACTTGAGTACACCACCGACATCAGCAGTGGTGAATGGAAGCCGGTTCCCGGCAAATCTTCCATCACCGTCTCGGGCGCTGAGACCTTCGGCCGTATTCAAGTCGCCGCAAACACGGATGGGTTTGTTCTTTACCGATTGCGCGCACAGCTTCCCTGACCGGGAAGCGTGCAAAACAAACCGGTTCGTCGCGGCTTACAATACAATTAGCGCAGAACGCCTCGGGGTGAGGAGAAGAGTCTGACGTATGGCCCAACCGATTGCTTGGGTGAGTGAGTGAGGTTTCCCGCTTCATTGGCTCGCATTCGGGTCCGTTGACTCGGTTTTTGCTTATGAACCGCACGGTTGCGGTGGCTCGTTTGAATATCGGCCATGGCAACTGAGGGCGGAGCTCTGTCGATGAGTGCCGGGCTAGAGCCGTTTAAGTTAAACTGTGGCCGGTTGGTTTGTCACGGGCCGCCCAGCCTGCCCGGCCAGGGAGGTCGGCCCCTACCACCAGAGGGTCAAATCATTCAGGTAGGGTTCGCTGTCCCTGGCCGGGCAGGCCCGGCGAACCGCTGTACGACTACGGCACTACTTAAATTGCTCTAACCCCCAGCAGATCCAGCCGCAGCTTTTTTCACGGCATTTTCTCCACGAGTGATGGAGAATCTGGCAAGCTGAACTAAACATGAGTGATCTTCCATCCAGTCTGTCCATGGCGGAAATTCAGCAGACCCAGCGCCTCTCCTTTATCGAGGGCGGTTTCACCCAGATCTTTCTGACCTGGACCTCGGGAAGTATATTGACCGGCTACTTGCTGTACCTGGGGGCAGGGCCTTCGGTTCTGGCCGCGATGGCCAGTTTGCCGATGCTGGTACAGGTCGTTCTCCCGATTGCCGTCTGGCTCGCCCTTTCCATGGGGAGCCGCCGCCGGTTTATGATCGTCACTGCGTCGATCGGTCGCGGGCTCTGGCTGGGGGCGATTGCGATTCCCCTGCTCCCGGTTTCGGATGCAGCAAGACCGTTTCTTTTACTGCTCCTGTTGTTTCTCTCCAGTCTGTTTCAGACCATGGTGGGACCAGCCTGGGTCTCTTTGATGAGTGATGTGGTTCCCGAGGTTCAGCGGGGGCGGTACTTCAGCCTTCGCAATGGTTGGATGGGAGTAATTGGAACCGCGGCCGCGCTGGCCGCCAGCTGGTTCCTGGACCGGGTGCCTTCTCCCCTGGGATTTCAGGTGGTCTATGCCGTCGGCCTGGTGTTCGCCATGATCGGAATCCATCTTTACCGGAACCATGCGGAGCCGGCCCTACCCAAGCAGACGGTCTCGCTCATGGAAATTATCCGGGTCCCGCTTCGGGACCCGGGGTTTCGCCGGTTTCTCAGGTTCACCCTCTATTGGAATGCCTCCGTGATGGTCGCAGCCCCGTTTGTGATTCCATACTTTTTCCAGCACCTCGGGATGTCCTTTACCCAACTCGCGATTTGGAGCGGCATCTCCGCCCTCGCGATGCTGTTCACGGCTCCCTTATGGGGCAAGGTGGCGGATCGGTTTGGTCACAAACATGTACTGGCGATCACGACCTTTCTTGCCGGGACGGTCAATCCGGTGTGCTGGCTACTCGCCCAGCCGGGCAACCTGACGTTTGTCTGGATCAGCGGCCTGATGGATGCCTTGTCATGGGGCGGCATTAATACCGCCTTGTTCAACCTCAGCATCGGGACCGCACCCAGCGCACGCAGAATGTCCTATCTGGCCATGCTCGGGGTCGCCACCGGCCTGACCGGATTTGTCGTAGCCACCGGTTCCGGGATTCTGTTGGGGCACCTGATCGCGCATGATGTGTGGCTCGGGACGTTTCATTGGACCGGGTATCATTCGCTGTTTCTGATCTCCGGCATCCTGCGCACCTTTGCCTGGCTGGGCTTAAGGTCGGTTCCCGAGCAAAGGGCATGGCAGATCAATGATATCCGGCGCTTCTTCTGGCAACGGTATGTCATGCGTCTGCCCTGGAAGGGTGGATCGGCGTAATCACGATCCGGGCTGGGCAACCCCAGCCGATCCGTGGTACCCGTATGCGCATGACCATCCAACCTGACCAGCTTCGTATCGGCCTCATCGGGGTAGGGAACATGGGTTCCTTCTACGCCCGCGAACTCACAGCGGGAACCATTCCCCGGGCGGTACTGGCTGCCGTCTGTGATGAGGACCCTGCCCGCCTGGCCCCGTGGACCGGGGTGACGCAATATTCTTCCGCCGAGGCTTTGCTGAATCACCCCACCTTGGATGCCGTCCTCATTGCCACCCCTCACTATGCCCATACCACTCTCGGTATCGCCGCCCTCGATAAGGGATTGCATGTCCTTGTCGACAAGCCGATCTCGGTCCACAAAGCCGACGCGGTTCGGTTGCTGGCTGCTCACCGGAATCCCCAGCAAATTTTTGCTGCAATGTTTAATCAACGCACCGATGGTTATTTTCTGAAGATCAAAGAGCTGGTTGACGCCGGCAGTCTCGGAGAATTGCGCCGGGTCAATTGGATCATCACCAATTGGTTTCGAACCGATGCCTACTACGCATCTGGGGGTTGGCGGGCGACCTGGGCGGGCGAGGGTGGGGGCGTGCTCCTCAATCAATGCCCCCATCAACTCGATATGCTCTGTTGGCTGACCGGGACCCCGGAACGGGTCGACGCCCATTGCCAGTTTGGCCGGTACCATGACATCGAAGTGGAAGATGATGTGACCGCCTACCTCGAGTATGCGAATGGCGCCACCGGGGTCTTTATCACCAGTACCGGTGAAGCGCCCGGCACCAACCGTCTTGAGCTGATCGGGGAGGGAGGCAAGGTGGTTTTGGAGGCGGATACCTTGCACTTCTACCGCAATCAAACCCCCATGTCGGCATTCTCCCGGACCACAACCGAATCGTTCGCGGCGCCTGAAGTCTCGGTGGAAACCTATGACGGCCTGAACCATGGGGAACAGCATGTCGGGGTGCTGAAAAATTTCGTTGCGGCGATTCTGGATGGAGCGCCCCTGATTGCCCCCGCCGCCGAGGGTCTGGCCTCAGTGGAACTGGCCAACGCGATGCTGTTGTCCGCGTTCGAACGGCGCCCGGTGGAACTGCCGATCGATGCCGATGCCTACGCCAAATGTTTGCAGCAGCGGATCGCCGCCTCCACCCACCGCAAGAAAACCGCCGCCCCCTCCGGCCCCTCCGACATGAAAGGATCCTTCTGATGACCGCCATCTCTTCAACCAATGGTATGACCTATGCGCCCCAGGGAAAGCCCGCCCCGGTGTGCGGGCCGGGAGCGTTTGTGTTTGCCGCAGCAGCACTGGACCACGGCCATATCTATGGCCAGGTGAATGGACTTCGCGAAGCAGGTGGTGAACTCAAGTGGGTGTATGACCCGGACCCGGAGAAGGTCGCAAACTTTGTGAAGGCCTACCCCGAAGTCAGGGTCGCCCGGAGCCTGGATGAGATCCTCGATGATGCTGCGGTGCGGATGGTGGCCTCGGCGGCGATCCCCGCCGACCGGGCCGGACTGGGGCTCAAGGTTCTTCATGCCGGGAAGGATTATTTTACCGATAAATCGCCATTTACCAGTTTGGAGCAATTGGCCGAGGTTCGGGCTGCGGTGGCCGCCACGGGAAACAAGTACGCGGTTTATTACAGCGAGCGGCTTCACACCGAGTCCGGCATGTTCGCCGGCGAGTTGATTGAGCAGGGGGCGATTGGTCGTGTGCTCCAGGTCATCGGGCTCGGTCCTCACCGATTGAGCGCGCCGCACCGTCCGGCCTGGTTTTTCGAGAAGGCCCGGTACGGCGGTATCCTCACCGATATTGGCAGCCACCAGTGCGAACAGTTCCTGCACTACACTGGCGCGAAGGACGGTACGGTGCTTTCCGCCCATGTTGCGAACCACGCCCATCCCCAGTATCCCGGTCTGGAGGACTTCGGGGAGGCGATGATTCTTGGAGACAATGGCACCTCCTTCTATTTCCGGGTTGACTGGTTCACCCCCGATGGCCTCCGCACCTGGGGCGATGGGCGAACCCTGATCCAGGGGACCGACGGGTACATCGAGCTGCGAAAGTATGTCGACATCGGAACCGATCGCATGGGCGACCAGGTGTATCTGGTCAATGGCGAGGGTGAGCAACGGATTGAGGTGGGAGGCAAGGTCGGGTTCCCCTATTTCGGGCGGCTCATCCTCGACTGCCTCAACCGCACCGAGACGGCCATGACGCAGGCACATGCCTTCAAGGCGGCCGAACTGTCCATGCTTGCCCAGCAAGCGGCGGATGCCCTCCGCGGTGTCGTCGCATAGTGGTGCGACCGAGCCCGCCAAGGTAACGTATTATTTGATCCACTCGAATACGCGATCGTCGATTCATCCCGGGCCGCCCAGAGGTCGGCCCCTACCCGGCTATCGCCATTTTCCTCTTTTTACGGTTCCTCGATGCGGAATCGGAAACCGGCTGCTTGGGGGCCATCGGGGAGATCGAAGGTCCTGGTTGTGCCCGGGGCGATGGGGAGCCCGTCATTGCCCGGTACCGGCCAGAAGCTCCAGGACTGAAATTCGTTGGTACTGATCTCGATTGTGACCTGCCGGTTGCCGAGGTCGTGTCCGACGAACGCCCCCATGCTGTCCGATCCCATGATGCCCGACCAAGCGTCGAATTCATTGGTGGGGCTGGTATAGGCCAGGAATTCTTCCTCGTTCACGCTATGGTCGCCATCCGGGTCGTCGCCACGCCCAGACCCGGGGGCATTGGTGGTTCCGAAGTGGGCGATCTGCCATTGCTCATAGCTCTGGCGAGCGGGTAGCTCGTTGACGATCCAGTCCCGGATCAGGGCAATGTTGGTATGGTCAAGTTCATAGGTGGCGAGGGGAGGCATGCGGGAAAACCCATTGCTCTCGCCCATCCGGTTCCAGATGATGCTGTGATCGACATCACCGGGTACAATATACTTATTGGCGGGGTTGCCCCCGTTGCTGCCCGCTTCGCCAAGGATCATTCCCGTGTCGAACAACTTCACAAAAGCTCTTCCATCCCAGGCTCCCGGCACCGATCCGGCGGCGCCCATGTGACAGTATCCGCAATTAACCGAGAGATAGGACCGGGCCCGCGCCTCCAGGCTGTATTCGGTTTCGTCGGGACCGATATGCCGCGGCAGTTCGGCCGGATCACCCAGGCCGTTGCTGGTGTAACCGGCGACCTCCAGCAGATGAATCAGGTTATTGCTGACGCCCGCGATGGCTCCCGGTGCATTCAACTGACGGGTATTGAAACTGAGGGCATGGCCGGCTGCCGGGGTATGGCATACCAGGCACTCGGCCCGGCTGGGAATCCGCCACTGCTGGACGGTGGGCTGCCCAGCGTTGGTGATGGACAGGCTGAAGTTCACCCCGGCATCCGGAACCAGGACCGCTTCGGTTCCGGCATCGTTCCACCGGTAGCTGACCCCATACGATCCACTCGCGTTTCGAACCAGCACCCGGGTCTCAATTCGCTTGCTGGTGGCGGGATTGCCCCGCTCCATCAGCAAATCAAAATGCTTCACCCACATCATGCCCTCGGGGAATGTCCAGTTGCCTTCCCGGCTCATCGTCACCCGGTCTGTGGTGTTGGTAAGGATAAACCACCGGCTCTTGACGGCATAGTCCGACCAAAACGCCATATTGGGCTCGTACCCCACCACCCCGGGGTTCGGAGTCAAGTCGGCTAGATCGGCAAAAATACCGGTTTCCGACAAGGTCTCCGGAAAGGGCAGGTCCGACGTTTGCCCGGCCAACTTGAGGATCCGGCCTCCAAGGAAATTCAACATCAGGACATCCTCATTGGCGGGATTGGACAGGAACTGAATGAGCCAGGCCTGCCCGGCGATCCGGTTGATGTTGGTCGCGCCGGAGGTGCGCTCGATGCTCCAGATATTTCCCGACAGCAGGTCCGAGCAGAGATATTTCCCATACAGATCCGGAAATTGAGATCCCCGGTAAACAAAGCCGCCGGTGATCGACTCGCCCTGGAATTCACCACCACCATGGTCGTACTCCCAGACCGGCTTCCGGTATTCAAACCCCGGAGGAGGTACCCGGTCAGGGCGAGGGCCCGGCAGGGTGCCCTCATAATAGACCCAGCCGCCATTGTCGCCAGCCTGGAAAATCGATACCTCTTCGCGTGCGTCATTGCCGACATCGGCCACCCACAGCTCATCGGTCAGGGCATCAAAGCTGAACTGCCATGGATTGCGCAATCCCACCACATAGAACTCGGTGCGGACTGCGGCGGGACTGACCGCACTGCCATTGAATTGGGTGGCCCCGACAAATGGATTGTCGGCGGGGATGGCGTAGTAGGCTTTGCCGCCGCCGTCGACCGGAATCCCGGGATGGGGGTTGGGCTCAAGATTGCCGGGCTGCTTGTCCACATCAATGCGCAGGATTGCCGACCACAGATCCTGATCGATTTTCTGGCTGTTGTTGTAGCCGTCGGGCTGATCATTGACAAAACCCTGGTCACCGATGCCCATGTAGAGGTACCCGTCGATGCCGAAGCGGATGCTGTCCACATTGTGGACATTCCCGTTGTTGAGTTGGTTGATCAGGATCTGTTCCGAGCCGGTATCGCCGAGGTTGGGGTTGCCGGCCTGGGTCTGGAACCGACTCAGCCGGGCCCGTCCATTCGTGCCGTCATAATGACAGTAGGACAGATACACATACCGGTTATTGGCATAGTCGGGGTGGAAGGCGATGCCCTTGACCCCCAGCTCATTTCCATCGTCGAGCACCCGCCCGCTGATGTCCATGTACAGGGACTTCTGGGCGTTGGTGGTTCCGGCCCCTGTGATCACATAGATTTCGCCATTGCGCTGGGTGACAAAGATCCGGTTGGTCTCTCCGGGCGGACTCGCCATCGCGGTGGGGGCGTCAAAGTTACTGATGGTGGGGAATGCGTCTACAATACTGAATGCGGTTGGGGGAGGATTGACCGGCATGGTCACGGTGTTGTTCGGGATGCGCAAGTCTGTGGAGAAGGTGATCGCCACCGACGCTGGCGGGGATGTGACCCCGCCGGTGCCCGAGACCTGGTAGGTAAAGCTGTCCTCGGCGGGAAAGCCGGAGGTGTGGGTATAGAGAATCCGCCCATCCGCCATGGGCACGGCGGTGCCGAAGGCTGGCGATGAAACTACGGTTACCGTGTTGGTCAGGGTCTCGCCGCTGTCATTGCGCAGCACGGCAATCCCCGCCTTGGTCTGGTGATGCATGACGATGGCATCCGGCACAGTGATGATGGGATTCGTGTTGGTCGGGTCGGGCACTGTGGGCGGTGCCATCTGGAGGATCCATGAATCCAGCGCGACCCCATCTTCCCGCATGACCACGCGCAAAGTGTAGATCCCTGGAGCAGGAATCGAAAACGAAGTGGGTATCAGCGCCGGGGCTGGTTCATTGGCCTCATACCCCCCGAGCGATACCCAGGGGTTGGTGTCGAAATCTGCATCTTCATTCCCATACATCTGGTACCAATCCACTGCGCCTCCCGGCCCATCCGCCAGCTCGACGATGCCCGCAAACAGGGAGTCGGAATCACTGTCGGCCCCGTCGAAGCGGAGCCAAAGATTATAGATTCCCGCGTTGGTGATGCTCATCCGATACTCAAGGGCCGGTCCGTCGATGTAGCTCGCACCAACGCCGGTATCCGGAAGTGCCCGCATGTAGCCGGGGCCGCGGTTGTTGGCGAATGCTCCCGGGGTATTTCCGGAAACCTCTGTCCAGACCACCCCGAGCGTCGAGGTTGCCGCATGGTAAAATTCCGCCTCGCCCGCGACATAGCCACCCTGCTCGAGGTAGGGCTGGTCATCCGGGAGCGGCGGCGCGGAAGGGCGCACAACCGTGACGCTATCCGTGCAAACAACCGTGCCGGTCGCCGGCGATCTCACGGCAAGATCATTCAGATACGCATCATGATCCGCCCCTGCGCCCGCAAAAATGTTCCAGAATCGCAACCGGTCGATGGTTCCGTTGGCCCGGGCCTCCAGCGCTCCGGTGAAACTGTGCAGCGCCGCGCCGGCCCGGATCACATCGACGCTATAGGTGGTGGCCGAGGTCAGGGTGAAGGTGATGTCGAGGCCATCCCCCGTGAACTCCATGTCGGTCGCCTGATCGTTCAGGGCATAGACATTGGTGCCGCCCTTGAACTCCAGATACCAGAGGTGCTCGCTGTCACTATTCGACAAGTGCAGGGCCACGATACCCCCGGGATCGATGAAGTTGTTCTCCATGCGGCAATGGATGGATTGCCCAACCTGAAGGGGGGAGACCAGGGTTCGTTCCGCCCAGGTGGTCTGGCCATTTTTGGCATAGAGGCCCCATGCCCTCGGCCCGATGGAAAGGCCGGTGTCTTCCATAAACCAACCACCATCCGCGCCACTTCCCGAGGTCGACAAGGTCCATGGCCCAAAACCGCTTCCGCCATTGTCGCCGGCCTCCCAACCGTTGTCGTACACCGCATCGCTTCCCGTATCGGCTCCATTGGTGGTGAATCCGATGATGCCCTCACCTTCTCCGGAAATCGTGATGACATTGGTACCCACCGCCAGAGGAATGTCGCTGATCGACCATGACGGTCCAGCCGCCGCCACCCCGGAAACCAGATTGGCCTGATTGGTCCACTCGAGAAACCCGGCCACAGACGGGTCCGCAGTTCCCTGCAGAGACACGGTTTCGGTTGTCCAGTCCACCAGGATTTCAGGGTCCACCGGATTGGTAACGGTCAAAAGACAGGACAGGGAAACTGAGGGCACCGAAAGGCCGATCATCAAAAAACCGGCGACTGCCAGCTCCATTCGGTTTGGGAAAAGTGAAAAGGTTTTTGTCATGATCGTTCTTTCTGGTGTCTGGTGATTTGTCCGCTAAATCTATCGTTAATAGGTCAAACGGTAAACTATCATCTGGTCTCTGTCGGACATGAATTGTTGTATCCGGTTCAATAGCAGAAGTTAATGTGGTAATAATTATGATCATGATTTCTGTAAAATTCTGGGCTAGGCCCTTGGCTTACCCGCATTGCGGTATCGGGGAATCCATGATGGGCCCGTCGGGGTATTCATTCAGAGCGGGGGATTGGCGTTGTCATCCCGGCTGAATCTGGGTAGGGAAGACTACAGGATCGAATTTCACATCGACGAGGCAAGCTGATGAAACATGTCCTATTGCTGACCGGACTGAGCGGGTGTTTGCTCGTGTCGCCTTTTCTTCAGGCCGCGACCACGGTTGATACCATCCATAAGCATGGCTATGGAGCCAATATCGGTTGGCTGAATTTTCAGGGCGACCTGACCCAGGGGGCGAGGAAACCCTCGCCAGCCTCGGCCAGGCAAGGGAACTGCCGGGCGGGGTGTTCGCTGGGTCGTGCATTGGCGAGTTGTTTTTACCACACCTCGGTTCGCCGGGACGGCGAACCCTACCACGCCCGGTTTCTTCAAATGTGCCAGGTAGGGTCCGACCTCCGGGCGGACCGAGAAGGTGGCCAATGGGGTTCTGTGCAAAATTCATGCTATCACCGAGGAGTCAGCTACTGCCCCTATCAGCCTACTCCAGTTGACATCGTTCGTATTCGGATGTATTCACAACATAATCAGCAGATGCGAATTGTGCCATGTCCAGACCGTTACCCTGAGATTGCCCGAGCAAACGTACGAACGTTTCCGGACACTTGCCCAGCGCGAGAATCATCCCCTCTCGAATTTCATCAAGGACGGCGGCTACCCGCTATGTCGAATCAGAACAGTTCGTCGATGAGTTCGAGATGGCGGATATCGAGAACAAACGGGGATCTGAACCGCAGCCCTGAAGCGTGGAGTCAAGGACGCCAAAGAAGCTGGACAAGGGCGCGCTTTGTCTGAGTTCAGGATTTTCCGAGACGGGGTTCAGAAGAGCAAGAACAACCTTCCGCCGGGGAATCTCGGTTCGTCGAGAGGGAAGCTGAAGAGGTCTTGTCAAATGCAGACGCCTCCATCCCCAACCTTTTGGGTTCTGCGTTTGAAGTTCTGTGCAAAAGGATGTTCTCTGTCCCTGTAGGTTATGTCAGAGACCAAATGCCCTCTATGCATTCGATCAAATTCATCCCTTCGAGAACGGCGTAACGGAAGGATTTTTGTGAACGGATGCGGGAGAACATGGATTGGGCGGGAGACAGTGGCGCCAAACATTATTAAACGATTCGACATGCCGTGGTGACAATTATGGTCCATGATTCCTTCGGAATCACTTTATTAACACTCCTTGAGTGTTGAACATTGAGCATTGTGCGTTGTTCATTCAAACGGTTAATTCTCAACGTTCAAGATTCAACGTTCAAATTTTTCCGCAGGGAACGAATCGTCCAGGAGTAGTGGCTTCCCGCAAACACTTGCGCCACTCTGGGTAACTGACCTTCCCTCACCGCGCAAACATTTCCTGCAGCGTATCGAGGACAGCATTCCGAGCCCCGGGGGAAAGGGGCCCCAGTCTCCGCACGAGCCGTGTCTTGTCCACGGTCCGAATCTGGTCGAGGACGACCTGTCCTCGTTTGCCCTGAAAGGTGCAGGGAACCCGGGTGGGGTAGGGGCGGCCCTTAGTGGTCATCGGCGCAACGATGACGGTGCGGATGTGGTCATTCATTTCATCCGGCGATACGACCAGGCACGGGCGCGTCTTGCAGATTTCATGGCCTTGAGTTGGATCGAGGGAGATCAGGAAGATGTCGAAGCGACTGACTACCATTCCCATTCCTCCTCATCCCACGCGGGAGGGGCTTCTGCGGCAATGTCCAGCAGTTCGTCATCCCCCTGTTCGCTCATACGGGCAAAGGCGTCGGCCCATCCTTCGCGGGGGCGGGAAGCGGATCGGATGATCAGGTGCTGGTCCCGGACCTCCAGCTCGACTTCACCCTCGAACCCGCATTGCTCGATCACCGGCTTGGGGAGCCGGATCCCCCGGCTGTTCCCGATTTGTATCAGCGTGGCCTTCATGGGTACAATGTAATTACAACTTGCGGAGCGGTCAAGCCGCGGCAAAGGCAAAAGGCCTGCATCATTTACCCACCAGCCGATGAATCGTCGCGAAGCATTGTGCCCAGCGGTGGGTCGTCCAGCCATGAAGCCTTGATCGTCACCTCGCTGCCGGGTCCGCGAATCTGGATATCCTTCCAACCGATATCCATTTCAGTCTCTCGAATCCGTGTGGTGTCCATGCCCTGTCTTTTGGCGGAAACCTTTCCCTTCGCTTCCTTCGTTTCCTTCTGTAAACCCTCATCCGATCCGGTGAGTGGCGAGCAATCCGGTCGGGAGATCCAGGGTGGCGAACGACGGTTCGGGGGCGCGGTGAATGGCTCCGGGGTTGATGACGCGAACCCCATCGATGATCCGGTCATCCGCCTGATGGGTGTGGCCGGTGAATAGATAGTCGAGTTTGGGCTGCTCCAGGGCGGCTTGCATGGTGCGGGGATCGTCCCCATGAACCACCGCGCAGGTTTTGCCCCCGGCCCGAATCAGGACCTTGCGTCCGGCGATGGTTACCTTGCCGAGCGGGGGGTATTGTTCGATCTCCTGGTTCCATACATCCACATTCCCCAGAACACAGATCACCCGCAGGTCGTGGTCGAGGCTGAGGTCAACCAGGTGATCGAGCACTCCACTGGAACCAATATCGCCACAGTGGATCAGGGCATCGATGTTCATGTCGACAAGCCGATCCAGCACCTGCTTGGTCCGGGGGGCATTTCCGTGGGTGTCGGAGATCAACCCGAGCCGGGTGATGTTGACCATCCGAATCGGTTTGTCAAAGGGGGTCATCTTCGAACTCCTTCCTGCGCGGTTGTCATGGTTTGCGCCCGCCCGTCTGAACGCATTGGATTGCCTGGGCAAAGACGGCGTCGAACATGGGTTCCGTCAGTCGCCCGGTAAAGGTGTTCTGCTGGCTCGGGTGATAGGACCCGATCAGGCAAACGCCCTCCAGATCTGCCACCGCACCGTGGCCAAACACCGGCTTTTTCTTCCAAGTCTTGCCCTGCCTTTTCAGCAGGGTGAGGGTTCCGTCCCACGCGAATTTTCCGAGGCAGACGATGACCCGGACCTGGCGGAGCAGGGAGGCCTCCCGCAGCAGGAAGGGAAAGCAGGCATCGCGCTCGGCGGGGGTGGGTTGGTTGGCGGGTGGTGCGCACCGGACAAAGGCGGAGATATAGACGTCGTTCAGCCGGAGCCCATCCTCCCGCCCGGTGGATTCCGGTTGGTTGGCCAGGCCGGCTTTGTGCAGGGCGCGGAACAGCCAGTCTCCGCTGCGATCACCGGTGAAGACCCGTCCGGTGCGGTTGGCGCCGTGGGCGGCGGGGGCAAGGCCGACCACCCAGATGCGGGCGTTGGGGTCGCCGAATCCCGGCACTGGCCTTCCCCAATAGGTTTGATCCCGAAAGGCGCGCCGCTTTTCGCGTGCGACCTGTTCGCGCCATGCGGTCAGCCGGGGGCAGGTCCGGCACCGGGTGATGTCGCGGTTCAGCTTTGCCCAGGCGTTGGCCGAGGGATCAGGCATTCGCAGTGGGGGGGACCTTGCCGGGAAGGAATTCAATCCGCAGCGGCTTGTCCGGGGCAAATTCCAGTTTGGGGTGCGGGGACAGGGTGGTGCCAAACAGGTCCGGATCGTGGGGAAAAAAGACCGGCACCTTGTCGCGGGCAAGATCGGGAAGGTTCCGGTGTTTCCAGCGCCGGGTGTCCAACGGAAAGATATCGTAGCCGGTTCCATAGACCAGGCGGAGGTGGTGCCGGGTCGGGGCTAGGTCGCCGAGATACAGAACCTGCCGGGGAGGGAAAAAGAAGATCGAGTCGGGATGATCAAGTTCGATGGCCTCGCCATGCAACCGCACCAGGCAGTGGCCGGTGGTGTGGCCGCTGGTGTGGACAAGCGAAACCCCGGGAACGACATCGACCTCCGTACTCTTGCTGGTGGTGATGCTGTCGGCATACAGGGAGGCCACCGGATCGATGAGGTCGCGGGGATAGGCCTTGTAGAGCAGGGGGTCTCCCGAGGTGGCATCCTTCCATTCCTGGGCATGGAGATACAGGGTTGCCTTGGGGAAGGCCCGGGTCGGCTCGGACGGCGTTCCGGCCAACAGTCCGCCGATGTGATCCCAGTGGGCGTGGGTACAGACCACAAACTCGATTTGCTCCGGTGCGATCCCGAGGGTCGCCAGGGTTTCCAGCAACGGCCAACCCGGCCCGAGGCCATTGCGCTCGCGCTCCTTCTCGGTGAATCGGCTCGCCGGCCCGCACCCGGTCTCAATCAACCCCAACCGGCCATCATCCAGCGTCACCAGCAGGCTGTTCGCGTTCTGGGGAACCTGGTTGTTCTCGTCCGGGGTCATCAGGCGTGACCACAGAGTTTTGGGCACCAGCCCGAACAGGGTGCCGCCGTCGGACGTGAATGTTGAGGCGATCAGCGGGGTGATTTTCACTAGCGCTGGTTCCGTTCGATATCTTCCACCGTGCGCTCAATGTCATCGAGTTTGCGCATCATGTCGTCCATCCGCCGGTCGATCCCCCCGAAATGGCTGGAGGAATCGGCGCCGAGGGCATTCTCGATGTTATTGAGCTTGCGTTCGGCCAACTCGGAGTTCTGTTCCGATTCATCGATCATTCGGGTCAGGGTGGCGACCACTTGGGCCAGAGCAGACTTGATTTCGGCGACATCCGACTTCAGCGCATCCAATTCGAGCTGAATGGGATCCGTGATCCGGGTAGTCGCGCTTTCCGCCGCCTCTTCGGTCAGGGCCTGCTGGGTGGCCGGGCTTTGGGCATGGGTGGTGATGCTCACGCCTCCGGCGAGCAGGCTGATCAGAAAAATACGAGCATAGACGTTCATGGATGATCCCTCCGTTTCCTTGCACTATAAGCGTGGCCGTGGGCGCGGTCAATGCTGCCGGGGACCTCATGCGGCATGGCGAGGACTGTGTGTGAATGCGTCCAGGTTTACCCCGCTGGAGACACAGAACGCACAGGGGAGGGGCGGGAAAAGACAGGACACGGAGAGGGACCCAATCTCCACGGTCCCAATTGCCAATCGCCAGTCATCCAATCTCCATCATCGACGGGAAGGCTTGCATTTTTTTCGGATGTCCGTTGATATGCCGCGCCGGTGGGCATGGTTATGGAAGCTCGTTTGGGATATATCGCATTGAACGGCATGGATCGGGTGGGGCCGGTCCGGGCGAAGGCTCTGCTCGACCGATTTGGTGACGTGGCGGGGCTTTTTCGCGCTTCAGCAGCGGAGCTGATGACAGTTCCGGGGATCGGCAAGGAGCTGGCGCGGTCCATTTCCGATCAGTTTGACTCGATCAATCCGGAGGCGGAAGTCCGCAAGGCCGAGGCGTTTGGGGCGAGAATTGTGACCCTTGCCGACGAGGATTATCCGGAGCGGTTGCGGACGGTGTACGATCCGCCGCTGGCACTGTATGTATGGGGTAGCCTGTTGCCGTCCGACCGGCATGCGCTCGCGGTGGTGGGAACGCGGCATCCCACCCATTACGGGATCAGCATGGCGGACCGGTTGGCTTACGGGATGGCCAAAGCGGGCATCACCGTGGTCAGCGGGCTGGCCCGGGGAATTGATACCGCGGCGCATCAGGCGGCCCTCAAAGGGGGGGGGCGGACCCTCGCGGTGCTGGGCGGGGCGCTGGATAAGTTGTATCCGGCGGAAAACCGAAAATTGGCCGAGGCGATTGCCGAACAGGGAGCGGTGCTGACTGAGTACCCGTTCGGGCGTTCCCCGGATCGGACAACCTTTCCTTATCGAAATCGAATTGTCAGCGGCTTGAGCCAGGGCATTGTGGTGGTGGAAGCGGGAGCCCAAAGCGGGGCGGTGATCACCGCGAACCAGGCACTGGAGCAGGGGCGGTCGGTGTATGCGGTGCCGGGGCGGGTGGATAACCTGTCGGCCCGGGGATGTCATACCCTGATCCGGGCGGGGGCGATGCTGTGCGAAAGCCTCGACCAGATCCTGGAGGATTTATCGATGCTGCTGCCGACGTCGGTGTCTCGCGAGGCAAAGGCGCTGGAGCCGATGCCGGAGCCGAACTTGTCGGAGGCGGAGCGGCAGGTGGTCAAGGCCCTGTGGAAGGGCGCCTTGCAAACGGATGCATTGGCCCGGGAGGCGGGCATTGGGAGCGCCCAGTTGAGCGCGATGCTGCTGGGCTTGGAAATGAAGCGCGTGATCCGGATTCTTCCGGGCCGTGTGGTTGAATTGCGTGGAGAAGTGAAACCCGCGCCGGAGCTTGAATCCGGTGCCAACAGGTGAATGGCATGACAAAACGACTGGTCATAGTGGAATCGCCGGCCAAGGCGAAAACCATCAATAAAATTCTCGGAGCGGACTACATCGTCAAGGCGTCGATGGGGCATGTCCGCGATCTGCCGAACAAGGAATTGGCGGTGGATGTGGAGAAGAATTTTGAACCGAAATATGTGAAGATCAAGGGCCGGGAAAAGGTGATCAAGGAATTGAAGGAGGCGGCGGCGAAGGTGGATGAAGTGATGCTTGCGCCCGATCCGGACCGGGAGGGGGAGGCGATTGCCTGGCATCTGCTCCAGACCTTGAAGAGCAAGGCGCTGCCGGTGGATCGATTTCACCGGGTGACCTACAACGAGATTACCGCCCCTGCGATTCGCAAGGCGTTCGATAACCCCAAGCAACTGGATATGCACAAGGTCGACTCGCAACAGGCGCGGCGGGTGCTGGACCGAATTGTAGGGTACCAGGTCAGCCCGATTTTGTGGCGGCGGATTCGCGGTGCTTCGAGTGCGGGCCGGGTGCAGTCGGTGGCGCTTCGGTTGGTGTGCGACCGGGAGAAGGAAATTCTCGGCTTTGTCCCGGAGGCGTACTGGATTCTTGGTGCGAATGTCCACAAGCAGCAGCCGCCCAAAGATGTGTTTGGCATCCGGCTGGCCAAGGTGGATGGAGAGAAGGCGGACATTCGCGACGAGGCGCTGGCCACCGAGATCAGCACCGAACTGGAGCGGGCGACCCTCAAGGTCGCGGACATCCAGGAGCGGATGATCAGCAAGCGCCCCCAGCCATCGTACATCACCAGCACCTTGCAACAGGCGGGGAGCCGGTTTTTCGGGTTTACCCCCAAACGGACCATGCAGATTGCCCAGAAGCTCTACGAGGGCATCGATACCGGTGACGGGGTTGCGGGATTGATCACCTATATGCGAACCGATTCCCCGGCGATTTCTCCGGTGGCCCAGCAGGAGTGCCGCCAGTGGGTGGGGGGCAAATTCGGGGCAGAGTATCTACCCGATCATCCGCCGACCTACAAGAGCCGGGCCGGGGCCCAGGAGGCGCATGAGGCGATCCGCCCCACTGATGTGACCCGGACCCCGGAGATGATGTCCCGGTTCCTCGGACCCGATGAGGCCAAGTTGTACCGGATCATCTGGGAGCGGTTTGTGGCCAGCCAGATGGCTCCGGCCCGGATTGCCCAGAAGCTGGTGGAGATCGATGCCGCCATCACCGGGGAGGCAAAACATGCGTATTTGTTCCGGGCCTCTGCTTCCGAGGTGGTGTTCCCCGGTTACATGAAAATCACCGGTGTGGAGCAGAAGAAGAAGGCCCAGGGCAATGACGATGGCGAAGGAGGCGCGCCGGAAGATCAGGATGCGGATTCGCTGCCTCCCCTGACGGTGGGGGAACCGCTGGACGTGGTGGAATGGTTATCCGATCGCAAGGAGACTACCCCGCCGCCCCGGTATACCGAGTCATCGCTGATCAAGGCGTTGGAAGAAAATGGGGTGGGGCGCCCGAGTACGTTTGCCCAGACGATTTCCACCATTCTCGACCGCGAGTATGTGGAGAAGGATAAGCGCGCACTCAAACCGACGGATACCGGGATGAAGACCTGCGATTTCCTGGTCCAGCATTTGCCTGACCTGTTTGATATCGGGTTTACCGCTCAGATGGAGGCCACCCTCGATGATGTGGAGAGCGGCAAGGTTTTGTGGACCGATATGATGCGCGATTTTTATACATCATTCCAGGGGTGGCTGGAGAAGGCAAAAGCTCCGCCGGCGGATGTCGGGCATGTCAACCGGCTGCTGGAGCTGCTCGGTCAGGTCAAGGCGTGGGCTCCGGCGGTCAAGCGGGGCAAGCGCACCTATGATGACGAGAAGTTTGTCGACTCAGTGCGCGACCAGCTTGCGGCCGGAGAAAAGGTGGTGACCGATCGCCAGTTGGAAGCGCTGATTTCGATGGCGGGCCGTTACCATGAGCAGTTGCCGGAAGCGGAGTCGATGATTCGCGACATGGGGTATGGCGCCATGTTCGATGCCATGAAGGAAAAGGCTCAGCCGCCGCGCGAGGAAACCCCGCGCAAGCTGGCCCTGCTCGAAACGGTGACCTTTGCCGAACCCCGGCAGGTGGGCAAGCGGGTTTATGATGACCAGAAGTTTTATCTGTCCTTGAAACAGCAGGTGGAGTCGGGCAATCGGCTGTCGGACAATCAGCTTACCTACCTGGACCGGTTGGTGATGAAGTATGGCGATCAGATCGAGAACTTTGAGGATGTGGCGAAGGAGCTGAAGCTGGAGCAGTCAGCGGAAGCGCCGGATGAAACGTCCGGCGGGGTGCTGGAATTGATGGGCGCGATCACCACTTGGGCGGAGCCGACCCAACGGGGCAAGCGCACCTGGGACGACCATGAGTTTTACCAATCCCTGAAATCACAGTTTCAGACCAAGAAACGCCTGTCCGACCGTCAGTTGGCCGCGTTGAAAAAGATGGCCGCACGGTATGCCGACCAGATGCCGGGCTATGAAGAGAAGCAGGAGGCGCTGAAACTTCCGCCGCCAAAAGTGAAGAAGAAATAAGATCGCGGGTGAGCTGCGCGGACCCGGAGATCCACGCTACGGCTGCGGATGAGGATTGCGCGTTTTGTCCCGGGCGTTTAACGTTCACGTCTTAACCCCGAACGATCAACGCTCCAACAATGGCTCGGTAACCAATGGCGTCGAAAAGGCAGACCCCTCCCGTGGATGGCGATGCGCGGCTGACTTCTTTTCTTCGCTACCTTAGCGGGGAGCGGGAGGCCTCCGACCACACCATCAACAGTTACCTGCTGGATATCCGACAATTCATCCGTCACCAGTGGGGTGAGCAGGCGGGGCCGCCATTTGTCTGGAAGGAAATCGACCGGATGAAGGCGCGGCACTTTCTGGTCTCTCTGCAAAAAAGCGGGGCGAGGCCGGCGACCACCCGGCGAAAGTTATCGAGCCTGCGGTCTTTTTACCAGTACCTGATCCGGGAAGATGCCGTGGCGGCAAATCCATTCATGGGGCTGGCGCTGCCCAAACTTCCCCGCCGATTGCCCAAGCTCTTGTCGGCCAAAGAGGTGGTGAAGTTGATCGAATCGCCCCTCGCAATGCCGGAGCCGGGGCCGGATCTGCCTCCGGATCAGCGCGGTTGGCAGGCCTATGCCCGCATGCGCGATGCAGCGATCTTTGAGGTGCTCTACAGCACCGGGGCCCGCATCAGCGAGCTGACCGGGATGTCGGAGGAGGCGGTGGATCTGATTTCCGGGGTGGCGAAAGTCCGGGGCAAGGGCCGGAAAGAACGGCTCTGCCCACTCGGCAAGCCGGCGATCCGGGTGGTACGCAAGATGCTGGAACTGCGGGAGGACTGGCGGATGGCGTCCGGGGTGACACTGGCCCCCAAGGTGTTGTTTGCCAATCAGCATGGAGGCCGACTGACTCCCCGCTCCGTCGAGCGGATGATGAAAAAATATCTCGCCCAGACCGGTCTGAATCCCGACCTCACACCGCATGCGATTCGACACAGCTTTGCCACCCACCTTCTGGACGCAGGGGCGGATCTCCGGAGTGTCCAGGAATTGCTGGGGCACGCAAACCTCTCCACCACCCAGATCTATACCCACGTTTCGGCGGAACGGCTCAAGGAGGTATACGACAAGAGCCACCCCAAGGCGTAAACCCATGCAAGAACAGGGTTGCAGTTTTCTTCCAAACCTTGGAAAGTCTGGGGACAGTTTTTCCAACCATTGGAAGAGAATGAAAACCATTCGAATCGGCACCATCCCCTTTGGCAAGGCGTCCACCCTGGCGCTGATTGCCGGACCCTGCGTGATTGAATCGCGGCGCGGCTGCCTCGCTCTGGCCGGGAAATTGGCGTCGCTGGCTGCCGAGGAGAAGATTCCCCTGGTGTTCAAGGCTTCATTTGACAAGGCAAACCGGTCCTCGGTGAAGTCCTATCGCGGTCCCGGGATGGCGGAGGGGCTGGACATTCTTGCCGAGGTCAAGGCGACCTTTGGGTTGCCGTTGCTGACGGACATTCATCTACCCGAGCAAGCCGCCACCGTCGCTTCGGTGGTGGATATCCTTCAGATTCCCGCATTCCTGTGCCGGCAGACCGACTTGTTGGTGGCGGCGGGAGAGACCGGGGCGGTGGTGAATGTGAAAAAGGGCCAGTTTCTGGCCCCGTGGGACATGCAGCAGGTGGTGGCCAAGGTGGAAAGCACGGGCAACCGGAAGATTCTCCTCACCGAACGGGGTAACACCTTTGGGTACAATAATCTCGTCGCGGACATGCGCAGCCTGCCCCTGATGCAGGCCCTGGGGTATCCGGTGATTTTTGACGCAACCCACAGTGTGCAGAAGCCGGGCGGGGGAGGCGACTACACCGCCGGCGACGGCCATTTGGCCCCCGCGCTGGCCCGGGCCGCAGTCGCCATGGGCTGCAACGGGGTGTTTATTGAAACCCACCTCAATCCGGCCAAGGCTCTCTCCGACAAGGAAAATGCCATTCCCTTCCGCGCGATGCGGAGCTTGTGGCGCCAATTGAAAGGCATTCATGAACTCGTCACTGCATGAAGCGGCGGCCCGGATCGAGGCGCTGGTTCTCGATGTGGACGGGGTGCTGACCGACGGCGGGATCATCTATGGCCCCGGGGGGGAGTGGAAGGTCTTTGATGTTCAGGATGGACACGGATTGGCCATGGCGAAAAAGACCGGGCTCAAGGTGGCATTCCTGACCGGGCGCACTTCCGCTGCGGTGCAACGCCGGGCCGAGGAGCTCAAGGTGGATGTTCTCTTGGAGGGAATTGTCGACAAGGGCATCGCCTTTCGTGAACTTTCCGAACGGTTGGGAGTCGAACCCGGTAAGATTTGCTATGTGGGGGATGATCTGGTGGACTTGCCTCCCCTGAAGGAGGCCGGGCTTGCGGTGGCGGTTGCGAATGCCGTGCCGGAAGTCAAGGCGGCCGCCGATTGGGTGACCGGTCGAGGTGGAGGGCATGGGGCGGTTCGTGAAGTGGTGGAAGCCCTGCTCAAGGCCCGGGGGGTGTGGGACGATTTGATTCGCGGTTTTGCCGGAGAGGACGAATGATGGATCGGATGAAATGGATGCTGCTTGTTCTTGGCTTCGCGGGGGTAACTGTGTTCGCCCAGGGCACGGGTGAAGCGACCCAGATCAAGGGGTTCCGGGTGCCGTTGTATGACGATGGCGGGAACCTCACCAGTCAGATTTTCGGCGAGTATGCCAACATGATGCCCGATGGCATGGTGGAGATCACGGACCTGCTGATGGAGTTTTATGACGACAAGGACGTCGGCGAGGAGAAGCGGGAAGCCCGGATGCGGGTGACGTCACCCAAATGCTTTTTTCACCGCGAGCGCCAGATGGCGGCATCGGAGTCATCGGTGCGGATCGCCGGCGATAATATGGTGGTCACCGGTACCGGATTTTTGTGGAACAACGAGGACCAGAAGCTGGTGATCATGACCAATTCGAAGGTGATTCTGAAGAACATCACCCGAACCATGAACCAAGGAGTTGCGGAATGAAGCTGCGGAGTGTGAATGCGGGTTGGGTGGGGTTGCTGCTGTTGGCGGCGATACCCGGTATGGTGCGGGCGGCCGAGGTTTCGGAGGCGGAACTGACGGTCATTACGTCGGAAAAACTGACGTTCGATTACCAGAACCAGTATGCCCTGTTTGAAAAGGACGTGGTGGTGGTCGATCCGTCGATGAAGTTGTTCTCCGACAATCTGCTGGTAACCTTTGATGAAAACAACAAGGCCAAGAAGATCAAGGCCGAGGGGCGGGTGCGGATTGTCCAGGAGGACAAGCAGGCCCGGTCGAAGGTGGCGGAATACAATGTGGAAACCGGGGAGATTGTCCTGACTGGAGAACCGCAGGTCACCCGGGGGAAGGATACCCTGACCGCCGAGGTGATCCGGTTCTGGCGGGATGAAAACCGCATGGAGTGCTCGCCCCGCGCCCGCCTGGTCATTTACCCCAGCGAGGACGGCAGTCCCCGCGAATCACTGTTTGGAGAGTAATCGCTTGGTCGCTGACGGACAACTGGTACGCACAGAGCAACTGGTCAAGGCCTACCGCGGCAAGCGGGTGGTCAACGGGGTGGATCTGAATGTCAATGCCGGGGAAATTGTCGGGCTGCTCGGCCCGAATGGAGCCGGGAAGACCACCAGTTTCTATATGATCGTCGGGTTGGTACGGCCCACCGAGGGCAAGGTGTTTTTCAAGCACAAGGACATTTCCGCCACCCCGATGTTCCAGCGGGCCAGGATGGGGATGGGGTACCTCGCGCAGGAACCATCGATTTTCCGCCGACTTACCGTGGAGCAGAATGTCATGGCGATTCTGGAAACCCTCCCGATGTCGGGCGCGGAGCGTAAGAAGCGGCTGAAGGTGCTGCTCGACGAATTGAAGATCGGCCACCTGGCCCGCCAGCGAGCCTACACCCTGAGCGGGGGGGAACGGCGGCGGTTGGAAATTACCCGGGCCCTTGTCACCAATCCCGCCTTGATTCTCCTGGATGAGCCGTTCAGCGGGGTGGATCCGCTGGCGGTCAGTGATGTGCAACAGATTGTCATTGAACTGAAACAGCGGGGCTTGGGGATTTTGATTACCGACCATAATGTGCGGGAAACCCTTGCCGTGGTGGACCGGGCCTACCTGATTTCGGAAGGGAAGGTTCTCCGTGAGGGCACCAGCGACTTTCTGGTGAATGATCCGGTCAGCCGCGAACTTTACCTCGGACCCAGGTTCAGCATGTGATGAAATAACGTGCCATGGAAATTACCGTCCGGACATTCTATGAAGAGGGCAAAGAGCTCCTCCAGCTCGGGATCGAGGCGGGGGAGGCGTTTCTTGACAATCCGATCAGCGAAATTTCCCTGAACCGGCCGGGGCTCGCCCTTGCCGGATTCTATCAGTACTTTGCCCAGAAGCGGATTCAGGTCATCGGACTTGCCGAGAGCAGCTATCTCAAGAGCATGACCAGTACCGAGCGTTCGCGGCAGTTGGCTCTGATGTTCAAGAAGAAGATTCCCGCGCTGGTGGTAACGCGCAACCGACGAGCGCCCAAGGATTTATGCGCGCTGTCAACCCGGTACAGGATCCCGGTACTGCGTTCAGGCATGATCACCGGCCATTTCATGAACGAGGCGACCCTGTTAATCGAGCGCCTCACCGCACCCTCGATGCGGTTGCACGGCACCATGGTGGATATCATGGGGGTGGGTGTTTTGATCGAGGGGCCGCCGGGCATCGGGAAGAGCGAAGCCGCCCTCGCATTGATCGAGCGCGGGCACAGTCTGGTCGCCGACGATATCACCGTATTGCGTAAGGACAGCGACCGTGCTATCGTCGCCAGCTCGGTTGAGGTAACCCGCTATCATATGGAAATTCGGGGCCTGGGGATCATCCATGTCCCGAGTTTGTTCGGGGTCGCCTCGATGCGACGGGATACCAAGCTCGACCTGATTGTGCGGCTGAAGCGGGCCTCGGTGGATGACGAAAATGATCGCTCCGGATTGACCCCGTCCTTTCGGGAGGTCTTTGGTTTGTCGGTTCCGCTGCTGACCCTGCCGGTGGCGGCGGGTCGGGATCTTGCCCATGTCATTGAAGTGGCGGCAAGAAACCAGAAGCTGAAGGACCTGGGCCACGACGCGGCGAAGGAATTGGATGAAAAACTCATCGCCATGTTGACCCGCAAGCGGCAAACGCGCTGAGGGGTTGATGGGGATCGAAAGCGAATGACAGGTGGAGAGATCAAGACGGTTGAACAGGAAATGACGATCAAAAATCGGTTCGGGATTCATGCCCGCCCCGCCGCCTTGATCGTGAAGACAGTCAGCCAATTTGCCAGCGATGTGACCATCTCCCGCGAGGAGATGATTGCGTCGGGCAAAAGCATCATGGGCCTGCTTACCCTCGAGGGATATCAGGGCGCGGTGTTAAAGGTGACGGCGGTGGGGCCGGATGCCGACGAGGTGATCGCCGCACTCCAGGATCTGGTGGAAAGCAAATTTTTTGAGGATTGACCCGCATGGACCAGCCCTCTGAATCAGGCAGGAAAAGCATCCAGCTCCAGGGCATCGGGGTCTCTCCGGGCGTGGCCACCGGGCCGGTGTACCTGCTCACCACCGATGAAGACCGGTTTGTCGAACGGGACATTGGTGAGGACGAAATTGCCCGGGAAATCGCCCGGTTTGAAGATGCCCTGATCCTCACCCGCAAGCAGATTCACGAAATTCAAGCGCAGGTCAAGGATGCGATCGGTCCGGACAGCGCGAGCATTTTTGATGCCCACCTGCTGGTGGCGGACGACCGGGCGATTGTGGATGAGGTTATCCGCGGGTTGTATGTTCGAAAGAAGAATGTAGAGACCGTGCTGCGGGAAGTGTCGGATCGCTACATGCAGGCATTGATGAAGGTGGAGGACGACTACCTGCGGGAGCGGGCGGTGGATGTCCGGGATGTGACCCGGCGTATTCTCCGGAACCTTTCCGGGGGAAGCAGTCAGGCGATTGCCCGGTTCACCGAACCCCATATTCTTGTGACCAATGATCTCGCGCCCTCCGATACAGCGGTCCTCGACAAGGACCATGTGATCGGGTTTGCCACCGACTTGGGAAGTCCGACCTCTCATACCGCGATCATGGCGCGGGCACTGGGAATTCCCGCAGTGGTCGGGTTGCATGATGTCAGTGTGCGGATTTCCACCGGCGACCAGATTTTGATCGATGGCAATACCGGGGTCCTGATTACCAACCCGAGCCGGGAGCAGCTCGAACGCTATGGGAAGGTCGAGGAGTCGCGTCAGGCCATCCGTTCCGACCTCGAAACCCTGCGGGATCAGCCGGCGGAGACCCTCGATGGATACCATGTGGTCCTCTCCTGCAATATTGAACTCGAAAAGGATGTCGATCAGGTCCTCGACAATGGGGGCACCGGGGTCGGCCTTTTCCGCACCGAATATCTTTACCTGTCCCGCAAGAGTTTGCCGTCGGAGGATGAGCAGGCGGCGATTTATGAAGCGGTGGCGGCGCGGGTCGCCCCGGGGCCAACCGTGATCCGCACCCTGGATCTGGGCGGAGACAAGTTTTTATCTCAGCTCCGCATGCCGGCGGAGATCAACCCGTTCATGGGCTGGCGGGCGATCCGGTTTTGTCTGGCCCAGCCGGATATTTTCAAGACCCAGCTTCGGGCCATCCTCCGCGCCAGCATTCACAAGAATGTCAAAATCATGTATCCGATGATCAGCAACCTCGATGAGGTCCTTCGGGCCAATGAATTGCTGGAGGAGTGCAAGAGCGAGCTGCGTGCGCTGGATGTGCCGTTCAATGAGAAAATCGATGTCGGGGTGATGATCGAGGTTCCCTCGGCGGCTCTGACCACCCATCTGCTCGCCCCGCATGTCAATTTTTTCAGTCTGGGCACCAATGATCTGGTCCAGTACACCCTCGCGGTGGACCGGGTCAATGAGCGGATTGCCTACCTGTACGAGCCGACCCATCCCGCGATTCTTCGGCTGATCAAGAACACCATTGATGTGGGCCACGAGCATGGAATTTGGACGGGTATTTGTGGCGAGATGGCGGGTAACCCGTTGATGGTGCCACTGTTAATCGGGATGGGGGTCGACGAGTTCAGCATCAGTCCCAGCCTGGTTCCCCTGGTCAAGGATGTGGTTCGCAAGCTCCGCTATTCCCAGGCGGAGGATCTGGCTGAAGTCGCGATGACCTCGGAGTCCGCCTCCATTGTCAATGAACGCTGCCGCGAATTGGTGGGGCAGATCGCTCCGGAAATTCTTGAACTTGTCACCTGAAACAGGCATTTTGGCGCACTTGAATTGATCAAAAGGAGAACTGTTATGTCACTGGGTAATTATGTGTTTACATCCGAATCCGTCACCGAGGGCCATCCCGACAAGTTGTGTGACGGTGTATCCGACGCCATTCTTGACGCCCTGCTTGCCCAGGATCCCAAGAGCCGCGTTGCCTGCGAGACGCTGGCCAAGACCGGTATGGTGATTGTTGCCGGAGAAATCACCACCAAGGCCACCGTCAACTTTGCCGATATCGCCCGCAAGAAGGTGGAAAAAATCGGGTACGTGCACTCCGAAATGGGCTTTGACTCTGGTACCTGCGCGGTCATGGTCGCGCTGGATCGCCAGTCTCCGGATATCGCTCAGGGCGTGGATGCCCGCAAGGCCGCCGGAAAAGCCACCGCCGAACAGGGCGCGGGCGATCAGGGCATGATGTTCGGTTATGCCTGCAACGAGACCAAGGAACTGATGCCGATGCCCATTCAACTCGCGCACCGGTTGTCGCAGGGACTGACCAACGCCCGCAAAAACGGCAAGCTCCCGTTCCTGCGTCCCGATGGAAAATCCCAGGTCAGTATCGTCTACGAAGATTTCAAGCCGGTGAGCATCGACACCGTGGTCATCTCCTCCCAGCATGCCGAAGACATAACCCACAAGAAACTGTACGAAGGAATTCTTGAGGAAGTCATCCTGAAGAATGTGCCCAAGAAGATGATCGGCAAGAAAACCAAGTTTCTGATCAATCCTACCGGCAAATTTGTGGTGGGTGGCCCTCAGGGAGACTGTGGGTTGACCGGCCGCAAGATCATTGTCGACACCTACGGTGGAATGGGGCGTCACGGCGGTGGTGCTTTTTCCGGCAAAGATCCTTCGAAGGTGGACCGCAGTGCCGCCTACATGGCCCGGTACATTGCCAAGAATATTGTGGCCGCAGGTCTCGCGGATCGTGCGGAAGTACAGCTCGCTTATGCGATTGGTTACCCGGAGCCGGTTTCCGTTCTGGTCGATACCTTTGGCACCGGCAAGGTGGACGAAGTCAAGCTGTCCAAGGCGGTTCGCAAGGTCTTCGGCCTCAAGCCGGCAGAGATTGTCAAGGGGCTCGACCTCCTTCGTCCGATCTATGAGCCGACCTCGGCTTACGGGCACTTCGGGCGCACCCCCACCAAG
Source organism: Verrucomicrobiota bacterium (assembly GCA_024233345.1). Taxonomy (GTDB): domain Bacteria; phylum Verrucomicrobiota; class Kiritimatiellia; order CAIVKH01; family CAIVKH01; genus JACKPT01. Next base: position 165,273 of record JACKPT010000004.1, read on the forward strand.
GGCGGCCTGTTCCCGTGGGAAAAGACCGACAAGGTCAATGCACTCAAAGCCGCCGTCCGCTAATCTGAACGGCTGACCACACACGCATGATCGAATCAAAGAGGGCCGGGTTTTCCCGGCCCTTTTTTGTCGCCGGGGGTCTCGGCCCCGCTCGAGGGGCGTTTGTCGAGGTTGGCAGATTCGATGTGTGCCGGGCCGGATCTCCCTCCATGATCAAGCCTGGCTGGATCAGCAACGATCCGCAGCTTTCGGCTCAAGCAAAGCAGAGGGATCTGAATGCATCCGGGCGGTGGAAGTCCGGCTTCTTCCCGGGAATGGGGGCCCAGGTCAACCAGTGCGGGTGAGAGGTGGCGTCGGCGCATTTACAAAAGTTTCCCCGCCAGTGTGTGCCGGGGGCGGGGTGGCGCATCCCGCAGTGGCGCTCCAGCATAGCGAAGGGAAGGGAGCAGGTAACCTCCCAGTCCAATGGCCCCGGTTGTTCCGGGATCACTTGGCGAGGCAAGGATGCCGAGCGATGAATCAAGGCGCACGCTTCCCGTGTGATCACCTTTTGGCCGGTTCTGGGTCCGGTCTGTGTGTGCAGCAGCAGTGTGCCGCCACAATTGATTTCCAGATTCACATAGGCGCTCGGATTTTCCGGATCGGGAGCAAAAAAGAACTCCACGCAACTATCGCCACATACCGGATCCTGATCCTGTTCCGCGATGGCCCGGACATGCCAATCCTTGACCTCGAAGTGAAGGTGCAGATGCTCGGAGTCATAGGCAATCCTCGCGCGCACTTCCGGGAAGGGATCGGGTCGCGGCCCCATCCAATGGGTGAGGGTTAGGGCTTCGATACCCGGCCAGCGAGAGGATTCCACCTGTGGGTCAGGCGGGGGCATTCGTGGAATGAGGTGAATCATCGAACCTGAAACTCGCTCCGGCCCGGTGTCCCGATGAACTGGTATTGAAACACGCGGGTGGGGGTCTCGGCGTGCAGGCAGACCGTGCCTTCGATGCGGCAGGTTCCGGTAAACGTGATGTCTCCGGTGATCGTCAGCCGGTCACAGTTGAGCAGGGATGGAATATCCGCCGGGAACCGAAGCTGAAAGTCCTGAATGGTTTTATAGAACCGGGGATCGAGGGAAATCGCCGGGGGAACCGGGGACCTGCGGGCGGGGTTCAAGGTGATGCGAAAATCGTCGGTGAGGATGTAGGCATCGGATCGCAAGGCGAGAAAGTCGTCCGTCGTTTTGACCGGGGAAAACCGGGTCCGGGGCACATCGACGGCTTCGGCAACCTCGAAGCTGTGAATGGCGGAACCCATGGCGGTCTCCAGTTGCAGGACCGGAATGGTTTCTCCACCCGAGGAGACAGCCTTGCGGTTGACAATCAGGGCCAGCTCGGGCAAGGCCCCGGTGGCCTCGATGAGATTCTTCAGGGCCTGCAAGTCCACCCATAGATTGTTGGTGTTGAAGTAGCGGTACCGCTCGGTGTCCTGAAAATCATCGAGCTCCTCCTCCGGACATTGGGCGAGTTCGCGCAGCATGAGTTTTCCATTTCCCGCCCGGGCAAGATGTCCCCCCTTGCGGTCCGCCTGGGTGCGCCGGGTGACCTCCATCAGGAAGGGTTTTTCTTCGGTTACGAGGTAGCCCAGAATCCCGAGGTCCACGGTTGCCCCGAGATTGTCGGCATTGGAAACGAAGGCGTAGCGGATTCCCTGTGCGAGCAGTTGATCGAGCAGTCCGGAGGTGACCAGGGCGGTGTAGATATCGCCGTGCCCCGGGGGGCACCATGCGGCCTCCGGCTGGTCCGGCACTTCGATGGGCGTCAAGGTGTCCGCATGGAGTCGAGGTACCCGGTGTTGAAGAAAGCCAATCGGCAATTCGCCCTGACCAGTCTGGAGCTCCGGGTAGTGAGCCAGGGCCTCGGTGGTATCCTGAACCGTACTTGCGCTGTTCATCAATAGCAGAGGCAGGGTGGCTCCGTAACGTGCGCGGAGGGAAAGAATCTGCCGGGCGATCAGGTCGATAAACCGCATGTTGTCCCGCACCGGCAGCAGAGACTTCGCCCGGTCGAGACCCATGCTGGTACCCAGTCCCCCGTTGAGCTTGAGAACCACGAGGGCGTCAAGCGCGGCTTGTCCCCGGGCCGCATAGGTTTGCAGGGAGGCATGGCCGGGCAAAGGACCGATCTCAAGCAACTGCGCCTGCGGTACCACGCCCGATGCGCCGGTCTGAACCCGCTGGACATGCCCCAGAAACTGATCGATCAGAAGCGCGGGTGCGTGGTCGTCGGATAATCGAGTGTGGATGCTATGAAGTTGTTCGCTCATGAAGTGTTCTCGTTTGCAGTTGATGCGGTACCGAGTATGTTAGCGGGCAGCGGTTTTGGCAAGCATGCCCGCCGTTGCACGGTCCATGGCCTATGAAAACACGGGACAAAATCGAGCAGGAGATGGAGGCGCTGCTGCTCCAGAACTATTACGGGGAGGACTTCGAAGTGGTCTCTCTTTTTCGTGGCTATGTGGATGGGCTGAGTGAGGCGGAGCGTGTGTTGATGCAGGAGGTGGTGGCGCGCCGCCTGGTGATGACCGGCTCGATTGTCGATATCCTGTTGTGCGGGGTGCTTCCGGTCGCGGGGGCCGGGCCGATACTGGTGAACCTGCTGAATGCGGAGAGCCGTACATCCCAGGTCACTCGCATGCTGATTCAGGTCCTGCGGCATTATCCCGGGGAGGAGGCCTACCGGGCGGTGGAACGGTTTCTCGATTCAGACCAGGAGGTGGAAGCTTTGCCCGCATTGGCGGCCATGGATTTTGGACGAACCCTGCCCGCCCTGGTCCGTAACCTCAGGAAACCGCATTTTCAGGGTGTCCTGCTCCACTGTCTTTACGACCGTTGCAAGGCGTCGTCGTTGGACCAACTGATCGGGGAGCTCAGGGAATATGCAACCACCTGCGCGGTGAACTTTGGTTCGGACCTGGAGGCAGTCCTGCGCTCCAAGGAGGGCCGGTACAATCCCTTCACCCCGGAACAGATCACGGCTTTGGTCGATGCGGTGGAAGGTCGCCAGGGCTGACCGCGGGGATCTAGCCCCTTATGGAACAATCTCCGTAGAGCGGGCCTGGGGTACCGCCTCGATCACCGGCCGGCCGGTCCGGTAGTTTCCGAGGTGGGTTTGGATGGCCCGGAAGAGTTCCTTGTTCCCGGCATCATAGGCCTGTTTTTTGGCCTGTTCGGCGAGTTGTATCGCCTGCTTGAAATTACCGAGGCTCGCATAGGCGGCGGCCAGTGTATCCAGTGCCCCGGGATCGCCGGGCGGCTGAAAATCCATGTTCAGCTTGGCATAAAACAGGGCGTCCCGGCTGTTGCGCACCCGGGGGTCCGCGCTGGTCGCAAGGAGCCAGGCGAGATTATTCACGGTCGGGGGATCGATGAATGGAGGTCGGACCGCTTTCCGGTAGGCCGCCACTGCGTCGTCATGGCGGCCTTTCACGTAGTAAAGATTGCCGAGATTGCGATAGGCATGGCTGAATTCCGGCTTGAGCGCAACCGCCTGAAGAAGGTGGTCTAGGGCTGCCTCCATCTGACCGGTCTGGATCAGAACGAGCGCCAGATTGTTGTGGGCTTCGGCATAACCCGGGTCGGCAACCAGGGCCGCCCGGTGAAATTCCAGAGCTTCTTCAAGGCGGCCCTGATCCATCCGGATCAACCCGAGGTTGGTGAGGGGTTCGGGCAGGTCATCCTTGATGGTGAGGGCGGCAATGTAGTGGACCTCGGCATGGTCCAGCAGGTTCTGATGATAGTAGTCATAGCCGAGATTGTTGTGGGCCATCCAGGCCTGGTCATTTTTTCGGATGGTATCAAGCCAGAGCGCCTCTGCACTGGTGAAGGCCCGGCTGTGCATGTAGGTCCCCATGGCCAGCAGGGTGAGCAGGCTGACCAGCAGAGCATGGGCGGCGTGGCGGTTCAGCTTGGCGAGGCCGAGGCTGAGCCCAGCCGCGATCAGCGCGAGCAGGGCGGGCAGGGCGTGATATTGAAAGTGATCGGCGACCCAGGAGTAGCGCATCGGATAGACGTTAAAAAAACCGAGGGCGGGAAACAGGACCCCGAGATAAATGAGCAGGGCGGCGAGGGGACCGCGCTGCTGATGGCGGATGACAGCCACGATGGTTGCACTCAATGCGGTCAGCAGCCCGGCGAGGCTGATCCAGAGCCAGGGATCGGCCAGGTGAATTTCCCAGCGCGGGTAGAAGAACATCAACGGCGTGGGCAGCACCACTTTCCATGCATAGAAGGCGGCCACCCGGATGGCGAGCAGGAATCGGTCGGGAAGGGAAAGACTCCAGTCCTGTCCGGACGCCCCGACATGGGTTGCCTCGAGCCATGCGGTGAGCAGACCGAAACCGATGCCGGCGAGAAACATCGGGATCAGGGGGAGACCATCGCGGAGGCGGATGCGCCCTCGCTTCCAGTAGATCAGTACCAGAATCACCGCCGGCAAGGTACTGGTGACGGTTTTGCTCAGCAGAGCGGCCAGAAAGAGCAGCAGGGCCCCCAGGGCGAGGGCGTTGCTCCGCCGCTCCGGCTTGCCATCCAGTCCGGCATAGCTGGTCCAGGCTTGCAGGGTGAGCAGGGCAAAGAACAGGGACAGGGTATTCTTGCGCTCGGTGATCCAGGCTACCGACTCAACACAGACCGGGTGAAGGGCAAACAGCAAGGCCGCGATCCAGGCCCCCCGGACATTCCACCGGCGAAGCAGGCCAAACAAAAGCAGGACATTGAGGGCGTGAAAAGCAAGGTTGACCAGGTGGTAACCGGAAGGATGCAGTCCCCAGAGCTGGTATTCGATCCAATAACTGGTGAATACCATCGGGTAAAATTGCGGGGTCGCAGTGAAGCTCGTCCAGATTTCGCGCAATCCTGCCTCGGTGGCGAGGTGCGGGTTATGGAGAACATAGGCGTCGTCATCCCAGATGAATCCGGCGGTCCAGACCGGCTGATAGGACAAAAACACTGCGGCCAACAACCCGGCCATGGCAAGCAATGCCCAGGTTCGCTGACGCTTGAGATCGGTCATGGGAGCGCGGTTCCCGTCATCGCTTCCACCGTCTTGATTGCCCCATGGATACAGTCCGGCAGGCCGATGCCCCGGTAGGCGCTTCCCGCGATATGGAGGCCGGGAACTTCCGCCGCGTAGCGGTCAATGATGTCCACCCGTTCCCGGTGTCCAACATCATATTGGGGGTTGGCATGAAGCCATCGGGAAATATGATGCCCCATCGGCGGGGCCTCCAGTTTGAACAAATCCTTGAACTCATCGCGAACCAGCTCGAGCAACTCATCGTCAGGCAACTCAGCGTCCGCCTCATGCCGGTTCCCGCCCACGAAGGCCCGCATCAACACCGTGCCCTCGGGCGCCCGCCCCGCAAATTTGGTCGAGGACCAGGTGCAGGCAATGAGGCGTCGATTTTCAACCTCGGGAATCAGGACGCCAAAGCCATCGAGTTCAAAGCCCTGAGGGAGGTCGGAGGCTTGATAGGCGAGGCTCGCCGTGGCGGTGCTGACGTAGCGGATGTCCTGCAGCATGTCGCACATCGCCCAGTGGGCTGGCTCAAGCACCCTCGCGGCTTCCCATGCCGGCAGGGTCACGACAACATGGGTGGCGGAAACCGGAATGGCCCGGTGATGGGTTTCCAATTCGACCAGAAACCGTGACTGGGACCGGCGCACGGATTTGGCAAATGTGCTGGTTTTCAAGGTGCCCTTCAGTTGGGTGACCAGGGCTTCGATGAGCTCCTGCATCCCTCCCTGAAGGGACATGAACATGGCGGGGGGAGCGGAGGCGGGGTTTTTGCCCGCCGAGCGTTTCTTGGCGGCAGCTTTCATGCCGAGGATCAGGCTCCGGTGCTCACGCTCCAGTTGGATAAAGCTTGGGAAGGTGGACTCCATGCTCATGGTCTTGGGGTCGCTGACATAGATCCCGCCCATGAGCGGCCCGGCCAGTCGGTCGAGACATTCGTGACCAAACCGCCGTTGGATGAAGGACGCGAGCGATTCATCCTCCCGCGATTCCCGCCGGGGAATAAACAGGTCTCCCAGCATCCGGAATTTCCCGGCATTGGACAGAATTTGTGACTTTAGAAAGGGACGAATTTTTGTGGGCACGGCCAGTCGCAGCCCCCCTGGATACTGAACCAATTTGCCGTGGCGCAGCAGATAGACTTTCTGACTTTCACGGTTCGACGGGATCAGGCGGTCTTCCAGGCCGAGGTCGCGGCACAATTGCAGGGCCCAGGGTTTGTCGGTGATGAAAGAGTCCGGCCCCCCCTCGATGACAAACCCATTCTCGCGGGTGGTGGTGACCTTGCCCCCCAGTCGCGAAGATTGTTCGACAAGGGTATACCGGACGTCCGGACGGGCTTTTTGCAGATAGTAGGCGGTGGCGAGGCCGGTGATGCCGCCGCCGAGAATCATGACATGGCTGGATGGGCCCAGGGTCATGGCGTCGGAACCACTCCGTGCTGTTGAACCGTCTCGATCAGGACGCGCACATGGGCCTCCGGCGTTTGCTTGAGAACTCCGTGACCAAGATTGAAGATGAATCCGGGCCGTTCTCCTACCGCGCGGAGAAGGTTTTGGGCTTCCCGGCGAATGACCTCCGGAGAGGTCAGGAGAATTGCCGGGTCCAGATTGCCCTGGAGGGCCCGCCCGGCCTGAATCCTGGGAAGGGTTTCTTGAATTGAGCACCGCCAATCGAGGCCAATGACGTCTCCTCCCGCTTCCTGCAGCAACGGGATCAGGGCGGGGTTGCCGGTGGCGAAATGAATGACCGGAACCCCGGACAGGGACGCAAAGATGGTTTGCATATGGGGAAGCACGTAGGCCCGGTAGGCCTCTGGCGAGAGCAAGCCCGCCCAGCTATCAAACAATTGCAGGGCCTGGGCGCCCGCCTGCTGCTGGGCCTGCAGGTAGGCAATGACCGCGTCGGTCAGCCGGTCCATCAAGGCGTGCCAGGCCCGGGTTTCCTGATACATGAATTGACGGGCAAGGTGATAGTCGCGGGAGGTGGAGCCTTCGATGGCGTAACAAGCCAGGGTGAATGGTGCGCCGGAAAATCCTATCAACGGCGCTTTTCCCTCCAGCTCCCGGCGGACAAGCCGGATAGCCTCGAAGGTCCCCTGGAGTGATTCCTGCACGGGAAGACGGTGTAACTGGTCCACCGCTTCCGGGGTTTGCACCGGGTTGTCGATGACCGGTCCCCGGCCGGAAACAAAGCGAAGCTTGAGCCCAAGGGTTTCCAGCAGCGGCAGGATGTCGGCGAAAATGATGGCCGCATCCATGCCAAAGGCACGGATCGGTTGCAGCGTGACTTCGGCAGCCAGCTCCGGGGTGCGGATCATGGTAAGCAGATCATGCTGTGACCGGATCGCCCGGTACTCCGCCATGAACCGTCCAGCCTGTCGCATCAACCAGATTGGAACCCGGTCCACCGGTTCACACCGGCAGGCTTTCAGGAACCGGTCATGCATGGGGCAGACCTCGTTCCATCGGTGGTCTCTGGCTCGTGTCTGTCATATCGGATACTTATGACAAAACCCTGAGGATCACGCCAATGAAAAGCGCGGTTCTGCATTTTTCGCGCGGGGTAAGAAGGCTCGGGTTATCGGGATTTGTCGACCCCGGGCGTGTGCTGGACCCGGACAAATTTGGATGTGTCGAATCCCAGTTCTCCCATGGCGGTGGCGATGGCTTGATACTTGGTTTCCGGCAGGTGGGGGTCGCGGGACATGATCCAGAGGTATTTGTAGTCATCAGTACCCACCGCTGTGGTGCTATAGTCGGGAGCGAGGTCGAGAACCAGGTAGGGGAACCGCAATGGCCAGAAGAATTGAATGCGCCATTCTGCAAAGGTGTCCTTGTTGTGGACAAATGCCACCGAGGTAAAGGTCTTTTCTTTTCCATCCAGACTGCCCTGGTTGTAAGTATAGGTGGTTTGGATGCGCCCCTTGTCATCGAGTTCGTAGGTCTCCACCCCGTTGTACACATCCTTTTCAAACGGGGTGAAGATCCCTCCCTGCACATACCAGTCCCCCATGAAGCGGGGAAGATCGACCTGGGGCACGGTACGGGGTGGGGTTTTCGTTGCGCAGCCGAGGGCAAGGATCGCAAGGACAATCAGGAGGACTGGTTGGATGTATTTCATGATGAACCATACGCTGGATGGGCCGGTTCGCAAGTTGTGAGCCGATCTCCACGGACGGCATTCATTTCAAGCTCTTGACGCGCCTTGCCCCGCGAGTGCGGGGCGGCGGCGCTACTACGAACGGGTGGTCGATGTATCACCTGTGGTTGTCGTAGGTCCGCCCTGCCCGGCCAGGCAGGCCCCGCGCCTGCGGGGCAAGGGCCGTTTATCGCAATCGAATATGGGGCAAAACTTGCCGGGAACTGAATGCTACCCCCGGATCACCCTGCTGCGGATTTCTGGTATAGAGCCTTGCCAATAAAAAAGGGTCCGAGGTTGACCAGAAATTCCGAGGTTTGCCGGGTTTTACGCATTGCTTGCACCATCGCGGAGAGGGGAAACAATTCGGCTCCGATCAGGCCGATGACGAAATCGTTGTCGTTTTTGTCGAGGCCCCGGCAGTCCAGTCGAATATCCCGGCCATATCCCCCCGCGGCAAAATTCATGCCGAGGGTGCCGTGCTCGCCGAGGATGGCTTTCTGCTCTTCCGGGGGTAATTTTTCGAATGCCCCGGCCCGGCGGAGCGGGTACCAGACCGCCCAGGGCCATTCGGGGTTGGTGATGCGTTGCAGGGGGCGGTCGACGAGGATGTTGTCGAGGTCCGCTTCATAGCCGATGGAATAGGACCGGCCCAGCATGGTGTATTCCGGTTTGAGCCACAGGTCATTGAACGCGGAGCCCCGCAGAAAAGGCCGCAAGGTATCGATGAAAAATTCCGGATGCTCGGAGGCGGTGACCAGACCGATTCCTCTCGGATCGTTCAGGTCGGCATACAAGGTGCAAGGGGCATCCAATTGGGGCAGGGCCTCGATCAGCGGTGCGGGATCCGGGCATTCGCCAAATGCGAGGAGCTGGATAAACAGCCTCCGGTTGCTGAAAATCGGTTGCCCGGCGGCATCGCGACCCCGTTCACGCAAATCGGGAACTTCCTGAGCAGGTCTTTGGTTCATGAGGGTGTTTCTCCAAGGGCTTGCAGGGCTTGGTCCCAAGCGGTGAGGGTGGTGTCGAGCAGATCGCGGGTGTGGGCAATGGATAGGAAGCCCACCTCGAACGCGGAGGGCGGGAGATAAATACCGCGCGCCAGCAGTTGGTGAAACAGAGGGGCAAACCGATCGGTTTGACTGGCCAGCACATCATCAAAATCCCGAATCGGAGAGGCGGTGAAGAACACTGCGAACAGACTGCCCAGCGTCGGGACTTGCAATGAAACGCCATGGCGTTCCGCGAGAGCGCGAATGCCCTCGACCAGGTACCGGGTGTTGCTTTCCAACTCCGGATAAGGCTGGTTGGTTTGGAGCCATCGCAACCCGGCCAGACCTGCCGCGACCGATACCGGGTTCCCGCTCAAGGTTCCGCCCTGGTACACATCGCCCAGCGGAGCGAGGCGTTCCATCACCTCCGCCCGTCCCCCGAGCGCACCGACCGGAAGGCCTCCACCGATCACCTTGCCGAGGCAGGTGAGGTCGGGCTTGATGCCAACCACATCCTGGTATCCTCCAAAGGTAAACCGGAAGCCGTTGATCACCTCGTCAAAGATCAACAAGGCCCCGATGTTTGAAGTGCGCTCGCGAAGGCCTTCTAGAAATCCCGGTTCGGGAAGGATCAGTCCGGCGTTGGCGGCGACGGGCTCGACGACGATTGCCGCGAGGTCCGCGGCATGTTCAGCCAGCAGGGCATCCACATCCTCCAGATGATTGTAACGGGCCACCAGGGTGTCGGCGGTACAGCCTTCCGGTACGCCGGCGGAGGACGCTGCGGCAATGCCCGCGACCCCGCTGCCTGCCTTGACCAGCATGCAGTCCGCGTGACCATGATAGCATCCGCTGAACTTGAGGATCTTGGCCCGCCCGGTAAAGCCCCGGGCCACCCGGATCCCGGTCATGCAGGCCTCGGTGCCGGAACTCATCATGCGCACCCGCTCCATCGAGGGAATGGCCTGTTTCAACAATTCTGCCATTTCGATTTCCGCTTCGGTGGTGACGGCATAGCTCGAACCCCGCAGGACCGCCTGTTGTACCGCCTCGGTCATGGAGGGATGGGCATGCCCGAGGATCAAGGGGCCAAACGACATGCAGTAGTCGATCAGTTTCCGTCCGTCGGTGGTTTCGAGGTAAGGCCCCCGGGCCCGCTTGGCATAGATGGGGGAGCCGCCCACGGACCGAAAGGCCCGCACCGGACTGTTGACTCCTCCGGGCATGGCCTGTTCAGCCCGGGATTGCAAGGTGGTTTGGTTTGGATTGATCATCCGGAAAACCTACAATGGAGCGGTGAAAAAGCGAAAGCTAATTTGAGGTTGGTGATGCGGTCCTTCACAAATCATGGCTGGTGGTTCGGGTGGCTGTTGCTCACGGCTTTACCGTGGTTGGGGGCGGTTGTTTTCGACTGCCTGCCGGAAGATTTTTTTCACTTTCCGCCGCTGGGGATAAGCCTGGATCATCCGGGGCCGGTGATGTGGGTGGTGGGGATACTGCTTGTGGGTTTCGCCGGGGTAATGCTCTGGATGGTTTCGGTGCTGACCCAGTCCTGGCCGGGACAGCACGTTTGCCGCGGTGCCTTCCCCTGGTGGGGGTGGGGCTCTCTACTGTTCCTGGGGCTGGGTTGGTGGCTGGCTTGGTCCCGCTATGCCTGGTTTGCCCCCCTGCAACATCATACTTATGTGCTGATCTGGTTTCCGTTCACCCTGCTGTTACAGGCGCTGACGCAGCAACGATCCGGCACCTGCCTGCTGCGGCGGTGTCCTGTCTTTTTTGCCTGGCTGTATGGTTTCAGCGCGGTGTTCTGGTGGTTTTTTGAATACCTGAACCGCTTCGTGCAGAATTGGGAGTATCAGGAGGTATCGCACTTTTCACCCCTGACCTACGGGCTCTTTGCCACTCTATCCTTTGCCACCGTGTTGCCCGGGGTGGGTGGAATGTACACACTGCTGTGTGCCTGGTGGGAGGAATCTGCCTTTCCGGTATTTGATCGGACCAGGGCACCGGATCCATCACGCCGTGGGGTGGGGTGGTTGCTGTTGGCAGTGGGTTGTCTGAGTCTGCTCCTGTTGGGTGTGCTGCCCTTTGTACTTTTTCCTTTCGTATGGCTTGGCCCGTTGTGGCTGATCGAGGGCTGGCGGTGCGTGACCAATCAGGTGCCTCTGGTGATCGGTTCGGGAAGGGTACAAAGGCCTCGTCTGGCGCTGATGATGCTGGCGGGCTTGTTGTGTGGGGTTTGCTGGGAACTTTGGAACGCCCATAGCCTGGCCCGCTGGATATACCACATTCCCTATGCCGGGCGATTTTACCCGTTTGAAATGCCGCTGGCCGGTTATGCGGGGTATCTGCCGTTTGGCCTCCAGTGCATCGGTTTGATTGGCTTGCTGGAGGGAGGTCCGGTTCGTTCAACGGTAAAGCAGAATATCCAGCCACTGTTCGGCCTTGCGACCCGGCTGCCATTCTCCGTTTCGCTTCACCACCAGCCGCTCCCCATTTCTCCCGAGGATGTCAGGGAAGACTTCCAGCACCACCGGCTTGCGGTTGCTGATGCGCGCTTTCTCTTCGTCGGTCGCGGCCCGGGCAAACAAGGGAACCCCGCCCTCGGATACCTCCATGACCATCGCTCCGCCGGTCGCGGGTTCTCCAACCCAGAGCGCGGGATAGCGTTGGTAGTAGTCCGGCAGGGTGTCCGTGGGTACCACCATCCGAAATGCCACCGGCGCGGCCTTGATGTAGTTCAAGGGATCAAATCGTTTTTCCTCCGCCATGTAGTCAAACAGACCCATGGGGTTGAGACCGGTCAGGTTATACCCGTGCAACATGCCGTGGTTGGGCTTCAACTTTTTTCCGCGAAACCAGGTTTCGAACCGGCGATTGAGGACGGTGCCGAATTCAAAATGAAGGTGGCTTCGCTGGACCGGAATGCCGAGGGTGGAGGTATGGCCCATCCGTCCGATGATGTCGCCCCGCGTCACCGGTTGGCCCACCCGCAACGAATCGGATGCGGAGGCCAGGTGGGCGTACAGGGTGAACACCTCGCCTAGTCGGCTTTCGTGCAGGAGCACCACGTAAATGCCATAGGAAGAATTTCCAGCCACCCGGTTGATGTAGCCGACGGTGCCATCCGCCACCGCAAATACATCATCGAGGGCGCGGCCACGGGCGTCGCGCGCGGTGGGGGCAATGTCCACCCCTTCGTGAAACGAGGGTAGATAGCTGCTGCGGTATTTTCGGGTCCGGACCGATCCATACCAGGCCGACTCCACCCGCCCCGAACCGGTAGCCATGTACACCTCCAGGCTGTTGGTTTCGACCAGTCGGGTCTGGGGGGTGGGAAACCCGATCCGAAACCCCGGCTCTGGTTCGGGCTCCGGTTCCTGCTCGACCACTGTGGGGGCTGGTTGGATGCTGGTCACGGGGGCAGGTGCGGGCTCTGATTGCGTCAACCAGCAGCCGACCAGGATGAGATCCAGGACCAGCACCAGCCCCAGCCACCAACCATGCTTGCGGAGTAGTTGGAGCCAGAAACCCGGTTCGGAATGTTGAGGCAGTTCATACATGTTTGGCCGCGCATCCTGCCAAAGAATGCGTCAAACTCAACTGAAAAGACAGGACACCACCGCACCTATGGCGGGATGATCGGATACTTCATGCAAGGAATCCGTCCATGCTCGGGTGAACAGCACGGCGGCATGGGTACAGGAAAGCTGGGGGGAGCAGAGCAGGTGATCGATTCGGTAGGGCAGGTCCGGGGCTCCGGAAACCTGGTCTGGATCCACCCCGGGCAGGTGATGAGCGAGAGCGGATCGAATACAGTCGTTGAGCACAACCTCGGCGTGAAGCTGGTCATAACGATGCTGGAGTTCCCGCCAGCGTTCGAGGAGGACCGGAATACGGGTGCTGCACTCGTGGTGGGAAACGGTTGCCCAGGGTTTGCGTGAAGGGGAACTGCTGTCGCGGGTCAGTTCATTCCGAAGCCGTTCCAGGTCCTGCGGCTGGGTGAGGGTAAAGTGGCCGGGCACGGAAACCTCCCAGAATGCGGTGGCCGGCTCGCTCGGGCCTGTGGCGTGGCTGGTGAGATAGGCATCCACAGCCTGACTGGCTGACTGGTCCTGGCTGAGATGTTGCAGTTCCTCGTATTTTGAGCCAGGTCGGTAGAGCATCGAGTTGAAGTCTCCGCCCACAATCACCGGAGTTTCCGCGAGCGGGAGATCCAGTTCCTCCGCGAGCGTTACGATGGCATGGCGGATGGCCAGGGATTGCTCAGCATGGGCCAGCTTGTGTCCGGCATGCAGGTTGACCACGATCAGGGGAGGGGATGCGTTGCCGCCGTGCTCCACCACCGCCGCCTGGCAGACGGCGGTATCGCCGTGGGCATTACAGACCACTTCCCATCGGCGGTTTTCCCGGATGACCCAGGGTGCGCGGACCAGCAGGGCAAATCCTTCCTGCAGAATACCGTGAGGCCAGGGATTTTCACCCGCACAAAACACGGGCTCGATGGTGTCACCCCGCCGTGCCACCAGGTCGGAGGGAAAAGTCTCCGGGGTGGTGATCCAGCCCCGGTTGCCGCGCAGGACAAGGGCAGCCGAATAGTCCGGGCATCGCCTGATGAGCCGGAGAGCGGTGTTGGCATCCCAGGCGTCGCCGGCGTCCGGCTCCTCGAAGAACATCGCGGCATCTCCCGCTGCAACTTCCTGCAGCAGGACGATCTCCGGTTCAAGGTGACGAAGGTGCTCGGCCAGCCGGTCCAAGCGGTGTCTATTCCCGCGCTCCAGCTCCTCCTGCCGGAAAAAGAATGGGTGATCGGTGGCCCGTTCCAGCCGGCCGTCCGGGTGCCGCCACCAGCGTGGCGCTTCCCCCATGGGATGAAAGCCATGAAGGTTGAGGGTCAGCAGTCGCAATGGCGGTGTCATGCCCGGGGAAAATCGAAGTGGGTCTCAAACAACGCTTTTAATTTTTGGGCCATGGCCTCTTCATCCGGACCTTCCACGGTGATTCGGATATGCTTTCCGTGTTCCAGCCCCATCGACATCAAGCCCAGCATGGATCTGGGATTGCAACACCCATGCTCACAGTGAATCTCGATATGCCCTTCATAGCCGCCAATTTCCTTGATGATCAGCGCGGATGGACGGCAATGGATACCGTGCTCATTCTGAATAACCGCGTCAATTTCTGTCATGGGTCCTACCTTAGCGATGACCCAGGCGAAGTACAATGCCCGGTTCATTCGGCTGGAGGGATTTACTTCGGAGCCCAGTCTGCGTATACTAACCCATTCAACGCCAAGGAGGTAACGGCGCGAGCGGAATATCCACACCCGTTCGCAGGGAACACATGATGCGAAAAGATTCTATCCGCTACAGAAGGTTGGGGCCTTCCATGGTACCGGTAGCGGTCCTGGGGGCGCTGCTGTTCGTCCGCCTGTCTCTGGGAGGGGGCGTACCCGGAGCCTCCGGTCCACTTGTTCTGGGGGTGGGAACCGAGCTCAGCCCATACACGGTCTCCCAGGCGATCGCCCTGCCGCTGGGGTCGGTGGAATATTGGGGGCAGGGGTATATTGTCGGAGGGCGATATGATGATTTTACCGCACCATTTTACAACGATTGGGGGGTGAGCGTCGCGGATGATCCCAATGAAACCAATCTGGTCAATTGCCTCCAGGTGAAATTGGAGGACGATGGGGGGCGTTCCACCTGGGGCCTGCTTTCCCATCCCGAAAATCTGGGCCGGTTGATCCGGTTTAAGGGATTTCGGGATACCTATGGGAATTATCCAAGCTTTGAGGGAATCAATGTTGCCGACATCTCCCAAGTCTTGGTTGGGGGCAACAGCCTGCAATTTGTGGATCAGGAATCCTCCGTATCGGAAAGCAATGGGGTTGTCGTGGTGTTGATCACCCGGTCGAATGGCACGGGTGCCGCGAGCGCCCAGATGCAGGTCTCCGGGTCCGCCACCCCGAACGTTGATTTTTCCTTCATCGCTTCGGCCACCAATGTGGTGTTCGCAGATGGAGAGACCAGTTATGGTTTTGAACTGGCGGTTGTGGATGACTTGGAGCTTGAAGGCCCGGAAACTGTGACTCTGGACCTGGTCAATCTGATTGGCGCCGATCCTGGACCATATCTTCAGTACGCCCTGACCATCGAAGACAACGATGCCGTCCCCACCCCGCCGGTACTGCAGACCATCGAAAGTAAGACGGTTTTTCTTGGCGCGGACTTGCTCTTTGCCGTGATGGCGACCGAAACCGATGGCGATCCGGTCACCCTGACCGCATCCAATCTGCCTCCCGGCGCGGTCTTCACGGCCTCCGGGGCGACCGGGCTATTTGCCTGGAGCAATGCCGCCCCTGCCGGAACCAGCGTGGTTACTTTTTATGCCGAAGATGAAGATGGGGTGGACGCCCAGGCTGTGAATATCGAGGTAAGTGATCAACAGATTACCTTTACCGTGATGGCGGCGAACCTGTCCGCCCAGAGCAGCGAGTGTGAGACCGTTCAGGGGCCTCCCAGCGAACGGATCTTTCGCGCGCTTGCACCGGACATTGTCGCGATGCAGGAATGGAATGTCACCAATGCCGGGGGATATCGGGCCTTTGTGGATGCCAATTTTGGAACCGGTTTCAGTTACTATGTGGAAAATGAATCCGCCTGCGCCATGCCCAATGGGATTATCAGCCGCTGGCCGATCATTGCCTCGGGAGAATGGCAGGATACTCAGTTGAGCAACCGGGATTTTGCCTGGGCTACGATCGACATTCCGGGGAGCGTGGACTTGCACGTGGTCTCGGTCCATTTGAAGGCCGACGCCACGTCTGCAGATATCGACAAGCGTGAATTGCAAACCCGCGCCCTCACCAACTATCTGGCCCAATTGCCCGGCGATGACTACATCGTGGTCGCGGGGGATTTCAACATCCATTCAACCAGTGAAGCCTGTTATCAGATCCTGAGCACAACCCTGAATGATGATCACAAGCCGGTGGACCGGGTGGGCGATCGGGACACCAATATCCCCCGTAATGAGCGGTATGACTACATCTTTCCGAACGACCGTCTGAATGCCCTCCATGCCACCTGCACCGTGGCCGGGGTCAGTTTTCCTGAGGGTCTGGTTTTTCTGGATTCACAATGGAGTCCGCCTCCTTCCCCCGTTCTGGCCGGCGACTCCACCGCCCCGGGCATCCAACACCTGGCGGTGATGAAGGCATTCACCATCACTGCGGAGGCCAGTCCCGGGCCATCCATCGATCCGGTGGCTGACCGATCCATCCTGCTTGGCGGAACCCTCACCGTGCCCCTTGCCGCGACTTCCGGGGATGGCAGTCCGATCAGCCTGACCCTGAGCAACCAACCTGCGGGCACGGTCTTTACTGCGACTGCCGGTATCGGGTCCTTGATCTGGTCCAATGCTTCCCCGTTGGGTAGTTACACCGTGACGGTCCATGCGGCAAATGCTGCGGGGGCCACCCAGCAGTTGTTTGTCATCCGGGTCGATGCCTTGACCACGGTGCTTGATGTGGGCGGCTATTTCCTCTACCAAACCAACGGCTATCGGGATTACCTTTTCGCCCAGCCAACCCTGGTGCCGCCAGGGGGATATCTCGTGGTCAGCCGCGCTTCCGATCAAGCGGCGTTCGAGGCTTATTGGGGTGTCACCCTTGGCGCCAATGTGACCTTTGTGAATAGCGGGAATGACCTTCCGCAACTCAATGGGGATGAGGTCTTCTGGCTTGCCGGTCCGGACAATACGATCCTCGATGGGCCGACCCCGATACCGATGGGGGTGGGGAAGGCGATTGTCCGTGGGGCAACCGGGGAACCCTCGACCCTGGCCTTGAGCTGGCAGGAAACCAGTGAGACCAACGCCACTCCCGGCTCGGGCGCGGTCCTCTCCGGCACCGGTGGCCTGGTTCTCACCGAAATTTCCGATGCCTCAGGAACCGGCAACTACATCTATGAGTTTGTCGAGATCGTGTACGACGTGATTCCCGGCCCGACCGACCCTGATGGGGATGGCGATGGCATGGACGACGCCTGGGAGCTGGCAAATTTTGGGACGGTGACCAGTGCGTGGTTCACTTCGGACACTGACCTCGATGGATTTATGGATGGCCATGAGTACCTGGCCGGAACCAGCCCCACGAATCCGCTATCGTATCTGAGCTTCGACGCCATCCACGAACAGGCTGCCGGGGGATTCGATCTGCTTTGGCTTGGTGTATCCGGTCGGTCCTACCGGGTGGTCTTTTCCCCCCAATCGGATTCCGGTTATCTCCCGGTGCAGACAAACATCCCGGCCGCGCTCCCCCTCACCTCGGTTCAGATCTTGATGGTCGCGACCAACCAGACCGGGTTTTACCGGATCGAACTGGAATAGCCAACCCGACCCCGGAGTTCGGACTGGGCAGGTGGGGTCGGAAGGGGTACCGTGATCCCATGATTCGTTGTGTTTTCATGGGCTCTTCCCATTTTTCCCTGCCTGCCCTGTCACTGTTGGCCGCGGCTAATGAGGTGGAGCTGGTCGCGGTGGTGACTCAGCCGGATCGACCGAGCGGTCGCAACCGGACCCTCAAACCGGGACCGGTCCATGCCTTGGCCGGTACGTTGGGACTCACCGTGCACATGCCGGAGCGACTGGCGGAGGTCAGTGCGGTCCATGCGCTTGCCGAAGTCCGGCCCGATGTCATTGTGGTCGCCTCCTATGGTCAGTTCATTCCCCGCCCGGTGCGGGAGCTTCCCCCGCTAGGAATCGTCAACATCCACCCGTCCCTTCTTCCGAAATACCGGGGAGCGGCCCCGATGCAGTGGGCTCTCGCTAATGGGGACACCGAGACCGGGGTCACCCTCTTTCATATCGAAAAGGAAATGGATGCCGGGGATATCATCCTGCAGGAGCCCTTTGCCATCGACCCCGCTGACAATGGCTGCACCCTTGAAGAAAAGCTTTCGGTTTTCGGGGCCAAGGTCATGCTGAGGGCGGTGCGGATGCTGGCCTCAGGTACCGCCCCCCGCCACCCCCAGGATCATCGCGCCGCAACGTACGCGCCCAAGCTAACGAAAGAACAGGGCCACCTCGATTGGTCCCTGCCTGCGGATATACTTCACAACCGGATCCGCGGGTATCAGCCCTGGCCGGGATGTTACACGTTCCGGCAGGGAGCGCGGCTCAGGATCTGGAGGTCCGAGCTGGAGGCCGGAGATGGCGTTCCCGGATCGGTGATCTCCGCCGGTCGCGATGGCCTCGTCCTCGCCGCTGGTCAAGGTGCGCTGCGTTTGATCGAAGTCCAACCCGAAGGCAAATCCCGCATGCCGACCTCCGCTTACCTGCTGGGCCATCCGATGTCCCCGGGCGATCAGATGGGATGATTGCCTGAAGGACGCCAGTCTGCTGCTACGCGCCCGCAATGCGGTTGTTGCAGGACCAGAAAAAGATCCCGTCAGCTTCTTGCGATATGCAGCTTTTCCGGGGCGAGGAAACAGTCGAGCAGCGTGCGGTCTCCGGCCGGGGCTTCCACGGTGGAGATGGGTGCGGCGAGGACGGACTGGTAGAGGGTGAGCAGGCGTTCCCGGTAAGCCGACAGACCATACTGTGATACAAGAAGATCTCGATTCTGGAGAATCCGAGGGTCATCGGGGTCCCACGGGGCAAGCGTTCGCGGCTTCATCCCGGCGGCCCGGCCGGGATCCTCGGCGAGGCGTTGGAGGATCATGGATTGAAGGTTTTCCCCGATGCGTCCGAATTCAATCCCCTGGTCGGACCGGATCATGGTGAGGGCCTGGTCCATGGCGTGGTCGGGGAGGGGGAGCCCGAAGGCTTTGTGGATTCGGACCAGAGCGTCCTGGACAGCCTGCCGGAGGGCAGCCTCCGGTAGCAGATCCGCAGGTACCCGGACCTCATCATACAGGCAGGACAGATCGAGTCCATCGGTTTCCAGATCTTTGGTGATGTCCCGAAGCGCACGTCCGCAGAGGGGTTTGCCAGCCAGCCAGGGTTCCGCGAATGCGAGCCCGAAGCCTTCGGTGATACTGGTGGAAATCACCGCCCCGGCCTCGGCCAGCACCTCCGAGAGGGGGCGGTTCACGCCAGCCTCAAACCGCACCGGGAGTTTGTGTTGGGCTGTCCACGCCTTCCACCGGTCATAATACAAGCGATCTTCCGTACTGGTGGGCGCAAGGGTGATCCACCACTCATCGCTTGGCTCGAGCAGAGCCCACAGCAGAAATTCGCCGAGATTCTTGCGACGGATTGCCCGGGTAGGGTAGACCCTCACCCCGGACCGGGTGGTTGTCTGTTTCAGATCCCCGGCCCCGGCGAGCGCAATGGCATTGGGTAGGAGGTGAAGCCGGTCGGCGGGCAGGCCGCAAGAGGCGAGGGCATCCCGGTCTCGGGAGGTGAGCAGGGCATAGTGGACATGGTCGGCCACGGGATAGAGCCAGCGATGAAGCGCGGGCGCATGATCAAGGCCGGTTCCATCAAGCAGGGCCCGGTAATTGGATCCGCGAAAATCTTCGGCGAAATCGTGGGGCTGTAAAACGACCGGATCGCCCCGGAGAGCAAGGGCCCGGGCCGCTTTCGGCAAGGCCAGATTTTTCCCCAGGCTGTGATTGTGGATGTGCCAAAGATCGGGCGCTCCCCCCAGCATCTGGCTGGCCGCCAGGTCGAGCTCGGACAATAGCGCACGCGGGTCACCATCCTGTTGATATCCGATGGCGGGAACGGTTCGAACCAACCCATCATGAAAGTCGCCGGAGGGCTCTTCACCGGTGAGCAGGGCCAGTTGGACCTGGGTTCCGGCAAGGGACTGCACCGTGTTGTCGATCACCCGGGTCACGCCGCCCGGTCGCAGATGATAGTGAAGAATCGCGACGCGCATGCCGTCAGTCGAGGCCCATCTTTTTCCGGTAAGCGGGAATGGTATTCATCGGGGGGCGCTCTTCTTCGCGGATTTCAAACTCGATTTCCTCGTAAGCGGTGTCCCGCGCCTGGAATTGACGGAGCATCACACTGAGATCCGGAAGGTCTTTGACCATGCCGAGTGATTTCAGCCGGGAAAGAAACGCCCGTAAGATGCCGAAGGCCATCTTGCCGAGATCGGCGGTGGGCTGGTTTCGATGAATGCGCTGGTTCAGGTCGGTCTGGCCAAATGCACTCAGCCCGTATTTGTCATACACATCGATCAGATGGGAGGTCTCCACGCCGTAGCCGATGGGAAAGGGAATCTTCTCCAGCACTTCCCGCCGCACCGCATACTCGCCGGAGAGGGGTTGGATGACCGCCGTCAGCTCGGGAAAGAACAACGAGAACAGCGGGCGTACGAGGATCTCGGTGACCCGTCCTCCCCCGGAGGGCCGCACCCCTTCGGAAAACACCAATGGTCGATCGTAGAAGGCCTTGACGTACTTGATTTCAGGCCGGTGAATCAGGGGGGCAACCAGACCATAGACAAACCGGTGGTGGATGTTTTTGATGTCGGCATCAAGGTAACAGATGATGTCGCCCTTGAGCTGGTGAATTGCCTTCCAGAGATTCTCACCCTTGCCCCGTTTGGGCTCCATCTCGGGAAGAATCTCCGAGGCGAGGTACACATCGGCCCCGAACTCCCTGGCGACCTCAAGCGTCTTGTCGGTAGACCCGGAATCGATCACCGCCAATTCATCGATCAGCCGGTGCCGGTCCATTAACTCCGATTTCATGATGACCACGGTTTTTCCGATGGTGGCCTCTTCGTTCAAGGTGGGGATGCAGACCGAGATGGTCAGGCCGAGCTTTTCCTTGGCTTCAACCAGCGCCCGCAAATCTCCGAATTGGGAGAAGTGAAAGGTGTTGGTGGACAGCCATTCCTGGATACGGCTGCCAATCAGCTTGGCTTCCTTGGGGTTGCTGGATGGTGGATGGCGCAGGCTTTTCATGATGCAGCGCCTCCATCCAGGGCGACCAATACACCGATGAGCTGGGCCAGACCCCGGTGCAAAGATGAAATGTCGATGGTATCCTGTTCCTCGGAAATGCCCCGGCTTTCTGCGAGTCCGAGCGTGATCGCGGGAATCTTCTGGTCGATCAGGGCTGATGTTTCGGATGTGCTTGGCATGATCAGGGGTTTGATGTCGAGTCCCTCCATCACCTGGCGGGCACTCCGGACCACTGGGTGACTGATGCGTATTCCCCCCGGCTCGCGTTGGGCGAAAATGTCCAGAGACACCTCCGCGCCCGACTCCGATTCGGTTTCGGCAACAATGTCGGAAATCTCGTCTCCGACCTGCTTGACCAGCGCGGCGTCCTCCCCGCGGATCTCCAGTTTCAGCACCGTCTTGCGGGCAATGCGATCGTAGGCGGATCCCCCTTCGATGGATCCGAGAATGATGCTTGTCTGGGGCTTGCGGGGCAGGGGGATGGCGACAATCTTCGAGATGATCTGATTCATAATCATGACCGCACTGGCGGCCCCGAACCGGGTCCAGTCATATTCCGGGGGCACCGTGCAAACAATGTCCCCCCGCAACATTCCGATGGAGGTATAGCTGAGGCGTCCGAGGGGGGACCCCTTCAGGCAAATCCCGTAGGGGAGCGGTTGTTTGAAGTTGCGTAGAAAATACCGGATGCCCTCGAGATTGCCGCGTCCGGAGCTGCGAGCCGTGGCCAACAGGACCAGGTTTGACTTCAGTTGGATGCCGAGATGATCGAGCATCGATGGCAGGGTTGCCAGGGCGCTGATACCGAGGCTGTCGGACACCCCGTAGCCGGTGAGTTCTCCGGGCTGGACCGCGATGTTATAGTCCTTGTCCGGATCGTGCACACAATCCGCACTCGCCGCGACGAGAATGCTCTGATCGCCAAGGGTTCCGGGAAGAATGCCGATGCCATTTCCGCGGTCATCGACGGAGCAGTTCTGGATACCGCACTCGATCAGCCGGTGCATAAATTCCTGAATCCGCCGCTGCTCATGGAATGGCGGGGCGGGAATTTCGCTGAGGAGGAGAATGTTGCCGAGGGCAAGCTCGCGGTGTTCGCGAATGACCTCGGCCATGGCCGCCAGCGAGGCTCGGTCCGGGATTGTGAATCCCGTATTGGGTTTGGTCGACTGTTTATTCATGACACTATCGGTTTCTGTGGTACGGCGGTTTCCAGGCCAACGGCGGACGCATCGGTCCAGGTAATCAGAGGCTCACTCGCCTTTACCTGGATCATGCATAGCAAAAAAAACGCCGGGAGGAAATGCCTGAACCGAAAAATAATCCTGCCAGCCAAGACGAGGGTATGGCGGAGGCGTGAGTGAATCTTTGATTTTTCAGGGTTTCTGTGTAAAACTGCTCCGAGTCATGAGGATCGCTCCACAATGAACCATGGACGGATTGGTTTTGTCTCCACCCGGTTCGCGGGTACGGATGGGGTTTCGCTCGAGAGCCTGAAGTGGGCGCGGGTGCTGGAAACCCTCAACTATCGATCGTATTGGTACGCGGGCCTTCTGGATCAGGATCCGGAAGTCAGTTTCTGTGTGCCGGAGGCCTTTTTTGGTTTTCCGGAAAACCAGTGGATCAACGAGCGGATCTGGGGCCGGGGGCACCGGGATCCGATTGTCACGGAGCGCATTCTTGCCCTCGCCGACTACCTGAAGCACACGATCTATCGGTTTGTCGATCATTTCGGCATTGAAATGCTGGTGCTCCAGAACTCGGTCACGATCCCGATGCATGTGCCGTTGGGGTTGGCGATTACGTTATACCTGGCCGAGACCAATATGCCGGCGATTGCCCACCACCACGATTTTTACTGGGAGCGTACGCGTTTTTCCGTGAACGCGATCCCCGACTTGCTCGACATGGCGTTCCCGCCCCGGGATGTGCGGTTGCAGCATGTGGTGATCAATGAGGCGGCTCAGGAGAGTCTTGCCTTGCGCAAGGGGGTCACCTCGCTGCTGATCCCGAATGTGCTGGATTTTGAAACCCCGCCCCCCCCGGTGGATGACTACGCTTCGGATGTGCGGTCACAGATCGGACTGGAGCCCGGCGATGTGTTTATTCTTCAACCGACACGGGTGGTTCCACGCAAGGGTATTGAACACGCGATCAAGCTGGTGCAGATGCTCGGGGATCCGAAGTACAAATTGGTGATTTCCCACGAGGCGGGCGATGAGGGTTTTGAATACCGGAATATGCTGTGTGAACTTGCCCGTGAAGCGAGGGTTGACCTTCGGTTTATTGCCACCCGGGTGGGGGAAACCCGGCAGCTCGATGACGAGGGGCGAAAAATCTATACCTTGAACGATGTCTATCCCCACGCGGATTTGGTGACCTATCCCAGTCTGTATGAGGGATTCGGGAACGCCTTTCTGGAGGCGATGTATTTCCGGGTTCCGGTACTGATCAATCGCTATAGTGTATTCGGGCGGGATATCGAGCCCAAAGGATTTCATGTGCCGCTGATGGATGGTTTTGTGACCCGCAAGGTGGTGGAGGATGTGCGACGGTTGATTGAAGACCAGAAGTACCGCCAGGCGATGACCGAGCATAACTTCCGGGTTGCGATCCGCTATTACAGTTACAGTGTGCTGCGGCGCAGCCTGCGAACCCTGATTACCAATGTCACCGGCCTGACGGAGATGTGACCATGATTCGGTGCTATGCCAGCGATACCATCCAGCGACTCGGCGAACGACTGGTGCGCCTGTACCCCAACCACGACCGGGATGACCTGTTGCGCCGGTTACTCCTGCTCGATGGGCGCTACGGGGTGGGCTCCAATCCCGGCGTGGCCAATGAACTGTGGGACGAAACCGATTCGGTATTGATCACCTATGGCGACTCCATCCGAAAGACCGGGGAAATGCCGCTGGAAACCCTGAAGCGGTTTGCCGATGACTTTCTCCACGATGCGTTTTCCACCATTCATGTCCTGCCCTTTTTCCCGTTCAGTTCCGACGACGGCTTTTCCGTCATGGATTACCGGATGGTCCGCCCGGACCTTGGCGATTGGCGTCACCTGCAGTCGCTGGGTGAAAATTTTCATTTGATGTATGATCTGGTTCTGAATCATGCATCCCGGCAGGGGGACTGGTTCAAGCAATACACCCTCGATGTTGCCCCGTTCCGGGACTATTTTGTCGAAGCGGATCCGGACAAGGATTATTCCATGGTGGTGCGTCCGAGGAATCTGCCCCTCCTATCCGCGGTCAACAAGCAGGGGGAGCGAAAGCATGTCTGGACCACCTTCAGTCGCGATCAGGTGGACCTCGACTTTCGCAACCCGGATGTGTTGTTTGAATTTCTCGATGTCCTGTCTTTTTATCTGTCCCGGGGGGCCCGTATCCTGCGTCTCGATGCGATTGCCTATCTTTGGAAAGAAGTAGGAACCTCCTGCATCCATTTGCCCCAGACCCATGAACTGGTGAAGCTGCTGCGCGATTTTGTCACGATGATCGAACCGCGTACCATTATCCTCACCGAGACCAATGTCCCCCATGAGGAAAACATTGCCTACTTTGGCCATGGGGATGAAGCCCACATGATTTACCAGTTCAGCCTGCCGCCCCTGATCCTGCATGCTCTGCAGACCGGGAACGGGCGGTATCTGACCGCGTGGGCGCGTGGCTTGCCGGAGCCTCCGCCGGGATGCACGTTCTTGAACTTTACCGCTTCCCATGACGGGATTGGGGTGCGCCCGCTGAAGGGGTTGATTCCGGATGACGAGTTGGATGCGGTGGTCCATGGCGTCACGGAGCGGGGCGGGCTGGTCTCGATGAAGGCCAATACCGACGGTTCGGAAAGTCCCTATGAACTGAATATCACCTGGTTCGATGCGCTTTCCGATCCCCAGAACCCCGATCGTGATCTGCAGATCCGGCGTGTCCTATGCTCTCAGGCGATTATGATGGCCATGAAGGGAATTCCCGCAGTGTACATCCACAGCCTCACCGCCACGCCGAATGATTTGAAAGGGGTCAAAGAGTCGGGGCGTGCCCGATCCATCAATCGCCGCATGTGGGCGGATACGGAACTACGGCATCTGCTTGGCGATGAAACCTCGGTCCAGGCTGCAGTCTTTCCGGAAATGGTGCGGATGCTGACCCTGCGCTCCCGGGAGACGGCCTTTCACCCCGATAGTGCCCAGAAAATTCAGGAGACTGTACCTGGATGCTTTGCCGTGCGGCGTACCTCCCGTGATGGTATGTGTAACATTCTCTCGCTACATAACCTGACCGCGCGCGTTCTCACCATACCGCTGGCTCATCAGGACTTGTTCGAGTCGATCGGGGGCACCGACCTGATCTCGGGTGAGGCGGTTTCCTCCGAGGCCACCGAGGTGAAACTGGCGCCCTACCAGGTCCGTTGGATGCGTATGAACTATGCCTGACTCAGCCCGTGTGCACTATGATTGGAAACGGTTCAGATCATGAGCCGTGCCTTTACCTTTACCGGGCGCCTCCGTAGTTTCCGCCATGCCTTTGCCGGGCTGTGGACAATGCTGAGATCCCAGCACAATGCCTGGATCCATGCCTGTGCGACGGTGGCCGTGGTGGCGGGGGGATGGTTTTGGAACCTGTCCAACCCGGAGTGGTGCTGGCTGGTGCTGGCCATCCTGTCGGTCTGGACAGCGGAGGCGTTAAACACCGCATTTGAATTTCTGGCGGATGTCGCGTCGCCGACGTTTCATCCTCTCGTCAAGCAGGCCAAGGATGTTGCCGCCGGAGCAGTCCTGATTGCCGTGCTCGGAGCCGTGGTGATCGGACTGCTTGTCTTTGGGCCCCACGTATTTTAGCGGCCCGGTTTGCTGGTTGAGGGTCAGGCCCGGGGCAGGTCGTAGTCTACCTTGGTGGGGAGCTGGGATGCTCCCATTAGGTCAAGATCGATGACCCGGGCGGCCTCCCGGCCTTCGGAAATGGCCCATACGATCAGCGATTGTCCGCGGCGGGCATCCCCGGCGGTATAGACCTTGGGAACACTTGTCCGGTAGGAGCCATCACACTTCACATTTCCCTGCGGAGTTAGTTCGCATCCAAGTTGGCTGATGATCGAGTCGGTTTCCGGTCCGATAAATCCCATGGCGAGGAGAACGAGATCCGCCGGGAACTCTTTTTCCGACCCCGGGATTTCTTCGAGCTTGGGCCGCCCGTCAGGACCGGGGGCGAACTGGACATTCACCGTGCGGAGCTTTTCCACCTTGCCGTGGTTGCCGATAAATTCCTTGGTGAGAATACTGAATACCCGCTCGCAGCCTTCTTCATGGGAGGTGCTGGTGCGCAGCTTCATCGGCCAATAGGGCCAGGGTTGGTTGGCCGGCCGGGTCTCGCCGGGCATGGGCAGGAGCTCGAAATTGGTGACCGAGGCTGCGCCATGACGGTTCGAGGTGCCGATGCAGTCGCTGCCGGTATCGCCTCCGCCAATGACAATGACATGCTTGCCGGTGGCGGAAATCTGTCCGGGGACGGTATCCCCTGCAACGACCCGGTTTTGCTGGGGGAGAAATTCCATGGCAAAGTGGATCCCGTCCAGATCCCGGCCGGGTACCGTCAGGTCGCGGGGACGGGTGGAGCCACAGCAGAGGACGACCGCGTCATAGGCGGCCAGGTCATCGGCGGTCAGGTCGGTGCCGACCTGAATGCCGGTTTGAAATTCGATCCCCTCTTCGGTCATGATTTCCAGGCGCCGGTCAATGACCCATTTTTCCATCTTGAAATCGGGAATGCCATAGCGAAGCAGTCCGCCGACCCGGTCATCGCGCTCATAGACCACCACGGTATGGCCGGCGCGGTTGAGCTGCTGGGCGCAGGCCAGGCCGGCCGGGCCGGACCCGATCACCGCGACTCGCTTGCCAGTGCGAACGGAAGGCGCCTCTGCCTTGACCCACCCCTCGGAAAAGGCTTTCTCAATGATTTCCTTTTCCATCTGTTCGATGGTGACCGGCGGCTCATTGATCCCGAGAACGCAGGCTTCTTCGCAGGGCGCGGGGCAGAGGCGTCCGGTAAATTCCGGAAAATTATTGGTCGCGTGCAGCCGGGCAATTGCCTCCTGCCAACGACCCCGGTACACCAGGTCATTCCAGTCGGGAATGATGTTTCCGAGCGGGCATCCGGTGTGGCAGAAGGGTACGCCACAATCCATGCAACGGGAGGCCTGGTGTTTGACCTCGGCTTCGGGAAAGGGCAGAACAAACTCCCGGTAGTCCTTCAACCGGTCCTCGACCGGTTTTTTCTTCGGAAGCTGTCGTGTGTATTCTTTGAATCCAGTGATCTTACCCATGATCAAGCACCTACCTGTTCCACGTTGTCTGCGGACAAACCGCTCTGTTCCTGTTCCGCCTGTTCGCGGGCGATCCGCTCGAGGGCGGCCCGGTAATCGCGCGGCATGATCTTCACGAATTGACTGACACTCGCCTTCCAGTCCGCGAGCAGGCCCGCAGCGACCGGGCTGTCGGTATAGGCCACATGGTTTTCCAGCATTGATTTCAGGATGGCGAGATCTTCGTCGGATTCCACGGCTTCGAGGTCCACCAGTTCGTGGTTGCACCGCTCACTGCCGAATTTGCCGTCATGGTCGTAAATGAAGGCAATTCCTCCGCTCATGCCGGCGGCAAAGTTGCGGCCGGTCGGCCCAATGCAAACCATGACCCCTCCGGTCATGTATTCACACCCATGGTCGCCCACGCCTTCAACCACCGTGCGAACGCCGCTGTTGCGGACACAGAAGCGTTCGCCGGCCAGCCCTCGGATATAGGCCTCTCCCTTGATCGCGCCATAAAACGCGACATTGCCAATGAGAATATTCTCCTCGGCGACATAGGTGGCCTCCGCCGGGGGTTGAATGATCAGTTTGGCGCCGGAAAGACCTTTGCCAAAGTAGTCGTTGGCGTCACCGCGAACGTTGAACGTGATGCCGCGGGCTCCGAAAGCACTGAAGCTCTGGCCGCAGGCGCCCTTCACATTCACCGTGATGGTGTCATCAGGCAGTCCGTCTTCACCATAGCGCTTGGAAATCTCGTGGCTGAGCATGGTGCCCACAGTGCGGTTGATGTTTTTCACCCGCAGGTCGAAGGTCACCTTCTCACCGCGTTCGAGGGCGGGTCGGGCCTGTTCGATCAGGTGATGATCCAGCGCCTTGTCCAGGCCGTGATCCTGGGTCCGGCTGCAATAGGTTCCGACCTGAGGCGGCACTTCCGGCTTGTAGAGAATCTTCGAGAGATCGAGGCCCTGGGCCTTCCAATGGTCGATGGCTTTCGACACATCGATTTTATCCACCCGGCCGACCATCTCGTTGATGGTGCGGAAGCCCAGTTCGGCCATGATGGCCCGCAGTTCTTCGGCGAGCATGCGGAAGTAGTTCACCACATGCTCCGGTTTGCCGGTGTATTTCTTGCGCAATTCCGGATCCTGGGTGGCGATCCCCACCGGGCAGGTATTGAGGTGGCAGACCCGCATCATGATGCAGCCGGTGGTGATCAGGGGCGCAGTGGAAAAGCCGAATTCCTCGGCTCCGAGCAGGCAGGCGATCGCAACATCGCGCCCGGTCAGTAACTTGCCGTCGCACTCGACAATGATCCGGCTCCGCAGATCGTTGAGTACAAGGGTTTGGTGCGTTTCGGCAAGTCCAAGCTCCCAGGGGAGTCCGGCATTTTTCAGGGAGGTCTCCGGAGAAGCGCCGGTGCCACCGTCATAACCACTGATCAAAACCACATCGGCCTTGCCCTTGGAGACGCCGGCGGCCACGGTTCCAACCCCGACCTCGGAGACCAGCTTGACATTGATCCGGGCTTCCGGGTTGGCATTTTTCAGGTCGTGGATGAGCTGGGCCAGATCTTCGATGGAGTAAATATCGTGGTGAGGCGGGGGGGAGATCAGGGGCACATAGGGGGTGGAATGCCGGGTCTTGGCAATCCAGGGATAAACCTTTTCGCCGGGAAGTTGTCCGCCCTCGCCGGGCTTGGCTCCCTGGGCCATCTTGATCTGAATTTCGCTGGCATGGGTCAGGTAGTTGCTGGTCACCCCGAACCGACCGGAGGCCACCTGCTTGATCGCACTGTTGCGCGAGTCGCCATTGGCATCCGGTTCAAAACGGTCGACATCCTCTCCGCCTTCGCCGCTGTTGCTTTTTCCGCCGAGGCGGTTCATGGCAATGGCCAGGGTTTGATGGGCCTCCGCACTGATCGATCCATAGGACATGGCCCCGGTCTTGAAGCGTTTGACAATCTCCGTCCAGGGTTCCACTTCATCCAGGGGCACCGGTTGCCGATCCTTGAAATCGAACAAGCCGCGAATGGTAAACCTGGACCGGGTCTGGTCATTGACCAGTTTGGCGTAGGCGTCGTAGGCCTCCTGGCTGTTGTTGCGGCCGGCTTCCTGGAGTTTGGCGATGGTCAGGGGGTTCAGGATGTGCTTTTCCCCGGTGCGGCGCCATTGGTAGACCCCGCCGACATCCAGGTCCAGATTCCTCGCCACGTCGCGGGCGGGGAAGGCGCGGCTGTACCGCATCTCGACTTCCTTGGCGAGAATGTCGATGCCCACACCCTCGATCCGGCTGGGGGTGCCGGTGAAGTATCGTTCAATCACGCTGGAGTTCAGGCCCACGCACTCAAAAATCTGGGCGCCGCGATAGCTGTGCAGGGTGGAGATTCCCATCTTGGACATCACCTTGAGCAGCCCCTTGTTGGTCGCCTTGATGTAGTTCTTGATCGCGGTTTTCCGGTCCAGCTCTAATTGACCCTCTTCGATCATCTGGTCGAGAACTTCGTAGACCATGTAGGGATTGATCGCGCCTGCGCCATAGCCAAACAGAACCGAGAAGTGATGAATCTCCCGGGCCTCGCCGGTCTCGATGACCAGTCCGCAGCGGGTCCGGTGTTTGTTGCGGATCAGGTGGTGGTGAACCCCGCCGGTAGCCACGGCCGCCGGGATGGGGGCCAGGGTTTCGTTCGCACCCCGATCGGATAAGATCAGGACCGTGTAGCCGTCATCGATCGCGTCGGATGCCTTGGCGCACAGTTCCTCCATCGCCTGTTCCAGTCCCTTGCCTCCGCCCTGAATCGGGTAGAGCATGGGCAGGGTGATCGCCTTGAGGCTGCCTTGATTCAGGGTGCGGATTTTTTCCATCGCTTCATTGGTGAGGATGGGTTGCTCGACCTTGAGCTGATGACAGTGTGCTTCGGTCTCCTTGAACAGGTCCTGTTCGGCGCCGATGTTGGTCAGCAGTGAGGTCACCAGTTCCTCGCGAATGGCATCCAGCGGCGGATTGGTCACCTGGGCGAATAGTTGTTTGAAGTAATTGTAGGTGAGCTGAGACCGGTCGGATAAGACCGCCAACGGGGTATCCACCCCCATGGACCCGGTGGGCTCGATCCCCTTGTTGGCCATGGGGCCGATGATGATGCGCAGGTCTTCGAGGCTATAGCCAAAGAGTTGTTCCCGTTCCAGGCGGGAGGTGGTTTCTTCGGGGGCGGCCGGGAGGGTTTCCGGCAGACCATCGAGGCTGACCAGGTTGTTTTGAATCCAACTGCGGTAGGGCTTCCGCTGGGCCACTTCGCTCTTGATCTCCTCGTCGTCGACGATCCGACCCTTTTCCGTATCCACGAGGAACATCCGTCCGGGTTGGAGGCGGCCCTTGTACAGGACATTCTCCGGTTCCACTTCGAGAACTCCGGTTTCCGAACCCATGATCACCAGCCCGTCCTTGGTCACGGTATATCGGGAGGGGCGAAGCCCGTTGCGGTCCAGCACCGCGCCAATGCACTGGCCGTCGGTGAAGGGAATGGAGGCCGGGCCATCCCAGGGTTCCATCAGACAGGAGTGGTACTCGTAAAATGCCTTCTTGTCCTCGTCCATGGTGGCATGGTTCTGCCAGGCTTCGGGGATCAGCATCATCATCGAGTGCGGCAGGGATCGCCCGGTGTGGTAGAGCAGCTCCACCGCATTGTCGAGGACTGCAGAGTCGCTCGCCCCGGGAGTGGCCACCGGAAAGATCTTGTTGATGTCCTGCCCGAAGAGCGGGGATTCAAACAAAGCCTCGCGGGCATTCATCCAGTTGGTATTGCCCCGCACCGTATTAATTTCCCCGTTGTGGCAGAGAAACCGGAACGGCTGGGCGAGGTCCCAGGTCGGGAAGGTGTTGGTGCTGTACCGCTGGTGGACCAGGGCCAGTCCGGACTTCATGTCCGGGTCGACCAGATCCGGGAGGAAGGGCTCAATCTGGTCCGCCAGCATCAGCCCCTTGTAGACCAGGGTCTGGCAGGACAGGCTGCACACATAGAAATATTTCTTCTCGCTGAGTTTGGACTCCCGGATTGCCCGCTCCAATTGCTTGCGGATGATAAAGAGCTTGCGGTCAAAATGGCGGTTGTCGGCGATGCCTTTTCCACGTCCCACAAAGACCTGGGCGATGAAGGGTTCGACTCGTCGGGCGAGATCCCCCAGCACCTCATTGTTGACCGGCACCTCCCGCCAGCCCAGAAACACCTGTTCCTCCTGCTTGACCACCTGCTCAAACAAATCCATGCAATGGCGTCGTTGAATCGGGTCGCGAGGCAAAAAGACCACCCCGGCCGCGTATTCAAAGATGTCCGGCAGCTTGATACCCAGTTCGCCGGTCTTTTTGGTCATGAAAGCGTGGGGCATCTGCATCAGGATGCCCGCCCCGTCTCCGGTCATTTCATCGCATCCACAAGCGCCGCGGTGGGACAGATTCACCAGGATTTGCAAGGCTTTATGGATGATGTCGTGGGATTTTTCCCCCTTCAGATTCGCGACACAGCCCACACCGCAGGCATCATGCTCGAACCGGGGATCATACATTCCCTGGGCCTCTGGCTTACCATTCATCCATGTATTCTTCATGCTACGCATTCCTTCACTATCCCTCGCATGGGGGGCTTACCCTGAATCCTCCGCGGAGGCTCTGAAAAAAAGACGCCACAGAGTACCTGTAAAAACATGGCTTCGCAATGCCAAAACGCTTGAAGTCACCCCTCGCCAGGGCCGTGTCAGCGCATGGGTTGCGCGACAAATTTGTAGGGGTCGGTTCGGGGCGCCACCGGATGCCATGGGGCGCCGCGTGGGGTTTTTCAGCGACCCCTTTTCGCCTGTAACGGCTTATCCGTCGGTTATTCCACTGCCGTCAGCCCGATTCCAGGCCGTGCTTATCGTGGCCGTCCGGGACTGCATAGGGGTAGATACCGGTAAAGCATCCGGTGCAGAAGTTGTGTGGCTGCTGTACGGAGTTTTTCAACCCCGCCAGGCTCAGGTAGCCGAGGGAGTCCGCTCCGATGAAGTTCCGTATTTCCTCCACGGTCTGGTTGGAGGCGATCAGTTCCTCGCGGGAGGGGAAGTCGATGCCAAAATAGCAGGGGAAGGCGGTGGGGGGGCAGGAGATGCGCAGATGTATTTCCCTGGCCCCGGCTTCCCGAAGGGCACGGACCCGGCGCTGGGAGGTTGTACCGCGGATCAGGGAGTCGTCGACCACGATGATCCGCTTGCCCCGGACCACGCCGGGAACCACCGCGAGCTTCATGTCCACGCTGCTGGTTCGCTCGTCGGTGGTGGGCATGATGAAGGTGCGGCCGATATAGTGGTTGCGGATAAATCCATAATCAAGCGGGATCCCGCTGGCCTGGCTGTAGCCGAGGGCGGCGGCATTGCCGCTGTCGGGAATCGGGGTGACCAGATCAGCCTCCACCGGGTGTTCCAGGGCGAGGTTGCGACCGAGCTGCATTCGGCTGGCGTGGACATTCTGCTCGAAAACATTGCTGTCGGGACGGGCAAAATACACATGCTCGAAAATACACTGGCCCAGTTGGGCCACCGGCTCGCAGTACATGGAGCTGTGGAGCCCCCGGTCATCGATGGTAATCAATTCTCCCGGTTTGACATCGCGGAGGAATTTGGCTCCGACCTGCTCGAGGGCACAGGTTTCACTGGCTACCGCGTAACCATCCCCCATGGTGCCAATGGACAGGGGACGGAATCCGTAGGGATCGCGAGCGGCCATCAGGGTGTCCCGGGTCATGAGCAGAAAGGAAAAAGCCCCCTGCAATTCCGCCAGAGCCCGTTCTACCCGGCGGGGGCGGGTTCGATACATCGGGTCGGCAATCAAGTGGAGGAGAATTTCGCTGTCGGTGCTGGTTTGGAAAATCGCGCCGGCCTCCTGATAACTGCGTCGAAGACTGCGGGCATTGGTCAGGTTGCCGTTGTGGGCGATTCCCCAGATGCCATCCATGCATTCGACCACCAGCGGCTGCACATTCTGGGGGCGGGAGGAACCGGTGGTGGAGTAGCGGACATGGCCAATGCCGATATGCCCCTTGAGGGCTTTGTACTCCGGGCGAAGAGACAGTTCATTGACCAGCCCCATGCCCTTCACGGAGCGCACCTTGTGGCCATCGCTGACCGCGATGCCCGCGCCTTCCTGGCCGCGGTGTTGGATCGAAAACAGACCGTTGTAAATGGTGCCGGGAGCCGGGTCGACCCCGTAGACCCCAAACAGCCCGCAATAGTGCCGGGGCTTTGCCTGTGAATTGATGTTCATCCTCTGGTGTCCTTGCATCCTTTCAAAGGCACCGGATTCTAGGCGAGTCCGGAGGGTGGGAAAAGGCAGAACTGAATCAGGGCACAAAAAAACCGGTCGAGGCGAACCCCGACCGGTTGGTAATCAGATCCGTGTGTCCGGATTAGAAGCCATAGGAGAGGCCCAAGGTGCCGACGAATTCGACATCATAGGCGTCACCAAGGACGTCACTGTCAACGGTATCGATGTAGGCAAAGCTCGCGGTGATGAAGTCATACGCGAGGCTGGCCGACAACTGGTAGTGGCTGAAGCCGTCCGTGCCTTCGTCGGGGCTCAGGTAGCCGATCAAGGCGCCCAGACCCAGGGTCAGACCTTCTTCAAGCTCGACTTCCTGGCCGATACCGAACTCACCGTAGAAGCTGCTGTCGATCGCCCCATCCAAGCCGTAATACAACGACAGGTAAGGGGAGGCCGGGGTACCTTCGGGAGCACCGATGGTCAGGCCGACTTCGCGATCAGCAACCCCACCATTGGGGTAGGTGTACTCGGTATAACCGATCGAAGCATCCACGCCTTCCACCGGAATGGCATAGGAACCATAGATATCGATTTCAGAGAACTGGCCGCCTTCCAGCGCGCCGTCCATGTCTTCGAGATCCATGTTGCCCCAGACACCGATGTCAATCGGGAGACCGGAGACTTCGAGGGAGGGCTGAGCGACGAAACCGTCGTTCAGGGTGACGCCACGGAAGACGTAGGCGGAGCTGAAATCAACTCCGACGGTGGCTTCTGCAGCAATGGCCGATGAAACAGTCATCGACGCGGCAGCAACGGCTGCCAAGGTAGTCAGTATGTTCTTCTTCATGATGTATTTCTCCTGTTTGTATCCGCCGAGCGGGCCGTCAAGTTGCCCAAGTACGTCCTGCTCAGAGGGTTCGCCTATGGTTAGGTTGGTTTTACGGTATTCTAATTTGACGTTCTGTCAAGACTTTAGCCATTGAAATTACCGGCTCTGGTATCACTTGAAAAACACCGCTTCCGCCCCGCACGGATGCGGGACGGAAGCGGGTGGTGATTAACCGATGGCTTCCTTGCCCTTTTCGCCGGTGCGAATGCGGATGCATTCGGTCAGTTCGGTGACGAAGATTTTGCCGTCACCGATCTTGCCGCTACGGGCGCCCTTGATGATCGCGTCGATCGTGGGTTGCACGAATTCATCGTTGACCGCGATCTCGATCCGAACCTTCTTGAGCAGGTTCACTTCGATATCTGCGCCACGGTAGGATTCGTGGTAGCCCTTTTGCTGACCGCAGCCGAGAGCGTTGGTCACGGAGAGCTTGAAGATCTCCGCATCGAACAACGACTGTTTCACCGCGTTCAGTTTTTCAGGCTGAATAAATGCAGTAATTAATTTCATGTGTTGTCTCCTTAGTGAATTGAGTTCCGATTACTGGTTCGAGAAGATCTGGAACCCACTGTAGGCTTCCATGCCATGCTCGCCGATGTCGAGACCGCGGAGTTCTTCCTCTTCCGGGACCCGGATGCCCAGGGTGATCTTCAGCAGGAAGAACAGGGCGAAGGCGATAATGAAGCAGAAGATACCATAGGCGATCACGCCGGTGAGCTGGACCATGAAGTTGCAGTCCGTGCCCCAGATGCCGGTCGCCAGGGTACCCCAGACACCGCACACCAGGTGGACGGAGATGGCACCAACCGGGTCGTCGATCTTGATCTTGTCAAAGGCGATGACCGAGAACACCACGATGATACCGGCGATCAGGCCGATGATGATCGAGGCGGAGATGGAGACCACATCCGCACCCGCGGTGATACCGACGAGGCCGGCGAGGCAGCCGTTGAGGGCCATCGAGAGATCGGGCTTCTTCTGGACGATCCACGAGGTCAGCATGGAGGCAAGAATACCTGCCGCTGCGGCCAGTGAGGTGGTGACCAGCACATAGGAGGTGCCTTCGGCATCAGCCGAGAGAACGGAACCGCCATTGAATCCGAACCAACCGAGCCACAGCAGGAATACGCCGATGGTGACCAGCGGCATGTTGTGGCCGGGGATTGCGCGAACCGAGCCGTTCACATACTTGCCAAGCCGGGGGCCGAGAACGAGCACACCGGCCAGGGCCGCCCAACCACCCACCGAGTGGACCAGGGTGGAGCCGGCGAAATCGTGAAAGCCTTTGGCGGAAAGCCAGCCGCCGCCCCACTGCCAGGAACCGGCGATCGGGTAGGCCACCGCGACATACAGCGCGGAAAAGATCAAAAAGCTGTGCAGCTTGATTCGTTCAGCCACCGCACCCGAAACAATCGTCGCTGCGGTAGCCGCGAACATTCCCTGGAACAGGAAGTCTGTCCAATAGGAATAGTTGCCGCCCGCATAGGCGATGGGGGAATAGTCCGCCCCGGGGTTGATGCCGAATCCGGCAAAACCGAACCAGCCGTTAAAGTCACCGGGATACATCAGGTTGAACCCGCACAGGGCATAGGTCAGCAGACCGATAGCCACAATGGCGGTATTCTTGAACAGGATGTTCACCGTGTTCTTTGCGCGCGTCAGGCCGGATTCCACCGAAGCAAATCCCAGGTGCATGATGAAGACCAGAAAGGTCGATACCATCATCCAGGTGTTGTTCACGGTGAACATTTCGACTGAGACGGGCGCGGCTTCTTCCACGGCCTCTTCGACCGCAGCTGCGGCATCATCCGCCGCTTCTTCCTGGCCCAGCGCTGTCGGTACAAACCCCATCAGGGGCAAGGCCAACAAAATCGCGGGCAACCATGCTTTCCATTTCATCATAGCGTCCTTCTCCTTTTTCATGTTTCACGTTCAGGTGCCCTGCACACACCGGTGTGCAAGCCGCCCGAGTAAAAGCAGTCACCATGCCAACTTAAAACGTTTGACGGACGGACCTGTCTGTAACTTCTTGAAGGATAAGGAATAGAAATATTTCCCTAACAAAGAAAAAAATGAATGACCCAGGACTATCAATGACAAAAATGTAGCGAGCAATGAAGTGGCATACATAATTGTAGTGATTCTGTGTGCCGCTCGCAAAGGGTTGTTTGGGTTTGAATTTTCCGTAATCTATTGTACGCCAATGGTATACAGGAGAATGTGATCGAGGTTCCGGCTGGTGTCCGTTCCTGGCTGCCCATCGCGCTGTCGGCTGCCTTGTCGGCCGGTACTGGCCGGGTAGATCCGCCTGCCGATTATTGGCTGTATTTCTTGGGCTCCACCCCGTGGCGGTGGACTTTGTAGCAGAAGATCCGCTGGGTGGTATTGAGCATCCTTGCCGCATTGGCCATATTGCCCCGGGTGGTTTTCAGCGCATCGACAATAATGTCGCGCTCGTAGGCGTCGACCAGTTCTTTCAGGCTGCCGTCATGGGAAACCCCGGATGCCTCTGCGGTTTGCAGGGTGGGAGGCATGTGGTAGGGGTGAATGACATCACCCTCAGCAACCAGCACCGCCCGCTCGATGCAGTTTTCCAGTTCGCGGACATTGCCGGGCCAGTGATAGCTCATCAGCATGTCGATGACCGCACTGGACAGGCGCCGCACCTGCTTATTGCTTTCCTTGGCATATTTTTCGAGGAAGTAGTCGGCGAGCAGAACCACGTCGGCCTTGCGTTTGCGCAGCGGCGGAACGTAGATCGGGAACACATTGAGTCGATAGAGGAGGTCTTCGCGAAAAGTGTTGTCGTTCACCATATCCTGAAGGTTCCGGTTGGTGGCGGCAATCAGGCGGACATTGACCTTCATGGTTTCGGTCCCTCCGACCCGCTCAAATTCCCGTTCCTGGATCACCCGCAGCAGCTTGATCTGGATGGAGGCCGGTAATTCGCCGATTTCATCCAGAAACAGCGTCCCCCCGTGGGCCAGTTCAAACCGTCCCTTGCGGTCGGTGTTGGCCCCGGTGAACGCCCCTTTGACATGCCCGAACAACTCGCTTTCGATCAGACTTTCCGGAAGGGCGGCGCAGTGGGCCTTGATAAAGGGTTTGCCCGCGCGGTCACTGTTGTAGTGGATGGCGTGGGCGACCAGCTCTTTGCCGGTGCCGGTTTCTCCGAGGATCAGCGCGGAGGTGTTGCTTTTGGACACCTGGGCGATCTGGTCGTAGACGATCTGCATTTCATGCGAGTTGCCGAGGATGTTCGAAGGCCGGAAACGGTCGCGGAGTTCATCGCGCAGCCGCTGATTTTCCTTTTCCAGTTTTTCGGTTTCCTCCTGGGCGGCCCGCCGGAGCTGCACCGCCTGGGCAATCATCGAGGAGACAATGGTGAGGAGCCGGACATCTTCCTTGAGGTCGCGCTTTTCCTCGTAGGGGGTTTCCGCACTGAGCGCTCCCGCCACATCCTGCCCGACCTTGATCGGGACACAGATGAAGGAGGTGTCGTCGCGCTTGCCCCGCTGGGTTTTATCCACGATGAGATCCGACTCGCTTTTCCTGGGAACAATGATGGGCTCCCCGGACTGGATGACGCGACCGGTGACCCCTTCACCGAGCTGGTAGCGGCCCCGGCGGGTCTGCTGGGCGGACAGGCCGTGCGCGGACTCGATGATGATGTTGCCGGTTTTGCGGTTGAGCAGGGTGAGGGTGCCGTGCTGCAGGTTGAGGTTTTCCGCGAGCGCTTCCAGAACCGGGCTGACCACTTCCCGCATATCGAGACTCTGGTCGAGAATACGGCTGATCCGATAAAGCAGCGCCAGTTCATCGACCCGCCGGGAGGGGTCGCTGGACGAAGGGGCGCTCTCGGGGGGCAGGGGTTGGTTGGGCTGGGTCTTCATGATGCGGTTCTCCGGTCCCGGGCTGGCGGCGCGGGATGGATGATTTCTCGGTAATGGTTGGTAATCGGCAGGCGCCGGTCACGTCCGAATGCCTTGGGGGTGATTTTGATGCCCGGGGCTCCCTGGCGCCGTTTGTACTCACTGAAATCAACAAGCCTCAGCACCCGCTCCACGGTCGCGGAATCATACCCGTCCGCGACAATTTTCTCCGCGCTCCAATCCCATTCGACGTACCGCTCAAGGATGGGGTCGAGCAGGTCGTAAGGGGGCAGGGAGTCGCTGTCTTTCTGGTCTGCTCTCAACTCGGCACTGGGAGGCCGTTCGATGATGCTGGGGGGGATGACCGGGGTGGCGCCCGACGCATTGCGCCACCGGCACAGGTCAAATACCAGGGTTTTGGGAACATCCTTGATTGCCGCGAACCCTCCGACCATGTCTCCGTACAGGGTGCAGTACCCGGTAGCCAGTTCGCTCTTGTTGCCGGTGGTCAGGACCAGCAGGCCGAACTTGTTGGACAGGGCCATCACCAGAGTGCCACGAATGCGTGCCTGGAGGTTTTCCTCCGCGACATCCGGCTCCCGCCCCTCCCAGATCGGCGACAGATCCTTCAGGTAGGCTTCAAAAAGCGGCTGGATGGCCAGGTCGTATAAGTGGAAGCCCAGGCGCCGGGCGAGTTCGTGGGCGTCCCCGTGGGTATCGGACGAGGAGTACCGGGACGGCAGGGTGATGCCCGAAACCCTCTCGGCTCCGAGGGCATCCACGGCGAGGGCGGCCACCAGCGCTGAATCGATCCCGCCGCTGATCGCGATCAGGACCCCGGCAAACCGATTCTTGGTCACATAGTCACGTACCCCGAGTCGGAGGGCGGCGTACACCTCTTCGAGGGGTGGAGGGAGGGGCTCGATGCGTGCCATCGCCGGGGTGTGTGAAGCCTCCGGGCTAGGAGAAGGCGTCCCGAGTTCAAGAACCCGGTACCCGCCGGGTTGGGATGGCCTCGTTGATGCCGCCGCCGGGATATCCACCACCAGCAAGTCTTCTTCAAAGGCCTTGGCCCGGGCCACGAGCTGCCCGCTGGCATCCAGGACCAGGCTGGTGCCGTCAAACACCAGGTCATCCTGTCCCCCGACCAGGTTGCAATAAGCCACCGGGCATCCCGAACGCCTCGCCGCGGCTTCCAGTGTCCGTTCCCGCTCCTTGACCTTTCCGCGGTGATAGGGAGAAGCGGATAGATTGATCAAGACATCAAGGCCGGCATTTTCGTACTGGGTAAAAGCTTCAGCTTCGGTAAACCAGGAGTCTTCACAGATATGAAGGCCGATTCGCCAGCCCCGAAAAGACAGGACAAGGCCTTCCCGGCCTGGCGCGAACAGTCGTTTTTCATCAAAGACCCCATAATTGGGAAGCAGGCGCTTTGCGTAGGTGGCCTTCCATTCCCTCTGGGTCAGGACCGCTGCCGCGTTGTTGGTGGGGCCGCTTGCAAAGACGGGTGATCCCACCAGCGCGACCAGATCGGAGGGGAGGTCCTTCGCCAGTTTCTTGAGGGCGGCCTGGGCATCCTCCACAAAGTGGTGTTTGAGGATCAGGTCCTCCGGCGGATAACCGCAGATGGCCATCTCCGGAAACACCACCAGATCGGCCCCCAGGTCTCTGGCCTTCACGGCGGCTGCGGCTATCCGGTCCCGATTCTGATCGAGGGCGCCTACCGTAGTATTGATCTGGGCCAGAGCAAGTTTCATCTTATGCTACAAAATTGTATTCAATGGGTGTTGTTTCTACAAAATCTATTTCCTCGAGCGCCCGGTTGACACATTTTGCTTGCGGGCAAAGGAAAAAAAAGCCCGGCCTTGAGGGGCCGGGCTTCTTGGGTACGGGCCCCGATTACTTGATGAACAACATTTCCTGGTAAGTCGGAAGCGGCCAGAGATCGTCAGACACGATCATTTCCAGCGCATCCGCCACCGACCGCACCTCGCCCATCGCGGGAATCACTTCATCGCGATAATGCTTGGCGTGATTGGCGACCGAACCACTGGCCTCGTGACCCAGAGCAGCTTCGAGGGTATCGAGCGCGGTCTCCAGGCTGTCGATCAGCGCGCTGACCTTCTCGAGTGAGACGATATCGGTCTCCACTCCGACTTCCTTCACCGCGGCAGCGGTGATGGACAGCTCCTGTTGGTACCGGTAGGCGGCGGGCAGGATCATCTTCCGCCCGATGCTCAAGGTCAATTTGCCTTCGGTGGCAATATCCTTGCAGTAGCGCTCGAAGTAGATCTCCTGCCGGCTCTTCAGCTCCTTCTTGCTCAGCACGCCGTATTTGGCGAACAGGTTGGAGAAGGGCGCCGCGGTGACCGCAGCGTGAGCATCCACGGTATTGCGCAGATTGGGCAGACCCCGCTTCTCCGCTTCCTTGTGCCAGGCTTCGGAGTAGTTGTCTCCGTTGAAGATCACGCTCTTGTGCTCCTTCATGATCTGCTGAAGCACCTTCTGAAGGGCAGTGTTGAACTTCTTGGGATCGCTGTTGCCCACCTTTTCGAGTTCGGTGGCAATGTAGTCCAGGCTGTCGGCAACGATGGTGTTGAGAATCACCAGCGGGCCGGAGATGGACTGGCTGGAACCGACCGCGCGGAACTCGAACTTGTTGCCGGTGAAGGCGAACGGGCTGGTGCGGTTGCGGTCGCCCGCGTGTTTGGGCAGCGGGGGAAGGGTGTCGACCCCGACGGTCAGGGTGCCGGCTTTCTTGGACTTCTTGGCCCCGCCCTTTTCGATCTGCTCGAAGACATCGGCAAGCTGCTCGCCAAGGAAGATCGAGATGATCGCGGGAGGTGCCTCGTTGGCCCCGAGGCGGTGGTCGTTTCCGGCGTGGGCAATCGCCGCCCGCAGCAGAGGCGCGTTCAGGCTGACCGCACGGATGACCGCGCTGCAGAACACAAGGAACTGTGCGTTGTCGTGGGGGGTATCACCGGGTTCCAGCAGATTGGCGCTGGAGGTGCCGAGCGACCAGTTCAGGTGCTTGCCGGAACCATTGATCCCCGCGAAGGGCTTTTCGTGCAACAGGCAAGCGAGACCATACTTCTGGGCGACCCGCTGCAGGGTCAACATCACCAGTTGCTGGTGGTCGGCGGCGACATTGGCATTTTCATAGACCGGGGCCACTTCGTACTGGCTTGGGGCCACTTCGTTGTGACGGGTCTTGACCGGAACCCCGAGTTTGAACAGTTCGCGCTCGGCATCCAGCATGCAGGCGAGAACCCGCTCGGGAATCGCGCCAAAATACTGGTCTTCAAACTCCTGCCCCTTGGCCGGGGCGGCGCCGAACAGGGTGCGCCCACAGATGTGCAGGTCGGGCCGGGCGTAGTAGAAGTTGCGGTCGATCAGGAAGTATTCCTGTTCCGCCCCCGCGGTGGAGGTCACCAAGCCCGGTTCGGAAACCCCGAACAGCTTCAGGATGCGCTGGGCCTGCTTGTTGAGGGCCTGCATGGAGCGAAGCACCGGGGTCTTCTTGTCGAGCGCCTCGCCGGTCCATGAGCAGAACGCCGTTGGAATGCACAGGGTGGTCCCGTTGGGGTTTTCGAGAATATACGCCGGGCTGGTCACATCCCACGCGGTATAGCCGCGGGCCTCAAAGGTCGCCCGCAACCCGCCCGAGGGAAAACTGGAGGCATCCGGTTCACCCTGGATCAGGGTGGCTCCGGAAAATTCCGTGATCGCTCCGCCGTTGCCGTCGGGAGACAGAAAACTGTCATGCTTTTCCGCGGTCTGCCCGGTCAGGGGATAAAACACGTGGGCATAGTGGGTCGCGCCTTTTTCAATCGCCCAGTCCTTCATCGCGGTGGCGACCGCGTCGGCATAGACGGAATCCAGCTTTGCGCCCTGGTTGATGGTGCGCATCACCGCCTTGAAGGCGGCCTTGGGGAGCCGTTCCTTCATGACTTCGTTGCTGAAGACATTCACTCCAAAGATATCCTTGGTCGGGGTATCCAGGAAGTTCAGGGGGGGCGTGGACGGTTTATAGGAGGTGATCGCCGCGATGGCGGCGAGCCGTGCGCTGTTTGATTTCATCGAGTTTCCTTTCTTTGCATTCAATCCGGCCCGTAGCATCCGGTCCGATCGTTTCGGTTCCCGTTTCTGCGGGGTTCCTGTTGTTCAATCATCGTGCATCCACCAGCCAGACGCTCCCCGGAAAGTGACACACCTTTCCACGGGCCCGACCCAAGGGCTGGTCCTGTCGCGTTCCGTTAGAGAGCAAAAGCTATGCCAAAAATGTAGCAGCAAGCCCGGCATGGTTTGTTAGTCATTCTCCATCAGCTGTTTGTGTGTGGCAATAAATGAGGTCATTTTTGTTTGTACAGAAAAGTTGTGACAAAAATGTATAACAAGGAAATAAAAACTACAATATTGTACGTTTATTTCGGGGAATCGTCAAGTTTATCCGATCAGGCTTCCACGACCCAGGAGGAGAAGGGGGCGAGGGTTCCGTCGCTGTCCAAATGGCCGTAGATGGTGGGACCGGTCAGTGCCTTTGCCTTGTGCAGGCTTCTGGGCTCCGGACCCAAATTGATGAAACACTGCCAGGATTTACGTCCCAGGCTGCGGCGGAAAGCGATGACCGAACGCTTGCCGTCAGGGGTCTCTTCTCCGGCATCGATAAGCTCAAAACTTCCCCGCGCCAGGACCGGGCTGGAGGTGCGAAGTTTGATCAAGGTCCGGTAAAAGTCATACAGGTTTTGGCGCTGGGTCACCCCGCGGAGGAAGACATTGCCCTCAAATTCGACCGCCTCCTGCACCCGGTACCCTTCGTTGGTGCGGATGCGCCTTTGCTTTCCGATCGGGTTGAGCCGGTCATGGATCGGGGGGCGGTTGAGCGCGCCGAATTCCTGTCCGGTGAGAAGAAAGGGCAGGGTGTGAGGGGAGAGGAAGATCAACTCGTTCACGGCCCGGATCGCCTGCTCGCCAAAAAGATAGGTTCCGCGTCCCTCGTCGTGATTGTCGGTGTAGCGCGCGAGATGAGGCGCATTCTTGTCCCGGCCATACCGCTCTTCGTAGTTTAACAAGGCCCGTTCAAATGCGGCGGCAATGCCCCCGGCAACGAAGGCTTCATAGCGGTCCCGGAAGTCTCCTTTGTGCTCCAGCCCCTGCTCGGGCAGGATATGCGATGCAAACTGCTCGTCGATGCCGTAGAAATACAGGCAGTTCTTGTAGAAGTCATCGTCGTAGGCCGCGTTGATCCCCCGGTTGAACAGGTCAACATTGTTGTCGAGGCCATAGCACTCGGCGAGAAACAACAGTTCACGTTCCGGATGGGCAGCCTTGAGCTGGGGCATGGCTTCGTCCCAATACCCCTTGTCATTGATGAAGTGTGCCATGTCGAGACGGAAGCCATCGACGCCGTCGGGCTGGCCCTCTT
This sequence comes from Verrucomicrobiota bacterium, assembly GCA_024233345.1. Lineage (GTDB taxonomy): Bacteria > Verrucomicrobiota > Kiritimatiellia > CAIVKH01 > CAIVKH01 > JACKPT01. The sequence goes on from JACKPT010000004.1 coordinate 209,167, forward strand.
CGGATTCCCCCAAGAAGCTCAGCCAGTAACGGTAAACCGAGGTCATGGCTTCCCGGAGCGCGGGCTGGTGGTAGTCCAACTTCGCGGTATCGGACCAGTCGGCATCATAAAAAATGGATCCATCATCCCGTTTTACATAGTACTCCGGATGTTGCTCGATCCATACATGATCCCGGCTGGTATGATTCGGGGTGATGTCGAAGATGACCTTCAACCCCATGGAATGAGCCTTGCGAACCAACGCCTTCATTTCTTCCAGGGTCCCATACTCCGGCTCAATCGCCTTGAAATCCCGGATCGAGTAGGGCGAACCAATTCCCTTGCGCTCGGCATGGCCGATCGGATAGGGGGGCATGAAATACAGGACCGTCGCCCCCAACTGCTTGATCGCCCGGAGATTGCGGGAGACATAGACCAGCGGGGACTCGTCCAATGGCTTTTCCCGGGCCGCCTCAAACGCATTGCGCGGTTCGCGGTGGGCCAGAGAGCGGAGGTTGATCTGATACAAAACGGCTGAAGGGATCCAAGATTTCATGCCCCGCATCCTGTCCGGTCACGAGGGTAAAATCAAACGGAAAACGGAAAACGGAATACGGAAAATGGAATACGGAAAACGAAAGACCCTTATTCCTGTTTTCCCTCTTCCGTCTTCCGTTTTCCGTACCGTCCATCCGGTTGGCGCTCCAAACCGGCCTTGGCTGCGAACTTGTCCCAGGTTCGGTCCGGTTCCTGGTGATACCTTGGTCCCTGCCGAAAGGTTCCGGTTTGCATGGACTGGATCCACCCCGACAACTGCCGCCCGATTTCCCGGGCTTCCTGGCGCAGAGATTCGGCCTGGACCGGAGTCACATATCCGAGATCTTCGGCGTGGTACAGTTGCGAACGAACCTCACCGGCGCTGCCCTTGGCGTAGAATAAAAACTGGATCAGATCCGCAGTCGAACCGCGTTCATGACCCTCGGCGATGTTGGATGTAATGGACACCGCTGCTCGCTGAATCTGATCGGATAATCCGGGGTCGGAAGCAAAGGGGCGGGTCCGGGTCGATGCATAGACTCCCCGCACTAATGCCCGGCCTGCCTGCCAGACGGGTAAATCCTCAAAGGTTTTCATGCGCATTGTTTATCGGTAACACGAGGAAAACGGAAAACGGAAAACGGAGGACGCAACTCTTCCATTTTCCTGTTTTCCGTTTTCCGTTACAGTCCCGCCCAACCGTCCAGCTGGCGGAGAAGGAGAAGCAGAGATATGAAAATCATGAAAGAATTCCGGGACTTCGCGATGCGAGGCAATGTGGTCGATCTCGCCGTCGGTGTCATTATCGGTGGCGCGTTTGGCAAAATCACCACCTCGCTGGTGAATGACATCATCATGCCGCCGATCGGGGTCCTGCTCGGCAAGGTGGATTTTGCCGACCTGAAACTGCAACTCGTCGCTCCGGGGGCCGATGGGTCCGGCGGTGTCTTTCTCAGCTACGGTTCGTTCATCAATACCGTGGTGGATTTTCTGATTGTCGCGGCGGCAATCTTTATGGTGGTCAAGGCGATGAACACCCTGCAGAAGAAAGAGGAAGCCAAGCCCGCCACGCCCCCCGCCCCCCCGCGCAGCGAGGTGCTGCTGGAGGAAATCCGGGATGCGCTGAAGGCCAAGCCCTGAACCCGACCGTTCCAATCCCTGGAAACGGACGGAAAAAAACGTCCAAGGGTTGGAACTTTTGGGGGAAGAAATTCCAGGCGTTGGAACGGTTCCCGAGGGCCGGGCTTATTCGCTGTCGGTAACCGCGAACGCGTCATCCTGGCGTTGGGAGGCGCGTTTGCGCTGGGTCGCATTGAGGACCCGCTTGCGCAGTCGGATATTTTTCGGGGTGGCCTCAACAAATTCATCGCTGGCGATGTATTCGATCGCATGTTCGAGGGACATTTTCAGCGGCGGTTCGAGGGCCACGGTTTTGTCTTTGCCGGAGGCCCGCATGTTGTCGAGCTTCTTGACTTTGGTGGGATTGACCGGCAGGTCATCCGCCCGCGGATTTTCGCCGACGATCATCCCTTCATAGACATCCTCGCCGGGACCGACAAACAGCAGACCTCGCTCCTGCAGCATTTCCAGGGCATAGGACGTGGCGGGGCCGGTATCCATGGAGACCAGGGTGCCGGAGGTACGGGAGATGATCGGGCCGCAATAAGGGGCATATTCACGGAACAGATGGCTCATCACCGCCTGTCCGCTGGTCAGGTTCACGAGATCGGTTTCGAGTCCGATGATACCCCGGGTGGGGATCGTCGCTTCGACCTGCACCCTGGTTTCATGGTGGTGCATGTCGGTCATCTGCCCCTTGCGGGCGGCCAGATTCTGCAGGAGATCGCCGAGCTTGTCGGAGGGCAGATCGACCCACAGGTTTTCATACGGTTCGAGCACCTTGCCCTGCTCGCGGCGGACAATGACCTGGGGACGTGACACCAGCATCTCGTAGCCTTCCCGCCGCATCTGTTCCACCAGAATGGCAATTTGTAATTCGCCGCGGGCACTGACCAGAAACACATTGGCCTGATCGGTATCCTCCACCTTCAGGGAAATATTGGTGCGAATCTCCTTCATCAATCGCTCGCGGATCTGGCGGGCCGTGACATACTTGCCATCGCGCCCGGAGAAGGGCCCGTCATTGACACAGAACTGCATCTGGATGGTCGGGGGATCCAGTTCCCGGAATGGGATCGGTTCCTGGTCGGAGGAGCCGCACAGGGTTTCCCCGATGTCGAGATCCTTGAATCCGGACAGCCCGACAATGTTCCCGGCTTCGGCGACGCCCCCCTCGGCTGATTTCATGCCGCTGAATTGAAAGATTTTGGTGATGGCCGCTTGCTCCCGTTTGCCATCGCGCCGGATCCGGTACAAGGTGTCTCCCACCTTCACCTCGCCGCTGAGAATCTTGCCGATGGCGATTCGCCCGACATAATCGCTCCAGTCCAGGTTGCTGACCAGCATCCGGAAGGGCTGGCTGGCATCCACCGTGGGCGGGGGGACGTGGACACGAATGGCTTCAAACAGCGGGGCCATGTTCACCCGTTCGTCGCCAAGTTTTTCCATGACATAGCCATCGCGCGCACTGCCGTACAGAAAGGGGGCGTTGAATTGATCCTCACTGGCCTCCAGCTCCAGCAGCAACTCCAACACCTTGTCATGCACCGCTTCGGGATCGGAGTGCTCGCGGTCGATTTTGTTGATCACGACAATGACCTTGTGCCCGTGGAGCAGGGCCTTCTTGAGGACAAACCGGGTCTGGGCCTGGGGACCGTCGAGGGCGTCGACGAGCAGCAACACGCCGTCCACCATGCCCATGATGCGCTCCACTTCGCCGCCGAAATCCGCATGTCCGGGGGTGTCGATGATGTTGATGATGTGATCCCCCCAATGCACCGAGGCATTCTTGGCCTTGATGGTGATGCCCTTTTCCCGCTCCAGGTCCATCGAGTCCATGGCGCGCTCCTCCACGTCCTCGTTGGCGCGGAATACCCCGGCGTCCCGCAGGAGTTTATCCACCAAGGTGGTCTTTCCGTGGTCGACGTGGGCAATGATAGCAATGTTTCGAAAATGGGCACTCATGGAGCAAGGTCCGGGTTTGGGGTTCAAGTTGAGCGCGCAGCATAGGGGGTTTTTCTGCGAAAGCAAGTCCGCCGAAGCGGGGCGGCGAAAGAGAAAAAAAGCCGGGAGGGCTTTCTCCATCATTGCCGACATGGCCGGAGAGGTTTATAACCAGAGACCAACTATGAGGAGAGTCGCGTGAAATCAGCCCAACCCAAGCCCCAGGATCAACCCGAAGTCCTGCGCGGAAAAATGCACCGTTTAATCAATCATCTGATCCAGCTTCAGGATCTCATGTATGCCCGCGATCAACAACAGGCGTCGATTCCCGGTTCCCGGCTCAAGCAGCTCGACGATGCGATCCGGACCCTGATGGAAGAGCTGCCGGACGATGTCCGGGGCCATTTTGAACGGATGAGCCGGAAGGCCCCACCCGCCCTCGTGCCGATTACCGGCAATGCCTGTTCGGCCTGCGGCATGGTGGTTCCGGTCAGCCAGGTCCATGCGGTGCATGCCGCGGATGTCCTCTATCGTTGCGCAAATTGTGCCCGCTTCCTGTTCTATCCCGATCAGTCGGTCCGCCGGATCAGCCAGAAGCGCCGCCGGGGCGAGCCGATGCAGGTGGGGATCGCCCGCTTTTCCTCCCCCGCACTGATGATCCCGAAATTGAAGGCAAATTCCCGGGACGAAGCGCTCGAGGTGATGTGTGCAGGCATGGAGCAGGCGGGATTTATCGAGGACCGCAAACATTTGTTTGAAGAGGTGGTTCGCCGGGAAGCCATCATGAGTACTGCGGTGGATCCGGGGATCGCATTTCCCCATGTTCGCGGCGTCGAGGGTGGCGGGCTTGCACTTTCGCTGGCCACCCTGCCCAAGGGGGTCAAATTCGATGAGGGAAGCCGTTCGCTCACCCGGGTGATCTTTCTGATCGTCATTCCCACGGCGGCGAGCGCTTTCTATCTCAAGCTGCTCTCCGGCCTGACCCAGACCTTCCGGGACAATGACCATCGGAACGCCCTGCTGGAAGCGGATACCCCGGAAGCCCTCTGGAAGGGATTGATCAAGGCCACCCGTTCCGCCATTCCCTGACCGGGCTTACAGACCCGGCAGTGCGGTGAGCGGGTCGCGCAGGGTGACGATTTCCCCATCGGAGTAGAGCACATGATACCCCCCGAAATGGGGCGGTGGAATCTCCGGCGCCAGGGCCTGGGCATCCACCAGAAGCCACTGCCGCTCCTCCGGCTTGCCGGTGAGATTGGCCCCGTTCATCGCGGGATTCCAAATATAGGATAGCCCCTGCTTCTGGAGCTTGGTGTGCCCGGCCGGGCAGATACAGGCTTCCGGAGGCAGGCCGAAACTCTCCAGCACCAGCCGGATGCTGTCGGCATCGACAAAGGGCTCGTCGGGATAATAGGCGAGGGTTGGCAGCGCTCCCTTTTCCAGTTCATATTGCTCCAGGGCCTGATAGATCGTCCCCATGTTTTCCCGGCATTCGGCATCCATGCGCACCTGATTCAACACCCAGTACAGCGAGCCGATCACCGCCGCCGCGATGACCCCGAAGAACAACAGTTTCAGCACCACACTGCCGTGGTTGGTCCGGGATGCATTCATCGCAATTCACTCCTGAGTACTCGCGCGAAGGGGGCCGGCCAGTCGGAGGTGGGGGTGGACGACTGCAGTACCATGCGCAGTGCCTCGGCATACGCTTCCTGGTCGTTATTCATCCGGTGGCGGACCGCGATGGCCATCAGGGCATCATTCTGAAACCGAAAGGGCATGTAAGGAATGCGCTGCGCCAGTTGGTCGGTCGACAACTCGCCGGAAAGACACAAGATCGAATCGCGAATCGGTCCCGCCGGGGGGAGGCTGTGCATGCCCAGCAGTTCGATGGCCTCCGCACGGTTTCCCCCGATCAGCGAGAGCATCAAGGCCTCCAACTGGGCATGTCCGAAGGTTGCCGGTGACGCATCGAGGTTGCGGATGATGGACCGATAAATGTCCAGCGCCACCGGAAGATCTCCGGTCAGAAGCATGCAGCGGGCCAGATCCAGCTCCGCGATCGCCGCGGTGCGCCGGTCCCCGATCCGCAAGCTGATCTCCACGGCAACGCGCAAATCGCCGGAAGCTTCCTGCCAGTCCCCGGATTGCATCCGTCGGCGGGCGGACCGGATATGCTGCCATGCCCCGGCATTGGTTTTGGCGTTGTCCGTTCCGGGCCGACTGACAACCTGGGCGGCATAATTCCGCAACGACAACAGCGTGCGCAAATTATCATGCCGGGTACTGATCATTTGCTGGCGGAAGAACAACCATGCGGTGGAAAGAATCATCACCATCACAAACGCTGCGACAAAAAACTGGTCATATCGCTTGACCAGAAACAGCACCTGTTCCCAGTAGGAAAACAGGCGGGCGGTGACGTGGCGTCCGGCCAGAACCCGTTCGAGATCTCCGGCAAAAGCTTCCGCATCGGGATAGCGTTTGTCCGGATGTTTTTCGATGGCTTTGAGAATCACCGCTTCAAGATCCGGGGATAGATCCCGACGGTAGTGACGGGGTCGGCGGGGATGCTCGTGCTTGACGGCCTCGAGAACCTGCTTGACCGGCGAGTTGTGCTGGGAGGAGTAGGGGAGGGCATTTGTCAGGGCTTCATAGAGGACCACCCCCAGGGAATAGATATCACTGGCCGGTCCCACCCGCTCCGACCGGGCCTGTTCGGGCGACATGTACAGCGGGGTGCCGGTGAGGGCCCCCGATACCGTGCAGGAGGGCCAGTCAATCAGGGCCGCCACCCCGAAGTCCGACAGCATCGGTTCCCCGAATTCATCGATCATGATGTTGGTCGGCTTCACATCCCGGTGAACAATCCCCCGGGAGTGCGCATAGTGCAGCGCCCGCGCAATCTTGACGACAATCCGGACAATCTCCTCCACCGTCATCGAGGTGGTTTCCAGGCAGTCGTCGAGGGTTTTGCTGTTCAGCACCGGTTCCATCACAATGAAGTGATAGGGACCTTCCCGCCCGGTCGCGTAGACCTTCATGATGTTGGGATGGCGACGGAGCTTCTTGGTCGCCTCTGCTTCCCGGCGGAATCGCTCCAGCATGGTCGGGGAAACCCCCGGGCCCTCCTGAAACAGCTTGATCGCCACCTCGTGGCCGGTGGCATCCCGGGCCAGATACACCGTGGCCATCGATCCATGGCCGAGGGTTTTCTCGACAACAAACTCTCCGACCCGAAACCCCTTGCCGGGATACCGAACTTCTTCCCCGGGGAGTGTACCTCCCGTTTCGGAAGACGATGGTTCCTGATGTGTCATGGCCGATCCGGTTGCATCCGGGTTGGGATTCCGCGGTCTCCTCCGGCCGCGGAGACCGGATCAATCGACCCGGACGGCTTCCAAAATCTCGATGGGCTCTGTGGGCACGTTCTGCTGTCCCATATGATTTCCGGTGGGCACGCCCTTGATTGCATCGACAACCTCCATGCCCTCGATGACCTTTCCAAACACGCAATACCCGAAGCCGCGCTGGTCGGGCGACTTGAAGTTCAGAAAATCATTGTCCACGACATTGATGAAGAACTGGCTGGTGGCACTATCCACGATCATGGTGCGGGCCATGGCCAGGGTCCCCCGGTCATTCTTGAGCCCGTTTTGAGCCTCGTTTTTGATCGGGGCGTCGGTGGGCTTCTGCTGCATGTCCCGGGTGAATCCGCCCCCCTGGATCATGAAACCATCAATGACCCGGTGAAAAATGGTGCCGTTGTAGTGGCCCTTGCTCACATAGGAGAGAAAATTTTCCACGGAGAGAGGCGCCTCTTCGGGGAACAGTTCAATTTTAATATCGCCTTTGGATGTTTTCAATACCACCACCGGATTGCCTCCTTGTTGATGTTCTGGTTGTTCGAGTTCGGGTTGAGAATCATCAGCCAGTACGGTCGGTTCCGGATTGGCGGTGTCGGGCATTTCCGGGACGGGCGGGGTGGCGGCAAACAGGTGGCCGGAAAGGCCGAGGATACACCATGCACTCAATAACGTTTTCATTCGGGTTTGCTCCTTCTTGCGTGAATGCAAACAGTGTAGCGGGATTCTCGCATGAATCAAGCCGTGAGCTTGAACCCAGACCGTGACCGCAGGCTTGCCCCGCATCCAACCCGTCGATAGTGTACTGGCGCATCAGGTGCCGCCAAATGGAATCCGGAGGGATGTAATCGTGTATGACCTACAACAGAGCTTGAGCTGGTTGGCCGTGAAGAGGGGGGAGCGCCAATGAGCGGAGAACAAACGGTAAAAGTTGCCCTCGGTGACCGGAGTTATCCGATTCGGATCGGTTCCGGTCTCCTGGCCGGCCTCGGTGAGGCCTGCGCGGATCGTTTGACGGGGCGCACGGTGATGGTGGTGTCGGACCAACAGGTCGATGAGCTCTATGGCTATACCGCCGAGGCCTCCCTTGCCTCCGCCGGTTTTACCGTCCATCGCGAAGTGGTTCCGGCCGGCGAAACCAGCAAGTGCGCCGAGGTTCTGACCCGGCTTCAGGAGCAGGCGGCCGGATACCGACTCGACCGCCGGTCGGCAATCGTGGCGCTTGGCGGCGGAGTGGTGGGCGATCTTGCCGGCTTTCTGGCCGCGACATTTCTGCGCGGGATCGACTTCATTCAGGTTCCCACCTCCCTGTTGGCCATGGTCGACAGCTCGGTGGGAGGGAAAACCGGCATCAACCTCAAGCAGGGCAAAAACCTGGTCGGCAGTTTTCACCAGCCCCGGCTCGTTCTGGCCGATACCTCGGTGTTGCAAACCCTCCCCGATCGCGAACGCCGGGCCGGCCTCGCCGAGGTCATTAAATATGGGGTCATTCGCGATGCCGGCCTGTTTGGTTTTATCGAGGCAAATCTGTCCGGTCTGTTGGCCCTCGACGATGTTCCGGTGCGGCACATCGTGGCCAGAAGCTGTGAAATCAAGGCCGAGGTGGTGTCGAAGGATGAGACCGAGGGCGGGGTTCGGGCCATCCTGAACTTTGGCCACACCGTCGGCCATGCCATCGAGGCGGTTACCTCGTATGGTGAAATTCTGCACGGCGAAGCCATCGCCATCGGCATGGTGTTTGCCGGGCGGGTCTCGGTACGGGAATTGGGTTTTCCCGAGGCGGATCAGCAGCGGTTGGAAGCTCTGTTGGCGGCGACAGGGTTGCCGGTGCGCGCGCCCCACTGTTCCTGGGATGCGCTGCGGCGGGTCATGGAAACCGACAAGAAGGCCGCTTCGGGCATTCCCCGGTTTGTGCTGGCCCGCGCCCTCGGTGAAGCGGTGTTCGGGAATGAGGTGAGCGAACCGGTGCTGTCGGCGGTCTGGGAAAGCCTGTAGAAAGGAAGAGGGGTCGATGAAAATTGGAGAATGGATCAGCGCGATCGATGGGTTCATCTGGGGCCCCCCCTTGATGATTCTTCTTGTCGGCACCGGCTTGTACCTGACCGTGCGCACCGGGTTCGTCCAGTTGCTCGGGTTTCGGCATGGATTCAAAATTTTGCGCGGACACTTCGACCACGCCGACGATCCGGGAGAGATCAGCCATTTCCGGGCCCTCTCGACGGCCCTGTCCGCCACCATCGGCACCGGCAATATTGTCGGGGTGGCAGCGGCCATTCTCACTGGCGGTCCCGGCGCGGTCTTCTGGATGTGGATCACTGCGATGGTCGGTATGGCCACGAAGTTCACCTCCTGTACGCTGGCGGTCCACTATCGGCGCATCGATGAATCAGGGGAGGCTCACGGTGGCCCCATGCACTTTATCGAGCTGGGGATGGGGCCCCAATGGAAATGGCTGGCGGTGTTGTTCGCGGTCTTTACCGCGGTGGCCAGTTTCGGGATCGGTAATATGTTTCAGGCCAACAATGTCGCGGCGGCGGTGAATACCCTGGTCAGCGGGCATGAGACGGTTTCTTCGAGCACCCTGAATCTGGCGGTCGGGGTAGTCATGGCCGGTTTGGTCGGGGTGGTCATTATCGGCGGCATCAAACGGATCGCTGCCCTTGCCGCCTGGCTGGTCCCATTCATGTGTGCGTTTTATGTGATTACCGGTTTGTTCATCCTGGCGCGAAATATCGAGGCGATCCCCGCTGGGTTCGCCCTGATTTTTTCCAGCGCGTTCCATGCCCCCGAGGCGGTGGCGGGCGGCTTGCTGGGCGGAGTCATCCGGTCCGGGGTGGCCCGCGGACTGTTTTCCAATGAAGCCGGCTTGGGTTCGGCGGCGATGGCCCATGGCGCCGCTCGCACCAAAGAACCGGTGCGCGAAGGGCTGGTGGCCATGCTGGGGCCGTTTATTGATACCCTCGTGATTTGCACCATCACCGCCCTGGTGATTATCTGCACCGGGGCCCATGAAATGGACATCGCCAAGGGCAAGCTGACCAGCGCCGCCTTTGAGACCGCGATCGCCGGCTCCGGACGGCTGGTGTCCGTCGCCATCATTTTCTTCGCTTTTTCCACTCTCGTGTCCTGGTCCTACTACGGGGACCGCGCGGTTGATTACCTGTTTGGGAAAAAGGCCGTCCCCTGGTATCGCTGGCTCTATGTCGGGTTTGTGTTTTTGGGCTCGGTGGTGAAGTTGGGACTGGTCATCGATTTCTGTGACGCGATGAATGGATTGATGGCAATCCCCAACCTGATTGCCTTGCTGGTGCTGGCTCCGACCGTGGCGATGCTGATCAAGGATTACTTCCACCGGATGAAAGAAGCGAAGCTGCTGTAGAGCAGCTTTATTGAAGAGTTAGAGCCGTTTAAATTAATCTGCGGCCGGTCGGTTTGTCACGGGCAGGCCCGGCGAACCGCCGTACGGCCACGGTATTCCTTCGACTGCCCGAGCCGGTCAACGAATGATCGGGTTTGTCCCCGAGACCGCTCAGGATAAATCCGCTTCCTGGCGGATGCGCACAACCCCGTCGCGGCTCAGGAGCATGTTGTAGCCATAGAGGTGATGGCTGCCGGTCCCGGGATCTTCCAGCTTGAGGATGATGTGCACCGGATACACCCGCTCCGCTTGCACCGTGGCGGGCTTGCCGTCCCGGCAATACTGGAGCTGTTCATCCGGATCGTCCATGTATTGCAACCAGTTGCCCAGATAGAACCGGAGAATTTCTGTCACCGACTCCAGTCGCGAGTGCATCTTCTTGATCACCGCGCCCCGAAAGACGATCCGCTTGTGGAATTCAATCACATCCTCCGGCGGAATCAGCGCTCGATGAACGGTGTCGGTCATATACCGAAGCCGCTGGATATCCTCGGGGACGTGGTGTACCTGGTTGAACGCCACATGCAGACTGCTGTTTCCGATCACCTTGCCGGTTGGGGAAATCAGTTTATTTCTCCGATCCGAAACCAACCGGGGCAGAAAGCTCAGAAAGACCGCCCGAAGCGTTTCCTTGATCCGGTCCTTGAACGCATACGCCACAATCAGCATCAGGGCGAAGGGCACGCTATTCTGAGGAAAATAGTGATTAGCGAGAAAGGTGGCGACCACGGCAAACAACATGGCAACCATCGCTGCGACTGCCATCAGCAGGGTGGTCAGGTGTTGTACCGATCGCATTTTCTCCTGGGTCATGTAGTAGGTTTTCTGTGCCCATTTTTTGAGCATGCTCTCCTGTTGTAGAAAGGCAAAATTCTGATCCGAGGATGCCGGATCGACCTGTGACGGAAAGCCTCGCGAGGCGCGATAGATCGCCTCGACCTCCAGTTTCCGGCTAACCTCCGCCTCCAGGTCGTCCAGCCCTTCCCGGCGATTGCACAATCCATGCAGCCGGAAGTAAAACTTCTCGGTGGAGAGACTGATGGATTCATCCGACCATTCAAAGGCTTGGCGAAGGGGGTCTGGAATATTCGCCTCGAGAAACCGCGGCCGCAGTTCCTGGCGGAGTTGAGCGAGGATGGCCTCCATATCCCGCAGTGTACTCTGGGCCTGGTGTACCGCGTCTTTCCGGGTGCCCTCCACCCCCGCGAGCTTTTTCAATTGCCGCAAGGTATCCTTCAGTTGCCGCTGGTAGATGTTGATCAGGCTCTTCAGTTCAAACTCAACCGACTTCTCGTCGAGATCCCCGCCCACTTTAGCCTTATTCAGATAGCGGGGAATCCGCACAAACGGGCTTTTGTCATTGGCCGGGTCCAGCAGCATTTGGAGCGACATCATCGGGGTTGTAAACCGGGTATAGGAGATAATGTCCTGCAAAAAAGATTTCACCCCATACCGGGAGGCGGTCATCTGAAGCTGCGGTGGAAAAAACAGGTACACGCTGATCCGATAGCGCACCTTCTTGCGGTGCCAGGCCAGCGGACAGGTGAGCTGGAGCTCCAGTTGCTGTTTGCCGTGGGTGGTGACCCGGCAGGTAAATTCATTCATCGGGACAGCATACCATGGCCGCCCGCCACGACAATCAGTATGTTAGGGAATGGTTAGCGCGGGGCGTTCTCCCGCGAATTTCACGACCTCAGGCTATCTGGCTTCGGTCTGCACTTCGGTTGGCTCGATGGCTTCCGGGGCGACATCGATGGAGGATTCAGGTGCTCCGGTCTCCCCGGCCTGGACCGCGTGGTTGTCGGGCGACACCTGCCGGACCTGGTCGATCTTCTCCTCGATGACGGCATTGCCGGGCTCCAGCTCCAGAGCTTTGCCCCAGTGGGTCAGGGCCTCATCAACCCGTCCCAGCTTGTGGTAGGTATCGCCAAGGTGGTCGTGTAGGGTCGGGTCATCGTCGAGCAAACCCACCGCCCGCTCCAGCTCCTTGCGCGCCAATTCGTAGTCTCCGCGCTGATAATAGATCCATCCCAGGGTGTCGATAAACGCCGGATTGTCCGGCTCCAGGGCGAGGGCGAGATCGACATAATCAAATGCGAGGTCCAGGTTTTCTCCGCGCTCGGCATTCATGTAGGCGAGATAATTATGAGCATCGGCGAAGTCGGGTTTCAGCTCGATGGCGCGGAGGAAGAGCTCCTCGGCCCGGTCATACGCCTTGATCCGTTCATTGGCGGCGGCATACCAGAAATAAAAACCTTCATCCAGGGACTCCTGATCATCGGTTTCGTTGGCGAGGGCTTCCGCAGCATCAAAGTGAGCGACCGCCTCGGGGTATCGCTCCACTTGTTTGTTGAGCAAGGCCAGCTGGGTCTCAACATAGACAGTCTTGGGAAGTTCATCGGAGAGGGTTGCCAGAATGTCCAGTCCGGAGGAGATCAGGGCCGGATCCCGTTTTTTCCACAGGTGGGAGAAATAGCGGGGAAGCGCTTCCGGATCTTCGTCCATTGCCTGCTTGATTTTTTCGGCGGCGAGATTGAGTTGGCCGTGGTGCTGATAGGCCAAGCCGTAATTCAGCCAGAAGTTGGGCAGGGAGGGCACGGTATCGCTTTCGCGATAGAAGGCGGCGGCCCGCTCGAAATCGGCGAGGGCCTCTTTGTCCTCATCGCGGGCCATGGCCAGGTAAGCCCGCAACTCATAGAGCCGGGGCTCATGGGGGAGCTGAACCAGGGCCTGGTCAATCACCTCCCCGGCTTCCTCCTGGCGGTCCTCGCCGATGAGCAGAAAGATTCGCTTGAGGTAGGAGCCGGGCTGATCGGGATACTGCTCCGAGACTTGCCGGTACTGCTCGATCGCGTCATCCATCCGGTCGAATTGTTCATAGAGTTCGCCGATCATGAACGCCACCTGCTCCGGTCGCTCAGCAGTTGCGGCAAAGTTCTGCAAGAGCTCCACGGCCTTGTCGGCATCCTTCAGGCTCAGCAACCCGGCAAGAATTTTCCGTTGCAACTGGGGCTCGCCGGGGTTGCGGTCATTCAGCCGGAGGAGCAGGGGAAGCGCCTTCTCCACATCGCGTTGGACAAGATACAGGTCGCTCAGCAGGTACGGCAGGGTTTCGTCCTCCGGATGGTCCTCCGCAGCGGACTCCACGAGGGGAAGAATATCACTGAAATCGACCTCCTCCCCTTGCTGCATCTGGCGGTACCCTGCGCGAAGGGATAGTTCCGCCAGGGCATAAATCAATTGGAGTTTCTGCTCGCCGGTGGTCTTTTTCAATCCGGTGGTCAGCAGGTCGATGGCGGCTCCGGCCTGGTCTTCCCGCAAGAGCAAAGCGGATTCTTCAAGATAGGAGACCGCGAGGTCCGGATGGCGTTTGCGGAGGTCCCGATAAGCTTGCCGGGCTTCGTCCGGTTGCCCGGCTGCCCGATAGATCAGCCCCAGCAACAACCGGCTTTTGGCGTCCTCCGGGTATTGTTTGACCAGGGCCTGCGCTCGCTCCAGAGCCTCCCCGGTGCGCTCCTCCTGGATCAGGGTGTAGAGAATCCGCTGCTCAATGGCAATCGGATCATCGACCTGCTGGGAGGCCTGTTGGTAGTGGTCAAGAGCCGTTTCCTGATCCTGCTCCAACTCGGCGAGAACCGCCCGCCCATAGTGGGCAAGCGATTCCGCAGAGCGCGCGGCATCAGGCGAGGGACCCGTCTCTCCGGTTCCGCCCAGGGGCGTGACCGTGCCACAACCCGACAGCAAAACAAGAAGGAAGGCGGTTCCGGTACATCTGATCCATTCGGCTACGGTCATGGTTGATCCTAAGACAACAGACCGGGCCGAGGCCCGGCGCGTTATTTCTTTTTATGGCGATTGGAAGCGGAACGTTTTTTCCGCTTGTGCTTCGCCATTTTCTTCCGGCGTTTCTTTTTAACTGAACCCATTGTTCACCTTCTGTTCGATGCGTTACGGCACAACTTTGTTCAAAGGAATCTCAATGATTCCCTCCGCGCCCGCTTCCTTGAGTTGCGGAATGATTTCCCTTACCACTGATTCCTCGACCACCGACTCGATGGAGTACCATCCATCCTGGGCCAATTGATTCAGGGTGGGGGCGTGAAGAGCTGGCAGCAGGGCGCTGACTGCCTTCACCTTGTCGGTGGAGACATTCATTTTGAGGAGGACCTTGGTCTCGGCGGCGAGGGCGCCCTCCAGCAACATCGCGAGCTGCTGCACCTTTTTCTTTTTCCACGGGTCCTGCCAGGCGTCTTGATTGACAATGAGGCGGGTGGTGGATTCGAGAATGGTTTCCACGATGCGCAGGTTGTTGGCCCGCAACGAGGAGCCGGTCTCGGTGATCTCGACAATCGCGTCGACCAGTTCGGGAGCCTTGACTTCGGTGGCCCCCCAGGAAAATTCGACCTCGGCTTTGACCCCGTTTTTCTCGAGGTACTGGCGGGTTATGCCCACGGCTTCGGTGGCAACCCGCTTGCCTTCGAGGTCTTTGACCGACTGAATGGGCGAATCGTTGGGAACCGCGAGTACCCAGCGGACGGGGCGAAGACCCTGTTTGGCGTAGACCAGGTTGGCCACTTCCACCACGTTCGAGCGGTTTTCGGTGATCCAGTCAAACCCGGTCATTCCGACATCGAGCACGCCCTGCTCCACATAACGGCTGATTTCCTGGGCCCGGATCAGGCGGGCTTCGATTTCCGGGTCATCCACGCTCGGTATGTAGGAGCGCGATCCGGAACGAATCGTGAACCCCGCCTTCTTCATCATGGCGTAGGTGGATTCCTGCAGACTACCCTTGGGCAGGCCTAATATGATTTTGTGTGGTTGATTCATGAGTCTGTTTGAAAGATGAAAGCGGCAAAGTGTAGTGATTCCTGCACCCCGCGTCTACCCCCAAAACGAAAAAGATTCGAATCAGCCGGGGGTTTGCACCCGGCGGCCATCCAGGGTGAGCCGACCTTCGGCCAGCCACCGCAGGGCCTCCGGATAGGCAATATGCTCCTGTTCGAGGATGCGGGCATGGAGGTCGCCGGGAGTATCGCCGGGCAGAACCGGGACCGCTTTTTGGACAATAATCGGGCCGGTATCCATTCCTTCATCCACAAAATGGACGGTGCAGCCTGACACCTTGGCCCCGTAGTCTACCGCCTGTTTCCACGCTTCCAGCCCGGGGAAGGCGGGTAGCAGGGAGGGGTGAATGTTCAGGACACGGTTGGGAAAGGCCCTCAACAGGCCGGATTTGATCATCAGCATGAACCCGGCGAGCACGATGCACTCCGCGCCAGCCTCCTGAAACATCCGGATGGCCAGTCGCTCCGCCTCACCATCGAGTTTGGTCCGGTAGGGGGCGGGATTGACATGGTGAGCGGGGATACCGGCTCGCCGGGCCTTGACCAGGATACCCGCGTCCGCATGATCCGAGATCACGCACACCACCTCCACCGGAAGGCCATCCTCCTCGATGGCATCCAGAATCGCCTGAAAATTGCTGCCGCTGCCAGATCCCGCCACCCCGATCCTGATCATCCTTCGCCTCTTTCATATCCCGCTTGAAGGATCAGAACGGACAAGGTACTGTATCGACCTCCTTCAAGTCGGGCGGTTAGCTCACCTGATTCGAGGGTCTGGTTTACACCCAGAGGCTTTTGGTTGCAAGCGGACAACCGGAGCGAACGCAGAAGCGTTGTTTGCTCGCATGTTGCGAAGGGTTTGGTTAGAGGGTTCCTGTGTGGCCCCGATTCCGGGGTGACACCCGGGGGCTGAACGAGGAGCGATTCGGTCTCCGAAATTGCGGGCGGTTAGCTCAATTGGTAGAGCGCCACGTTTACACCGTGGATGTTACAGGTTCGAGTCCTGTACCGCCCACCAGCCTTCGCCCCGCAATTGCGGGGACTACGGCTTGGCTTGCCGGTCGGCAGAAGCGAAACGAAGCACGGGCAACCCGACCGGGATTTTCCGCGCAGTCCCGATGATCTTTTTCAAGCCGCCCTTGGATCTCAACGAAGCGTCTTCGCCGGATAGAGTTTGTCGATGGACACCTGAAGGGCGCGGGCGAGCAGGGGGAGTTCTTCATCCGACACACAGCGAAGCCTCGCCTCGATCTTGGAAAGGGTCTGGCGGCTAATGTCCCAATCGAGCCGCTGCAATTTGGCGGCGAACTCTTCCTGAGTCCATCCGCGCTCATAGCGCAACTTTCTGACCTGTGGGCCGACGATGTTCTGCGGCATGCGGATTCTTGCTCCAGTAATGGAGCTTGACTTTACCGGTGACTTAACCTTTTATAGCTCCGTTATCGGAGCACGTTGTGCGGGAAGTGGAAGCGGAAACCAGCGCGGCATGTTCGGCTGTCGCGGGTCGGGAGGACAAGTGTTTATCAAGATAGGGGAAACCCCGATCTAACACAGGACGGGCTTGCGGTGTAGGATGGCGATGAGGTGGGAGCGACTCTTTCATGGGAAGGCTGATTGCGTTATGGACGTTTCAACCACAAAGAAGGATATTGCGGCATGACACAGAGACTCAAGGCGGCTCTCGGCAGTGCACGCATCCAGCCGCTGATCCTTCTTTCAGCCCTTCTCTTTTCCATCACCGTCGGGTGGGCGGTGTCCCGGCTTACGGATGACGGCAACACGGTGGAATCGTATGAAGACCTCGTGAGTCGTTACCTCGAGTATCGCGACCACAGCTACAAGTTGTGCGTGCCATCCTGGTACATGTACGGCGATCAGATCGAGGCAATCGAGAGCCTGTACGGTCTTGCCGGTTTCCAGGATCAACCGGACTGGTTTGTGCGGTTCGATATGGGCGAGCTATACATCAAACCTCACAGTGCGCTGTCCCGGCAGATCGCCCACGAAACCCGGTTGGTTATCTACGAAGACATGGGCAAGGGGGAGTTGTTGGTCCTTCGCGATGACAGGAGCAGCCTGGCAGAAGAAATTGTCTATACCGCACCTCTCTGGTCAGCGGTGAAAACGGAGGAGGCGCTTTCGGATTACCTGTTCCGTGAACTGTCGAAGCGCCGCGTGGTCTGGTGCGTGACCCTGAAAGACAAAGCGACTGCGGACGCAGAGATAGATGCGCAGATCGCTTCGGCAAACCTGTTGCTTCCGGAAACCTTTGGCGGCTCGGAAATGCTCCTCTTGATGGGCGGTGGGACCTGCACGCAGATCGTGTTCACCGGCATGGAGAGTTCCAGCAACGCCGTCAACGTTGGGCTCTGCATCCCCGACGGGGTCACCAACGTCGATATCTTCACGTGCATTGACCTTCTGCCTCACACGTGGACCTTCGCGGCTCGGGAGTTGTCCATCCAGAGTACGAACTTCCTGATATGGACCGACACCAACCAGTGGCCCCAGGGAGAGGCGAACTTCCGTCTTTACTCTGCCGGAGATGCCGACGTGGACACGGACGAAGATGGATATGCGGATGCCAGAGAGCAAATGGTTTACTTGACCGACCCTTTGAATTCCAACTCCAGGCCTGTCGTAGTATCCGGCACCGTTGCCTACAGTGGTTCCGAAACCGGAACCATCCATGTGCTCGTCACCACCAATGAGAGCAGTTGGTCGCTCGCCAAATCCGTCAACATCCCCGGACCGGGATCCTACACCAACGATGAAGTGGGCAATGACGCATCCTACTGGTTCAAAGCCTTTCTGGATGTCGATGAAAACGGAAGTCGGCAGGTATGGGAACCGTGGGGGCTATACAGTGAATCGTCGATGCTGGTCACCGGTGACGTTTCGGGCATCGACATCACGCTTCAGGATCAACCGTCGATCTGGGGAACGATCTCTTACAGCGGCTCCCACACCGGTGACGTTCATGTCATCGCAGTGGCCCAATCCAACAGTTGGGATACCACCGATGAAACAGTTCTGACCTGGGAGCAGGGAACCGCCGACCTGACCGGTGGGGTGGTTTACCTGAGTTTCCCTGCGGAGTACTCCATCGCGGGCATGCCAATGTCGAACTACTGGATCAGGGCATTCATGGATCAGGATGGCGATGGCGAGTTCTCCGGCAGCGAGAACGCCGGGTTATACTCGGCCTCTTCGATCACCGTCAGCCATCGCCTCACCGGGGTTGACATCACCCTGTTCGACCGATCGTCCGACGACAGCGATCTGGATTGGTTCACAGACTGGTACGAAGTCACTCACATGACCGATCCGATGAACGCAAGCAACTACCCGACGTACCTGGCCTTCGTGGACGAGAGTTCGGTGATCACGACAAATACAACGGTTTCACTCGATCTTGACGCATTTGCCGCCGACACCGTGGAGATTTCCGAATCCGTCAACTTTCAACCGGCCTGGACCGCTACCTTCAGCGAAGTTGTGTCCTATCCCTTGAGTTCGGACGACAACGGATGGAGAACGCTCTATCTCCAATTGGTCCGCACCGGAGAAACCAGCCGGGTATTCATGGATTCTCTTCTTCTGGACACGTTGCCGCCGAGCTTGACTGTGACTTCTCCATCTCCGGCGATGGTGACCTCCGCCAGGTGGATTTCCGTTCAGGGAACGATTCAGGACGATGGGCTTGGCGTCAGCGTACAAATCGATGGCCGCTATCCGGACCGAACGTACCAAGGCGGCTACTCTTTCGAGCGGTATCGCCTTGATCCGGGCACCAATCTCCTCACCGTCGCCGCCACGGACCGTGCCGGTCATTCGACCCAGGTAGTTCTTCAGGTCGTTCAGGATTTGTCTCTGGATACAACCGCGCCGTCGATCTCTTTTGAGGTTCCTTCCTATGTCGGCTCGAATGAGGTCTACTCCTTCAGCGGCAGCACGGACGACCCGTTTGCCGAAGTCTCGATGACCGTGCGGCAGGGAGACAACGAAATCGGTCCAATCGCCATGGCCGGGGTGAACACTCAGCGATGGAAATCGACCTCCCTGTTCTCCGGAATCAACGAAGTTCTGTTCGTTGCAGAGGACCCGGCCGGTCACGCCACCACGTCCAGCTACACCGTCGTTCGCGATGATGGCTTCTTCCTCGCGATAACCAGTCCGGCGCCGGGCCAGGTCATAAACTCGACAAGCGTTCTCGTGAGGGGGCATGCGTCGCTGGACTTCGTCGGGGCCACGATTACCGTCAACGGCGTCGAGGCCAATCTCACGACCCTGACCGACCGGGTCGAATTCGTCACCGTCTCCGCTGTTCCTCTGGAAAAAGGACACACCGACCTCCGCGGCACCGCCTCGCTGGGAACGAGCGGGTACGGGCTCTTTTCCCAAAGCGGGGAAAACGACTACCTGTTTCACCATTCGATCTATGACTATCAAGTGACCTACGTGCGGACCTATAGACATAGCGAGGGCGGTAGCTGGTATCAGTGGGACTTTGCGCCAACCAGAACCATTTATGAACGAAACTGGTCGCAAGGAACAGACGAGGAAATTTGGGACGCTGGGGTTCTGACCGATCGGTCCACATCCAGCACAAACATCAAGTATTACTATGACACCATGTTTGGAGAACCCGAGTGGACAACCAGTATCGTCGTGGGCGTGGAGACCGTCAGCGGGCAGACGTCCGTGCCTCTGCTTGCGGAATTCGGTGAGTCCGCGAGCCAGAACCGAACGCATATATCGTACGATAAATACGAATACTCTTTAAGCACCGACATTTCGGAAGTCCGCTTTGTCAAACACTCAAACAATTCCGAACCGCAAGCCGTGTTCCTGATCCTGCCCGGTATCTACAAAGGCGGCGAACTTCCGGATGATGCCACCAACATCTATTTCCGAGGACACCAAGGGTTCATCTTGAACAACTACCTGACCTTCGTATACACGGTTGAACCGGGAGTGGAGTACAGCATCACCGAAGACGACTTCGCGTGGCCGGTCACGCATTCCTACGAAGCCAACAGCCCGTATATTGGGGGCGAGAAAACCGGCAGGCATCACCTTCATATCCTTCTCCCTTCTTTGCTCAACAACGACGAACCCCTCGTCGATCTGGATTCGGACATCGATAATGACGGGGATATAGACGATGATGACGACCCTCTCGAAGACAAGGACATGGGAGAAATTGTTCGGGTGGACGACACGGACGACGGATCAAGCTGGGAAGACGACGATTTTCAGTATGTGGCCGTGGAGATCCAGCCCAACCCTTCTGTCGGAGTTGCCTGGTTTACCTACGACACATCCAAGGTGAAGCTTTGGGAATATCCCAATTACGATGAAATTCCTTCCGGTTCGGCGTCTTCTCCCTATTGGGATTTTGGAAACGGCGATCGGTTGCCGTATGAAGTCTATGTTCAAGGGCTGGCAACCACAGCCCCGAACGCCGAAATCGAGGTCATTCTTCACTACAAGATGGATGACGCGGAATGGGCGGACACAAACCGGATAACGGTCTGTGGAGAGTTAGGACACCATGCCTACTTCGCCTCGATCGTGGACTACATCAAAGAATATCGAGGCTTCTTCGCGGAAGACTACAAGCTCTTTGAGGACGATGTTGATGCGCCTGGGGGACCAGCCGGGTTCACGCACAACCTCGTCGCCGTTCTCACCGAGGAGACGACGATGCACAACCATGACGCACGTCTCGATCCTGTGAATAAATACTACGGTGACGTACAAGCCGACTTTGGAAGTGCTGTAGTCATCGTCAATGGGGGATACTTTGACACAACGTGGAGTGACCCGGAAGACGAGCCGCCCTATGCTGGCCGCGTCAAAGGAATCTGTCTTGAGAACAGTTCACAAGTTCTCCACTCTCGGCCTGTACTTCCCATTCCGCCGGATACAGAAGACTATTGGTATGATCATCGTGGATGGATTGGTCAATCCACAGCTTCGGACGCTTGGCTCTACGGCGAACCAGCTTCAGATGCTCCACTAGACGGAAGTCTCCGTGCTGCAGTTGGAAGCGTCATCGCATTTTATCCCAACACTACGCGCCCTTTTCCGAGCGGCGCGGCTGGTTATAACGAGGAGATGTCAAACATTATTGGATGGAGTACGAACGGAGTTCTGTTCTTTATTGTCAGCACGCAAGGTGAGGGTACATATAGTCCGAGCATCGACTATTCGGGTCTCGTAGATGCAATTGCTGATTCCGGCGCGAAGACGGTTTACGAAATGGATGGTTCATCGAGCATCGCGTTTCTCCACCGGGACAGGCTTGGCAACAACCTTGACGTATACGGCTCGGTCGGCAAGCGGCATCAGTACCTTTACTACACATTTGCACCGGAGCAGCGAGTTAGTAACTATGTGATCATCAATTGGAAGCCCTAATCAAGGACGCTCACACACCATGAAAACACTAAGACTATCTGTTCTCTTGATGCTCCTCGGGGCCTTCTTTTCGGCGTGCATCGCAGACGATGGTTCTCATGCGATTCAAAAGGACGAGATTGAATCTGCCATTCGGCTGGAAGCCGCGGATCAACAGGCAATGTCTTCTGCGGACCTCGCGCAGATAATTGAAAACGCAGGTGCAAAGTCTATTGCCTTGGCTGATGCGTGGGCTGAGATCAGGCCTGAATATTGGGTTAGCGATGTTCTTGGCAATGGCCTATTTGAGTCGTTTCTTTGGCCCGCAGCAAACTTGGCGTCGGCGAAGCAAGGCATTCCTCGACGCTCAGACAGAGCCCTCGCCATCTCGTCTGCAGATGCAACGGACTTACTCTATGCTATCCTTGCTTTTCGCGAGATGCTTCAGCGAATGGATCCGCATGTGTGGACAGTATTGGTAGACCGGTCATCGAAAGGCGGCACACT
Organism: Verrucomicrobiota bacterium; assembly: GCA_024233345.1. GTDB lineage: Bacteria > Verrucomicrobiota > Kiritimatiellia > CAIVKH01 > CAIVKH01 > JACKPT01. Next base: position 231,288 of record JACKPT010000004.1, read on the forward strand.
CTTGGACTTATGCCTGATGATGCAAATCACATGGGGGCATTCCTTGCGCGTGTTGCCTGGTGATGCGGTCCCTGCATCATCACGTGAGTCCGCAAACACGCCACTGCCTCAGCCACTTCCGGCGACGGAATGGAGGCTGCCGCATGGGGCACCGGACCAATGGATGGCACTTGCTACAGGATCAAATGCCGTCTTTCGATTGCTGGCAATCAAGGGCCTGGATCTGTGGGCTGGATCAAATGAACTTCCATCGCTGTTGCGGACAGCCCTTAACGATCCATACCTTTCTATACGTGAAGAGGCGGTATCGCGACTTGACCGACTTGCACCGGAAATGCAGGCACAGTTACTGGATGAATATGTGCAGCGGAAGAAACCATGGGTTCCCATCACGGAGGCCGAGCGTGAGGGGGAAAAATGGATGAACGATCAAG